>CAZVTQ010000001.1:0-334719 GCA_964630185.1 uncultured Candidatus Saccharibacteria bacterium
GTGTACCCCGAAGGGCCTTACCGCTCGACTTGCATGTATTAGGCACGCCGCCAGCGTTCATCCTGAGCCAGGATCAAACTCTCCATAAAATGTGACTTGTTTCCAAGTGAATGTACATTTAAACATATAAATTAACTGACGATGATTTGCACTACCAAATTGTAAAAATACTTGTCTCATCTCTCAAAGCGACACCAACGATGTAGTGTTTGTGGTCCCGCAGAAACTCAGACTTAAAGACCATCATAACTCAGTATCAGAGGCGGTGTCAAGGACTAAAGTGTTTAAATCGAAGTAAAAAATGCAACGAAGACGCCAACCGCAAGGCCTACAATGCCACCGACCGCTACTTCTAGTTTCGTGTGACCCAACGCCACGTACGGAATTTTAGCTTTTATACTTTTGTTTTTGATTGCTTCTTTGATAGCATTTCCCTGTTCTCCAGAGCTTCGACGAACACCCATGGCGTCGTACGCAACTACTGCAGCAAATAAGAAAGCAAGCGCAAAAATACTCGAGTCAAAACCATCTTTTACTCCTATAAAAGTAGCAAGGCTGACTACGGTTGCAGTATGAACACTCGGCATATTACCAGAATGAAGCACCACTGAACTGTCGAACCACTTACCGTTTTTTATAGCACCAAAAATATACTTCAAAACCTGCGCAACAAGCCATCCACTTGCTGCTGCTAGTAGATATACTGGAATATTCATAGGCTTAGTCCTCCTTAGATTCTTGTTCTTCTGCGGATTCTTCTGGCTCGTCAATTATTCCCAGTGACGCAACACCATCATCATCGCCAAGTCGCATAATTCTCACACCTTGAGTCGTACGACCAAGTGTTGGAATGTCTGCTAGACCTACTCTAATTGTCTGTCCTTTGTTTGAAATTATCAATACTTCAGATGCTTTTGGATCGATAGAACGCACTGAAACGATAGTACCTGTTTTTGCAGTTACCACGGCAGACTTAATACCTACTCCGCCACGTTTGTGGCTTGGGAAGTTACTAGTCTTTGTGAGCTTACCGTATCCGTTCTGACTAACAACTAGCAGCGGCTTATCTTCGTCTGCCAAATCCATACCTACAACGCTGTCGCCAGGTCGCAAGCGTACACCACGTACACCACGAGCAGCACGTCCCATTGGTCGAGCGTCTTTTTCGGCAAAACGAACAGCTTGACCAGCAGATGTCGAAATGATCACGTCATCCTCACCTGTACTTCTCTTGATCCAGCGTAGTTCATCACCCTCATCTAGCTTAATGGTGATTAGTCCACTAGTTCGAATATTCGCATAGTCTTTTAGTGGAGTTTTCTTCACAGTACCTTTTACGGTTGCCATGAATAAGTAGCCTTCGTCTTTTTCATTCTTATCAATTTTAATGATTGAAGTAATCTTCTCTTCAGGCTGCATTTGCAGTAAATTAACTGCTGCAACACCTTTCGCAACAAGACTAGCAGCAGGTACTTCGTAAGCTTTCAAGCGGAACACACGCCCTTTGTTTGTAAAGAACAGTAGCCAATCGTGAGTACTTGTAGGTATAAGCTGGTCGATCACATCTTCTTCCTTCGTTGTCATACCTCGCTTACCTTTACCGCCACGATGCTGCTTGCGATATTCACTCATCAAAGTTCGTTTGATGTAGTTTTCGGTTGTAAGCAATATAACAGCGTCTTCTTCAGGTATGAGCTCCTCGTCACTAAACTTACCAAGCTCATGGTCAATAATCTTTGTACGTCGTTCGTCAGCGTATTTTTCTTTCATTTCAAGAAGTTCTGCTTTAACAATTTTGGCCACTTCTTTTTCGTCCGCCAAGATAGCTTCGAGTTTTGCAATCAATTTACGTAGTTCTTCAAGCTCGTCTTCAATCTTCTGACGCTCCAAGCCCACCAAGCTCCTTAGCTGCATAGCCAAGATTGCTTTTGCTTGTATAACCGTCAGTTTAAATTTCTTTATCAAAGCCTCTTGAGCTTCTTCAGAAGATTGACTTTCACGAATAGTCTTAATAACTGCATCGATGTGATCTAGTGCAATCTTCAAACCTTCGAGTATGTGTGCTCGGTCTTTTGCCTTACCAAGCTCGAACTGTGTCCGACGACGAATAACAATATGTCGGTGCTTGATGTACTCGTTGAGAATATCGTACAAACCAAGAATACGAGGCTGAATACCATCGATGAGGGCCAGCATGTTGTAATGAAGACTCGTTTGTAGAGATGTCATCTTGTACAGTTGGTTCAGTACCTTCTTTGGATACGCATCTTTTTTGAGTTCAATGACCAATCTTACAACACCACGCGCACTTTCATCACGTAAATCACTGATTGTTGTAATTTTCTTTTCCTTTACAAGCTCTGCAATTCTCTCTATAAGTGTTGCTTTATTCACACCATATGGCATTTCAGTTACGATGATCTGGTGGCGACCTTTTTTGGTCTCTTCAATATTTGCAACGGCACGCACCATAATGCCTCCCCGACCAGTTTGGTAAGCTTGGTGCATACCAGCTCCACCGTACACTATGCCTCCAGTAGGAAAGTCTGGACCTTTCACAAACTTAAGAAGGTCTTCGACGGTAGCTGTTTCTGGGTTGTCAATCATATATACAGATGCATCTACCAACTCACCGAGGTTGTGCGGAGGAATGTTAGTTGCCATACCAACTGCAATACCAATTTGACCGTTAAGCAGTAAGTTCGGCAATTTTGCAGGAAGTACAGATGGTTCACGCTCTTCACCATCGTAGTTATCACGAAAATCTACAGTGTCTTTGTCTAGGTCTACAAGGAGTTCTGAACCAATACGAGCCATACGCGCCTCTGTATAACGAGCTGCTGCTGCAGGGTCACCGTCCATAGAACCGAAGTTACCTTGGCCATCAACGAGCATGTAACGCATAGTCCAATCTTGGGCTAAACGAACCATAGAGTCGTAGATTGCGCTGTCACCGTGTGGGTGATATTTACCCATAACGTCACCAGTAATACGAGCACTTTTTGTGTATTTGGTGCCTGGACGCCAGCCGTTCTTCTCCATTGAGAATAATATACGGCGGTGTACTGGCTTTAATCCGTCTCTTACGTCTGGAAGTGCACGGTCAATAATCACACTCATTGAATAACGAAGGAAGCTGTCTTCCATAACATCTTCAACCGTACGGTCTTCAACTGTACGAGAGTGTGTTTGTGGTACTTGAGGTATAATTTCACCCTCTAGTGGTAGGTTGTCTTTTTCGTCTTCCATAACTAAATATCCAAATCCTCAACTTTAACAAATTTCGCGCGTGTCTGAATGAAGCTTTTTCGTAGCTCGACTACGTCACCCATAAGTTTGGTGAAAATTGCGTCTGCCTTCTCGGCATCTTCAACCTTTAGCTGCACTAGTACACGATTTTCAGGGTTCATGGTTGTCTCCCACAATTGCTCGGCATCCATTTCACCCAGACCCTTGTAGCGCTGTAGTAGCGTAAGGCCTGCCTGCTTGTTTTTATCAGCATCTTTATCAATTTTCAGACCCTTTTCTTTTTTCTCAGCAATGAGTTTGTTTATAATCTCATCACGCTCTTCATCACTGTAGGCATAGTACTTTTTAGTACCTGCACGAAGGAGAAAGAGTGGTGGTTTTGCCAAATATATATATCCACCATCGACAACTTCACGCATATAACGGAAGAAGAAAGTCATAAGCAAAGTAGCAATGTGACTTCCATCAACATCGGCGTCAGTCATGATAATAATTCGGTGATAACGAAGACCATCAATCGAGAATTGATCGCTAATACCTACACCCATAGCTTTAATAAGGCTAACGATCTCATTGTTATTGAGCATTCTATCAAGACGAGCACGTTCAACGTTAAGTACTTTACCTCGAAGTGGCAAGATAGCTTGTGTTTTGCTGTCGCGACCAGACTTAGCTGATCCACCAGCAGAATCTCCCTCTACAATGTAGAGTTCTGAGTCGGCAGGATTCTTACTAGAACAATCAGCCAATTTACCAGGAAGACTTAGTCCGTCTAAAGCTCCTTTACGGATAACATTGTCGCGAGCGGCACGCGCTGCTTTACGAGCACGAGCAGCTAATAGTGCTTTACCGACAATTTTCTTAGCTACTGCTGGGTTTTCCTCGAGATAGTAGCTAAAATATTCATTCATTACTTGTTCAACGTAACGTCGAACTTCTGGGTTACCTAGCTTGTTCTTTGTCTGGCCTTCAAATTGAGGGTCAGGTAATTTTACTAATATAATAGCAGTCAAACCTTCACGAATGTCATCTCCGGTAAGATTCTCTTCTTTTTCTTTTAAGATACCGCTTTTACGGGCATAATCGTTGATGACGCGTGTTAAAGCAGATCGAAATCCAATCAAGTGTGTTCCGCCATCCGGAGTTAACACGTTGTTGGCAAATGGTTTTACTGTTTCGGCAAAGGTTTCATTGTACTGAATAGCAATCTCTATCATAGAATCATCAACTTGGCGTTCTACATAGAAAACATTATCGGATACAACATCTTTACCGATGTTAAGGTGAGCTACGTAGCTTTGTATACCGCCTTCAAAGTAGAAAGATTGCTCTTCGTTAGTTCGTTCGTCTTTTACGGTGACAAAAATACCTTTAGTTAGGTATGCTTGGTGACGCAAATAATCAACAATCCATTTGTAGTCAAATTCAACTGTTTCTTTAAAGATTGTTGGGTCGGGATAGAAGGTTATTGTTGTGCCCGTTGGTCGATCGGTTTTACCAACTTTTTTGAGTGGTGCTTTTGCTGCACCCTTCTCGAACTCTATGCGATATAGCTCACCTTCTTGAACAACTTCGGCAATCAACAGTGTCGATAGAGCGTTGACCACACTCGAACCTACACCATGTAGTCCAGATGAAACTTTATAGCCACCGCCACCAAACTTACCTCCGGCGTGAAGTACGGTTAGAACTGTCTCTAGCGTGCTGAGTCCCGTTTTAGGGTGTTTATCGACGGGAATACCACGACCATCATCAGTGACCGTTAGACCGCCATCAGCAAGCACTGTGACAAGTATTTTGCTAGCATGACCAGCAATTGCTTCGTCGATAGAGTTATCGGCGATTTCTTTTATTAGGTGGTGGACTCCGTCGTAGCCCGTGCTACCTATGTACATTCCTGGGCGTTTGCGAACTGGTTCTAGACCTTCAAGTACTTGGATTTGTGCTGCATCATAAGCAGCAGCTGGTTTTTGTTTAGCCATTGTGTAGATTTTTCTCCCTCGGTTCTGTTTCCAACTAACAACATTATAACACAAAATATTCTATCTATGCTAGAGGCCAGAACCACCAATATGCTATGATTGAGTCTATAAAAGGTGGCATATAAACATGACGAAAAAAATAGTAAATGAATCCCTAAAAAGCCCTAGCCTAACTGGGAACATTGCTGACTTTCACAAACAACTTATCGCCAAGACCGCTAAACGAGCTGTGTTAGTAATACTGTCTGGCCTGTTCCTTTTGCTACAATATGTCGGTATTTTATTCCCTACTCAAAGCGCAAACAGTGCTGATACTAATTCGGATACTATATATGGCGGCTTCTCTTCAAAGCAGGATCTTATGCTTGAATATGAAGCAAAAAAATCACCCCTGCGTGACAGCGCTAATGCCCTATCAATCTCAAGGAACGATCTAGCTAGAACTGTAGATCAGAACCTAAGTGCATGGATACCTACTGTATCGTCTCTTGTTATTGCATGGAGCCGTTCGCCGGTATACTCTCTTAACTCAGAAGATAGGACAAACCCTAACAACCAGCATTTTGTCGCCCTGAGCAACAACGGTAATTTCAGATATTTCGGACACATTGTGGATGCAAAATATATAATAAAATCCAACCTCAAGGTCCTTTCGGGTATATCTGTGAATACTGGTAAGTTTGCAATTCTTAAAAACAGTGGAAATTTTTTGACCACAAACTACAACGCTGACACTTGCTACAAAGACCCCAATCAACACTTATCTTTTACTTACTGCCCTAGTAGTAACTCTTTTGAAACAAAATCTGTAGTCACCAATGTGGGCTACAAAACAGATGCTCGCTTCATAAAAAGCCATCCAGGCGATCAGCTACATTATGAACTGATAATAGAAAATAGAAACCAGCAGGAAATTAGCTTAAAGCCTGAGTTGTTTATTGGTGACATTCTAGAATACTCCGAGCTGAGCAATGTAGACATAGCAAGGTTTGATAAAAAGTCCCAAACACTACAGTGGCCTGAAATAAAACTGGCAAGTAATGAGAGAAAAATATACAGCTTTGATGTCCAAATACTAAAATCTATACCGATAAGCTCACGAGGCTCCACAAACGGAAGTTCTTACGACTGCTATATGACTAGTTTTTTTGGAGAAATATCAAATATCAAGGTATCTTGTCCAACCCCCAAGACTATAGAAAGAATTCTGAGCGCACAGCCCGAAAACTCACTTCTAGCACTTAGTTGGTCAGCATTAATAATTAATACTCTGTTGTGGCTAAGAGCGTATATATTATCAAAAGAATACGAAGTAATAATAAAAAGGGCGAGGAATAAAAATGTCTAAAAAAAATACAGCCTACCACAAAGCTATACGACAGAATAGAGTTCATTTGAGCAGCCATGAAAAAATACTGAGTAAGCTCATTCATCAACGCCTCGTTGAGCTTATACTAGCTTCATTAGAAAATAGTTTCTTTAGAATATTGCCTATGCAGTTTGGATTTATAGCTGTAACAATCATCGGCGTTTTCTCCCTGATAGTTGCGTACTTTTACGGATACCAGATTACAAGCATGACCGCTCTTGGCTATGTTTTTGCTCTAGGATTTTTAGTTGGAGTCGTTTACGAATACGTACGAGCCCTTGTTAAACAAGTGAAGTAGTTTTTAACGTATATCTATATTAACTTCTTCTGTAGAACTGTTGTCATCTCTCTGAATCGATAGATGCCCGTGATTAGCAGGTTGAGTATCTGGTGTATTACTTGAGTTTGGTTTTTCTTGGATCGGAGCCTTATCGAGCTTGTCTTCAGACTTAGTTGGTTTATTCAGCTGTGCATCTACTGGCTTAGTTTCGGCCTGCTTTGTTTTAGAGATCTCCTTACGTTTGGCTAGCCACTCGTCAAGGAAAGAACTGCTAGATGACGGTTTTTGCTGTGCACCACCAGCAATTCTTTGCGATGAAGGTGCTGCAACCTTTGCACCAGTACCAAGTCGAGTAAATATTTCATGCTCAACTTCCGCACGAGGTCGTCCATGCTTAGCTCCGGAAAGCTTCTTCAAAGCATCGGCTAACTGTGGATTTGGATGTGCGCCACCAAGCGGAGGTAGGAAGTTCATACTAAAAGGTGCAGATGGAACACTATTTATCATGACATTAGATATTGACTGATAGTTTGGTAGCTTTATAAGGTCCTCAGCATCAAATATAGGCTGGAACCTCTTTACCATAAGTTCAGCGTCGGTTACACCTATCCTACCGCTAATAACCGTCCCTACGTTACCAATAATAGCCTCTCGGACCTTGTCTGTAAGTTGGGTCATAAACTGGTTACCAAGTATCAGGTTCAGGCGATACTTACGGGCTTGTGACAAGATAGACTCAAAACTATCAGTAGCAAAGTTTTGAAACTCATCGACATACAAACAAAAATCACTTCGTTGATCTTCAGGAATATCAGCGCGACCCATAGCAGCTGCCTGAAACTTCATGATGAAAATCATACCAATAAGGCGTGAGTTTAATTCACCCATCTTACCTTGGCTAAGGTTAACAATGAGTATTTTTTTGTTATCCATAATTTCACGCAGGTTAAAGCCACTTTCTGTCTGACCCATAATATTACGCATCATTGTGTTGGACATAAATGGACCAAACTTACTTACTACCCAGCTGACTACTTCTCCGGATTCATTTGAACGCTGTGAGGCAGGAAATTCCTTTGTCCAAAAATCTAGTACATTTTGGTCTTTGACGTATTTGAGTTTGCTCTTCATAAAATCATTGTCTACTAGCAATTTTGGTATATCTATAAAAGTTCCTCCATTAGGATCCGACATAAGTAGTAATGCACAGTTGCGGAATATATGCTCTAGTCTAGGTCCTACTATTCCGGTATGTCCTGGATCATATAGTCCGTACAACATATTAATAGCTTCTTGTATTAGAAAGTCTTTCTGGTCTGGATGGTCGAACTCAAACATATTAAGTCCTACCGGGTTTGTCATGTCACCAGGATTAAAGTAAATAACATCTTCAACTCTGTGTTTAGGTACCATACCGAGTATTGTTTCGGCTGAATCTCCGTGTGGATCAATAAATGCAAACCCTCGTCCTTCGAGCATATCTTGTAGTGCCAAGTTTTCAAGTAATACCGACTTACCTGTTCCTGTTTGACCTATAACATATGTGTGACGTCTTCGGTCGTTTTCGCTCAGTCGTATTTCCTTTTTTACTCCACGAAATACATTCACACCAAGTAGTAACCCTTGATCAGGTATATAGTTTGGCCCATCCACTTGTTTTGCCGCTTGTCTTTCTACTTGGGAAGATGGAATGCTCGTTTGATCAGGTAGGTGAAAAATAGTTGCAAGTTCTATGCTATTTAAAATGTTGTTTTTTATATTTTGGGGAAAGAATCTAAAAATGAAGGCTGTTGTAAATTCCTCAATATCACTTGTAACATTAAATTTAAAGCCGTTTTTATTCGGCGCATCAAATAGCGAGAATGCCGCAACAATGTTTTTCATCAATGTTTGTGATTGAGTTGCAGTGTTTGATGAAGCAATGACTCTTACAAGGGTTTCGTATGCAGGATAACGAGTCTTTTCTTCGATTGAGTCTATGTGAGACTGCTCTAGCGAGGTTACCTGATGATCACCTCCTTTGCCTTCTTCACCTGTTGCAGGTGGTTTCCACAACATTTCCAACATACCAGTACCAATTGACGGAGCTCCTGACTTAGATGACTTGCCCTGGCGTATTTTTTGGGCTGCTTTGGTTGATCTTTTTGACCAACCTTCTGGGGCAGGGCGAAGTAATATTTGTATTGCTGCTCCATCATCTTTGCCCGCTCCCGATAGAGCACCGAGCAAGGCTATCATTGCATCCCTTTTTGACTCCTCAAAAGTTGCAATAGGATAGGCGTAGTCATTTTTTAAAGTCAATTCACCACCTATAGTGCCACTTATTCTACCTGTCTGGCTAAAAATATTCTGCTCCTCTACCTCCTCAAGCGAGGCGGCAGGATACGCAGCAGCCACAGCCTGACGAACAACATCAACCAGTATTACGGGTACCACCACATAGTAGTTAACCAGGCCATTTTTGACCGTTACCTCAAAAGAAACATGTCGCTGTCCAAAAAGTTTACTCTTAAAACCTTTTGTAGCAGTACTTGAAATAATGTTGTACATAACTTGAGCCTGAGATATTGCTTCTTGAGTAACATCTCTTGCGTCACGTCCACCAGCTTCTATATCGTCACTCGCAGGAGGTAAATGTATACGAAGTGGCACCATCTTGAGCCCTCGCTCATAGTTCTTAGCTTCACGAATTGACTGACGATACAAAAAATAAATTCCTGCAGCAATAGCAGCTCCTATAGAACCTAGAACAAAAATACTTACGAGCAACTCTGCCATTGTCTTACCACCTCTTTAATTTTCATCTGGCATTTTGACTTGTTTACCATACCTTTTCTGCATGTAGTCTGCCTGTAATTTACTCACTTCCCTTTCCTTAGCATAAGGGTCACCTTTTGTTTCGTTTATAACTTTTTTCGCTTTATTTACCCATTCTTTCTCAATAACATCATCATCTGCTGCTACCACAGGTGTTGATACTGAGCCGACGCTTACATCATCCTGAGCTACTACGGGAGCGCTTGGGGTAGCGATTGCTACATCACTTGCAGAAATTTGTGGAGTGTCATTAACAGTACCACTACGCTCTTGAGAAGCATTGTCGCCTATTTGTTCTAATGCACCAATTGGCACGTTCTCAAGTTTGCGATCTGGGCTTTTTAAAATCTCGGGATTTACCGGTGGCTTCTCGAGACTGTTTGGCTCACGATTTAAGTTGTTTGATTGAGGCTCCATATGGCCTTAATTATAGCATATAGTTAAGGCACTACCTCAAGTATTAAGTACGTCTAGAAACATAAAAAATTGCGAGGCCAGTAAAAAGCACAACTAGTAGCACATCCCTAATAGTAAGCTGATTTACTGACTGCATAGCTAAAAGCAGCACAGGCATGAAAGCTATAATACTTGCAATATAATAGCTCACTTTCCAGTTAAAGGGTTTGTTCTCCCTCTTTGTCATAAAGACACGGAAAAAACTGGTTTTTCTAAACAGCGAAAATCCAAGATGCAAAACAATAAAAAAAGTACTTGCCCAAAACAAGTACAAAAGTACAAAAACGAATAAAATACCCAAGGGACCTACCGTACCAGGGTTAGTAGCATTCCAGAAGTAGAATAATAGTAACAGACTCACTAGAGGTGTGAGGTATATGCTATACCACAGTCTGTCAGCAATGTAATTATACATACCTTCAGGATATCAGAAAAAAAGAACCCTGGCGACGAATCCGCCACTTGTAAATAAACTATTGGGGCGCTCGTCGCCGAGGGCGACTGACCGCTCCGAATAAATCGGAGCATACAGATAAGTTGTGTTGCTTGGTAAGACCAAGCATTACTAACTTTATGTGCTCAACGCTTATACAACTTTTTGTTTTGGCGGAGCTTTGACGCCATTATCTCGAAAGATACTGTCGTCATGTGTCCGTCAAATATTTGCCTTAGCGGAGCTGTTCTAACTAGGTGCGAGCTTTTATATTTTTGTTTTTGTGATTTAAAGCTTGTATTCATTATTAGCATATATAGTCATAAGCGTCAATACATTTTTAAGTATTTTTGTTGTAATTATTTCTATAATATTTTTTTAACTGAGTAATATATATAATTTACATCATTATTTTTGTAGTATTAAATACACCAAATAAGACTACTCCTTGCTGAAAAGTTTTAAATTCAGGTATTTTTGATTGCTTTAGCAATGTATAGAACTATCGACTATCACTTTTAAGTATTCACTTCTCATGAATGCTGCGAGACTCTTAGTAACTTCAATCTATATAGCCAGCTGTTTTGATTTTTATATTTAATGGTAATGAAGCTTCGAAAGTTTTAAGTAGTGACTAGCCTACCTACCCTGTGTTTCTTGCGACTCAAGCTTTACGAACTGCCTTATTGCCGGAGCAAAGGCAATTACTAACAATATGGACCTTACGTTTGTCAAGAAACATTCATTTCAACTAAACAGCGATACTCGTTTTGTAGTAAACGTGCTGTTCGTGAGCTACATATAGACTGCAATCATTTCCAAACTTAAAAAAAGCATTTATAACTATGGTTTTTTTACTACGTAATTTCAATTTAATTTTGTATGCAGTACGTTTTATTATTTAAATTGAGTTTTTGATTCTGTATAACCTGATTACAACGCCATATTTTGACTTGTATTTAGTTTTCCACAGGAAAATTTTGTTAAAAAATAGTGTTGACATGAGCGTTTTGACGCGATATTATAGGGGTAACTCTTGAATAAAAAACTTACTCAGGGGTTCAAAAACAAAAAGGTCTCCAAACTTAAAACAACCGCTACTCGCAGGCGGTTGTTTTTTTATTGATATGAATAATTTCTGGTGGAGCTGCCGGGAATTGCGCCCGGGTCCGACTGGTAACTGACTACTCGTCTACAAGCTTAGTTATTTCTAATGGTTTTACAACATTTGTTTGCTATGGAAATAACAAAAATACAAACAAAAGTTGCTTTGGTAAAATCTTATTTTGTTTGCCATTACTCAAACAAAACCAGCAACATAAAGTATGACGCTTTGCTAGCAGTATGTTGCCTACGCTAGGAAAACGGCGATAGTAATTAAACTAAAGCTGGCGCAAAGACAGGTGTACGAAACGCGTTAGCGAATGTAGCAACAGCTGACTTTGCTTTTGCAACAAAGTTTGCAATTAAAATAACACTTACGGTGTAATTCGACTTGCTAAGTAATCTGTTAATGTCCAATCGTCGAAAGCTAAGGTCAGCCCCACGTATAAGTATATTTTACCATAACTTGTCGATTAATACCATAAGTGGTTTACTAGAATAATTATGGTGGCGACAATTCTTTCTGCAACAAATATTGGATTTGATGGTCAAATTATAGAGGTTGAGTGTGACTCTAGTCGGGGCTTGCCTAGCTTACAAATTGTCGGTCTCGCTAACAAAGCTATTGATGAAGCAAAGGAACGTGTAAGAAGTGCAATAAAAAATTCACATCTTGATTTTCCTGCCTCAAAAGTAACTATAAACCTCGCACCAGCAAACTTACCGAAGGATGGTGCGCAATTTGACCTCCCTATCGCACTCGCCATTTTAGTGGTAAGCGGCCAGCTGAAAGTGGCTGACGTTCAGAATGCAATGTTTGCAGGTGAGCTTTCGCTTGATGGCAATCTGCGTCCAATTAGAGGCGCAATACATCTTGCTGAAACTGCAAAGAATAGCGGAGCCACCTGCCTATTCCTGCCCGTCGAGAACGCGGATCAAGCGGCTTTAGTAGATGGAGTAGATGTTATAGGAGTAAAGTCGCTCAGTGAGCTCTATTTGCACCTTAAGGGCGAAAAACTAATCAAACCTACCCCGCAAAAAACAATCGTATCAACAAGTAAATCATCCTCAACCATAGATGATATACACGGACAAAAAGTGGCAAAGCGAGCGCTCACGATCGCAGCAGCAGGTCATCATAACGTATTGTTCACTGGACCTCCAGGTACTGGAAAGACAATGCTCGCGAAGGCGTTAGTTGACCTCCTGCCTCAGTTATCCTTAGAAGAACAAATAGAGGTCACTAAGCTACATAGCCTATCTGGAGAGAGCGCTACCGACACATTACTGAGTAGACCTTTCAGAGCTCCGCATCATACTGCAAGCCACATTTCCTTAACAGGTGGCGGGCGAAATCCAATACCCGGAGAGATAAGTCTCGCGCACCTGGGTGTACTTTTTTTGGATGAACTTCCTGAATATCCCCGAGCTAGCCTTGAAGTGTTAAGGCAACCTTTAGAAGATAAGGAAATTAGGATATCCCGAGCTGATAGTCGTGTGCACTTCCCTGCTAACTTCATGCTTGTTGCTACTCAAAACCCCTGCCCTTGCGGCTACTTTGGAGATGACCTGAAAGAATGCAGTTGTAGTGCTTCACAGATACTGCAATACCAGAAAAAAATATCTGGCCCCCTACTCGATAGAATAGATATGATTGTTCATGTCGGTCGAGTGCCTCATGAAGAACTACTAAAGAAATCACACACAAACGAAGCAGATGTAGTTCGCCAACAGGTACAGAATGCAAGAAAAATACAACAAAAAAGATATAAAGACCCTACACTAAGCAATGCTACTCTTACGAGTAAATCTATAAAACAACAGATTGAACTGGATGATGATGTGAAGAATCTTCTCTCACAGGCATCAAAAAGAATTGGTCTAACAACCCGTTCATACTTCAAGGTCATCAAAGTTGCTCGTACAATTGCAGACCTAGAAGAAGCGCCCGCCATAACTACTGCTCACATTTCGGAAGCACTGCAATTTCGTTCCACTCAGCAAACTCTGTAATTAACTGTTGCACCCCGCTGCGTAATCTGTTAAAATACAAAGCTAGAAACTAATATTAAATGTTAAAAGGAGTCTTTCGAAATCAATAAGTCGGTACGTATCAACGAAGCCATCAGAGCTTCAGAGCTACGGGTTATAGGAGAGAAGGGCGAACAAATAGGAATATTGTCTCGTCAGGAGGCCCTTGAGGCCGCCAACGAAGCTGGGCTAGATCTAGTAGAGATTTCTCCTAACGCTTCTCCGCCAGTTGTAAAAATTATTGACTGGGGTAAGTACCAATACCAGAAGACAAAAGAGCAACAAAAGGCTCGAGCCAAAAGTAAATCAAGCGAGATGAAACAAATCCGTGTAGGTTTGAAAATAGGCGCAAATGATCTCGATATTAAACTCCGTAAAGTACGTAAGTTTCTAGAAGAAGGACATAAGGTTAGACTGACCGTAGTCTTCAAGGGTCGTGAGATGGCACATAAAGAATTGGGCTTCGAAATGATCAAGAAAATACAAGAACTACTTGGTGAAGAGGTGGTCACCGAACAACAGCCTAGTCTAGCTGGTAGAAATTTAAGCATCACCATAAGGAGTAAATAGCATGCCAAAGATGAAAACCCATAAAGGAACTGCAAAGCGAGTTAAAAAAACTGCGAGCGGTAAACTTTTGCGTCGTCGTGCATTCGGCAAGCACTTACTAGCGAAGAAAAGTGGTGGTCGCAAACGTAGAATCGGCACAAGCGCAGAAATAACCGGATCAATCCGTAAGAATATCAAGAAAGTCATAGGAGCTTAAGTAATGAGAGTTAAAAGAGGCGTTACCACACGCGCAAAACACAAGAAGATGTTAAAACGTGCCAAAGGCATGCAACATAATCGAACTAGAAGCTTCCGACTTGCTAAACAAGCGGTTATTCGCTCGTTACAGTATGCTTACAGAGATCGTCGTAACAAAAAACGCGACCTTCGTGGACTATGGATTACTCGTATTAACGCTGCTGCAAGAGAAAATGGCCTTACTTACGGTCAACTTATACACGGTCTTAAGAAGAATAAGATTGAGCTAGACAGAAAAGTTTTAGCCGAGCTAGCGGTAAACGAACCAAAAGTATTTACTGAAGTAGCAAAATCCGCTAAATAGCCCTTCCCTACTTTTAGAAACTTAAAAAACCTTCTGTAAAAGAAGGTTTTTTAAGTGGCAGATCATCTGTAAGCCGGGTTCTGTCGTGAACAATCATCTATCTAGATCCCAATTTACACTAGGATTCAAGCGGATTAAATCGATTTGCTCTAGCGGACCACTAATATGAACAAATCCCTTGCAGCAGACAGGGTTTACCTCCTACGTATGTCACCATACGTCGCTGTGAGCTCTTACCTCACTCGTTTCACCTTTTCCCCGAAGGGTAGTTTCGTTTCTGTGGCACTTTCCCTAAGGTCGCCCTTGGTGGCCGTTAGCCACTGCCATTGTCCTATGCTGCCCGGACTTTCCTCTCACCTAAGCAAGCGATTGTCCAATGATCTACCTCTATAAGTATACCCTACTTACTGGCGTGTTCGTCGAGAATTTTGTTTACAAGACTATCTGCAAGCTGGTTAAATTCCCTGCGTACGTGAGAAAAGGTTACTTTTTTAAAACGTGGCAATAGAAGTTTTATTTGCTCATGTATAGGCCAAAGATCTCTGTTCTTTATCTTATAAACACCGTTTAATTGGTTGACTACAAGATTGCTATCAAGCCTGAAATCAATAATATCAACCCCAAGCTCTCTGGCCTTTTTCAGGCCAAAAAATACTGCTTGATATTCAGCTTGGTTATTAGTTGTTACACCTAAATAAGAACCACCATCTGCAATCACTTCTTCTCGTTCATTCATTACTACAAAAGCGGCTGCGCTTGGACCAGGATTACCCCTAGAGCCGCCATCGGAATACATTATAATTTTATTTAAAGTTGTAGTATCAACATCTATTTGATTGTGATCAATGTCATGCACTAGAGTTAATTGCTCTTCTTGGTCAAGACCGAGCAGTACTTGAGTTGAATTGGTTATGGTATTATGTTGTATGTCTGACAACTTTTCCCATATATATTTGTTGTACCGCTGACTAAGTTTAATCGTGTTATCCCCTGGCTTTAAACTTACGAGGTATACTACAAAAATATATTGCACATCTGTATCATCAGGATCAATGAAGCTAACAACATCGAAGAGCTGAGTGGTCTCAAAACCTACTGAAAAATGGTTTCTTAGATACCGCTGGAGCGCCTCTTTGGGTTGCTCGCGAAAATCAACACTACCACCCGGAAGTTCAAATTTACCTAGTATAGTAGCTCTTCCTGTTGCACGTTTTGCAAGTAACACTTTACCGTCTTGCTTTATCATTGCTCGTACTGAAATTTTTTGTCTCATATAAATTCTTTTCTATGCCTTTGGATTTAAAGTGTCGATACTGAAAACCCCTTGCTACAGATGCATGACATTTCCTCGCTTTAGTGCAAGGTGGGTGCGCTCATTACTGCTCCACGAAGTAGTATAATTTTGCGCTCCCTATATGATCTATGTTAAGAAAAATCATATGCATCCTACGGCCAGGGGCTGTAATTATTATATCATTACGCCGAAAATTGCTATGAAAATATTCAAGAAAAAGTTAATACCAAATTTCATCAGAAGAGTTAGGTAGGGTGAAAATAACAGTATTAATGCAAAAACAATAAATATTCCATACTGTTCAATCGCAGCCATACCATTTCTAACTGGGTTAGGAGCCAAGTAGTAAATAAGCCTTGAGCCATCAAGAGGAGGAATGGGCAGCATATTAAATATAAAGAATCCTAAATTAACATACACCCAAAGTTGTAGAACATACTGCACATTACCTTCGCTGTTCTGACCCATAAAAACAAGTGCTCCAAACCCAATAAATGCCAGTAAAAGGTTTGTGAGTGGACCCGATATCGCTACAAGCATAGACCCTAACTCGCCCCAACGGAGGTTGTGAGGGTTAAATGGAACTGGCTTTGCTCCACCAAATATCGGTGCGCCTGTGACTGCTAAGAGAATTGGCAGTAGAACTGTCATAAAAGGGTCAATATGTGCGAGTGGGTTAAGAGTCAATCTACCGTGTTCTTTAGCAGTTGTATCACCTAGCCAATACCCCACATAGGCATGCATCATCTCATGAATTGTCATTGAAACTAAAATAATAACGATTAATGCTAATATTTGGAGTAGATTTATATCCATACTCACACTAGTATAGCAAAGTAAGCGTTGACTTTGACCTCTAATAATAGTAGTATTGATTATTGAACTGTAAAAAGGAAATTAAATGACAGCGAGATGCGAGTTAACAGGTAAAGGTAAACAACACGGCCACAATGTGAGCTTTTCTTTAAGGCGTACAAAAAGAGTGTTTAAACCAAACCTACAGAAAAAAACATTCATGCTAGATGGTAAAAAAGTTACTATGACGCTCAGCACTCAGGCTATTCGTACACTTAAGAAAAAAGGTGTATTAACATCTTAATTACCTTGCTTTAATAAAAAAGCCGCGAAAAATCGCGGCTTTTTTATTTTAATATGTAAATTATGAACTACGTCGTATCTCGTATACTGTTCTTACAGCAGGTACAACTCCATTTTTAAGCTTTAATTTATCTACAACTTCATGTTCTTGTGTGCCTAGCTCCTTAAGAAAAATAGATATATCATCTTGATCTACATCATATTTAACTGCTTTATCCGCATAATGAACTGGTATCACTATTCGAGGATCTATTTGGTTAACAAGCTTAGCAGCTTGATGAGCATCCAGCGTATAGTTATTACCACCTACTGGGACAACAAGTAAATCTACAACTCCAATAGCCTCGAGCTGTGCTTCATCAAGATTTTCTGTGCAGTGACCTAAAATAGCTAAACGAAAGCCAGATATCTCCAAACGATACACAGTAAATTTAGTTCCTGACTCGTCTTTATATTTTTTCGCTGCTATGCCTTTGACTGAGACCTTAGAGACCTCGTACTCACCCGGGCCGTCTATGAGTATCTTCTGGTCTTTGTCGATAGCTAAAGCTGGTTCTGTAACTATCTCTAACGTATCAGCTACTTTTATATCCTTCAATCCGACTAAAGATATCTTTGGATCTATGGCAATATTAATTAAACTCGATTTTATAGCCAATCCATTTGCGCCTTTGTATTCAATTTCCACTTCTACAATCTCCTTTACTTACTGAGTATTCCGTTAATATCTGTCACAACCACATGCTTGCCATCAAGTATCTCCGAAACAAAACGATCTTTCAAGCTCAGACGGTAGTAAAAATCCTCATACTTGAGTGTTGCATAACTTATGGTACGGTGTTCATCCTCTTCGAGGTCTTTGATAAACTTCTTGAGTTTTGCTTTTGGCACATTTCCAACTATAAGTATGTCTACCTTGCTGTGCGCTCCTGTTACAAATGACCCGCTAATAATAAGTGCTTTTACACCACTAAGCTGTTTAACACGCTTTGACCAATCCGTCGTACTCGTCACTTCTGAGCTTACATCACTTGGTGCAGATGTGTCTGAAAATATTTTATGCAGCGGCTCGTAGTGTATGTAGCTTGGATCTACCTCGTAATAAAGCTTGTTGTCTATATCTACACTGTCGCTTTTTATTATGCCTACATTAAGCATATTAGCCAACTCTCGGCGGACGGAATTTATTTGTTCATCTACTCTACGCGTAATTTCACGTACGTAGAACGCTCTACCAGGGTTATTTAAGAACAAATACAGCAATTTAACACGTGTTTTTGAGCCGAATAAAGTATCGATCATTTTCTGTATTTTCCTCCTAGTTTGATACTCATAATATCATTTTTGTTCAATTTTTGCGAGCCTCTAGCCTATCTGAAATATAAGAGTAAGCACCTTCCAGTGATTCCCATTGAATAAACTTATTGCGCTTTAACCAAGTTAATTGACGTTTTGCGAGTCGCCAGTCCTGAGTAATAAATTTTTCCTTAGCTTCTTCAATTGTTAGTTGTTTATTTAATAATTGATGCACTATTGGATAGATGTTTCCTGTCATAGACTCGTTGCTCCAGCCATACTTTTCGCCCAATAACTTTGACTCTTCGACCACTCCACTTTCAAAAAAGTGTTCAGTTCGCTGAACAATTCTTTTACGTAAAGTATCTTTTTCTGTTGCTATTCCTACAATAATGCTTGTGCTTAATTTATCACTATTACTCTTTACAACAACACCTTTTCTTTCAATATTTCTTACAACGTGTCTTTTGTTCAAAGGGTTTTTCGGTAACTTAATGTTGTGTATTTTGCTATATTTTTGTAGTTCCTCAACACTCATCATTTCGAGTTCTTCTCGCAGACTTGGGTCGTGATTGCTGTTGAAATGGTAGTCGAGAATAACGCCGTCGACATACAAACCAGTTCCTCCAACGAGCATAGGTAGCTTGCCTCGTGAACGTATATCTTCTATCGCCTCATTGGCTAATTTTTGAAAATCTGCAGCAGTAAATCTCTGATCAGGATTAACTACATCGAGTAGATGGTGTGGCACCTCACTTCGATCTTTGCTACTTGGTTTTGCCGTACCGATATCCATGCCTCTATATACCGTACGAGAGTCAGCACATATGATCTCGCCGTCATATTTTTTGGCTATTTTCATGGCAACATCACTCTTGCCACTAGCCGTTGGACCTACAATGACGACTAGAGGTTGGTTGGTGTCCATCTTCTCTTCTCAAAATCAACTATTTTCAAATCCTCAACGATGAAACCTTCGTGTTCAAGCGCTTTTTGGTGACCAAGCTTACCGCCATAATAACCAGATGCCAGCCCGCCAAATCGGTTAACCACTCTGTGCCAAGGTAAATCTGTTGGACCAAAGTGCGCTAACCCACCTACAATACGTGCAGCAGCAGCTTGGCCGCTTAGCGCTGCGACATCTCCATATGTCATAACCCTACCCTCAGGTATCTGAGCCACAATATCATATACCATGAGTTTAAAATTAGGCTTTTGCGTAGGCATACTCTAAGACTTCTTGCCAGGAAGGGCAAACAATAACTGAATCTGGAATATATTCGTGCCGGTTCCATGGGTATTCTCCAAATAATATCCCCTGTACACCTACATCGTCACATTTTTCAACATGTCCAAGAGAATCATCGATAAGTGTTGATGCGCCCAGCCTTCTACAAACCTCTGCTTTAGGTATAACAATGTCTACAGTTTCTTTATGACCCAAAAAGTGTAAATCGGCGATTATATCTCCAAAATGGTGCTCTGCATATGCAATTGTTGAGATTTTAAAGCTTGGATGCCTGGCTGTGATGGCTACGAAATCAAAATCCTTGCTCATCTCTGTTATAGCTTCTTTTGCCTCATATATTGGCTCAACATGTAAGTGGCCGTGTTCTTGATCTAAAAAGAGCTTAATTCTATGTACAACCTCTGGAATCGGGAGCCCCAAGGCCTCTTCAAATTCGTAAGACCTAAAGTCCTCAACAGTCAGAGAGGTCCCGTATTCCCTATTATGCCACTGTACAAATTCTTCGACTAAAGGAAATAAAACCTCGTCAATATCAGTAGCTATCTTTTCCTTGCTTCTCTCCATTTATTATATTATAGCACTTAATTACAGTGATGACTTCTGAACACGAGAGCGTGCTTCATTGGCAATTGAGCTTATGAACTTTTCTACTTCAAATACTCCATCTTCATGTCCCTCTACGGCTAGATCTTTACGAATCCTAGGAGTTAACCTACCTTCTTCAAGCTCTTTTTCACCAACAACAATACTGTAAGGCACCTTAAACACCTCTGCTGCGCGAATTTTCTTACCAACTGATTCGTTTGATCTATCCACAGTGATTCGAACACCACTCTCTTTAGCTAACACTACTAAATTATCAACAAATGCATCCAATTCTGGACTATCTTTGACCTGAATAACTCGCAATTGTTCCGGTGCAAGCCAAATCGGAAATTTACCACCAGTATGTTCAATGTAGACACTAAGGAATCGTTCGATCGAACCAAGTAATGCACTGTGGATCATCACTGGAGTTTGTTTTGTACCCTCTTCGGCTACATATTCGAGCTCGAACCTGTCAGGCTGTACAAAATCCAACTGTACAGTTGCCAACTGATGTTCGCGTTCCAGTGCATCAGTCGCCATGAAGTCAATCTTAGGACCATAAAATGCCGCCTCACCTTCCACCTCAAAATACTCGAGATTATTCGCTTGTACCGCATTCTTAAGCTGGTCTTGAGCCTGTTTCCAAAGCTCTGGGTCGCCTAAATACGCATCGCCTTCGTCACGATAACTGAGACGAACCCGTAAATTCATGTCCACTGCCTTATACATATCGGCCGCGGCAGCTAATAGATTACTGATTTCAGCTTCTATTTGATCCTGACGGCAAAAGACGTGGCTGTCATCTTGTGTTATTGATCGGACACGTGACAAACCACCTAATTCACCTGTTTTTTCGTCACGGTACACAGTAGTTGTTTCAAGGTAACGAACTGGTAAATCACGATAACTACGTGGCTTGCTGGCATAAATGCGAGTGTGATGAGGGCAATTCATCGGTTTTAATACAAATTCATCTGATGTTTCTTGGCTTTTTACAAGAAATAACTCATCACCAAACTTTGCCTGGTGGCCTGACTTTTCATACAGTGCAGTTTTTGTAATATGAGGTATCCAGACTTTTTCAAAGCCAATCTGCTCACGGAGTTCATTTGAATAGCGTGACAACTCCTCACGTAGTACTGTACCCCGAGGCGTAAACAGAGGTAAGCCAGAGCCGACGAGGTCTGACGTTAAGAATAGATCTAGCTCTTTGCCCAATTTTCGGTGGTCACGCTCTTTTGCCTGTTTTTGCAACTCAATATATCGCTCTAGTTCCTCTTTAGTCTCAAATGCCACCCCATATAATCGCTGCATTTGTGGGTTTGTTTCTTTGCCTCGCCAATAAGCACCAGCAACTCTCAGTAGTTTGAATTCCCTAGCTTCGCTTGTACTACCAACGTGTGGCCCACGACAGAGGTCAGTAAAGTCACCGTTAGTATAAAAGCTAACATTTTCAACAACCCCATCGCCATCAGCAATAGTACCGAGCTCTTCAGCATTGAGATCTTTTGCAACTGTAGTACCGGAACGTTTCAAATCGTTCAAAAGCTCTTCTTTGTACGGTTGTTTTACTTCTTGCGCCCAGTTAATTGCTTCATCAACTTGTTTTTCGCTTTTTTCAAAAGATTGCTTTTCCCCTATTATTTTGCGCATTTCTTTTTCTATTTTGCCAAAATCATCTGTAGAAATAGTGACATTCGGAATATCAATATCGTAGTAAAAGCCGTCTTTTACTACTGGACCAACACCGAATTTAGCCTCTGGCCATATTCGTTGCACTGCTGCCGCTGTAATGTGCGCCAAACTGTGCCGCATAGGATATAGTTTATCGTTATCACTCATATGCATATTATTGTACCACGTGACAATTGCACGTGGCCTCTGTTTTTGCTATGCTGTTGTTTACGCGGGCGATTAGCTCAGCTGGCTAGAGCGCCTCATTGACGTTGAGGAGGTCGGGGATTCGAATTCCTCATCGCCCACCACGTAAAATGTCTCACTTTTATAGAGTGAGATTTTTTAGTACATAAGTCAACTACATAAGCATAATATTGACTTATTTAGTATAAAGTGCTAGTATAGAGTTATGAAAAAGCAAAGCATACATACCCATACCACAAAGACCTCTGAGCTTTCAAACTTCAAGCTGTTTTACGAATACACAGCTTAATTTATAACCTTTTCCACGAAAAATAATACTTTTCCACTAGCTTTTTTTAAAGCTATATGACAATATGTAGTCATGATTTGTATTAAATGTGGGCAAAATAATACTCAAGTTATTAACTCTCGACAAAATAAAAAGATAGCTACCGTATGGCGTAGAAGGCGCTGTAAAGACTGCGGTCATACCTATACCACCTACGAGGATATTGCTTTAGATCAGTTACTAGTGGTTTCGGATAAGGCACGCCTACCCTTTCATCACACAAAACTACTGATTAGCATCGCTAGCTGCTTTGAACATGTACCGAAAAAACGTGCTGAGAACGCCGAGGCGCTCACAAAAACAGTTGAGGCTAAATTGCTACAAAAAGGCACGGAAACCTCGCCACAGGCTATCTGTGAGGCCGTATACATAAGCTTAAAACACTTTGATAGGCTTGCCAGCGTACAATACGCTGCAAAACACCCTAGTCACCTCAAGCACTACTTGCGTGATTGAGTTTTAACTACCTTCTCAGTGACATTAAATTCGTCCATATACCGTCCTAGTGCCAATCTTGTCTGCGAGTAGAAAGCCGATGCAGAACCGTAAGCAATTGCAGTGATCGGCATAAGTACCCATTGTATGAGCATTAAAAAGTTACGATGACGCTTGTAGCGCTCTGGACGAGGCGGCAGCATTTTGAATGTTAGGAATATAGTCACGAATAATCCTATCGTAGCAAGCCTTTGTATAAGGCTGATTACCTCTGGTAATTCATGAGCTACGATTGAACGTGAAGCTTCTTGATTAAGTAGTAGCGGCACCCATCCCCCAAAAGCCACCAAAATAGACATGCTTGCCCATGTAGTGTGGTTATCTATAAGTCGCAGTAAATGCGCTATACCAGAGACAAAAGGTACTGTTCTTTTTTTGTTGAGCACTCTCACAGCCACATATGGAACATCTGATGCTCCGTATGCCCAACGTGAGACCTGACCAAACTGTGCTTTGAGAGTTTTCCAGTACGTATGTGAAAGTACTGCGTCTTGATATATTGGCACATAAACAGGGATAACAGCATATTTTCCATCAAAGTGAAAATAGCTTCTCCAATATTGGTGACCATCCTCTACTACTGTTCGTACGCTCCAAAAGTCCATGTCCTTCAGTGCTTTAAATGGCTGTGAATGAGATGCGAAGTTACGCAGTATATGAGGTCGCATAGACATAATGATATTAAAGAAAGAGTTACCAGTGGCAACAACGCGCATAGGAGCAGGTGCATCCCAAATATTGTTCAAAAATAACGCAATGGGCTGGAATGAAAGATTTTGACGATTTTCACGAGTAATATATTCGTATGATACATATGAAAAGTATTTTTTGTCAGGCCTGTTGTCGCTATCAAGAGTGGTAATGATGATATTTTCATCGTTTATATCTTGGTTTTTCAACCATTTAGCGAGATATTTACCCGCAAACGTTACATTTGCACCCTTACCAATGATTTCACTTTTAAGATCTTTAGGGTGTTTAACAGGGAGAAATGCATAAAAAGTTGTGCCGAATTTTTCTTCGAGCTTCTTTATGGTATCTTCCATATCTTTTCCGCCTCGCTCTTCATAAGCCATAGTAAGAATAATTCTTTTGTTCGGAAAATCAGTGCCCGCAACTGCTTTTATAGTCGGCTCTAGCGTCTCAATCCCCTCGTTGTATGAAGCAATTATGACTGCATGGTAAATATCGTCTACCTTAGGATAGCTGCTTGGGTTGTTGCGTATTCTTTCGAGATTGGTTTTGTGTTGCTTAGCTAAAAAACCACTACTTTCTATAGTATGCAGAGGTTTTTTGTTATCTTCTGCAGTTTTTATATCTCGCAAGCGCTGATGCCAATTGGTTGATTGTGCGCTCTTCATCTGGCCATAGCCCTGTATAGTCCTTGCGGCAATCGCCAGTGATTTAATAAACAGAGTCAATATGATGGCAAGTAGATACATAGCAGCAAGAAACGGATTAAGTAGAGACAGAACTACAAGTAAAATAATGAAGCCATAGCTTATAGCAGCTGGAAGTATTTCAAAAAAGCGATACTGACGTGTACGTTTATCGAGTGGTAGTTCGATATCTGTCATTGTTTTATATAGATGCGAGCCCTAAAACAGCTGAGCTCACAAATGCTCCTATTACAACTACCAATATACTGAGCCATAAAAATAGACGAGCCATATATTTGTTGTCGCCTAGGTATAGTTTGATAGCAATAACAGTATGGACCACAAGCACCATTAAGCTAAATAGAGCGACTGGCAACAGATAGTACCAGGGATTCGTATAAATATATGGGGCGCTGAAAGCGTTATACCGAGTTTGGGTGTTGAGTTCTGCAGGATGAATACGAAATACTAGCGCTATTGTGACCAAAATACAGATGATAGCTAAAAGTAACCAAGATGCCATTAGGGCCCGGTCTTTGGAGACTTGTTGTAGTATTGATCCAATATTCATTGTTGTGTCCCATTATTATACGATAAACTGCTCAGATATTCTATGGAGCCTCCTACCAGAATCGAACTGGTGACCTACACGTTACGAATGTGCCGCTCTACCAACTGAGCTAAGGTGGCATTTGGGCAATTATAGCAGAAAATCACTCACCCCTGTTGATTTGCCAGCTCAAAGCTGCTAATATAGCCAGAGTCAGAAAATTACGAGGGCTCGTAGTGAAGCTGGCCTATCACGCCTCCCTGTCACGGAGGAGATCGCCGGTTCGAATCCGGTCGGGCCCGCCAGAAATTAAAAAGTCATCCGCTAGGATGGCTGTTTTATTTCTGGGTGAGTTCTAGAACTCACGATGCGAACCGGCGAATCCGGACGGGCGCCAACGAGCCAAGCGCAAAAACTACCTCATAATTTCGAGCATTGTGAGTGCGCGTTGCACTAGCAACCATCCGGTCAACTTACGCAAGCGTTCATCCCATCTTATATTATTGATTTTATCTTATTTTTGTGTTATAATTTAAATAATTTGGATAAGTCCAATGTACTTTTTAGCTCTCTGTTTACAACCCAAGGAGAATCATGTCCAACGTATGTACTGAAATACCAGTTGTCTACGTCGCACCTAGCGGAAAGGCAATTGCCTATCTCAGAGACTTGCCGCTTAGCGACGGTCAGCTGGCATACAGCCCCGATGGCGAAACGTTCTATGCCCTGGCTAGTGCTGGCTTCAGCGGCACCAGTGTTAAGCATCAGATCTCGTTCGAAGACCCACATCAGGGAATCAACGGGAAGCTGTGTCTTGAAGATGAAAATATCGAGTACAACGGCGAGGTCTACCAGATGACCGAGCGTCAGTTGGACACTTCGTCGATCATTCCGCTACCAGCCGCTCGACGAGTCGAGTACCTCTGTCAGGACGAGGACGAAATCTTCGTCTACGTCAGCTCCGACAAGTACAACTACTCGTACGAGTCCTTCAAGCTGTTCATCGGAGAAGGTGCAGCCATGCGCGAGGTGGAGGTGTGCAACGTGAGTCGTTACCGTGACGGCGGCACTACGTACATCGAGACGGCGGACGGGGTGTTTTTCTCTCCGTCACCATTCAATGCACAGCGAGACCCTAATCTCGTTCCCAAGTGGAGCGGTCAGGAACTTGCCAATCTCGACGTCAAGGAATACGACATCGTCGAAACTTACGGCAAGGTAACCATCACCAAGAAGTAAACAGCAGGCAATTCACAGCCCCGTATATCACGAAGTAAGGCCTAGGCCCCGTGATGTGCGGGGCCTAGTTCTTTCTTAAGCAAAAAATAATCATACGGCCTTAATTATTGACTAAATATCATTTTTATGATAAAGTATATTAATCTTGTGATAGTAGGCATTCTGCACTACAACAAGCGAACTCTGGAGAAAAATTGATTACACACATCCTTGCGATGATTGTGATTGTCGTCGCCATCGTTGTTGGAGTGATTGTTGCCGTTACGGGTTCGCTCGTTACGGGAATCATCATCGCAGCTGCAGGTCTTGGAGTTGGCATGGTTCTTGCCCTGCTCAACTTCATCCGAATCGTGCGAAACCCAGAAAAAATGGTGCCGAAAAACTGGTAGCACCACTCTACCGCTGGCTTCCTTCTTAATAGAACGGAAGCCAGCGGTATTTTTTACGCTTTCTTTTCTACGCTAATATATTCATTCACCTTACCCTCTTTCTTCAAAGAGCTGAGTGACTTGTCAAACTCTGTAAGGCCAACTTTTATTCTTACATAGCGCACTTGGTCACCTTTTGCCTCGATTAGCTTCACTATGTAATAACCGTCGGATCCTTTAATGAATTTTGACGCCTGCCCTACCTGAAGTTTGCTAGCGGCTTCTGCCAGACCTTGGTCTTGGTTGTTTTTTGCCACAAAACCAATAACCTCCAGCGCTGGATCGTCAGAATATTTAGCTGCAACTTCTTCGAACGTCTTACCTGCGACAAGATCATTTTGTGCAGCTTCAATTTGCTGCTTGGCTTTTTTATCAATAGCAAATGACACTTTCTGCTTTGTGATAGCATATTTTACAATTGTTCGATATTCGCTTGGCGATACACCGTAAGAATCGCTTAGCACTGCTTCATAGCTTTGTCTCGTTAAGTTTCGATTGCTTCGTTTGATTGTTTGGTCTATGAAGGTATCTATGTCTTTGTCTGATACTTTTATACTGTTTTCTTTTGCAAGTTTTTCGGCATAGGCATTTTCGATTGCTTGGTTGAGGGATTGGCGTTTAAAATGTTCTGATTGGCGTTTGCTATCAGCAGAGTTTGTACTAAAACCACTCGATTTTTGCTGCAACCAGTGAATTGAGCTACGATATTCCATCAAGTAGTCGCTGTATGGCACTGCCTGGCCATTTACTGTCGCCACTGGTAATGGCACTAACTGCGTAACTCTGTAGAAGAAGTTACCTGTACTCTGAGTTAAATACAGTTGAGACCACAAAAATACTACCGCAAAAACAACTGCTATTATAAAAACAATTATGCTGTTTATAAGAAGACGGTGTCGAGCGTACTGAATAGGATACTTAAACTTTCTTCCACCTGCCAGTATCTGTTCTCGGTGTTCAGCTACAGTCTCATTTGTAATTCGACTTGCTTGCAGCTTCTCAGCTTCTTCGTCTTTATTCTTTATTTTTCTGACTAATCTTTTAACCATCTATCTCCCCATCTACATCCCCACCAGCTAGTACAACAGCGTCTTGTATTTGATTATAAATTTTGTCCGGGTGATGAATTTTATCAAGCACCAAATCGCCCACGTAGGTTTGTAGTACTATTGTACCAAATCCTAGGAATTCCCCGGTAAATCCAGGGACATTATAGCTAATATTTTGAATTTTACTGAGGCCGAGGTCGACAACACTTCGTCCAAATAGTCCTTGTTGTGAAACTTGCCTCAATCGTTGGTTTGTAATGATGAAATAAGTATAATACCAACCAACCCAGTGATAAAAAAACAACAATAAGCCAAAAGCCAGACAGCCAAAGGACAGACCGAACAGCCACAGCTGATCCTGCCAGATAAGTGCTGGTATAGATCCAAGTGCATATGGAATAGCTAGCATATAGAAACCCTTTCTAAGGGCAATCGGATGACGTCGAAATACAACTTTAACTTCTTCGTTATCCCTTTGTCCGTCAAATTGTTGTGACATTTGCTATACCTTTCCTATTCGTATGGTACCCCGGGCAAGAGTCGAACTTGCAACCTTCTCCTTAGGACGGAGCTGCTCTATCCATTGAGCTACCGAGGCAAAGTACTGTGCCAAATCAAAACTCGGCTACTCAATTATATCCTATTTAACCTGAGTATGTACTTCGTGAACTGATTCGTAGTCGAATAACTCACCTTCTTTGAACCAGTGACTGATTTCCTCTTTGGCTTCTTTTGGATCACCTGAAGCGTGGATGAGGTTTGGAATACCTTTTTTCTGAGTATCGGCGTGTGAAAAGCTAACATGAGCAAAGTCACCACGAATAGTACCAGGCAGTGCTGATTTTGGCTCTGTCGTGCCGACCATTTTGCGTACAACTTCTACAGCACCAACACCTTCGAGTACGAATGCTATAACTGGTCCCTGGTTCATCATTTCAAGGGTCACGTCAAACGCCTGCTGTCCGCGGCGAGATATCATCTGCCCAATGTTTTCGTAGTGATGATAGTAGTGATCGCTATCGGGTCGAAGCATTTTTGATGCAATTATTTTGAGTCCCACTCGTTCAAAACGAGTCATAATCTCGCCAACAAGTCCACGCTGAATGGTATCCGGCTTTAAAACTATAAGTGTGCGTTCCATATTTTATCTTTGCTCCCTCGGTTATTTAATTCTAAAAATACTTAAACTATTGTAGCAGAAGTCCGACTACGACTACAGACGCTAAGGCAATTCTGTACCAACCAAATATACTCAGACCATGCTTTTCTAGGTAGGTCAGCGTGAATTTTATAGCTAGCATACCGCTTATAAATGCTGCTATATTGCCAATAACAACTACATCCAGGTGGCTCACAAGATATGCTCTGTCGCTTTCTTTGAGAAGGAGTTTGCCGAGCAAGCCTAGCATAATTGGTATAGAAACCATAAAGCTATACTCTGCAGCTGCTTTTGAACCGAGGCCCATTACTCGGCTAGCTATTATTGTTGAGCCAGAGCGCGAAACGCCAGGAATAAGTGCGAATGCTTGAGCTAAGCCAATAACTAATGCGCGACGGGGGCTTAGTTCGCGTCCGCTTTCCTTCTTTGATTTCATCGGCAATCTATCGACAACAATCATCAATACACCAACAAGGGCCAACATGATTGCTACTACCAAAGGATTAACCAAAACTTTACTGTTCTCAATAAAATTAGCTAGCAGCAAACCTAACACACCCGCAGGTATAGAAGTAATGAGAATGTTTCGAGCAAGCCTGTAATCCTTTTTTACGAATACTTGCTTTGCCAAATCTTTAAGTCGTGACCAAAAATATATAATAAGCGCCAGTGTTGTACCGAAATCAAGTGCCTGGATAAGTAGATGATCGATATTGCTGCCAAAAAGCGACTGTGCCAAAACTAAATGACCAGAACTAGACACCGGAATGAACTCAGTAAGCCCCTGTACTAACCCCAAGAAAATAGCTTCAAATATACTCATTGCTCTTGATTATATCATTTTGTAACCTAAGTGAACGTCGTAAAATAATAATGCTTGTGCTAGAGTATGAATATGTATCTATCTGATCTAATAGTAGACTTCCTCGAATACCTTGAAGTTGAACGCGGACGTTCGCAAAAAACTGCCGAAAACTACCACCTCTACCTCAACCGTTTAATGGAATTTCAAGGCGATATTGAAGTAGGAAAAATCAATGCTGAGCTAATTCGTAAATGGCGATTATGGCTCAACCGCTATAAGAATGAATCTGGCGCTACGCTTTCAACAATGACTCAGAGCTATCATCTTATTGCACTCAGAAGCTTCCTCGCTTACTGCGCAAAACGCGACATAGACACGCTTGTTCCAACCAAAATTGAACTACCAAAAACCAAACACAAACAAGTAACTTTTCTCAACAGCGAAGAGATAGTTCGCATGGTTCATGAAATACCTCTAGACAGTGCAAGTGGACTAAGAGATCGTGCAATTGTAGAACTGCTTTTCTCCAGCGGCCTGCGTGTATCTGAACTTGTAGCACTCAATCGCGACCATATAAATATACAAAGACGTGAATTTATGGTTCGCGGTAAGGGAAATAAAGACCGTCCTGTGTTTATTAGTGCTGACGCAGCTGATCATATAAAAAACTACCTTGAAACGAGAAATGATAGCTTAAAGCCACTATTTATAAGCTATCGAGACACTACTCCTCAGCATCTAGATACAAGCGGCGATTTTAGAAGGCTAACACCAAGAAGTATCCAAAGAATTGTGAAAAATTATGCACTAAGAGCAGGTATTACGAAACACGTTAGTCCTCATACAATGCGCCACAGCTTTGCAACAGATCTACTTATGAATGGCGCTGATTTGAGGTCGGTTCAGAGCATGCTCGGTCACAGTAATATATCAACTACACAAGTATATACTCACGTGACAGACCAGCACTTAAAAGAAGTGCATCAAAAATTTCACAGATCTACTACCGACTCTTAATCGTCAACTTGACTTGGGTTTGTGATTGGACAGTTTGGCTTGTAATAATCTTTGGCATCACCAGTTGCTGGGTCGATGTATCCATCTGCAAGACTAAATGCCTTACATATACCCTGTGTAATATCAAAACCAGAACCTCCGCTAAGCGCTTCTGCTCCGCCATCAAAAGTTACTCTGCTCACTATGCGTCTAAAGACATCGTTTGCCCTACCTGTAGAATCCACTTCAGGCTCAACCCCATTGAATAAAATTGGCTCTGTAGGAGTTGCTGAAGCTGTATTAAATAGCTGCACCTGGAATGTGGCGTTGTTGTAAACAGGTGTGACTCGCAAATAATAGTCGTAGTTACCAGCGCCAGGCTCAAAGCTATTAAGAACTGTTTTGCAGGCATAGTCAGGACTATTCTCTATACATTTCGCCGATACAGGACTGCTTTTAGGAGTTTTTCTTCCAATATCATTCGCCTTAATATCTATTGGGTTTGTTCCTGCTTGGTTTGGATACAAAAATACAGCTCTTGAATTATTGTCGATAAATGTAGAGTCTACCTGACCCGCATCGCGCGGAACTGCAACAATTTGTGCTCGCAAAATAGATGGTCGATCGTTTGGCCAACCGTCTTTTACAGGTAGAGTAAAGCCACTACCCAGTGGAAGGTTCTCAACTTTAGGTTTGTTATTGTCTTCTTTATCGAACCAATTAAGATGTATTTCATTGAAAGGTGCGTCTCCAACAGTTTTAAGCGGAATAAGATCGCTTTCGTTACCACTCAATGTTTTTACATAGTCTTTAGTTTTCAGTTTTACCTTAAGACATGTGTACGCTTGATCGAGACTATCGTCAGTAGCGTTTGTCGCCACTCTCACCTCTGAGCCATTTACATTTGATGGATTAACTACATTTGTTAATGAATGGAAACTATTACACTGTGTTCCATCGAGTCCGCCTGTATTTGTAGCGTTCGTATATTTCGCACAGTTTACTGCATCTGGTGTCGTCACTTCAATACACTCTTGGTTGTATTGTTTTAGCGCCCTTTTCGCGTCTTCAGTACCAGCCTCAGCCGAGTCATAGGCACTATTTGATAGGTCGCTGTTTGTTGCTTGTTCTTGATCTTGTGTGACAATCTTTATAAAGCTCAAAATAATGACACTTATAAGAAGCGTGAAGAATACAACCGTAAATATCGCCGCTATTCCAGACTGTTTGTTCTGCATGTGTGTGTATCCTTTTACCTTAACCATTATTATATACCTTTTGCATAAGAAGTCACTACGAAGGTATTCAGGGCGCAGAAATCATCTTCTTTACCACCTTGACATGATGCTCTACCCGAAGGGTCTGGAATAACACCAGAATCGTTTGGTGTAGAAATGGTCAGCTCAACCGTCACCAAAGAAGCACTACCCGCTTCATTACTCGTAATTGGTGTACTCATCGTAACTTTGCTTGGCATTCTTATCACTAGGTCATCGCCTAAAAGAATCTTGCTTTTACTTTTATCTGGCTTTGGATAGTTGGGGTCGGCATCTGCTTTCTTACATAAGTCACCACCAGAATCTTCTACTTTAATGAAGCTTATTCTGGTACCGTCACTAAATTGCTCTTCGATTGCGTCGTTGCCGTTACCAATAACACTCCATATAAAGCTCACTTTGCCTGTACAAAGCCTAGTTGCAGGGTGTTCACCACTTATTTCTGTAGCTTGAATTGAAGCTAAATTGTTTGACGACGAAGACCTCAAGCTTTTTTGCAATTCATAGCCAATATTAGAACCACTTTGATTTACTCTTTTAAGCGTTAGACCCTTGTTGTATGTGCTCGTAATTTGCAAAATACTAAGTAAAATAATAATCAACAGTATAGAGAGCATAGTCATAGCTAGTGATAGCTCTGTGATTGTAAAACCGCGTTGTAGATTGTTATTTTTGCGCATAGTACAGCCTCACTATTGTACCTAAAGTTGACTTCTCTCCCTTATACGGTGGGTCCCAGCAAGCACGGATATGAAAATCTATATATCGGATTTTTTGTGATGCTACAAAATTGGGACTGACAGCCTCTACCCATATTCCCTTACCTATTTGGGCGTACGTTTCTGCAGGATCAATTGCCGAGTTAACCGCAATATTATTAAGATCATCTGCACTTATAAAAAAACTGTTTTGGATTGAGCCAATATCACAATTGCCAAAAGTACTCGCGTTAGATTTAAGCTTCTGAGTAAGAATGTCTTTCCATACTTTCGCTCCTCCAGTTGCTGTCGAAGGTGTGTCTTCATACAGATCACGAGAATAGCGTAGTAGCTCAGCTTCACTGTCGATAGACTCCCTTACGAATGTATTTTCAACCGTCAATTGAGTCTGAGCAAAGCCACGATTCATGACAGTCATACCAAGTACAATCACCAGCGCTGCAACTGCAGTAGCAAACATAACCTCAGTTATAGTGTCGCCTTTTTGGAAATGAAGTCTTTTTATGTACACCATTGGTTTGCCTTGTCTGAATCAAATTCTGTAATAACACCATCTTGCGAACTTGTTGGTTGGATCTCGAGCAGAGCGTGAGTACCTAGAAGATCGGCTGAATTAATACAGGCTTTTATGGAGTCTGTAAGGGTGAAGATGTGATTCTTTAATACCGCTACACTAGATCCTCCGAAAATATCATTGGTATCGTCATACTTATACGTTGTTATCAGGCCATTTAGTGGTGAGCGAAGTATCAAAATATATCGAACATCTGGACCAGCTGTAGTTGAATCCATGCTACCCGCACTGTCCTTTATGCGTGTTAGTTGAGCACCCCAGTCTACTAGATAGTTTTTGTCATTTTTAGATTCTTTTACTGCTAAAGGCTCAACAATATTAAGAAGATCAATGTCCGTCGTTCCTGCTGGAATAATCTCCGGCACATCTTTACTTGTTATAACATAGTAGCTTTTAATCTCACTCTCGTTATTGCCAACCGCTGGGAGCCCTAAATCAATGAGTTTTCCTAGTATCAGACAATCACTTGTAGAGCGATTGTTGTTCACATCGCCGATATTACAAACTGGCGCCTGCCTATTATTTATAGTTATTTGTGTTTGGTTGTACTGTTGCTGTAAAAAGCTTTGGGTTGAGTGTACAGAATCACTAAATCGCTGCCTCTGTACAGCCAGACTAATACCAATCATCATTGAAAAAACCAACATAGCTGCAACAGCAAAAAATAGCGAAAGTTCTATGATTGTGAAACCATCTTGCTGGTTGGTTATTTTGATGCCCATTTGTTATGCATTATAGCATAAGCACTAGCTTTAATAAGAGGGGCTGGCGATATTTATACCAGAGTATGTGAGCACTACGTACCAGTCAATTATAGACTGTCCAAATAGTCCTGCAATCACGAAACCTGCAATAAGAAACGGACCGAACGGTATATGGGCCGATCGCTTTATCTTGCCTGTAGAAAGTGCTGGCGCAAAGAAAAGTGTACCTATAAGGTTAGCTAGGAAAAATGCAAGAACAGCTAGTTGCCAGTTACATAGGAGTAAAGCGAGTGCTACACCAAGTTTTATGTCACCAAAGCCTACCCATTTACCATTTGAAACTATAAACAGAACCAAATAAAAACCTGACAATATTAGTAAAGAGCCAAATACATCATACAAAAACTGAATAGCACTGTGAGCCTCTAAACCGTGCAATATAGTCATTGCAACACCTAGTCCAATTAGAGGTAAAACTACTTTGTCAGGTAAAATAAGCCATCGAATATCATATACAACTAAAATACTTAGCCCAATCCCCGCTAGCAGCCATATACTGAACTGTAGCAGGTCATTTACTGTAGTAAAGCCGTAAGGCCAAAAAGCAAGACTTGCAACAAAGAATGTCGCAACCCCTAGTTCAACAATAGGATATTGAACACTTATAGGTTTGTGACATTTACGACATTTACCTTTAAGAAATAGCCAGCTTAAGACTGGGATTAAATCGTACCATTGGAGTGTATAGTGACACTTAGTACACTCTGATCGTGCGAACACGAGGTCTTTTTTGTGTTTTATACGCCACACTGCAGCATTTACAAAACTTCCTAGACAAAGCCCTACAAAGAACAGGCTGAAAGCAAAAAGAGTTTTTTCCATAAGCTTTATGATAGCAGGTTAGACACTAAATAAAAACTCCTTTATGCAAGGAGTTTTTATTTTATACGCGAGCCTTACTAACCTTCTTGGCAGTAGAATGCGTCGCCGTTCTCAAGCTTCATTACAACGGCAGCTTGCCTGTTACTTCCACCGGTAACAACTTTGCCGTCAACATCACATTTGAACCCGTATACAAGTGCTATATTGTCGTTATCTGCACTTGAAGGTACATTGCCCGATGTAGGTGTATCAATTTTAACAGTGTAATCAGTACCAAGCCGTATTAATGACCCAGCAGCTTCATAGTCACCATCAAGATATTTAGCAAATGAATCACCTATAACTGGGTTTTTACCTCTATTGTTTGACTGATAGCTGGTAACCGCACTAAGGACCTTGCTCATCTGGTTTTTCCTAGCTGTATCACGTTGGTTACGTTGCAAAGCTGGCAAAGCGATAAATACCATCAAAAAGATAAGCGCTGCGATTGCAAGCACCAATACGACTTCGATGATAGTAAATCCTTTTTTGTTTTCTAGCTGTGGAGCGTTCATAGAGATTTTTCCCACCCTTTCTGTATGAACTTATTTTCTTTATAGCTTAACGCTTATGCTTATGCTACACCACTACAAGGTGTTTTGCAAGCATTTACACTTTTATATTTCCAACCAGTTGGTATATCGGTAGCAATATAGCCGCAACCATACCGCCAGCTGCGATTGCAAGCACAACCATAAGTACTGGTTCGATGATAGTTGAAATAGCTCGTATTGCTGAGTCGAGTTCATTTTCGTATACAGTAGCTGTTTTTGCCATCATTTCATCTACCTTACCCGACTTCTCACCAATACCGATCATTTGTGGAGCAAGCTGTAGTATGTAGTCTTCGTTTTCGAGAGACTCGGCTAGTCCTTTACCGTTTTTTACCTTTTCGGCCGCACGAGTGATGGAGTTACCTACATAGCTGTTATTGACTGATTTTGAACAAATTTCTAGCGCATCTAGCATTGGTACACCTGTTGATAGAAGTGTCGAGCCTGTCCGTGTAAATCGAGCCATATATAGCTTTCGAAATAGTGGTCCAAAAAGTGGCGTATTGAGCTTTGCGCTGTCCATAACTCGCTGACCACCATCTGTCTTGAAGTACTGTACTGAAAAGTAAATAATTGCAGCAAGTATGATCGGCACTGCCCACCAAAACTTCAATATGAGGCTAGCCGTACCCACCATTATTTGAGATATAAATGGCAGCTCTTGATGAAGGTCTTTGTACAGCTTTTCTACTTGCGGCACAATTGTAAAGAGCATAAATACCATAACACCCAATATAACTATCAGAACAATAGCCGGGTATATCATTGCACCTTTTATCTTACCCATCATTTCAGCATCTTTTTCTTGCTGTGCAGCAATACGTTCAAGCGCTTTGTCGAGTGTTCCCGAAGCCTCACCTGCTTCTACGAGTGAAATAAACACTGTATCGAATACGTCTGGATGTCTTGAGAAAGCATCAGCAAGCGACTTACCACCTTCGACAGAAGACAAAATATCCTGAACGACGGATTTCATTCTGCTGTTGTCAGTTTGTTCTACAACTGTGTGCAAGCTTTGCGAGAGTGGCAAGCCGGCGCCAATAAGAGTAGCCAGTTGTCGTGAAAATACCACCCTATCTTTCGTTGTAATGCGGTTTGTTACTCCACCAAGAAATCCTTGATTTTTACCTTGTTCACTAATTTTTGTCGGCGTGTAACCTTGTTCAATCAGTAGCTTATAAGCAACCGCTTCAGTATCAGCCTGTACGGTGGACTTCACATGTTTGCCGCTTGCGCGGTCTTTTGCTTCGTAATTAAACGTTAACACCTTTTATTTAGCCTCTCATCATTCTATCGAGCTCAGTTAGATCAACAGCGAAGTTACGAGCTTCATCATACGTAATTGTACCTGAACGAATCATATCAGCGAGGGTTCGGTCCATTGACTGCATCCCCTGATCTGCACCAGTCTGGATTACGGCATCAAGTTGGTGACTCTTGCCTTCACGTATAATGTTTCGAACAGCTGGGTTAGCAACTAATATTTCTGCTGCCACAACACGTCCACCGCCAATAGCCGGTACCAAACGCTGCGAACAAATACCCATCAAGATGTTTGCTAGCTGGGCTCTCACCTGAGGTTGTTGGTGAGGTGGAAATACATCAATCATACGATCAATCGATTGAGCTGCAGAGTTGGTGTGAAGCGTCGCAAAAACAAGGTGACCGGTTTCTGCAATAGTAATAGCTGCTGAAATGGTTTCAAGGTCACGCATCTCTCCGATAAGTACGACATCCGGATCCTGACGCAAGGCAGATCGAAGAGCAGCCGAGAAGCTGTAGGTATCGTAGTGCACTTCACGCTGCACCACCACGGACCGCTTTGATTTATGCGTAAACTCAATTGGGTCTTCGATAGTGATGATGTGGTGAGAGCGTTCTGTGTTGATTTTATCTACCAACGCGGCGAGAGTTGTTGACTTACCTGAGCCAGTTGGGCCAGTCACAAGCACTAGTCCACGAGGATATTGAGCAAATGAATTAATAATTGCAGGCATGCCAAGAGATGCAATGTCAGCGATTTCATTTGGAATCAGACGTAGAGCTGCAGCTAGATTACCGCGTTCATGAAAGGCATTCACACGGAAACGACCTAGGTCGCCAAAAGCGAAACTAAAGTCAAACTCTTTGTCTTTCATCAACACCTGTTGTTGCTCTTCGTCCAAAATCGCAAATATCAAAGACTCAACTTGTTCTTCCGTCATAGCGTCGTAGCCACTGACAGGAGTTAGGGAACCATCAATTCTAAGCATAGGTGCAAGCGCAACTTGTAAGTGAAGGTCAGAAGCACGCTTTCGTACTACTTCTTCGAGTAAAATTTCTATCCTTAGATCATTTTCTTTCATGCTGCCTACCCTTTTTACGTTTTATAGTTCTGCGGACACTCTGTTTACTTCATCAATAGTTGTCAGTCCTTGTAGCACCTTAAAGTACCCATCTTGACGCATTGTGACTAACCCTTGTGAAATAGCTAGCTTTTCAATCTGGGCGCTTGTCGCACGTTGCACAACTAAATTTTGAATCTCCTCTGTCATATCAATAACTTCATAAAGGCCAACTCGCCCTGAGTAGCCACCAGGAGTTCTAGGGCTTTCAACACCCTTAGCTAAAGTATAAGCGCTTTGACCACTTAGTGGCAAGTCTTCGTAGCCAAGATCTGCAGATACAGCTGCTACATCTGCCTTTGTTTTTGGCAAAAGATGACCAATATTATCGAGGATACTCTTGGTTTCTATCTCATTTGACTGGTACATCTCTCTTTCGGTTGCTACGCGGCGCACCAAACGCTGACCAATAATTGTATTTACCGTACTCGCTATCAAAAATGGCTCAATACCCATATCAAGTAGCCGTGGCAGCACTCCAGCTGCTGAGTTTGTGTGTAAAGTACTAAACACTAAGTGACCTGTAAGCGCCGCCTGAATAGCAAGCTCGGCGGTTTCTTTGTCGCGAATCTCACCAACCATTACGACATCCGGGTCCTGACGCAAAATAGACCGTAGTCCGTTTGCAAACGTCAAACCAACTTCGGAGTTCACTTGGATTTGATTCACGCCCTTCATTTTATACTCAACTGGATCTTCTAAAGTGACGATATTGATGCTGTCATCTTTAATTTCCTGAACCAGCGCATACAAAGATGTTGACTTACCTGATCCTGTTGGACCAGAAGTAATAACCATTCCGTTGGGCTTGTGAATACCTTTGCGAATAGTACGCAGCGCACGGCCAGCATATCCCATTTCTTCAATATTGAAGCTTGAGCCAGACTTGTCGAGCAAACGAATAACTACCTGCTCACCCCATACAACTGGTGAAATTGCTATACGAAGATCCACTTCCTTGCCTGCTGCAGCAACAGCAAACTGACCATCTTGTGGTATTCGGTGTTCATCAATTTTTAAATTGGATAAAATTTTTATACGACTTACAAGCGCGGGTTCAATGCTTTTTGGAAGTTGCATGATTTCTCGCAGCACGCCGTCGACACGGTTACGAATTTTCAATTGCGTTTCCATAGGCTCGATGTGTATATCAGATGCTCGCGAACGTACGGCATGCTCCAAAATGGTGCTAAGAGCTCTTGATATGGGTGAATCTTGAACAATTGTTTTAACATCACTAGACACTTGGGCCGCCGCATCTTTCTCGCTCTGAACTGCATCAACAGCTGCGTCTACACTCGAAAAGTCGGTTTTGTACTGTGCAATAACATTTCGTATACCTGCCTCGCTAGCCATATATACTTTGAGCGGTCGTGCGATTTTGTTTGCCAAAAAGTCGACTGCTTGTATGTTATTTGCATCCAGCATTGCAACTGCTAGTCTTCCAGAAACCTCGCCCAGAGGTACAGCCATGAATCTTTCGGCTATGTCTAACGGTAATAATCCAAGTATTTTTTGATCAATCGGTACGTCTGCTAAGTTTACATACGGCACACCAGACACGTGTGCTATACAGTGAGTCATAGTTTCATCGCTCACAACACCATCTTTTAGAAGCATACTAACGAAAGGTGTGCCATCGACATTAGCACGTTTTTCGTAATCCTCAATAACCTTGCCACTAACAAGGCCTTCTTCTGTCAGAAGGACTTTTAGATCTTTTTGGATATCGTTAGTGAGAAGTGCCATCAGCTTAAACCTTATTCAAACGGCAAACTATCTGATGGCTTACCAATCGACCTCTCTACTGTTGGATTGATTGCTTTTTTGTTAAAAATATCACCATCGGTAGGTTCTAGCTCTGTACTGATTGCTTCGACTGTCTTGACTCTTTGTGCAGATTTTTTAGGCTCACCTATAAGTGAGCTCGCAGTAAACCATGCAATCATAAGACTTACAGAAGCGATTAGAATAATTGCGGCAAAATCATTTTTTTTCATGGCTTTATTATCTTCTCCTGTAGCTGTAAGGTTTTCTTTGGCTGGTAATATGTGGCTGCTTGAACTGAAGCTGATAACTTACCTGCTCCTGCGGACTCTAGTTGTATAGTCAGAATTTTTATAGGTCGTATTGATCGGTTGAGGCGACTAAATAAATCTTCGAGTCTATCGCTGTTACCTGTAGCTTTGAAACTAAAGGTAATTGGCTGGCTATCACCTACTTTCTCTAAGGTTGTGGTGTCTACTACTACCCCGTTCGTATCCCCACCGGTAGTTGGGTTAACCTTTATATTGTCGATTGATACATCGGTTAAAAGTGCAGACTGTAAAGAAGCAGCGAAGTTTTCTTCATCGGCCGCATAAGGCATGGCATCAATAACTACATCAAGGTTATTGTCTGATGAAGACGAGCGCACTGTCGTTAGTTTTTTGTCAGCACGTAATTTTTTAACAGATTTATCGAGCTCATCAGCAGATTTTATATTGTCTGTAAGTGTTTTTACGGTTTTACCCTTCTCGTCCAACACTCTCTCGGTGAAAATAATTTGTTTCAAAAGAAATATTGAAATGACTATAGCAAAAGCTACAAGAATAGATGCTGCCGCAACCCAAATAAACATTGCTTTGTTGCTACTTGCAATCTGTTGACGCTTTCTTAAACCAACTTCTGGACTAGCTTTTGGCACAGGATTGTTAGCCATTATTGAGTACCTCCTTCTACAGCAGGCGGTGTTTCTGCAAATACAGACACTTGGCTAGCAGATTGATTGGTCTTGCCTTTTGGTACCTGTAGAACTGGATTTTTAACAGTCCAATCAAACGCGACTGGGTCATAGATTACTTGCGCCTTAAAGCTTGCCACTTGATTGCCTGCACTGTCCTTGCCAAGCCCCGCATCACTTATAGTAATACCTGTAAACATACGAGTGGTCTTTTGCTTATTGTCCTCTAATGGATCTTTGTATTGGATTTTGGCATTTTTTAGTGTTTCTTTAAATACTGAGATTGCAGAAAAGTCTTTTGCGCTTGCCTCAATCAAAATACTATTGGTCGTCGTGTCAAAAACAGCTTTAAATATTTTTACTTCATTTGGAGCAGCCGGGTTTAGAGTTTTTAGATAATCAAAAATTCGCCCATACTCGCCCTTAGTTTTGTGAAGTTCTGTAATGCTTGCAAGTTGGTTTTGAATAGTCAAATCACGTACAAGATTGTCTTTGTCATTGAGCTGATTGCTGTACTTTTTTATATCATCGTCCGCTAGTTTTTGTCGAAGCGTTTGTCCTGCAAATGCGTAAAAAGCTAGCAGTGCCACTACTGCAATAGATGCAAGACTAAGCAAAAACATAGAAGCAACAACAAGACGCTTTTGTCGCCTTGCTTGTACAAACTCCTGTTTAATATCTGGTAGTAGATTGAGCTCAATCATAGCACCTTCGTTCTCTGAGCTAGTCCAAGCGCTACACCAAACTGAGTAGAAATAGGTTGTAGCTTTTCTTTATCGGCAGCATTCATTTGTACTTTTTGCCACGGGTTTGCCAGTACAGTTGTAATACCAGTTTTTTGGTTAATGTACTCTGCAAAGAGTGGTATTGCTGCGCCATAACCAGTAATGTAAATTGTTTCTACCTGCACACCTGAATAACGGCTCTGGAAGAAAGTAACCGATTTGTTAATGTCAGCAACGAACTGATCAAGAGCGCCCTCAACCGCGCGTATCACTTGACCCTCGAGCCTATCTGGAGACAAACCAAACTTAAGAATAAATTGTTCTGCTTGGTTTTGTTCAATGTTCAGGTTACTCATCGCAGATTTGATGAGTGTCTGCAAACCAACTGGTATAGAACGAGCAAGTCGTGGCGTTCCATCCTTTGTAACTACTAAATCACTAGCCCCGTATCCCATATCAAAAACCATTGCTGCTCCAGTGGTATTTTCAGGGAAAACTGCACGTAACATCGCAATAGAGTCTGGTTCTGTAGCTACAACGTTTAAACCAATATTTTCAAGCATATCAAGGCGCGCTTCATTGTAAGCATTTGCAACACTTGTTAGAAGCACTTCCGACTTGTCTGCACCTGCTGGGCTATCGCCTAAAAGTGCCCAGTCAAGCTTCACTTCATTTATCGGCATTGGAATAAACTGTTCAGCCTGATACTTTATGTTTAGCTTTAGTTCTTGAGGGCTCATTTTTGGCAAATCAACTACAGTTGCAAAAGTTTTAGTAGAAGGTATACCAACCGCTACATCACGGGTAGTAATACCGCTCTGCCCCAGTGCTGTCATTATCACTTCACCAAGTCGTCTTTGGTCTTCGGCCGCGTCACTAGCACTTATTTTTGGATCAACCGGTGCATAACCATACTTAACAAGACTCCAGGTGTCATTATGGCCCTGACGAGCAAGTTGAACTATTCGAATAGCCGTTGTACCGATATCTAGCGCAAAGAATTCGCCCACCGTATTTAGTAATTTCATTCTGATGCCCATTATACATAAGCGCTATAGCTGTTAGCAAGTCTTTTTTATAGAGTAGGCTTTTTAGTAACGAGGAGGCAGATCTACCTCATGGGCAACTGTAGGGTTAGGTGTGCCGTTGCCACGAGTATAGCCAGTCACCATTTGGGTTGGACTCATACTGAAGTCCTCTGCTGGTGTTTGCGCTGCTCCAGCGCTCGTAAGGTCGGCACCGTAGGTTCGCCACAGCAATAGACGATTAGCTGATACAGCACCAGAAATGTACAAGCTTTTACCACAGTCGGCTATAGTAAGCGCTTTGACGCTACAGGTTTTTATAGCATCACCTGCTATTAGTGAGGCGTACACTTTAGTAACGTCATCTGCAATAGTTATGTCACAATCAGCAACAAACACGACACGAGGCATTTCAGTAAGCTTACTGTAGCCGTATCTCTTGTATACGATGTCTTGATCGATAAATAAGTTACCGCTTCCGTCATTTGCAGGGTCAGAACAACTTTTTGTAGGATCGTTGAGTTGAGCATACAGTACGATATCCCGCCCTTCATGAGTTCCGTCACCACCAAAGTTTGGATAATCGTCACTCAATATACTTGGAGGTGTCGGCTCAGGTGTAATACCAAGTTGGTTCTGGTAAATGTGTACACCATGACAGTAGCCAAGCTGATAACCGTTATCCCCTGTGCTGGATAGTATTGGTAATAGACCCGATGCATTGGCAGTTTGAGTTGGACATGGTGCGCCAGGATTGCCGGTGTAGTAATCGTGGCTATCTTTACTCAAAGACGCAGGAGCAAAAGGACCAGAAGCATGTATAGGATTGCCGTTCTTTAGCCACTCAACTGTTATATCGCCTAGATACAGGTTACGGTCCGTCATGTTAGATGAGTCAGCCCGCCATGCGTCGTTGTCGTTGTTGTTTACAAAATCTATATCGATGACTGGATTGCTACCAGATACATCTTGTGGACCTTTGTAGCCTGCGTCGCCGAGGTTAAATGTCTCTTGGTATTCCGTCTTAGCTGGATAGACGCTCGTCACATCTACTGTTTTATCGGAATACACACCGCTATCATCACCTACAGAAATACGCATTTTAGGTGTTGACATTGGCCCGTTTGGTACATCGTTTCCAGACTGGCCTGAAGCATTTACTTTCACTCGAACACTATAGTTATCTTTCGGTCGAGGTGTAACTTTTATGTCCTTACCTTTCGATACGTAGCCTGTTTTGTCGTAACTATTATCGTAAAGCTCTGCGAGCTCGTTTATTCGTAGGTTGCCATTTTCAAACACCGGCGGTTTTGCCGGTATAGCAGGAAGTGAAGCAAGGTTCGTCACTTGAGTAGAATCACTTGTCTTAATATTTTCAAACGGATTGTTCAAACACGTTACTCCATAGTTGAAACCTCCTGTAACTGTGTTGCTAAACATTAGGCGCTTTGCTCCGTTCACAGTATCCACTCCCAATCCGAACGGACGAGATCCTGTACCCATACCGCTTATAGAACCCCTAGCAAATGCACCATACTCTACCCAAGAACCATATAGTTCTTTTGGTGAATATGTTCCTGTAGTGTCGTCTCTTACAACGTCTGGTGCGCCCGATGCTGTTATAGATGCTGTACCGACAATATCGTCACAAGCAGAGCCGTTTGTGTGGGTTTTGCCATCGATCCAATGTCTTCCGACGGTAAGATCACCATTTTCAAATTGTACTTTCGGTGACTTCACAATGACCGTACAATCGATGCTTGTATAACTGTAAGGACCAGCTAGGTTAGCTGCGTCTGTTGAAGTGAGGTTTTGTGGATGCTGTACATATATTGCATAGCAAAGCTTTGTACCAACGCCCAAGTGTATTGTATCCAATGCGGGTCGTGTGTAACTCAGCGACAATGTACCCCCAGCTTCAACTGCAGCCAACTGCCTACCTTTAGTATCATCACAAGCTTGTGCAGCTGGCGCTTTATTAGTCACCCAAGCACATGGAGCTAGTCCATTGCTTGCGTCCGCCCCTACAACAGGTTCCGCTACCCCTGCTGGCAGCTGAAACTCGACTATACCTTTAGCAAGTGTGCTGTGGCTGTTGGTATTGTTTCTACCGTTTGTTGTGAGTGGGTTGGTAACCTGACCTGCAACAGTTACTCCATCACCCTGTTGAGTCATGCTAACTGGGTGGGTTGTCATTTCAGAGCTAAGTTTGTAATGATACGGTACATTTACGCAAAGTTGTGGTGCATATACCCTGCTTTCTACTCCTGGGACAACCCAGTCGGTTGTACCAACTCCAGAAGTCTTAACAGGGTTTCCTTGATTTGGCCAAAAACTTGCGTTAACACAGTGAGTTCGACCTCCGTCTTCTTTTGTTACTGAAAATGCATCCCATACCCATCCAGGTCCACCAACATACTTTCCAGCAGCAACACCCGTACCTCTGTTTGAAAATGTATCGTCAGCTTGGCCTGTGCGCCCTCTGTCAAAGGCTATGGTTTGTGTATTGTTGTCATAATCGTTGTAATTTAACTGATTTGAGTAGGATGAATTAACCAATTTGTATGAATCTGACCACCATCGGTCTCCAGCACCGCCAGCGGGGTTGTAACACTTACCATTCCCACTATCACTTGTCCTCACACATACTTTAGACCATCTCAGATCTGTTATCTCACGTGCGCCAGAATTGCGCGCATCATTAATGTATTCAAAATATTGACCTGGCTGTGGGGCTTGACCATCTCCAGGATCGGATAATGAGCCCACCGTTTGGCCTCTATCAAGTCCGCCTTGTCTTACATAATTACTTGCCCACGTAACCTGCCATCCAGATACTGGAAAATCACAATCATTAAAGTACCCTGCTGAACTAAATGGATAGAAAACCTGTATGGAGTTGGCCTTTGCATCACCGTAATCACCTCCTTTTACATTGTAAAAACTAATATGATACTTGTGACCTTTGCGGAAGTAGTAAGAAACACCATTTGCGCCAGTTTCATCCCCTGCATCTTGCGCTGAATCCATGGAGTAATCTGAGTCTGTATCATCAAATATCCTGTATGTAACTGGCTCTGTTGGATCTTCGGGGGATTTGTTCGCGTCTTTATTTGAATCCGCATCACGCCAATAAAAGTTTTTTGGTCCGGAGAAATCACATGGTGGGGCAAACTGAATTGTTATACTGCTTCTACCCCCATCATAGCTCAGTGCCGGACCATATCTAAATTCTTGTGTACTATTTGGTGTGTAAGTATATGGATATCCTAAATAACCCAACCTCTGACCTCCGCTTCTCACTTCAAACTTTGGTGATTTTGTTATTGAACTAGCGTTTATTTCTATCCTCAGTATGGCTACATCTTTATTGTCATTTGGGTCATTATCTGGAGGTTGTGACTTGAATTTTTGAGAGTCAGCAAACGTAGTGACCGTCACATGACTACCGCTACAATTTCCGTCCGCATCTATAGGAGTGCCTACTCCTGGGGTATCGTCGTTGTCATTAGAAAATGCAACTTGAGCAAAGCTATAATCCGAACAACTACCGCTATCAAAATACACGTCGACAGGACCTGAGTTGTCATTACGATAAACTGCAATCAATAGCTGCTGACTTTTTAAGCCCTCACCAGTCGAGCCTTCATTGGCATTGACGCTTATGTGATTAGAATAATTCGTCAAAAGTTCTGTAGGCATTGCGCCATAAGCGGCGAACGTTTGAGAACTAAATACGCACACAAATAACACAGCAAGCGGTAGGGCTGTGTATAAAAAAACTCTCTTTACTTTCGAATTAGTTTTTTGTATGAAAGTTAGATTTGATAGAATCATCTTTACTCGGCCTTATATGTCCCTTTTGTTATATCGAACATGTCAAATACAATGCCTGTTTGGTTTTTGATACTACTCTGCTGATCAATAGTCAGTTTTTCATTTTCGGCGAGGCCTTTTTTGGCTAATTCTTTAGCCTGTTCCTTATTTCCTTGCTTCCAAGCTGCGACAGCCTGCGTATGATACTCCGTAACTTTTTCACTATCACCACCAGGCCCACCTTTATATACAGTACTTTCTGTGCTATTTGGGCCAGAATTTTTTACATATGTATAGTTATAAAAAAAATATGCTGCCACAGCTATAATAACCAACAGTAGTAATACAATTTTTATTTGCTTCGTTAGGACTTTTTTCGACTTAGTGCGACGAGTTGATTTTTCCGTATTTTTCATTGAGTTAATTACTGCGTGGTATTAAGTTTTGCTTATGTTTAAAACTATACTACTCATCTATATAAAATACAATTGAAAACGCCGCAGCTGGAATGCTGCGGCGTATCAATTTGCGTGACTGAAACCATCAAGGCGTCGGGCTTGGAGGGTAGATGTACATCGAGTCCCCACGTGAGCGAAAACTCATGTAGCCCTGTCCGATCCAACCCTTGTTGCCCTTCAGCTTGTAGGTAGTACCGACAACCAGTGACCCTGGCTGACATGGCCAGTTAACACCTGCAAGACGACTGGATGCCGCCCAACTTGTGTCGAGACCAACGCAGCGCGGAAATGTTACCCGCACCTTGTACGTCACAGACCGATTCCTTTTCAGCGTCTTCCGCTTCAAAGGAGTCGAGTTGTAGCTCCAATCGAAGTACGGCTGCGCTACGTCAAACGAGGCTTTCTTCCATCGCTCGTCGTAGGCAGGCAAACCAGGTTCGTAACTTCCTGGCTGAAACTTCTGCTTGTCGCAGAGGCCTTCGTACCCGTTTGTGTCAGGCGTGCCTTCCGGTGGCCTGCAGGAACTAACCTGCGTCACCAAGCCTGGCTGCAAGAGTGCACGATTGAAGAGATCGAAAGCCTTCTTCCTCTTCAACACCCCCTTCTCGCGTACCGAAATCGGCACGTTCCAGAACTTGAACGTCACTTTCCCCTCGGTTGGAACACCGGGGAGAAATGCGTGGGAAAGCTTGAGCACTCCACTGATTGGAACTGTTCTCTTGGCTTTGTACTTAGTTGTCTTTGCAACCAACGAGCCGTCCGCACCTGAGATGTAGCTTTTGTCGGCGGCCGAAGCCACTGAAAAAGTAGTCATCATCAGTACGAGGGCTGCGAAAGCTGCCAATGTGATGTTTCTGCACATTTTCATGATTCCTCCCTCTGGTTTCAACCAGAGTGGTTGATGACCAGGGGGGATTCCCTGAGTCGGCCCAACGATTTACTAGAAATCATCACACCGACTCAGAGAAAATATCATCGAAGATATGCTTGCACGCAAATTGTAAAACTCTGCCAGTACGGAGCATATTACTCGACATACAGGCAAATACCTCCAGTCGTACTAGACGGCTGAATGTTTTTATTGTATCTTATTTATTCCATTTTGTCAAGTTTTAAAATATACTTACCTCTGTACAGAAGTAGGATAAGCTTTTTTAATCTGTTCTTTTATGCGATACATATTTTTATCTGCTTCAATAGTTGTCTCGCCTACTCCTACCGAAAGAGAAACTGGTATATCATCCCATTTTGTATAGCCCACACCTGTTCCATCTTCAAGCTTAAACGTACCATTACTAACTTCTGTTGGTGAGTCTTCTAAAATTAGTGTGCCAAATTCTTCAGTTATACGATCTTTCAATAGTTCAGCTTCTGTAGGGTTACAAAGTATGGCAAATTCATCACCACCTATACGAAATACATTTGAAGCTTTAAATCCTTTTTCATCTGGAGCAAGTAGCTCTTTTACAATCTGACGGAGTTGATCTGCAATGTATTGAAGCATCCTATCACCAGCAGCATGACTAATTGTGTCGTTTATTGATTTAAAGTTATTTACATCTATTAGCAGAATGCTCCTGCCTCCGCTTGCTTTTCTGTTTTCAAGGCCATTGCCCCCTTCAAGTAGCTCAGTTGCTTCTTCAAATACATGCCTATTAGGTAGTTCCGTAAGTTTATCAGTGTTGGCTTTACGTGCTAGCTCATCTCTTTCGTAACGACCTTCAGGGTGTACTTTTTCCGAGTACATTGCCCTGTCTGATATATCGCCTTCTACCCTATAAACTTCGAGTCCCATTTTTCCAACTGCATCAGAACTACCTTCAACAGTACCTCTGCTTGCATGAAGTAAACCTTCTTTTGCTAATTCCGCATAAAATTCATGTATTTTCTGATGAGCAAGTTCTTCCACACGAGCCTCTTCTTTCGTAAGAGGTCTGTCGTGTAACTGTTTTATACTGTTTTTTGTTTTTTCATTCATTTAACTAAATTTTAGCATAAAAACTATAAAAAATCAACCCCACCTACCTCATATATCTGGTATAATAATTCCAATGGCTTTATCAATTGGAATTATCGGCTTGCCAAACGTTGGCAAGTCTACACTATTTAACGCGCTGACAGATGCTGACGCACTAGCAGCTAACTACCCTTTTGCAACAATTGAGCCGAACACGGGCATAGTTCCTGTACCTGATGAGCGTCTTGAGAAGTTAAAAGATGTATACAATTCACAAAAAATACTACCTGCTACTGTTACTTTTGTTGATATTGCAGGCTTGGTAGCGGGAGCAAGCAAAGGTGAAGGTTTGGGCAACAAATTCCTCGCTAATATTCGTGAATGTGACGCTGTCGTGCATGTCGTACGTGCTTTTAGCGACAGCGATGTGGTACATGTTGACGATACACATGACCCTACTAGAGATATAGAGACAATTAACACGGAGCTAGCTCTAGCAGACATTCAAACTATCGATAAAATGCTCCCGAAACTGCAAAAAGAAGCTAAATCTAGCCCAATCGCTAAGAAAGAAGCCGATAGCCTCGTAAAAGCTAAGGATATGCTAGAAAAAGGCGAACTTCTTAACTTACCGCATGTTGATGCTCAGTTACTTTCAACAAAACCAATAATTTATTTGTTCAATGTTGATGAAGAAACCCTAGCCGATGACACAAAAAAACAAACCCTGCGCGAGCTTGTCGCCCCAGCCAAAGCTGCTTTTGTTTGTGCAAAGTTGGAAGAAGAACTCAAAGGTTTAGTACCTGAAGAAGCTGCTGAATTACTGGAGAGCTATGGCGTAAAAGAGGCTGGATTACCTCAGTTAATACACGCTGCATACGATACTCTTGGTTTGCAAAGTTACTTAACTGCCGGCCCTAAAGAAATCCGTGCCTGGACTATAAAAAAAGGCTCTACTGCGCCCCAAGCCGCAGGAGTTATTCATACTGATTTCGAACGAGGCTTTATTGCCGCTCAAGTGGTTGATTACGACGATTTAGTTACTGCAGGTAGTGAGACAGCCGCTAAAGCTGCTGGCAAAATTCGCACAGAAGGCAAAGACTATGTCATGCAGTCTGGCGACGTGGTTGAATTTCGCTTTAATGTTTAGGCGGCTTGTCGCTGTTGACGATAAAATTCTGGGAAATGCATAACCGCAGATCCAAATGCCCTCATGCGGCTTCTCCCGCGAACATTAGCTTTTATTCTATCGGTCTCCTCAGTTATAGAGGTAGAAACCGCCTCATCTATAGGACATGAACTGGCTTTGTTTACTAAGCTATCAACAAGCAATAAAGCTTTTTCGGTTCTTTCGTATCTACTTTTTCTGCTGTAGTTTCTTTGAGTATGAGTATTTTCGCTATCACGTAAATCACCTATTCGAGATTGGTAAATAAAATCTGTAATGTTCGTGGTTGCAGGGTCAAAAGTGATATCGACTTGATTGTTAAAACCAGTTTCTTCGTCATTTACTTCTTGATACATACGGATGCACTTCAGCTCAGTATCGCTCGTTTTTACACTTACAAAAGTCATGACCGACTCTGAGTCTTTACTCCGTTTCACCACCAATAAATGACGTGAATTACCATCGTGGTCAGGAGCGGCTACTTCAATATAACAAGCGCTATTTTCAGACATAGACTCAAGAATACTCGCAACACCCTTGTGGTCTTTGCCGATAGGCCCCACTTCGTGGCTATGGAGAGGAATTTTTTGCTTTTTTATACCTTCAATAATTTCATCAAATGCCGTCAGAAAGTGTTCTTCGGTATCATTTTCCTTCTCTAATCTCTCATCCGCCGGCAATTTCTCGGTTGATGGCTTGACTAGAGTAAGGTGATTCATTTTTTGGCTACCATTTTGATGTTAATGTTTATATACCTACTTCTATGCTACTCCTGTAAATACTAAGCACAACCGTTTTTGTATATTCTACAACGTTTTTTGATAATACTTATATTTGTGGTCTAGGAATTTTTGAGCAAGTAAAATCGTTCTTGGTTGCCCTTTGCGCCACTAACATCACTGTCTCGTTTGTCGAGTATGACGAATTCTTTACGCACCCAAGCCTCGAAGTCTTTTAGTATTTGGCGGCGTACGGAATCGTTCTTGATGACTCCTTTGTGAGATTGACCAAAGCCAGCTTCAAACTGTGGTTTTAACATAGCAGCAACTACTGTATTTTTGCCTGCTATATGTTTGGCGATGTGGGGTAGGATTTCTCGAAGACTGATGAAGCTGACATCTATTAGTATAATGTCTGGTGATTTTGGCAGCACTACAACTCGCTCCTCTGGTGCTACGGATACATCGCGAATATCAGTCTTTTCATGCAGCTCTATTTTCGGATGACCATGAAGACTTGGGTGAAGTTGATCTGTGCCAACATCAACAGCAACTACCTTACTGGCGCCTCTCTTAAGAGAATAGTCGGTAAAACCACCAGTACTTGAACCAACATCAAGCACGGTTTTTCCTCTAAAATCTAACTTCAGAGCTTCGGCCACGCTAGCTAGTTTCATACCAGCTCGCGAAACATACTGCTCTTTTTGATTGAGTTTTAGTTTCGCTGTTTCTGTAATGAAAAAACCAGGTTTTTGGACTATTTTGCCGTCAACCGTCACCTTACCAAGCCGAATAAAACTCTCAGCTTGCGAACGCGACGCGACAAGCCCTTTCTCTACAAGTGCTTGGTCGAGTCGTTGTTTCACCTAAGAATCCTTTTTTCGCTCGAGGTATTCGCTCGTACGAGTATCTACTTTTATAACGTCGCCAGTTTTTATAAATGCTGGCACTTTGACAGTCAATCCTGTTTCAGTCTGGGCATCTTTGAGTACATTGCTTGTTGTATCTCCCTTTACTACATTTTCGGTATAAGTCACTGTGAGATACAGATTTTTAGGAAGTTCAACATTTATAACGAGATCACCGAAAAATTGTAGGTCGAGTTCGTCGCCTTCTTTCAAAAATGGTGCGGCATCTTCTACGAGATCTGCATTAAGCGCAAACTGTTCAAAGCTAGTAGGGTTCATGAAGTGAAATTGATTGCCGTCGGCATACAAATACTGCACTTTTTGAGTATTTACATCTGCTGGTTCGATCTTGTCTGCACCCTTAAAAGTCTTCGGTATAACACTGCCGTCTATAAGGTTTTTGAGGCGTACATTGACAATGCTACCGCCGCGGCCTAAGACTTTTTGGTTATAGTCAGTCACCTTAAAAGGTTTGCCATCTATTTGTATGACAGTACCTTTTTTGAGGTTAGTTGGTCCGTACACTAGGTTCTACCTATGCTGAAGTTACAAATGGTAGCAACGCCAAGTGACGAGCACGCTTGATTTCGCGAGCTAGCTGACGCTGTTGTTTTGCACTCAGATTAGTCTTGCTAATTGGTTCAATTTGACCATACATGTTTACGTAACGAAGCAATGTTTTTGCATCTTTGTAGTCAAAATATGTAGGGTTATTTGGTCGTGATTTTTTAAATGCCATATAAATATTCTCCTTAGAATGGTATTTCGCTTAAGTCTATAGGTTTGTCGTCGATATCTTCGATAACTACGTCGTCGCTCTTCTTTGAGCTTGAACTAGATTTTGGTGCAGATGAACTGCTACCTTCGTCACCGCTAGGGCCGTCTAGAAATGTTACATCGCTCGCAACTACTGCTACACGAGAACGTTTTTTGCCGGTTTCTTTGTCGTCCCAGCTTTCTTGACGTAGTCGTCCTTGAACGAGGCAACGTCGGCCTTTTGAAAGGTATTGGTTGACTAATTCACCTAGTTTTTCCCATGCAGTAATGTCGAAAAAGTCTGCTGTGTCGTCACTACCTTGACGGTCAACAGCAAGACTAAAGCTAGTCACTGTTTTGCCACTTGGAGTTGTTCGCATTTCAGGGTCGCGAGTAAGACGTCCCATTAAAATTACTTGATTAATTGCTTTAGCCATCGTTCTCTTCCTCCCGTGCTTCGTTTTTCTCAACTCGCTCTTTAGCTGCTGCTATTTTCGCTTTGATCTTTTCATCAGTTGCAACAACAAGATAACGAAGTACTTCGTCGGTGATGTTGAAAGTATTTGAAAGCTTCGTTAGTGATGCTGCTGGAAGTTTTAGCTCGAAGTATACGTATACAGCGAAGTCTTCCTTTTTGATAGTGTAGGCTAGACGTTTCTTGCCCCAACTAGTTTCTTTTAGTATTTCACCACCGTTATCAGTGATAATACCGCGAATTTTAGTAAGCGGTTTTTCGATATCCATTTCTAAATCCGGGTGGATTAGAACAGTTAGTTCGTATTCTTTCATCTTCCTTTGGTATCCCTTTCTTAGGATGTCCGCCCATTTTTAGTTATGACGGACTGAAGTTTTATATATTACAGAGGTAATTATACATCACTGTCATAAAATTAACAACCCTTTGTGTCGATATGCTATGATAATTTTAAGTTAAAAGCATAAACAATAAGTGAGAATAGCAATGGATATTAAACCAATTAGCAACAAAGAAGACTTACTCGGAGAAGAATTTGATAAAAAAGAGGAAACTCCAAAGCCTGTGCCAGTGCATGTCCCTGAAACTAAAGTAACATTTGATGACCCTACTAGCTCCTCTACAAAAACTGGCTTTCCATATTTTGCTAGCTTAGTAGCTTTTGTACTACTACTGCTTTCTGCACTCTACAGCGTCATGTCACTTATAAACTATGTTATGGAAAAGTGGCTAGTAAAGCCTCAACACTCAACCTCTGGATCTTATAGCTACTTTGATTTTTCTAGTTTTGACACTTATATGGCTGTTGGTGCTATATCCGCACTTGTTATCACCATACCTGTTTTGGTTATCTTCATCGGCATCGTTAGGAGGGCTGAAGATAAAGAAACATGGCGATCGTCACTAAAATGGCGTCGGATTATTTATAGTACTGTCGCAGTTATATTGATTTTGAGCCTTGTGAGCACTCTAATTGGTGTCGTGTACGAAGTACTATCGAACAATCTGAAGCTTTCTGAGCTCAGCTACGACGCCTACAGCACTACATCTAAGCCAGACTTGGGTGGACAGATGGTTTCAGCAGTTAGTTCGGGTATAGCGAACTCAGTACTTATAATAATTGCGCTAGTCACTATATTTTTCGAATACGCCAACAAATACAGAAAAGTTATTTGGGGCACCATCGCTATCCTTGTTATTATCGGTGCTGCAATGAGCGTTATAAGTATTGGTTATGTCAACAAAACTATCAAGGACGCAAAGAAGCAAAACTCAAGTTACGATGACACCTACAACAACTACTACAATGACACCACTACTGATCAGAACAACTACAGTTACTAAATAAAGTTTTAGTGTAAAACTGTATCGTCTTCTTCTGGAGCTTGATGTACGTTAAGGTCAGGTTGCGTAACAACATCGTGTTCACCTGTTTGGTGAATCAACCTTGAAGCTTCTGGTGAAATAACACCGAAACTTCGTGCGGCAACACTTTCCATTTTGGGATTAATTGCAGCATGTTGAAGTTGCGCTGCTTGCTCACGTTTAGCTAATCGAATAGCTTCGAGCTTCTTAGCTGCACCTGGACCATTGATTCTGTCTAGACCTTCGCCTGAAATTGCCATTTTTATTTTCTTTCTATTTCTATATTACTATGTTTAAACATTAGCATATTAGAGACATAAAGTCAAGACTCATCTAGTCCTACATCCTCGAGGCTAGATATCAATACTTCGCGTGGACGAGCGCCATCTGCAGGGCCTATAACACCTTGTTCTTCCATAGTTTCGATTAAACGTGCGGCTCTGGCATATCCAACTCTTAGGCGTCGTTGCAATAGGCTGGCAGATGCTTTACCACTATCGACAACCACCTGTAGAGCGTCACGATACATGTCATCATCACCAGCCCCATCCATATCCATTACTACGCCGCCGCGGCCACTAAGATTGACTGGCTGCTTGGTAATCTCTTCGTCGTATTGTGGCTCACGCTGCATACGCATATGGTCGGTTACTTTTTGCACTTCGTCTTCCATTACCCATGCACCCTGGATACGTTTTGGTTTACTCATTTCTGGTGTCAGAAGCAACATGTCACCCTGACCAAGCAGCTTCTCCGCACCAACTTGGTCGAGAATAGTTCGTGAGTCGACTTGTGAGGCAACTGTAAAGGCGATACGAGCCGGCACGTTAGCTTTAATAAGACCAGTAATAACATCAACGCTTGGACGCTGAGTCGCAAGAACTAGGTGTATACCAACCGCACGAGCCTTTTGAGCAAGACGCACCACAAGCGCTTCAACATCACGTGCAGCAATCATCATAAGGTCTGCTAGCTCATCAATAACGATAACGATGTATGGCATACCTTCGTCCTTCTTCTTCTGGTTGTAGCTCTTAATATCACGTAGCTTTTCTTCTGCAAGTAATGTGTAGCGCCTTTCCATCTCGTTGACTGCCCATTTTAGTGCAGATATACATTCTTCTGGCTTCGTAATGATAGGCGCTAGAAGGTGTGGTATATCGGCATATGGAGCCATTTCAACCTGCTTAGGATCAACCAAAATAAGTTTCATGTCGCTCGGGCTGTTGCGGTACAACAGACTTGTAAGAAGTGTGTTAATCATCACCGACTTACCAGAACCAGTCTGACCAGCAATAAGGAGGTGTGGCATTTTATTAAGCTCACCGACAACAGCGTCACCTGCAATATCTCGTCCAATTGCAAAGCCTAGTGGCTCACGAATAGCATGCCATTTGTCGGCTGTTAATATGCCGTGCAGACGAACGTCAGCAGCTTTACGGTTCGGCACCTCAATACCAACGGCTTTTTGGCCTGGAATTGGTGCTTCCATACGAAGACTTTGCGCAGCCAAGTTCAAGGCAATATTGGTTTCTAGCTGTGTAATTCTAGTGAGCTTTACGCCACTTGGTGGTTTCAGAGTATACTGAGTAACTTTTGGACCAATGTTGGCGTTTTCCATTTCAACATTGATATTAAATTCAGCTAGCGTATCGTGAATAATCTGAGAATTGTGCTGCACATCACCAGCGTCGGCTGGGTTTTGCTTCTTCTCTAGCAAATCAAGACTTGGCGCCTGCCAGTTAGGGTCGGTAAAGGTTGTAAGCGCACTTTGCTCTTCAGCTGCCTTGTCGCGATTGACGCTACCTTTGAGGCTTGAGAGTTTTCCACCTTTTTTGTCCTCATCGAACTGTAAAGTTGGTACACCTTCGTTGAGCTTAATCTGACCTGCAGATTTTGGAGCTGCTTCTTTGATTTCGTCGCCGTTATTCTTGCGTATTAAACCTGCAAGTTTTCTGTTTTCTTCAGACTCTTCTCTTTCAAACAAAGCTTTTACTAAGTCGAACAAAGTTTTAGGACTAATACGTAGTACAAACAAAACAGTAATAAGTGCTAGAACTGCCAGTACAAATGCTGCAATCGGTACACTTAGCATAGAAAGAAAGGCTTGCGCCAGAAGCCAACCAAAGTAACCGCCGCCCTGTCCCGCTACAGCTGCATCCATATCACTAGGATTACTCACGAGTAGCTGCAAGAAACCGGCGAGCCAAAGCACTAAAAGAGCGGTAGCAATACTGACGACAACTGGCAGTTTATTCTCTTCGGCACGAAATATTTCAACAGCAACAAGCACTAAAAGTACCGGAAGTATATATGTAGTCCAACCAATAGTTGTAAGACATGCGGTGAATATCCATGCAAGTATAGGACCACCAGCGCTAAACATTGCAACAACAAGCAAAAGTGCGAACACAATGAGCAAAACACCTATTACCTGCGCCCAAAAGCCAGTCGGTAGTACGTGCTTAGCTGTGGTTTTTTTACTTTTTTTGATTGTTCTTTTTTTCTTTGCCATATCTGTGTATTATTATACGCTTAAATGTATAGACATATTGTAGCAAAAAACACTACAAAAAGCAAATGAAAAGGGGCAGAGTGAAAGAATCACTCTGCCCCGTGTCTAAATGTCATGGATCTATGAATTCGCGGATCAGATCCACACCTTCCTTCGCAGCGTCAACATCCACGCCAACAATACTGAGGACCAGCTCGAGATCAAGCTTTGCCATCAAGCCGGCGAGTATCATCGGCAACATGGACTTAATCTCATTGACGTCAACTGCATCAACCAGCATTTCACTCTGCAGACGGTACACCTTAGTTCTACGTGGTGCAAGAACTTGCTCCACGTATGAATCTAGTTCCGTCTGATTAAAATGAAGTGAGCCCTTAAACTGCTCGGCACGCATGCTCTGTACTTGAGCTGCAGCCTGAAGGTATTCAGCCCTCGCACTTGAAAGTTCCATCAACTTTTCAAGCGTTTCGTCATCGAGCCTACTCACCAAATCGTCTTGGTCTCCAAACAACATTTCCCACCTCTCTTGAATGTGCGTAACTTTCGAAATAAAAGCTAAGTAGATATACTATAGTATAAAACTAAGAATATCTCAATAGTGATGATTGATTACGGTTCGTAAACTTCAGGCTGATTGTGAACGCTCAATCGTTGATTGTTCACAGGTAATTCACCAACTGGTGGTTTTGGAACAACTGGTGGCTGTGGTTGGTTTGGCTGAGGGCGAGGTCCCCTGTTTTGGTTTGGCTGCTTCTGTGAAGAAGAGTCTCCATTAATCTCGTTTATCACTGGTATAACAATTGGTGTGCGGCGAGTCTCGTCATAAAGAATATGCGTAATTTCGTCACGTATTTCTTTTTTGAAAACATCGAGGTCAACTCGACGGCCATTGAAGCTACGAGAAACCTTTTGCTTAATATACTGACGAATTTTACCCATAAGCTCCTCGCTGTCACGTAGGTATATAAAACCTCGTGAAATGATGTCAGGGCTTGTCAGCAACCTTCCGCCACGTTGAGAGATAGTTAGTACTACTACAAACATACCTTCGTTTGCCATATGGATACGGTCTTTGAGTACAACTTCAGAAACTTCTGCTCCACTGTCGTCGTACATGACTCCACCAACTTGTATACGGCCAGTCTTTTTGGCTTGTTTTTGTTCGTCAATTTCTATAACGTCACCGCTATCAGAAACAAATATATTGGCTTTTGGTATACCGCATTCTTTTTCAGCGAGTTCGGCGTTGTGAACCAACATATGAAACTCACCATGAATTGGCATGTAATAGGTTGGGTTCAGCGCGCTAATAAGCTTCACGTGGTCATCGTAATAACCATGTCCACTCAGGTGAAGTGGGCCGATGCCTGTAAGGTGTGTTTTGCCGTTTTGGACAACATCGCTACCTTCACGCATTAGTCCATCAACGGTGCGAACAACATATTTTTCATTACCCGGAATTGGGTTCGAGCTAAATACGATAACGTCACTGTTTTTGATCTTAATGTGTTTGTGCGAACCACTCGCCATACGGTTAAGCACAGCGTTGAACTCACCCTGAGAACCAGTACATATAATAGTTACTTTGCCGTCAGGCATTTTGATAAGGTCTTCCATTTTGACGACAACATCTTTTGGAACACGAATCACACCAGTTTTAATAGAAAGTTCTAGGTTTTGGATCATGCTATAGCCTGCAAACGCAACCTTGCGGTCATGCTTTTTGGCCTCGTCGAGTAGTAATTGTATACGGTGAATTTGGCTAGAGAAACAACTAATAATAAGTCGGTTGTTTTGGTATTTTTCCATAACTTGGCCAAATGACTGTTGGATATCTTGCTCACTATGTGTGTGTGTACCATCAGACTCACAGTTGGTCGACTCGTTCATAAGTAGCAAAATACCTTCTTTAGTAGCAATCTCTGTCAATCGCTCGAGGTCAAACTTTTTGCCATCTACTGGTTCATCTTCAAAACGCCAGTCACCAGTGTCGATTAACACACCGAGTGGCGTACGAATGACTACTGCTGCAGAGTCAGGAATCGAGTGGTTTACACGTACTAGCTCAACGCTAAAGTGCTCACCAAGCTGCACGCGGTCGTGGGCTTCTGGGTTGAGCTCATGGTATTCAGGTTTGTAACCACTAGTTGCTTCGTCCATATTTTTCGCAATCATACCAAGTGTAAACTTCGTACCATATACAGGCGCTGGTATGCGGTGTATAAGGTGGCGAGTTGCACCAATGTGGTCTAAGTGACCGTGTGTAAATACGTGTGCTTTGATTTTATGCTTGTTCTGCTCAAGATATGAAATATCTGGAACAATGTAGTTAATACCAGGGTAATCAACACCTGGGAATAAAAAGCCCATGTCGATAACAACAATTTCGTTGCCATACTCAATAGCCATCATGTTTTTGCCAATACCCATTTCACCAAGCCCACCAAGTGGTACGATTTTGAGCTTTTTGCCGCCATCGTTATTTTGCTTTTGGCGCTTTGCACCGCTAAGACTAAACTGTTGGCCGTCGTATCCATTATAGATAGATTTGTTTACTGGCACATTAATGATGTGCTGTGAAGATTGTTTATTCACATTGTCACTCAATCGTCGGCTGGCACGTTGCACCTCACCACGACGAGTTTGTGTTTTCGCCAGAACAGTGTTTTGTTCACGACGTTTTTGATTATTATTGTTACGTTTTGATAGGTCGTCACCTTGGGGGTTTTGTAATTTTCTTCCGCCCATAATTTTTATTATCCTTTCGTTAGGATTTATCTTGATTAATTTTCTTTATAATTGCTGGAATCCTGCCAAAATCCTCTAGTAAAGTCGCACGCATGCCGCCGTTATATAGCGCTGCAGCTGGATGATACAAAGGTAAAATGACCACTTTCTTTTCACCAAAGCTAATGCGTTTTGGTTCACCATGAATCTGGCTGATTTTTTGATCGGGTAGAAAGTATTCCATGCTGTGTCGGCCCAATGTGACTATTACTTTAGGTTCGATCACATCGATTTGCTGTACTAGATATGGCCAAAAGGCCTTCTTTTCCTCCGGTAGCGGATCTCGGTTGTTCGGCGGGCGGTATTTTACAATGTTTGTTATATATACGTCACTACGCTCTAACCCGATACTCGCCAGCATCTCGTTTAAAAACTTACCAGCAGCTCCCACAAACGGTAGGCCCTGTTCATCTTCGTTTTTACCCGGTGCTTCGCCGATAAATACAATATCAGCGTTTGAGTTACCGTCACCTAGTACTAGGTTCGTGGCTGTCACAGCCAAATCTGGGCAGACATTGTTTTTTTCTATATCTACTGCAATTTGCTTGAGACGAGCTTGTTTGTCTTGAGTCATCCTTATTTTTTGGTGGACCGATTTCCTTAAACGGTGTTGATATACAAGAGAATTACTAAAGTAACTACATAGTAGCAAAAATGTATTCAAAATGCAAGTTTATATGGGTTATTTTAGACTTCTTCTAATGAAGATTCTGTACTATCATGTGCTTGTATTTGCTTGATTTCTTGTAAGTTTTTCTTAGTTCGTTTAGTTCGTTTAGTAATATCGCGAATACGATCACTAATTAATAATGTTCCGCCGCCAATAATAAGCAGTTTTAAATCTCTCGGTTCTCCTGATGCTCTTTCTAAAAGTTGTTCTGTAAATACACCATAAACTGCTATTGCGCCGATACTGACTGCTGACTGTACTTTGTCGTAATTTATTTCACGCTTTAGCTTATCGGCTGGCCCCTCAGGTGAATGACCAGCTTTAGCAGGAGTTATACCTACGTATTCAGTAAATTTTTCAAACTTAGACATATATAATAATATTATACATATAAATATATATAAAGTCAAATAAATAAAGCTTCCCTGTGCTTAGTTGGCGTCTTTTATAGAGAGGCTGAGGCGACCGCGTTCATCAACTGCAAGAAGTTTCACTTTTACCTTTTGGCCTTCACTAAGCTCGTCTTCAACTTTTTCTACACGGTGATCAGCGATCTGGCTAATGTGCACCATCCCGTCGATACCAGGCATAATGTTCACAAATGCGCCGAAATCTTTGATTGTTACAACGGTTCCATCGTAAATTGTGCCAACCTCTGGTTCTACTGTGAGAGATTTGATCCACTCTAGTGCTTTTTCGATAGAAGCAGTATCTACTGCTGCAACTGTTACTAAACCGTCGTCTTTGATATCGATTTCCGCACCGGTTTCACTAGTAATTTTGTTGATCATCTCACCGCCCTTACCGATGATTGCACCGATTTTTTCAGGATTGATTTTTATCTTCTCAATTCTTGGTGCGTATGGACTAAGCTTTTCGCGTGGCTCGGCGATGGTAGTAATCATGTGTTCTAGTATTTTAGCTCGTCCTACTTTACCTTTTGCTAGAGCTTCGCGAAGCACTTCTACAGGCAAACCATGTACTTTCATATCCATCTGAAGAGCCGTGATGCCTTTTTCGGTACCGGCAACTTTGAAGTCCATATCGCCAGCAAAATCTTCGGCATCGGCAATGTCGCTAAGTACGTATGGAGTGTCGCCGTCCATCATAAGACCCATCGCAATACCAGAAACTGGCTTTTTGATAGGTACACCAGCATCCATTAGTGCCAAACAGCTGCTACATGTCGCTGCCATAGATGTTGAACCGTTCTGAGACATAATTTCAGTAACTGAACGAATAGCGTATGGAAATTCTTCGGCACTTGGTAGTACCGGTAAAAGCGCTCTTTCAGCAAGATACCCATGACCAATTTCGCGTCGGCCAACACCGCGCATACGTTGAACTTCTCCAACAGTGTACCCCGGTGCATTGTAGTGGTGCATGTAGCTTCGTTCGCCGTCATTTTGCTCCATAGTATCGACGATTTGTGAGTAAGACAGGGGTGCGAGTGTTACAACATTCAAACCTTGAGTCATACCACGTGTAAACAAACTTGAACCATGAGCACGAGGTAAAATACCAATTTCTGAACTCAAGGTACGGATTTCGTCTAGCTTGCGACCGTCTGGACGCGTTTGGCTATCGACAATGTGCTTACGAACATCTTCATGCAGGGCTTTAGTAAACGCTTCATCGTATTCACGGTGTAAATCATCATATTCTTCACCATGTTTTTCTTCCATGTCTGCATGAAAACTAGCTTTTAGTTCGGTTATAAGGTCATTTCGTTCTGGATATGGAAGGTGTAGGTTTTTGCCTAATTTACCTTCAACCCAAGAATTAACCTCTGTTTGAATTTCTTCATTTGGCTTTACTAGTTCGTACTCCAATTTTGCAGGAGCAATTTTTTCGATAAGCTCTTTTTGAGCTTCAATTGCAGGCTGCATGGCTTTGTGAGCCCAAGCAAGTGCGTCGCCAATAAGCTCTTCGCTTGCTTCGTTTGCACCGGCTTCAACCATAATGATGGCTTTTTCGGTACCAGCAACAACCAAATCAATTTCACTTTTCGCGATTTCTTCATGAGTAGCAAACGCTTTAAACTCACCATCAACATACGCTACTCGCAGGCCTGCAACTGGACCTTCAAAAGGTGCGCCAGTTAGACCAAGAGCAGTTGAGGCAGCCATCATACCAATAACATCAGGTCGAAATGTTGGATCCATCGAAAGAACTGTTGCAACTGTTTGCACTTCTTGTCGGTAGCCTTTTGGAAATAGCGGGCGGATAGGTCGGTCGATCAAACGACCAATGAGTATTGCTTCATCACTTGGGCGACCTTCACGTTTAATGAATCGTGAGCCAGAAATTTTACCACTTGCATAAAATTTTTCTTCATAGTCGATTGAAAGCGGAAAATAATCCATACCACTAATTGGCTTACGGCCAACTTCGGCTGAACCGAGAACCACAGTATCGCCGTAGCTCACAAGTACGCTTCCACTTGTTCGGAAACCAACACGGTTTACTTCTAATTTTAATGTTTTGCCAGCCAGCTCGCGCTCGACTACGACAATATCCTTACCATACGGGTTGATTGTAGGCATAATAAATAACTCCTTCTCGCACATTTTTGCGATAAGTAACGGGTGTTGTTCTAAAACTAAATCAACATCCACCACTTATTTCGCATGTAGTGCGTTTATTAACAGGTTAATTGTAGCACAAATTAAATTATTTGCGTAGGCCGAGGGTTGCTACAAGCTTGCGGTAACCTTCAAAGTCTTTTCGTTCAACGTACTTAAGTAAACGTTTGCGACGACCAACCATTTGAATAAGTCCACGACGAGCCATGTTATCTTTTTTGTTACCCTGCAAGTGCTCAGTAATTTCTTTAATACGAGCAGTTAGCACGGCAACTTGTGCTTCAGGTGAACCTACATCGTCCTTGTGGGTCTGAGTAGATTTAATTGCTTTAGATTTGTTGTCTTTAGTAATCATTAGAGTAAGACTATAGCAGATGTTAACTGGCTTCGCAAGTGTTATGCGAGTTCAAAACTAGTTGAATCGGCATCTACCAAATCATATTTATCAATAGAAGTTCGCTTTAGCTCGCTGCAGTATGCCCCTACGCCAAGCACTTCGCCAATATCTTGAGCTAAGGTTCGAATATATGTTCCGCTACTGACATTTGTACGAATTTTGAGTATAGGATATTCATAGCTAAGGAGTTGTAGTGAATAAATTGTGACATTTCGAGCTGGAATTTCAACTTTTTTACCCGCGCGAGCAAGTTTGTAAGCACGCTGGCCATCAACTTTTATTGCGCTAAATGCTGGTGGTGTTTGACTAATTTCGCCAGTAAACTGCTTCAGTGCTTTCTCAACTTCAGCTTGAACAATTTTTTTATCAGACACTTTGGCAATCTCCCCTTCTGGATCGCCAGTTGAGCTTGTTTTGCCTAAAACAATTGACGCTTCGTAAGTTTTATCAAGCTTCGAATACTTTTGTGCATTTTTGCACTCTTTTCCAACCACCAAAATCATAAGTCCGGTTGCAAAAGGATCAAGCGTGCCGGTGTGCCCAACCTTCATCCTATGACCATAATGCTGCGAAAGTTGGCGGCGAACTCGAGCAACTACACCAAAACTGCTCATTTCAGCTGGTTTATCGATTAAAATTATTCCATCTTCTATCATTTGCTTCCATTGTACCCAAAAATCTCCAAGTTATTGCAGAGACTCTGACTTTCCGTCAGAGCGAGGAGATACTGATTGAAAGTTGGAGCCGAGCGGGTCTCTGTGATAACTTGGAGATTTTTATGCGAATTACTTCATAAAAACAGTTGACGATTTGAAAACGTTCATGCTAAAGTTTAAGGTGAAACATTGTAAAAAAATAAAAACACCAAAAAATGGATAAAGACAACAGTTCTCCCAACACCAGACAACAGATTTCCGAACGTATAAAGGAAGTCTCTAACATTTTGATTACTGTTAGTAAGAACCCTAGTGTAGATGAGCTTTCAGCCGCACTTGGACTTACTCTGATGCTCAATAAGCTTGAAAAGCACGCCACTGCTGTTTTTTCTGGTACTATCCCCTCTGCTCTTGAGTTTTTGGAGCCAGGTAAAACGCTCGAAAATAATGTTGATTCACTGCGAGATTTCATCATTGCTATCGATAAAGAAAAGGCCGATCGATTGCGTTACAAGGTCGAGGGTGATGTTGTACGAATATTTATTACCCCATATAGGACAAATATTTCTCAAGAAGATCTAGAATTTACTCATGGTGACTTCAATGTTGAGCTAGTACTTGCTCTTGGTGTAGAAAACCAAGATGTGCTCGACGAAGCCATTGCCGCACATGGCAAAATACTTCACGATGCCACCGTGGCTACAATTAACGCTCAAAACAAGACAAGCAACCTAGGTTCGATTGATTGGCGTGACGAAAAAGCGAGTAGTTTGAGTGAAATGTTAGTTTCACTGGGAGAATCATTAAAAAACGGACTTCTAGACGAACAGATCGCCACTGCCCTTCTTACTGGTATAGTTGCAGCAACAAATCGTTTCTCAAACAATCAAACAAGCAGCAAGTCTATGACAATTGCAGCCCAGCTTATGGCTGCAGGAGCCAATCAACAACTTATTGCTGCGAAGCTTGAGAGCGCATCGGAAATATCAACTAGCAATCCTGTTGCGCCAGATGGATCTGTTCCCTTAAAAGAAGGTGAATCTGGAAGTATACGCGAAGATGGCAAATCTGAAAAAGATGGTTCACTGGGTCAAATTCAAATCGAACACGGCGATGGAGCTCAGCTTCCTAAAGTTGAAGCATCTTCAATAGAAGAGCACGACACAATTAACAAGCAAAATGCAGGTGAAGAGGCGCTTGATGCTGCCCTAGAAAAACTTGGAAATGTCTCGAGTAAAGGCGCAGAAACTGAAAATATTCAAAAAGAATTAGAATCTGCTACACCTAAAGTACGCAAATCACAAAAAAGTCCGCTAATTGGAACGAGTAAGCCAGCCGGTGCATGGAGTGACCCCAACCTCGAAGAGCCTAGTATGGGTGGAGTTATAAACTCTACTGCTCAAGATGTAGCTGACAAGCGACGACAAGAAGAGGAAGAAACTCGAAACAAAACAATACTTAGCCATGATGGAGCTACCACAACAACTAAAGGCAAAGATATAGAGCCGCCTCTATTCGACACGCTACCAGAACCAGCCGCTGATACGAATCCGCCTACTGTGATGGATTTACAGGTAACATCAAACGAACCAAAAACTACGAATACACTAGCTGATATTGAAGCCGATGTAGGTGCCCACCAAGAAGGCGGTCAAGATATTGATAGTATGCTACCTCCAGTACCGCCACCACCTCTACCAGATTTTTCAAACCTACCTCCGCTACCACCAACCGTTCCGACCCCTCTAGAGACAAATAGAGACACTGCTACAAGTCCGATACCACCTCCGCAGACTCAACCTGCCCAGGCAAATACACCAGACCAATTTAAAATCCCTGGTCAATAATTTTCGTAACTCTTTACAAAACTCCTTTCAACCGCTATAGTAACTACTTGAAACTTTTAAAAATCTCTATAAATTTACCAAGGAGTTAATAGAACAATATGCCAATTATCAAATCTGCTATCAAACGTATGCACCAAAACGCAAAACGACGTGCTCGTAATGTCTCTTTAAAAAACGACATTAAAACTGCTGTTAAAGCATTTCGTGCAAAACCAAGCGCTGCTACACTCAGCGCAGCTCAAAGTGAGTACGACAAAGCTGTAAAGAAAAATCTACTCAAGAAAAACACAGCGTCTCGCCGTAAAGCTCAGCTGGCAAAAGAAGCCAAAGCTGCAAACGTAAAGCTTGGTACTACAGCTAAAAAAGCTGCTAAACCAGCTGCTAAAAAAGCACCTGTAAAGAAAGCTGTTGCTAAAAAACCTGCAGCAAAGAAAACTCCTGCTAAAAAAACCGCTACAAAAAAAGCCTAATTCTATCTGTTAGCAAGCTTTATTAGGGCTTGTTCTATCAAAAGCCAAGGTTCTGCACCAGAACGCTTCAACTTATCGTCACACTCTGCAATTATATGTGCGATTTTCTGCATTTGAGATTTGCTGACTTGTTTTGCCAGCCCACTGAGTTTTTGCAATGGGTATGGATGTACCCCAAGATCACTCGCGACTTCGCTAGGGCCTTTATCGCTAGAAGCTAGTGTGACGAGTTGAAATATTTGCGAGGAAAGAAGGCCAAAGAAAAAATAAGGATCTTCACTAACACTAGCTAAACCAACAAGCTGGTGAACTTTGTCGGGTGATCGGTGAAGGCTTGCATCTATCAAAGCAAAAACATTCGCTTGTGGAGACGCTTCTATATTTTCTATTATTTTTTGTTCATTTATATCACCGAGTAAAGCCAGTTTTTGCAGTCCATAATGTAACTTCCACTGATCAGTTCCTGCTCTTTCGATGATTTTATCAGCAAGTACTGGGCTGATTTCAACTTTCATTGCTTTTGATTGATCGAGCAGCCATTTCTTTGCTTCAGCTTCATTTAACTTCTTATACTCATGTACTAATGATTGCTTTTGTAGGAGCTTAAAAGTACGAGTACGTTTGTCTGGAGCAGTTTCGACTAGTACAAGTTCACTATTTGAACTATCCTCAACTATATAATCTGCCAGTTTTTCCCAAACCTCTTTATTTGTTGAAACGTCATATATAACAATTAATCTTTTGCTTGAGAAAAGACTAATACCTGAAAGTAAATCGGGCAAATCATTGCTCGTTAGCGAATCACCATCAATTTTTTCAACAGAATATTGGTTGTCGAAATCTTTAATAATTTTGTTTAGTGCTTTTTTTAGCTCAAAATCATTATCACCATATAGTAGACTAATCATTTTTCACTACCTGACATTTTGGACATACATGCGTACCTCGACCGGCCACACGTATTTTTATAATAGTTGTGCCACATCTTGAACAAGGTAAATTCTCACGACGGAAAACACGAGCAAAGTCGATATAACTCCCCCTTTTACCTTCGGCATTCACATAATTTCGATCTGTACTGCCGCCTTTTTCGATAGATAGTCGTAAAACACTCACAATCTCAGTATATAGCTTTTTTATACTTGCTAGGCTTATATTCCCCACTTTTGTTTCAGGATGTATTTTTGCACCCCACAGAGCTTCATCGGCATATATATTACCAATTCCTGCTAAAACGGTTTGGTCGAGCAATGCAGCCTTTATAGAGCTGTTTTTTCGTCGTTGCAGGCGATCAAACAGTACATTGGCTGTAAAATCAGCTTCAAGCGGCTCAGGGCCAACACTACGCATGAAGTTTATATTTGGTATTTCAATTGTTGGCATGAGCCTCATCCAGCCAAATTTGCGTTGATCGTTAAAAAAAAGTTTCGTCTTATCACTAAAGCTAATTGTCACTCTTGTTGAGCGATCTGGTAATTCACCTATCAGACTATCGCTGGGATGCCCTGCACCAAAATTTTCATCCCCTCGATATACAAGCTGTCCTGTCATTTTTAAGTGCACAACCAAGCTGTAGTCGGTATCGAGATCTATCATCAGTACTTTTGCGCGACGACGCACATCAGTAATATGACTGCCAATTAAAAACTGGCTAACGTCAGACGGAGCATTTGGAAAGCCTTTTGGCCAATCAAAATTAACGTGAGTAATTTTTTTATCTACAATCAAGTTTTTTAAACCCCGACGTACTGTTTCAACTTCTGGTAATTCCGGCATATATCTATCCTAACAGTTTGCCAAGTTCTTTTTTAAGGTCACGTAGATTACCGTAAACTACACCGTGCATACCAGCAGCATCAGCACCAGCAATATTTTCAGGAAGATCATCAACCATAACACAATCCTCGGGCTCAAGCCCGAGTCTTTCTGCGGCAATATCAAATATTCTCGGATGCGGTTTTGTGACACCCTCATCACCACTTTGTACCACAACATCAAACACTTCGTTCAGTAGGTAGTCATCGAACATATTTTGCATCCATCCTCGTCCTATATTACTAATCATTCCGATTTTGTAATGAGGCTTCAACTCCTTTTCGATATAACTCACTAGCGGTGCATTGAGAGTGTGTTCTGTGCTTAAAATATCATCAATTTTTTCGCCACTAACACCTACTACTTCGCCTGATTTTTGTAGAAATTCTGCTTTTTCAATAAATCCATAATCAAGCTGATAGCTTAAATTATTAAGTTCTGCACGATGCTCGGGCCAACGCTCTTCAAGAGCTCTATGTGCACCCATATAAAGAACTCCAAAACAGTCGAAGATAACTGCCTTAATCACCTGTTATCTCCTGATCCGCTCAGCTTTCCTCTCTTTTTCCTGCTTGCAAGCTTGTCTACATTTGCCTGAGCAATGTCATCAAGTTTGAGGTCGAAAAAATCTGCTAGTACTGCCACGTACCACAGCACATCACCGAGTTCTTTTTTTAAATCTTCTACGTCAACCTCATCCAGATCACTATTTTTATCGCGAACAAGTTTCTTCACTTTTTCTGCTATCTCCCCGCTCTCACCGACAAGTCCCAAAACTAAATGAAAAAATTCGTTATGTTTTGCTCGGCCACTTGCTGTTAGAAGTGCTTTCTTTTGGTAATCATTCAGATTCATCGGTCTCTCCCCCTTCTATTAACTGTTCTCTTACTCGCATCAGTATTCTTCCTAGATGATTTTCACCAGTATTACTGCCAATTGGACTAACACCCCAGTACACATCACCCCAAAGATTTCCTTCGACTAGCTCTTCAGTGCCAGTTGCGACAAGCCGAGCTGCTAAATCTTCGTTTTTAAAAAATTTTTGCCTCACACATACAAACATCACTCCAAGCTTTGCTGTTTCCCAGTCTGTACGAACCTCTACACCAGCCTCGATAAGGTTGTGAGCTAAATCTTTTGAGGCAACTCCGTCCGCATGGGCCTTGTCTGTATTTTCAGTAGCACGAGCTTGGGCAATTTCCAGATGTACTGTAGGATCTTCAAACTTTGCTGCTTGGTAAGCATGTTCTGCAGTCGGCACAAGCACTCCTTGTTCAGTTTCAATCCAATTTTCCAAAGGTTTCATATTACTTAAAAAGAAATGTTCGCCTCTAAATTTGCCTATCATACTTCACCCCAATTTTTGCCAGTGCTGACATCTACTTTTAGTTTCACACCAAGATCTGGGTATACATTTTCCATAGTTTCTTTCAAAATTTGGCCTACTTTTTCAGCATCTTTCTCTTTAGCTTCAACCAATAAACTGTCGTGTATTTGTAAAAGCTGCTTACCAGAATCACCTAATTTCTTTTCAACTTCCAGCATAGCCATTTTAGTTAGATCTGCGGCAGTACCTTGTATTGGCATGTTGATAGCCGCTCTTTCAGCTGCCGAGCGAACTATAAAATTACTCGACTTTACATCCGGAGTTGGGCGTCGGCGCCCAAGTAGCGTTTCGACATAGCCCTCGTTGTGAGCTTTGTCTCTTAAGCTATCCATATAGCCTTTTAGTTTTGGCCTTAGTTCAAAATATCTATCTATAAATTCTTTAGCTTCGCCAAAAGTCATACCTGTCCCAAGTGCAAGTCCATGTGAGCCCTGGCCATACAATATACCGAAGTTAACGGCCTTCGCTCGATAGCGCATTTCTTTTGTTACCTCGCTCGGCTTCACACCGGCCACAGCAGCCGCTGTTAGAACATGAATGTCATCATCGTTATTAAATGCTTCAATCATGGCTTCGTCACCGCTTAAAACTGCAGCGAGGCGTAGTTCAAACTGTGAATAGTCGGCACTAACAAACACATAACCTTTGTCTGGTATGAAGCCTTCGCGAATTTTACGACCAAGTTCAGTTCGAACCGGAATGTTTTGCAAGTTCGGATCAATGCTCGACAAACGTCCTGTCGCTGCAACATCTTGTCTAAAATTTGTGTGCAATCGATCATTTTTGTCAATTAGTTTTGGTAATGTATCGACGTAGGTGTTTTTTAGCTTACTTAGCTCCCGATGCTTCTCAATCATTTCAATAATCGGGTGAAGACCTCGCAGTTTTTCAAGCTCTTTTATACCTGTAGAATAGCCAGTTTTACCTTTTTTTACATTGGTTGTTGGCAGCTGTAGTTTTTCGTACAAAACATCTGCGAGCTGCGATGGACTTGCAAGGTTAAATTCTGACCCAACTGATTTGTACGCTGCTTTTTCTATATCGGCTAGCTGCTTTGTGAGATCTTTACTCATACTAGCAAAGAAAGTTGGTTCGATTTTTATTCCCTTGTGCTCCATGCGAGCTAAAACTTCTACTAACGGAAAGTCGATTTCGTTAGCAACCTTTTGAACACCAGGGAGGTCTTTTAGCGCTTCAGTTTGTGACTCATACAAACTCCACAAAGCAGCAACGGCTTTGCTGCCATCATCATCAGTAAGATCAACCACAGCTAGATCATCAAGACTTAAAACAGCGCGCGAAGCATCGAGTAAAAAACTTGCCTGTCGAATATCATGCGCAACGCTTGGCAAGTCCTGAGACTCATCAAGCAAGGACTTCAGTATAGATTTGCTGTCATAAGCTACAATTTTTGATTTTTTCAGTAGGCTTGGAACCTCCTCAGCGCATACTATGAAACCAACCTCGCTACTAGGAGATAATATGAACTTGTCTTCTATCGGAGTGATGACTACACTTTCAGCCATAATAATACCTGTCCTACCCTCTTCATTAAGTGGCTGTACCTTAGCTGGTTTCAAACTCGTATTTTGGCGTTGCTCACCCTGCATTCCTTCTGGTAAATTTTTGAGTAAGCTACGAAACTCTAATTTCTCTAGCATTTCACGAAGCTTGTTTTTATCTAATTTATTAATATCTGTAGTACTAGGATCAAACTTCACTGGCGCATCTGTCCATATACGAGCAATCTCTTTACTCATATAGGCGCTGTCTTTACCAGCAACTAACTTGTCATGAACACCGCCTGTTATTTCATCGATGTGCTCGTATATACCATCGAGCGTTTCGTATTTTTGTAGCAACGTTGTTGCTGTTTTTGCCCCAACTCCAGGTACACCTGGAATATTGTCCGAACTATCACCCTGCAAAGACTTTAGATCCAGAAACTGATGTTGTTTGAGGCCGTATTTTTCTTCAAATGACTTGAGGTTAAACTCTTCTATTTGTGAGAAGCCTTTTTTGAGAGCATACACATGAGTATCGTCGTCAATGAGCTGCAACATATCTAGATCTGAGGTAATTAGAACCGTTTCAACACCCTTTTTGTTAGCATCTTCTGACAATGCACCCATGATATCGTCTGCCTCATAATCATCAAACTCATACAACGGCCAACCGAAAGCCTCGAGTAATTCATGTAGTATTGGAATTTGCACATAAAAATCAGGCGGCGCTGGTTTACGGCCTGCTTTGTAGTCCGGATATATTTCCTTACGCCTACGAATATTCGTTTTTGGCTTATCCCAAGCAACTGCAACGTAGTCTGGTTTGAGTGATTTTATAGCCTCTAAAGCAAGTGCTGCAAAACCATATACTCCCCCAGTTGGAGTGCCGTCACGCAGACTAAGACTAGGCATTGCATAATAACCACGATAAAATACAGATTTTCCGTCAATAACAACCAGTCTCTTCATACTATCTATTATAGACTAAAGACCGAGTTTATCTGCGGCGTACGTTACAAATGAGCCCACGTTGGGGTAGTCGTTTGCTAGAAAAATGTCCGAACTCTCTTTAACCGACGCCATATCAAGGCTCGAACCAGCATTCTTACTGGGGTGTAGCTCGGCCTGTTCTGCTCCTAGAAATTGTTCGAAGCTAACTGTGTCTTCATCCGCCCTGCCTCGAAGTGCGAGATTATCTTGTATTCTTTGATAACGCACTTGGGGGTCGGCATCTATCCACACCATTAATCCACCAAGTTCATGCAAAGTCTGCACTTCTTTAGGATCACGTAAGCTAGCTATGACAACCCCTTTGGCATCGGGTCGATCTTTATGCCATAAATCAACTGCTTTTTCTATTAAATAACCGCCACCGCGCTCAAGACGCTGCTTAGTACTCAACCGTCGCATATTGTCACGCGTTATTGGAAGATTCTGAGCCTTCAACTCTTCACGCAAAAAATCTGTTACTGACACAAAGAAGTAACCGTATTGTTCTAAACCAATACCCAATGAATCTTTACCGCTACCGTTTGTCCCACTTAGTCCAATGATTGTTGGTTTATTTGAGGTACTCATGAAGTTTTTTGACGTCTTTGTGTTTTCGAAGTTTTGCCAAAGCCTTAGCTTCAATCTGTCGAATACGCTCACGAGTCACACTAAACTCTTGCCCAACTTCTTCTAGCGTGTGGCTTTTGCCGTCATCTAGACCAAATCGCATGCGCAAAATCTTTTGCTCACGTTCACTTAAACTTCCAAGCACTTGCTGTACTTGTTCTTTTAAGAGCTGGTCAGCCGCTGAGTCAACAGGACTTGCCATATCTTCGTCTTCAATAAAGTCACCTAGTACTGAATCTTCTTCTTCGCCATCACGTCCTACGCCCGCGTCAAGACTGTGAATATCTTGTTTGATTTTGATAACATATTCAACTTTTGCAGGTTCCATATCAAGCTCTTTTGCAAGCTCTTCGATAGTTGGCTCGCGGTTGAGATCTTGCGTCATGCGTCGCTGCGTACGAAGTAATTTGTTAATAGTTTCTACCATGTGTACTGGAATACGAATCACACGAGCTTGGTCAGCAATCGCACGGGTAATAGCTTGGCGAATCCACCATGTCGCGTAGGTAGAAAATTTAAATCCTTTGTCTGGGTCAAATTTTTCTACAGCACGAAGCAGACCAGTATTACCTTCTTGAATCAAATCAAGGAAATCGAGTCCACGTCCTGAATAACGTTTGGCAATCGAAACTACAAGACGCATGTTCGCTTCAGCCATTTTATCTTTTGCACGCTTTTCACCTTTTACAACCCGTTGAGCTAGAGCCAGCTCTTCTTCGGGTGTAAGAAGTGGTATTTTACCAATTTCACGTAGGTACAGACGTACAGAATCATCTGATATATCGTCTGAATAACCAGCTTGAGCAAGCGCATCGACCTCCTCTTCATCTGCTTCTTCAGCGACTAGCTCCTCTGGTGCGGGTTCTTCAAAACCCAAAAGATCATTATCTTGTAGAATATCGTCATCATCTGACGCCACAACTTTTTTATGTGCCATTTTTTAAGACTCCTTTATAATTTCGTTAAGTTCATTTCTCAGTTTTTTCATTCGAGCTTCATCTCCAAGCGTTTCTGCTTGTCGTAAATCTTCTATGAGTTGTCTTTTTTGGTTTTCACGAGTGTTCTGTTTCACTAGCCGGACAAGTTTTGCAGTTTCGTCGTATCTATCGATATCGTCCCACTGCCTATAACGTTCGTCTGCTCTGAGTAGTAATATTTTAACATATGTTTCTAACTCCTGTAAAGACTGGGGTAGATCTCCACTAAGTTCGACATCCGGCATTGTTTTCAAATATTGCAGCAGCGCTTGCTGTTCACTTGAACCAAAATCACCACTTTGCAATTCAATGAGTAATCCACGAACCTTTGGATCAAGTACAGCTATTGAAAGTAGCTTATCCTGGTTAACATTTTGCTTGGCGGCAATAATTTGATTATCGGTACTTACTTTTCGAAGAGTTTTTTGGTTTTCACTAGAGGCATACTTACTTAGCTTGCTCTTCACCGCCTCTATACTTACCCCTGTTTTTGCAGCAACTATTTTCAAGTAATGTTCTTGTTCAATAGGATCTTGTAGTTTTTCAATGATACCAAGGCCTGCGGTTGAATATTTACGTTTGCCTTCGGCGGTTGCAATGTCGTGTCTTTTTTCATATTCGGCAAGCACCCAGTCAACTACTGGCTTTGCTGCTTCAATTGCTTTTTTCCAAAGCTCAGGATTGTGCTGTATAAGTTCATCAGGATCTTTCGCATCTTCAGGCAGACTAATGATAGTAAGTTCAATACCTAGCTGTTGACTCATTTCAATTGCCCGTTCGGTTGCTGCAAGACCCGCTCTATCATTGTCAAAAGCAAGTGAAATGTTCCCCGTAAATCGTTTGATTATTTTGAGGTGTTGCTCTGTTAATGCTGTTCCAGCTGCTGCCACTACATTGTATATATCAGCTTGGTGGGAGCTGACAACATCGAGGTTACCTTCTACAATAACTGCTTTATCTTGTTTTCGGATTGCTTCCTTTGCCTGATGCAAACCAAAAACATGACGTGACTTATCGTACAGCAGCGTTTGTGGTGTATTGAGGTATTTAGGAGCTTTAGGGTCGTTGGCAATCAGCCTGCCCGTAAACCCAATTACCTCCCCATTCGCATCGGCTAACGGCACCATAAGGCGACTTCTAAATAGATCTTTTGCGGCTCGATTGGTCATACCCGCTTCACGGATTTCAGTGTCACTAAAGCCTTTCTTTTTGAGAAAAGAAACTATCGAGTCTTGGGTGTTTGGAGCATACCCTATCATAAAATCTTGAACAACTTTTTTATTCAAATGACGTGTTTTAGTTACGTACTCTAGTGCATGCTGATTCTTGAGAAGAGTTTGCTGGTAATACGTAGTCGCAACCTGTAACAGTTCAAATAATCGCTTTTTCTTCTTACCCACACCCTTGTTATTCTCTTGATAAAGGCTGAGGTCAACTCCTGCCTTACGAGCAAGATGTTCCATAGCACCAGGAAAATCAAGTCCTTCGACTTGCATAATAAACGCATATATATCACCGCCTTGATTTGAAGAAAAGTCATACCATACATGCTTGTCAGGACTCACCATAAAGCTTGGTGTTTTTTCATCCTGAAATGGACTAAGTCCTTTAAGACTACGCCCTGCACGCTGCAAGCGAACATACTCACCTACTACATCTTCAATATTGAGGCGTGAGCGAATTTCCTCTTTTGCATCTTGCATAGTTATAGTATACCATCCTTTACCTCTGTAAATGTTTATGCTTAAATAGATGCTACGATGGACCAAAATTACGGATACGTACAACCAGCTCCTCAAAACAATAACCCGCTTTCTCGCAAAATGCTGATTATTATTGGTGGATCAGTAGTTGCGATTATTCTTGCACTTGTACTTCTACTTAGCTCCAATACAAACAATACTGGCGCCCAGGCTCAGCATTTGATGCTACGAATGAATAGTCTGCAAACCATTCTTTCCGACAAAGACACAACTCGACATCTTAAAAATGAGGAATTAAGCAATCTTGTTGCCAGTTTTTCACTGACACATACAACTGACATCAACGAGCTACAGACAGCGTTGGCTTCTCAATTACCCGAAAAATTTGACGAAAAAATAATTGCAAGCGAAGCCGACACTACTACTGCGGCCACTATTGAGGAAGCATACCTGAAAAATAAGCTAGATTCTGTATATGCCGATGTTTTAACAGAAAAAATAGCCGCTCTACAAGCACTCATTGCAGAACTGTATGGCAAAACTAAAAGTCAAAAATTAAAACAAACACTTGAGAACGTGAATGAACACTTACGAAAAACGAGTGATAAGATCGATAAAATATCAATCAGCAACTAAGTTGTAACTGAGTCGAATAAGGTCAAATACTTCATCTTGATTGAGCTGGCCGGTACATATGACAGTATTCCAGTGCTTCTTATTCAGATGATACCCCGGCACAATGCTTTCATACTTTTCCCGTAGGGTAATTGCCAGTTGCGGGTCGCACTTTAAGCTAATACGAACAGGATTAGACTTTTCACCTACTATGGCAAACATTTTACCGCCACCAGTCTCTTTGTGACCAATTTTATACACAGCAGCATCTTCTCCAAACGGATAGTCCAACCAAGTGTTTGGAAAACTAAGTAGATATTCTTCAAGTTCTTTGTGTGTCATACCTTAAGTTTAGTTAAATAATATTGTAATTCCATAATCGAGCCGCGTATATCGCCAAGCGCTCTGTGCTCCCCGGGTTTAGCAAATTTTTTACCAAATTTACCTTCGAAAACTACTTTCCAAGCGCTGACATCGAGCATACGGTAGTGCAGCTTTGCATTTAACCTAGTCCACTCGTTAGCTATGAAACGACGGTCTTGATGTATAGAGTTTCCAGCTAGCAGTATAGGGGCGTCTTTTTCAAAATACTTTTCAACAAACTCTAGAAGTTCATTTTCGACTGTTCTTCCAGAGCGACCTTTTGTGAGATTTTGCTCAATCAGCCCATCTCGCGCTTCAGGATTTTCATCCCAAAACTTTTGTTCAAGTTTCATACGGCTTTCAACAAGCCTTGGACCTACCTTTACAACTGCTTCATAGGAGGCGATTTCGTTAAAATCCCAATCAGTAACAATTGCTGCAACTTCCATGATCCGGTCTTCAATAGGGTCAAGTCCGGTCATTTCAAGATCTATCCAGAGAATGTTTGCATTTTTGCTCATACAGACAAGTATATAAGAGTTGACTCCAAATCGCTATTACTGGTCATTGTGCCTATGTGAAGGATAGTCACCGTCGGCGCATGCTGTACAAATATTTTCAGTGCCAATTGCACCTTTTATTTCGTCCGTTGAGATGTACTTGAGCGAGTCGGCGCCAATATACTCACAAATCTCATCTTCACTCATTTGGCTTGCAATAAGCTCTTCTGGGCGACCAGTATCCATACCAAAGTAGCACGGCCACTTATAAGGCGGCCAAGATATTCTAAGATGTACTTCAGCAGCGCCAGCGTCTTTTAGCATACTGACAAGTGTTTTCGTAGTCGTTCCTCTTACTATTGAATCATCAACTACAACCAGTTTTTTACCTTCAATGATTGTTCTGTTTGGGCTAAGCTTTGTTAGTACTGCATGTTCTCTGTCTGCTTGAGTACTTTTAATAAAAGTTCGTGTAACATATCGGTTTTTTACGAGTGCTTGCTCCAGCGGAATATCGATTTCTCGCGCGTAGCCATGAGCAGCAGGTACGCCAGAATCTGGCACCCCAACAATCATATCTGGGTGAAAATCTTTAGCTTCTTTTCTAGCTAAGGTTTCACCCATACGCTCACGAGCAGTTTGAATATTAATACCATCGAGGTCTGTATCGGGACGAGAAAAATATGCATATTCCATACCACATAACTTTGGCGCCCGCTTCGGTGTAGCTTCTATGCTTGTAATGCCTTTTTCGTCAATCACTACAACTTCACCAGGATCAACATCGCGAAGAGGGTGAAAATCAGTAGCGGCCAGTGCCGAACTTTCGGAAGCAAGACAATACCCATCATCATTTTCACCGATCATGAGCGGTCGAAAACCTCGGGAATCTCGCATACCTACTAAACGGTCACCGTCTGAAAGCACTAAGGAATACGCGCCGTTCGCTAACTGACCTGTAACTTTTTTGAGTGCAGCCACAACATCCATACCAGTTTTCATCTCTTCAGTTATCATTTCAACTAATACTTGAGTGTCAGTTTCGCCTCCGGGAAGACCTGAAAGCTCATCAATATGTCCATTATGGGCAAGTACAAGCTGTTTGCCAGAGCCAAGTGAAAACAATGGCTGCAGTCCTTCGAAATTATCCTTAGCCCCACTAGTGCTATAGCTGTTATGACCAATTGCTATTTGACCCATTGGCAGCCCTTCAAGGTGCTGGCCGTCTTTAAAAACTTCAGTAACAAGCCCGAGGTCTTTTTGTATAACAAAGTTGCTTTGCTCTTTGTTGTATATAGCAATTCCAGCACCATCCTGTCCTCTATGTTGTAGGCCAAGTAGTGCTAGATACGCTGTAGAGCCGAGGGCTTTCGGGGCGTCTTGCCAAATCCCAAACACACCACAAGCTTCTCGTGGTTTATCCCCCACCTCCATCGTTAATTTCGAGGAGTATGTCATCTTTTATTATTGTAGCACCAACTAAAAATTAGTGATGAAAATTATTTATTTTCAGATGGAGTAAATTGCAGTGATAATGAATTTATACAATAATGTTGTCCATTTGGTGAACTGTCGTCTGGAAATAAGTGTCCTAAATGTCCACCGCAGTTTGAACATATTACTTCAGTGCGTTGCATTCCAAGTGACTTATCGTCTTTGAGCTCTACTGCTCCTTTTTCCGATGCCTCAGAAAACGCCGGCCAACCAATTAAACCTGGGGTTGTTGACTCGTATTTTGTATCACTACTAAACAAGGATTGTCCGCATGCAGCGCAGTGGTACATTCCGTCACTATAAAAATCAACATACTTTCCAGACCCAGGTGCTTCAGTTCCTTTTTCTCTGAGTAAATGGTATTGCTCTGGCGTTAGTTCTTTTCGCCACTGCTCTTCTGTCTTGTCCACCCGCGGCATAGTTTAGGCCTTCTTTTTGTCTAACTTATCAAAGCCAAGAAGATGCACAATAAGGTACACAACTAATGCAATAACAATAAAGTTCACAAGGTCATTTAGGAATACGCCGTAGTGTAAGATAGCTTGCTTTCCACCTGCCTTACCGATAACAAGCTCAAGACCCTTCAGTCCTTCTGCAGAACCAAGTACAAAGCCAAGTGGCGGCATAACGAGGTTATCAATAAGTGATTTCACGAGTATAGTTACTGCTCCACCAAGAACTAAACCAACTGCAAGTCCTACGACGCCTTGCGTACGAATAAAATCCATAAAACCACTGGCGTGCTGAACACTCTTGCCGGTCACTTTTTTTGCAACTGATTTTTTACGACGACCTTTCGGTGCATCAAGACTTACATTGCTATTTGCAGCCGCCTCAATCGCTATTTTTCCTTTTTCCGCCATATCTGATATCTCCTTATTTCTATAAATTCATTGTATCAAAGTTGTACCGATGGGCGTTACTGGAGCTTATTTGCTCTCAGTAACGCCCAAACCCGAATGTCACTTAGCGCTGGGAAGTGAGATGGTGAATTCTCGATCGCGATAGCCCCCATCACTACTAAGCGTGTTCACTTTCACAAGAAGGCTTTCATATTTCCACCTCATGCTACTAATAGCCCTCCACAGCTGAGTCCTGCAATGACCATAGTCCTCGACAAGTCCTAGAACTTCGGCCAATTCCACTGGAAAATCACTGACCACAACCGGCTCTTCAAGCTCCGCCATGCGAACGAGAACATCTTCTCTTATGGCCGCCCTGAGCTGACGCTTGTCATCTTTCTCCTTTTTAGACATTCTACCCTCCCGGGTAATATGAAAGGTGCACCTTTCGGGTGAGAAGAAACCTTTTGTTTCCTCCTAAAAACTATTTTTTTACTAAATGGCTTGTAGGAAGGAGCAAAAAAATCTACCTCCGGCGAGGTAGATTCGATTTCTTATAACTTCTTTTGTGACTAGGGGCGAATCTACCTACGCGTTGAGCAACACACGAATAGTGCGTTGGCTTTGTAGAATAATAATTCGCTTACTCACGTAATGTATTTTACTCCTGTGTTAATTTATGTGCAAGCTTACACTCTATTTGGAGCTTGTATACCTAGCAGTCTAAGGCCAGACTCCAGAACTTCTGCGTATTTTAGTACTAAACCAAGTCGTAATTTTTCTCTTTCGTCGCCAACTACTTTTGAACTCTCATAAAATCTGTTGAATATCTGTGCAAGTTCATATAAGTAAGTGCAAATAAAATGTGGGGAAAGCTCAAGTCCCGCGCGGTTGATTACTTCACTATATTCACTCAGCTTTAGTACTAGCGAGCGTTCAAGTGTATCAAATGCTTCACTCTCTGGATTGTGCGGCTCATTGGTTGATTTTTCCAATATTGAACGAGCTCGGGCATGCGCATACTGCAAGTAAGGACCAGAATTACCATGTATGCTGACTGAATTTTCAGGGTCGTAGACAATGTCTCCACCAATTCTATGTTTTAAAAATGCATACTTCACTGCACCTAGTGAAATTTGCTCATCATCGGTGTTATTTAGCTTCTGATTGGCTTCTTTTGCACTTGAGAGTACGTCGACGGCCTTTAAAAAGTTGCCTTTTCGACTGCTCATTTTTACTCCACCCTGTAGCTTCACTATTCCGTGAGAAATATGTGTCGTTGCTCGAGAAAGTTCTGGTGCAAATTGCTCAATTGCTTTTAAAACAACTTCCATATATTGATCCTGCTCGTTGCCCGTCATTATGATTGAACGATCAAAATCGTAATCTTGTTTTTTTAGTATACTCAGGCCAACATCTTTTGCTTCGTATGTTGGAAGACCTTCGCTATTTATAAAGACTCTAGTATGAAGGCCAAATTTTTCACCATCAAACACAATTGCACCATCTGACTCCTGAAAAACATCTGGTACATGGGAGCGAACAGTCTCTAAACCAATACTTGCAGTTTGAGATTCCGGATAATATTTTTCAAAATGACTGCCGATGCTTGCATAAAATGCATCAAAATAATCGTAGCTCCATTGACGCGTTGTCCAGTAAATCTTTGCGAAATTTGAATCGTGATCATTTTCGCTATGAAGCGCATATATTTTTTTATTGAGCACTACAATTTCGTTCTTTGCTGCTTCTTCTGTCTCATATGCTTCGTTACCTTCTATGTATCGTGAAGCTAGCCATTCAGACCTTTGGTCTTTTGCTATTTCCTCTAGTTTTTCCGGCATCTCGCCGCCAAGCTCTTTTATAATCGCAAACATTGATTTAGCAGCATGCAGACCCACATCACCGCCAAAATTAACTCTGTGCACTTTAGCACCGGCGTTCTCTAGCAAGTTGGCAATTGCATCGCCCACCACACTGGTGTATAAGTGGCCAGCGTGTAAAATCTTGAATGGATTTGGGTCAGAATACTCGGCAACAATAGTTTGGCCGTCTAAGTACCTATATGGCACATTGTTTGCAAGCTTCCATAATGCCGCGTCGCTCAGTGTAATGTTTATAAAACCCGGCCCAGCGACTTCTACTTTATCGATACCTTCTTGCTCTTCAATTTTTGGAGCTAACGCTGCAGCAATTTCTCGTGGATTTTTACCTAGTTCCTTTGCAAGTTGAAGGGCCACATTTGAAGCAAAGTCACCAAACGTAATGTCGGGCCTAGTTATATCCAACTCAACTTTGACATCATACAGTTCCTGTACGCAATCAGTAATAATCGTTTTTATATCATTCATTAAGCCTTATTATAACAGAGGTAATAAAAAAGCAGCTCATAAAGAACTGCTCTTTTACCCCGCAACTTATTTACTTGAACGTCTGAACAAATATCCAAACAGTTGCAGCGACTAGCATAAAGAAGATTCCTAGTCCGATTGGGCTTCCCCAGCTGAACCAGCTTCCCCATGCGCGCCAGTTTTTCTGACTTTGCAGCCAGACATCCATGTCTTCTTTGTCGTATTTACTTTTTGCATCTTTATCTTGCGCCATAATATATTCTCCTATTATTAGCTTTACCGTTCGACCTATCAGTAAATCCGAGGTTTGTGTTGGCTATCTTGCCCTCGCTAGGTATCGTTGCGACAAACACTCGGTAAAACGCACGGCTAGCTTGATAAATGGCAACCAATTTCATTTATAAATATACTTCTTTTCGCTTCAATTTACTAGAGAGAAATGTACAGCTATAGATTTAAGTTGTAAAATAAGTGTATGACAGGTATACGTTGTGTAATCCATGGAAGTTTTTCTAAACATTTTAGTGAAATACAACGTGTTCACTCACTTTTTACTCAAGCTGGTATAGAAGTTCTTGCACCTAAAGATTCTGAGTTAGTTGCTCAAACTAACGGCTTTGCCCTATTTGACGACGAAGTTGATCTCGATCCAAGACTAGTAGAGCTGCAATATTTGCACAAAATCAAACAACTCGGAAGCAGCGGCTTTAGTTATTTTGTAAATCCCGATGGATACATAGGCAAAAGTGCTTCATACGAACTTGGTATTGCTCAACTTACAAATACCCGTTGTTTCTTCACTAGCCCTCTAGCTGACCACCCGGCATACATACACAAAAATGCTATATATTCCCCTGAAAATTTAGTTGACTACATACTGCAAAACAATAGTTTGCCGAATATGAAGGTGCATCGGAACGAAAAGAATATACATGCTTTGTGGGAAGATTTGATGGTACCAGGCTCGGTCGTTGCAGCTGGGGCAATCATCGAACGTAATGTAAAAGATAAAAAAGAAATTTTACTCGTCAAAACTCATAAATGGGGTGATCGCTACTCAATAGTTGGTGGCAAAGTGCGCCGAAATGAGCTTCTCTCTAGCGCCATGCTTCGAGAAGTATATGAGGAAACTGGGCTTAAAGGCACGGTTGGTGAGCATATTGTGACTTTCGATCAAATTAAAAATTCAGGCTACTACAAAAAAGGTGTGCAACATATTTTTGTCGACAACATTGTCAATGTCAGAAGCAAAAAAGTTGTTCTTAATGACGAGGCGCAAGACTATATTTGGGCAGCCCCTCACGATGCGCTGCAGCATTTAGATATCGAACCAAATGCTCGCAAAACTGTTGAACTATATACCGACAGTTTTGCCTAATTTTTTGCAGCTTTTATAAGGCCTGCAAAAAGTGGGTGTGGACGGTTTGGCCGAGATTTAAACTCAGGATGAGCCTGAGTTGCCACAAAATATGGGTGATCTTTTGCTTCAATAAACTCTACTAAGCGACCGTCTGGTGATTCGCCGCTGATATGCAACCCACCTTTTTCTATAGCATCTTCAAACTCACGGTTCACCTCATATCGATGGCGGTGACGCTCGACAATATCCGTTGCTCCGTATAAGTCAGCAACCTTGGATTCTTTTTCTAATTTCGCTTCATAGTTACCCAAACGCATCGTACCGCCAGTTGCCTGCTTACCTTCTTGGCTTGGCATTAAATATATAGCTTGGTTTTTAGCTTTATCATCAATTTCTCCACTTGTAGCATCTGTTATTCCACTTTTTCTTGCTGCTGCGATAACCGCAACCTGTAGGCCCAAGCAGAGCCCCAAGTAAGGTATTTTGTTATCTAGAGCCCATCTTGCTGCAGCTATCTTACCCTCGACGCCGCGAGTTCCAAAACCACCTGGCACCAAAATTGCATCGTATTTTTTCAAAGACTGTAGATCGTCAACAATTTTTTCTGCGTCTACCCAGCTAAATTCAATATCAACTGACTCATGCCACGCTGCTATTTTCAATGACTCTAGTACGGAATAATAGGTGTCTTCGTTGTCTAGGTATTTTGCAACAATACCAACATGCACTCTTTTGTCGTGTGATTTCGTCGCTTTCTGAGAAATATCTTCCCACATTTTCATATCGGGTTCTGCAGCTGGTAATTGGAACTTCTTCAATATCAACTGAGCGACCTTTTGCTTTTCGAGTGTTAAAGGAACCTGATAAATGCTTTTAGCATTTGGCAAAGGTATAACGGCTTCTTTATCGACACCCCCAAACATACTAATTTTGCCTAGTGCGCCGTCAGTTAAAGCATAGTCGGACCTTGCACCAATAATATCTGGCATAATTCCAAAGCCACGAAGGTCACGCATGGCATTTTGAGCAGGTTTTGTCTTTAGTTCTTTGCTTGTCAAAATGTATGGCACATACAAAACATGCACAAACATACAATTGTCACGCCCTATTCGTGCTGCAAATTCACGAAACGCTTCCATATATGCAACGCTCTCGTAGTCACCTACAGTTCCGCCTAGTTCGATTATATGAACGTCACTACCTTTGCCAGATTGTTCAATCTCGCGCTGAATTGCATCGGTAAAGTGAGGAATCATCTGTACGGTTTTGCCCAAGAATTTACCGTCACGCTCTGCTTGTATGAGATCTCTATACACTCGCCCTGCCAAAGTCGCACTGTCTTTTGTGAGCTCAATGTCTAAAAATCTTTCGTAGTGACCAAGGTCTAAATCTATTTCAGTACCGTCTTTTGTCACAAAACATTCGCCATGCTCTGCAGGGTTAAGCGTGCCAGCGTCAACATTTAGATATGCTTCACATTTTTGTACTGAGACTTTTAAGCCTCTAGCTTTTAAAACTGCACCTATAGAAGCTGCAGTAATTCCTTTGCCCACACCGGAGAGTACGCCCCCTGTCACAAAAATATATTTTCGATCTACATGAGGCTGGTTCATGTATATTAATTGTACACTACGCCTACGTGCCTTGCTAGTCATTTTTCATTGTTTCTTTATAACAATTTTGCTATAATGTAAAGTAGAAGTTTTTGTACAAACAAACATTTCGTCAATTGTGACCATGAGGTCACACGATCCTTAAGAAGGGGTGAAAAGTGTCAGATTCAACTGCAACCATAACATCCAGTCAACCGGTTTTTGCTGAAGGGCTAAAAGAGGTTCTGGGTTGGAACTGGTTTCAACCGTCCAATGTCGAAATCATTATCGACAAGAGTTCGACCCGCACAATCATTGAAAGTAGCGTAGGCACATTGGTTATCATTGATGATCCAAGGCTAATGTTTCGTACTTTTTGTGACAATAAGCTGGGAGCAGGTGCGATTGTTTTAAGTAGTAGTAGGCATACCGCTATTGAAGATGGCCTTACTAGCCTTGCAAATGGTCAGTACTTTATCGACCCAGCGTTTAAGCGTGAGGAAGAGATAACGGACCTCAGTCTAACAGATCGTCAAGCTGAGATTTTGCAGTTTTATGCCGATGGTTTTACTACGGATGCAATAGCAGAGCAACTGTGCCTTTCAGTGGAAACCATTCGTACACACACGAAGAGAATCCTCGCGAAGCTCAACGCAAAGACACGTACTCATGCTGTTGCCATCGCAGTCAACGAAAGCCTCATTCACGTGGCAAAGCCTTAAGGATCAAACGCCCTATCTCCTTCCAGAGATCAGGGCGTTTTTTCTACCAAAAGTCTATAAGTAGTAACCGCAGACGCGAATTGGTGAAACCTCACCTCTTCGTTACCTTCAAAAGCATCGTCTAAACTGCGAGATAAGTAGTAGCCGAGGAGTAACATAGCATGGTCATCGTCAAAATGTGCGTCCATGTACTGTGTAACGTCATGACCACTTTTGGCAAGGTCAATCAAAAACATTGTGCTGTCAGCACTTTCGGTGCCAGGATCAGCCCAGCTCCAATCAACTATTTTTACCCCATGCTCTGGGTGCCAAGCGATGTTCGCCTGCCGAGCGTCGTGGTGAGACAACACCTGCTTTTTATTTAATTTTGATAAATTCCGAGCAACTGCACTTGGCTCAACAAACATCATGTCGTTAATGAGCCGTGCAAAATAACGCTGGTTTTCACTACTAAGTTGAGATCTCCAGTCGGATGCTTTTTTGAGAAGCTTCGGCTTTTTTTCGGCAAGAGCTTGCCAGCCGTCCTTTAAGAAAACATCGAGCGCGGGATGAGAATCTATGAGTTTTTCAGCAATGACCGGCGCACTTTCTATAGTTTCAAAAATACCAAGTACGTCTTCTACGTACTTTTCCCGTTGATCTTCATCTTGCGGAGCTCGCCAATGCCAGCCTTGTTCTTCACTAAGCGCCTCTAGCACCAATACACCATCTACAACTCCATGAACTTCTGGCACTGTTTGTCCAGCAACTTCTTTAATGTGTCGCATATAGGCAGCCTCTTTGTGTAGATATTGGCGAGAGTTAGCTGCTCTTTTTTTGTCAGTAAACTTACTCCCATCGTGTGCTTTCACGAAATATTCCGATGCATTATCTGCTATAAAATAGCGATTGTATGCCATGTGACCACCATGAGCAGGACGGGTTTTGGTCATTTCTGGGTCTAGCTTTAAAAACTCAACCAACTCAGGCTTTGGTGCGGAGTGTTGGTATGGTTTTTCAATGGTTGGCATAGTACTACTTTCTATTTAAAAATGGGATAAGATACTCATTTATTATGCGCCTATGTCCAGGATGAACGCCATCAGGCAATTGTTCGTCGAGATAATACCAATCGCCACCCATAGCATCATCTCCGGCCTCAATCTTAGTTGCGCGGGGGGTTCTAAACACAACTCCCGTAGTATGCGTCCAAGCATGAGCTGTCGTACGCCGATATTCTCCTGGTACAGGACCTTCAAATATCACCGTTGGCTCTACTCCCGTGTATAAATTGCGAAATGTTTTTTGCATGTGTCGGCGTACAACTCGTTCTAACTTTTTGCCAGCTTCTTCGCCGGTTTCACGAACTGCAGTTTGTACCGGAGTTTCACCTGCGTCAACAAAGCCACCGGAAAATGCTAGACCACCACCGTCACCACGCTCAATAAGCATAAGACGTGGTCGCTTCTCTTTTGTCACAATAATTGGGTCTGCAGTGTAGTTTGGGCCCCATTGACGGAAAAATCCTCTACCAGTCACAACACCGATGGCACTACTACTAATCATTTCCTTTAAATTTGGGTGCAAAGGCCGACCAAGAGCATCAACCTCAAGCCCAAGCTTGGTAAATTGTTGAATCTCTTCATCTGTAGGAAACTGCACTTCGCCGGGAATATCTGAGACATTGCCAGTTTCCCAAGAGCCGTCTTTCAGCGTAATATTTGGGTCTAAATAATCGATATTTGGAATATGCAAACGCTGTTCGGGATAGCCTTTAAAGCGAAGTTCTTCTGGACATTCGATTGTGTTCATAATTGGTTGTTCTATAGTGCTCATGCTAACTCCTTTAGAGCTTGTTTATTTGCAACAGCCCCTAGCGCAGTGGTGACTGCATCTTGATATTGCTCTACTTTTTCCTGTGGACCGGTGTGTTTACCGGGCGTATCGCTCAACTTCACCGTATCTGTATCATTTACTTTAGTGGCCTTCATAACGATATTGAGTGGTTTGAGACCAAGGTCGTTCGTAAGAGTTGTACCCCAACCAAATACCACATTGATACGGCCCTTAAAGTAGTCGGTTAGTTGTACAATTGTATCAATATCAAGCCCATCGCTAAAGACAATGGTCTTTTCCATAGGATCGATACCTTTATCTTCATAAAATTCAATCACTCGATTGCCGAAGTCTACAGGGTCGCCAGAGTCATGACGTAGAGCTCTCCACTCTTTGGCTTGCTCAAATGTCATATCGGTGAAGAAAAATTCACTTCCAAATGTGTCGGTTAAAGCTGTTGAAAGATCGTCATCGTATCGATCACGCCAGTCACGAAGGACTTTATTGTGACCGTCGAGTGGATTTTTTCCTTCTGCATCTGCAAGTGCTGAATAAACCATGAACATCTCGTGGGCAAATGTACCTATAGGATCTACTCCGTGTTCGTTCGCGAGTCCAACACAAGATACACCAAGCATATTTTCCGGACACTCGTTGACCAATCGCTCAACTACATGGTTGTGCCAGCGGTAACTAAAGCGTCGTCTTGTACCAAAGTCAGCAAATTTAATATCTGGTCGTGAGTGAAGAATCTCGATTTTTTCCGTTAATCGTCGATCGCCTTCGTCGTATATTTCCATAATATCAAGACCTTCTTGTGCGATCTTTGTTTCAAAATACAACTCATTAACCTCACTCATGACCACAGTTTCCCAGAAAGTTACCATTGGCCAGTCGCCTTCGGTAGTAATAGCTACGTCTTGTGTTTCTGGATCAATACCTACTTTTACTGGAGGCAGTTCTCTACCTCTCAGATAATCAAGGTATTCTTGATCAAATAATGGTTTGTCATCTTGGCCTAATCGAGTGCCTAAATATTCTATTTCTTCATCAGTAAAACCTTTTTGGTATGTATTTAGACGGTCCTGTAAAGTTTCAGTATCGACATATTGAGTTAGTTTTTCACTACCGCGGTTTTTGAAAGTAAACACCACTTGTTCGTCAGGGTGATTAAGGAATTCAATCTGACTCATAGTAGGCTTATAGAAATCGATCCCACCAGATAATTTCTGCTCCTGAGGTCCGTGTAAAATAGCCATTACAATTCTCCTCGTCGAATGCGTTGTATTACTTCGTCAGTAGTAGTCAGTATTGCGCCAGCAGCTTCCATTTCAGCAAGGGCTTTATCACCGTCAGTTGGTTCTATATTAACTGCACGCATTGCATCTGTTAGTGCGTATACGGCTAACTTATTTTTAACGGTTTTTTGTAGTTTAAGTGCATCAAGAACTGTAGCACGAACACAATAATCTGTTGCTAAGCCGCCAATGAACAGACTAACATCTCTTATTTCACCGGGTTGTTCAATAATTTTAGCTAGTGTAAGGCTTGGGTCGTCTTCATCATGACCATCAAAGCCTGAATATGCGTCTTCACCTGGCTCGGTTCCCTTTATTATCACTCTATCGCCTAGAGTTACTGACAAATCTGGGTGAAACTCAGCACCATCAGTTCCTGCAACGCAGTGCACGGGCCATTGATCGAAGTGTGAGGTCTGAGCAGGGTGAAAATCTTGTGTTGCAACAACTGTTCCACCTTCTTCTCTTACTACATATGCCAGCTTATTAAGAGGCTTTGTCACCTTATCGCCATTAGGCACTGCGAGTGCACCACCAGGACAAAAATCATTTTGCACATCGACGTTTATCTGTACAAGCTTTCTCTCTGTAATATTCATGTTGTTCTCCTTACTTAATGTCTTATATACACTAAGTATAGTTGCTAGTTATTGTAATGTCAACACTTTTTTATTTCTTTATATTATTTTAGCATATTTTATACTTTTTGTAAAGTATTTTACAGTGGTGAACTTTTCTTTTTCTTGCTACATTTGTCAAAGCACTCTGGTACAAAGCTGCGATATCCCCTACTCGGATACCATATAAAACTTTTAGTTATTGTTTTAATAACACTAAATTGCTATCCTAGAAGTATGAAAAAAGAAGTACTCTCTACAGGAAGTGCATTACTGCCAGCAGTAGCCTACGGTGATGCTGCTGGATTGCCGGTTGAAACCCTCAGTGCTCAAAAGATTGAGGACGACTACGAGTATATAGACCAGCTTGTCTCCCCTGCTCTTAACCTTTTTTATGAAGGTGCACCTATTGGTTCATGGAGCGACGACACGCAACTAAGCCTTGCTATGGCAAGGGCGCTCATTAAAAATGGTGGTTTTGATGTCAGTGTCGTAGCTCAGGAACACATCGAGGAGCTAGAGAGAACTCCATTAGTTCAAGTCGGAAAAGGCCAGCCTGTTCCTCGCGGCTGGGGTCACTCTACGGCAGAAAGCATTCAGAAGCTTATAGAAGGAACTAGCCCTGATAAATCCGGCAAAAAAGACGGAGCTGGCAACGGTATAGTAATGAAAATGTCACCGCTTGTTTTGTGGCATGTTGGTCAAAATATACCGAATGAACAGAGATGGGAAGAATATGACCAACTGACAACCATGACTCATGATAGCGACGAGGCTCGAGTTTGCAGCAGAGTTCATGGCGACGTATTAAAATATTTGTTCGAAAATGGTAACGAAGGACTTGCTGAGTACGTTCAAAACCAAGTATTGTTTCACGAAAATGAACTCGGTGCTGCAAAAGATACCTCAAAAGCACTTGCCTTCCTCAGTAAAATAGACACATTTGATCGAACAACTATTTTAGAAAATACCGACGGAAAAGGATTTTGGGTGCCACAAACACTAGCAATGGCTTATGCAACATATATAGAAAATGCACCAAATTTTCACAAAACAGTATTTGAAGCTGTCAATTTGGGTGGCGATACTGATAGCAATGCATCAATTGTTGCTGCAATGCTGAATTTTAGCTCTCACGGAGTAGATTTACCTCAAGATAGCGTCGCCTTAGACTCTTTGAATATGCTGCACGAAGTATCGTCACAGTTAGCTCAAGCTGCTATACGTTTATAATACTTTGTCGTTAACTAGCTGGCGGAGGCCAACTGTTGCTACCTCGTCGACAAGAGTGTCGAAAGTAACAGTTTTCAGGCGAGATCGCGACAAAACATCGGCGTGTTCCGCTGCTACAGGTGTGGCATTTGGGTCTACGAATATTTTATGTGCTGTTTCAGGCGCATGCAAAGGCAACGCTGCCGCTGGAAACACCTTAAGAGATGTGCCAACTACTACTAACTTATCTGCTGTACTAATTGCAGACTCAGCGAGCTTAAGATGCATTGGCATTTCGCCAAACCAAACAATATTTGGCCTAAACAGGTATGTTCCGTCTCCTTCAGGACCAAATCGCTCACCGTTTTCAAACGGCATTACGCTACCATCAACAACACTCCTCTTCTCAGCTATACTGCCGTGTAAGTGATGAACTGAGGTAGAGCCGGCTGCTTCGTGTAATCCATCAACATTTTGGGTAAAAATATCGACGTCATACACTTCTTCAAGTTCAGCTAGTATGTGATGAGCTTCGTTTGGTTCAGCCTGAGACATTTCATCTATTCGATGGTTATAAAAATCACAAACTACTTGAGGGTTGTTTTGCCAGCCTTCTGGGCTAGCTACCTCTGTAACTTTGTGATCACCCCACATTCCACCAACACCACGAAATGTCTGTATACCACTTTCTGCACTTACTCCCGCCCCTGTTAATACTACTAGCTTCTCTTTTGTCATATCCATATTTAATCATGATATATATTGTTTAGTTATTGTAGAATTTACATTTTCTATTTACATAATAATATAGTAAGTGTAATAATAACAATATCAACATGATTATACATTGCTTTTTTGAAATAATTGTGCAATAATGTCAAGTTGAAGTTTTTCCATTCTTTTTTGGGAGAAGCAAAACCATTGCGATTCTCTTTTGAGTCGCTTGCTCGTTAACAACTAGGCAAAAATCAATAGAGGCGCGTCTGAGTAATTAGACTACCCTCTTCACAACTGAAATGACAACCTTCTACACAACGAGAGGATGACTGAGGCGTGATTTTGAATCATAACTCAGCTCAATATCGCGTTGGCAATAGGGTAGCTGAGGCTGCGAAGTACCGTGTATACATCTGCGAAGATGTTGTCACGGGTGAGCAGTATCTGCTGCAAATTGCCACCGAAATCGAGCACAATGGCGGTCTCGATCGCGCAGCGTTTGTCCTAAGAGAGCTCAAGCAGACTTCCGATCTTTTAGAAAAGGAGTACGCAAAGCAAATCGAAGATCAAACGCTCAATTACGACCGCCTATTTCCGTATGTCGTAAACAGTTTTGTCTCTGAAGAACAAGGTGGGCGTCGGGTGAATATCCTGTCGCTAAAAGATGTCGGCTCTCTCTCTGAGATTGTCCCACTTTCAAACCTTCGAAACAAGGATGGACTGCGCATTGACTTACCTTCAAGTGCCTGGATTATGGGACGGCTGCTGAAGTTGCTGGGTTTAGCCCACAGCAAAGGCATAGCTGTTCGCATACTTTCGGGTAGTAACATACTGATTGGTCCTCAAAACCACTCTTTGGTGGTGTTCGACTGGTCATCAGTACATACCTACCAACAGGCAGTTCCTTTTGAAAACCGTGCAGATGACATTGCAAACGCAGCCCAGGCGGTGTTTGTAGCCATTGGCGGAGAACTTGAGACACTCACCTATCCGTATACTGCGGATAATGAGCGTCAATACATCGAGTATCTCAGCGGCTTGACCGAAGGACAAGAAGGCGATGCAGAAAGAGCGCATACCAGTTTTTACGAATTGGTAGACGGACTTTTTGGTCGCGGATTTCGACCATTCAAATCGCTGCCCTTGTAGGGTGGCAATACAGATCAAGGAGTCCCTCAATGGGAAGAAATGTATTTTCAGAAGTAAGCTACAAAACAGCAACGCGCGCCTTTGTTCCGGACCACGGTCCTACAACATCTCGCGCCGAGCAGGAAGCACGAGTCACAGGCAAGCTTGACCCACTGGTTGATCCAGCTGGGTACGGCGTCATCCGTCGCTCTCTTCCTCGTTTCGAGGAAAGATCCGACGGCACTTGGGAAATGACAATCGGTACACCTGTACCTGTCGAAACCCGAGTAGACACCACAGGCAGCATGGGCGGTAACGTCGATGTTGCCGTTCGAGTTCTGCCTGATGCTTTTGGCCTTTGCAGTGACGTCCTTCCAGGATGTGACCTGCAGATGGCTACAGGCATCTTTGGCGACTGCGTCGACAGGTTTGTGCTTTGTCGTCCTCAGTTCGAAATGGAAGCTGAGAAGCTGGTCAAGCAATTGACGCTCATGGTTCCTGAACGCAACGGTGGTGGTAACGGTGGCGAAGACCCGCATTACGGGATTTTCGGCGCCGCATACCTCACCGCCGCGTACATCAACCGCATCGAGCTCAAGGGCTACGACTTCACCATCTCTGACGAGCCGGCGAGGTATCAGCTTGATGAGCGAGAGCTCAAGCGCATCTTCGGCGACGAGGTGTTCGAGAAGGTCGAAGCCAACGGCTTCACGATCGACCCGGAAAACCTGCCGTCGACCAAGGATGTGGTACAAACTCTCCTGAAGCGAGCTCACGCTTTCTTCTTGGAAGTTGAAGGCTGGGACAACAGCACTCATTCGTTCTGGCTCGATGTTTTCGGACCAGAACGAGTTGTTGTTCTGCCAAGTACCGAAGTTCTGCCTCAGGTTCAGGCCGTCATCATCGGTTTGACCGAGGGCACGCTTGGACTTGACCAGGTAACGGAATTCCTGACATCCAACAACGTCAGTACTGCTGATGCGGAGGCAATCCTTCGCTCTGTCAGCAACATTCCGATCGGTGCGCAGGCCGCTCTACCCAACTACAGCCGTCGACCCCAGAAGGGTGACGTGTTCAAGGAGAAAACCGACCTCTGGCCTATCAGCCCGAGTGAAGTTGCAGACCTTGAACCCGCCACTACCTCTTCTGCGTCGACGCCCGACGCCACCTGGCTCTAAACAAGCCAGCCCCAATCCAGTAAACCTAGAAAGGTAACGACAATGACCAATAAAATCTACGTCGTCACCGATCTTGGACCTGGTGACGGCGGTAAGGGTGGTGTTGTGCACAAAATCTGCGAAATGATGAAGGCACATACCGTCATCAAACGTGGAGGAGCACAAGGAAGTCACGGCGTCCGTACCTCTACTGGCGAGCAATTTGCTTTTAGCCAGTGGGGGTGCGGAACATTCAGTGGTATTCCAACACACATTTCGGAGCAGATGATTGTCTCTCCGGAAGGTCTTCTCAATGAGGCGGCCGATCTGCGATACGCCCACGGCATACACGACGTTTTTAGTCTGCTCACAGTAGACGAACGAGCGTTATGTGCCACACCGTTTCACGGCATTGCCTCTCGCCTGAAAGAACTGGCGAGAGGCAATAATCCCCGCGGAACGATTGGCACTGGTGTTGGTGAGGCATATCGCAGTTATCAGCAGCAGCCTGATCTTGCAATAATGGCCGGCGACCTAAAAAGTCCCGACCTGCGAGATCGTCTGGCTGCTATCAGAGAACAGGTACGATCAGATCTTGAAATAGTTATAGCTGGCGAATTTCTCACCAGCGACAAAGCTATTCTGAGAGAAGAAACTGCCTTGCTGCAAGACGATGGGTTTTTGGACTACATCGTTGAGCGGTTCACTGAAGCCTCAAAACAAGTACAAGTTGTGAGCTATGACTACATGAGTGAGGAGATCCTCGCCCGTGAAGGAGTAGCAGTTGTGGAAACTTCGCACGGCGTTCTTACTGATCGCCTAGCAGGTTTCCATCCTCATACCAGTGCAATTCGAACATTGCCGTGCTTTACGCACGATATGCTGAAGAGCGCTGGGTACAAGGAACAAGCCATTGACATTGGAATAACCAGGGCTTATGCCATCCGGCATGGTGCTGGTCCGATGCCGACATCTAGTTCCATGATGAAGAATCGTTTGCTCGATGGGAGCGCAAAAAACGAAAATCGTTATCAAGGAAAAATAAGAGTCGGACCCCTAGATTTCGTTCTACTCAAGTATGCGATCGAAGCATGTGGCGGTCCCGCCGCCTTTGACGGCCTAGCCGTTACTTGGTTCGACCAAATACTGACAGACGAAGTTTGGGAAACGTGTCACGCATATAATGGCGCTGTTGACCCAACCTTTTTCTTACCCTCGGGTGAAATTAAGGTCAACATCAGTACAGAAGAAGAGCAGCTCGAACGTCAATCTGTTCTAACAGAAAGACTGCACGGCTGTTCACCTGTTGTGACGCGTAGCCCGATAAGTATGGAAACAAGCAAAGTCGATCTATACGACGTCTGCGCAGAAACCATGCAGGCATCGGTCGATGTACCGGTCAGGATGATTTCATTTGGACCAACTGAGCTTGATAAGCTCTGTAAGTAATTCCAACATGCAAACAAAAACAGAGAGGAAAACAAATGTCCACAGCGACAGTTGTTGAAACAGTTGATGGCAAGCTCAAGGAGTTCGGAGCTACTAAGGCCACGATCGACAAGATCAAGGCATTGGGAGCCGAAACTCCTGAGAGCTTGGCTGAACTGACAGCAGACGAACTTGTCGAAGCTGGCATGAAGCTGGTTAAGGCACGTCAGCTGCTCGCTTCCGTTCAGCCGACACAGACAACCGACGCATCTGGCTTCGGAGCAGCAGTCACCTTCGACGGTGTTCTGCCTTCGGCTCCAGATGACAGCTCGTGGCTGGAAGCTCTCAAGACTGGTGGAGTATTGAAGGTTGATGAATCAACCGTCATTTCAGCCATTCGTGCAGCGCTTGCCGATCGCGTAGGTCTCTACGGCATCCCCGCCAAACTGGTGGAAGCCATGGAGAAGTTCGCCGCCAGCAACGACGAACCGGTAGACCCCGTGTACTTCAAGCTGCGCGAGCAGTTGACACGGCGCTCCTACGCAGAAGTCTTTGAGGCCATTGACGGCCTCAACGGCAACTACGTGACTGAAGCTCGCAAGTTGGAGCTTTTCAGCCGGATCGACAGCCACCTCTGGCCGGCAATCACTGACTTCTACAACCAGTTGAATAACTGGCAGGAGACTTGGTTGCGGCAGGGTGCAAACCCAGCCATGATGATGGCAGCAATCGCCTCGATGGGCAGCGAAACAAAGTTGCCTGCAGGAATGATGCAGCCGCCAGACACCAACGTACTTCGCGACTACGCCGATACGTTCAACGACGCGGTCAACCGCGTATTCGCAGGTACTGGTGTACAGATCGCCGCAGCACTGGCATACGACGCAACACAGATCAAGAAAGCACTGGAAGATTCAAAACTTCCGGCGCTGATCGGTGCTGCTAACCGTGAACAGATGCTCAAGCAGCTCGGCGTTTCGGTGAGTTCCACCTACCCAAGGCTGGAAACAAACCTCACCCGATTCGTTCTGTCCATCATGAATGTCCAGAACATTCCGGCTGGCAACGAAGAGCTGCAGTACTTCGGCACGCTGGACATGCTGGGGAAGCAAATTCCCCTTGCAGAGTTCAGTGGCCGAGGTGGCACAGCAACGGGAATCGACGGAAACGCCGTCAAGCTCTAGCCCTCGGGCAAAGAGCAACCCCAAAGGGTTTAGTACAGTCTAAGGATAGACAACACTAAACTAACAGGGGCTTCAGATCAACGTTTGTTGGTTTGGAGCCCCTTTTTTCTTACTTATTTTTTGATGAGTTTTGGTAGAAATACATTGCTAACAAATAACTTGGTCGCTATTTGGCGATAACCTGAGTCCCAAAAAACGCTACTATCAACCGGCAAAGCAGAATCATCATTTCGTTTTACAAGTGGATACTGTTTTGCATAACCTTTGTGCATGAGCCTATACTGCAAAGCATCTTGTTCGAGTTTTTCTAAATACAATCTTCGGTCTTCACTGTCTATAAAATAATTTGGAAGTAATTTTTGCTGCAATTCAAATACTGCCTGTTCGTCACCAACCCATGCACCGCCAAACAATACATGTGGTGAATAGCTATCCCCCATATGCCTGCTTGGATCTTCAGAGTCATGAATAAACAACGTTTCGTCACTATTTTCGTCTAGCCAAAATTCGGTTAGTTCATACTTACTATTACCGCCAACCACAGCACTCATCAGCTCCTGTATACGCGGGCGAATAGACCGTGAAACACCTGGCTTAATAAATATTTCGACATCAACATCAGAAGCGTTTCCACCATAACCTTTCAACCTAGAGCCACTCACAAGAATTACTGGATAAACCAACGCACTCAACTCTTGATGCATATCTATACTTTCAACAAACTTTTCTGCTTCACCTATTTCATTTTGCATATTTGCCAGATTTTCTGACCATTTACCGCCCAAGTCTGTAATACTGATATCCAAACTTGCCAACATTGAGGAATCCACTACCCCAAGCCTATGCAAACGACGATAAATCGATACGAGTCTACCTGTAAGATCCTCGTCATTTTTTTCCCATAAAGAAGTGAGTACGTCGCTATATTGTTCGTACAGAGCAATAGCTTGCTCATCACTGGCTGAGTTGATTGCTGTATAAATACCTTCGGCTACTATATGAGGCAATAACTCTCCTTTGGTTGCACTCACTGCATATTCAATCATCTTGTCTGGTAAATCATTTTCAGCTATAGCCTGTGCAAGGTAGCCAGATCCACTTATAATATCTTGCTCACGCTTCTCTTGTTGTAACCATTGTTTTCTTCTATCACTTATTTCATTCTCAGATTCTAGGCTAACAGTAGAGTCTTCGTAACCTTCAAGCACTTCAATAATGCTTTGACGTAAGACTAGACTATCAGTATTTTCTAAAATATTCTGGACATCAATCTCTGTTAATAAGCCACGTTCAGTAAGCATCGGTATAAGATGGGCTGCTTTGACTACTCTTGGTAGATTGCCTGTTTTTTGCTCTTCTTCAAGTATGTCACCATCTATAAAATTTGCCCGCACATCTTCAACACCAAGCAAATTATACCAAGCTGTCATATATGATGTCTTAAATTCTTCAGCTGCGTCTTGTAAACAGGTATCGTCGAATTTTTGAGTAACTTCGGGTAACAGTTCAAACGGCACGTATAGTACAATACGCCGATAATCTTTGTCGTTCAATATTTCGCTTAGTGAGGTATAAAAATCTGTAGCTTGACGACTATTTACTACCCCACTACCTAGCGCTTCTTCGATCGACATCGTCGCATCAGTAAGCTGATCTAGCATACTGATGATAGCGCTGGATTGTTCATTGCGAAGTTCAATTTGGTCAACAAATGCGGAATCTTCACTACAAATTTCCGGCCATACTCTTTTTGTTTCAGTAGTATTTTGTAGTACTTCAGCAACAGGATGTGCAACAATCACATCTATCGTTCGGTCAAATTCAACACTCTTCTCAAATGAACTCATAACTAGTGTTATTATACAATTTTTCTATATAAATTACAATGGTTTTAAGTGCTATAGATCAGTCGAAGCTTCTTGAAAGCGACGTAAGTTTTTTACTTGTAAATTCATACAAACGCGCCGGACGATGTGCCCCTTCACGAAACATTTCGTCTGTTTCTTTAATAAGCCCAAGACTTAGGAATTTTTTGCGGAAATTACGCTTGTCGAGCTCTTTGCCAAGTATTGTTTCATAGGTTTGTTGCAACTGCGTCAGAGTGAATTTGGTTGGCAAGAAAGCATATACGGCGTTTGTATACGTAAGTTTTGCTCGCAAACGATCACGTGCATACAAAATGATGTCCCCGTGGTCATACGGAAGCTCTGGCAGCTCATCAACTGGCACAAAAAATGGTCGCTCAGTTGCTGAGCTTTTCGGTACAATATCACGTCCACAACCCATATAGGAAACCGACACAGCATGTCCACGAGGATCACGAGCAACAGTATCAAAAGTATAGAGCTGTTCGATATATTTTAAATCTTTGTCGATATCTACTCCGGCTTTACGTAGTGTAATTCGCTTAAGCGCAGCACTTGTGGTCTCGCCCTGAGGATTGTAACCACCGGGCACCGCTGGTTGGTCTTTAAATGGTTCTTGCGATCGACGTACTAAAAGGACTTGGAGCTTTTCGTCAATTATCTGAAAAACTACTGCATCAACAGTCAATGTAGGCGGTTTGTATTCACTCGTGTATTTCATACGTTTAGTATAGCACTTAGAGCGTGTCTGGTGGCATTCGCCAGTCACCTTTCGGGCTCAAACTGACTGTTCCTACCTTTGGGCCATCTGGCATTGCTTGGCGCTTCCATTGGTTTGCATAAAATCTTTTTATAAATACCTTAATCCACTTTTTGATTTCAGCCTCACTATAGCTGCCAGCAAAGCCGACTGTAGCCAAAAACTGTATTTTATCAACCGGAGACATCCAGCGAATGAAGTGGTACAAGAAGAAATCATGCAGCTCATATGGCCCTATAATGTCCTCTGTTTTTTGGCTAATACCAGCTTTATTTCCAGTTAGTTCTGGAGATACAGGCGTATCTAAAATATCTTCTAAAATTACCTGAGCTACTTTATTATTCAATTGTTCGCTAGCGTGTGCTACGAGTGAGCGAACGAGTGTTTTTGGTACGCTGGCATTAACGTTATAACCAGACATATGGTCGCCGTTGTAGGTGCACCAACCAAGTGCAATTTCACTCAAATCACCCGTACCGAGTACAACTCCACCTATTTGATTAGCCTTGTTAAAAAGAATTGCAGTACGTAGACGAGCCTGAACATTTTCATAAGCTACATCTTCTTTTTTGCCATCATGCCCGAGTGCGATGAGTTGATCCTTCGCAAGCTCGCCTATTGGTATGATTTCGTGAGCAATACCAAGTGCATTTGCTAATTTTTCGGCATTGGTTTGAGTACGCTTTGAGCTAGCATGGCTCGGCATAGTAATAGCATGTATACATTTTTTAGCAGGTATACCTAAAAGCTTGGCAGTTCTCACTGCAACAAGGAGTGCTAGCGTAGAATCTAGTCCTCCAGACAAGCCAAGAATTACTCGCTGCTGCTTGGCAGGTAAGCTTTGCAATCGCTTTTTAAGTCCATGCGCTTGTATGTTCAAAATAGTATCAAGTCGAGCGCTATCCCCTGTTGGAACGAACGGTGCGCGGTTGACGCTGCCTATAAAATCCTTCTGCGTTCTCGCACCGCCACATTCTACGACTTCGTAGTTATGAGCATTTGTAAAATTTGTATTCTGTGTACGATCGAGCTTAAGATGTGCAATGTCGATATCCGCAACTACCAAGCGTGGCGCATTGTCGTCAAAAGGCTGTCTTTCAGCGAGTAATCGCCCGCCTTCAGCTATTAAGCTGTGTCCGCTCATTACTATTTCGGCTGTTGATTCACTAGCTTCTGCGCTCGCATATACATACCCTGCAAGAAGTCGCGCAGAGGTGCTTGTAACTAACTGTCGGCGGTATTCGCCTTTTGAAACTATCTCAGGAGAAGCAGAAGGGTTACATATAACCAGCGCACCATTAAGCGCTAAATCCTGAGATGGAGGATTAGGCATCCACAAATCTTCGCATATCTCTATACCTACAAGAGTATCGGCAACATTAAATAGTTGGTGAGTACCAAATGGTACTTTTTTGTCACCTACTGTGAGCTCTGTATTGTCGCCAGTCCAAGTACTATACCAACGTTGCTCGTAAAATTCTTTGTAATTTGGCATATTCTGTTTCGGTACAAGTCCTTTTACCTCTCCACCAGCTAGTACTGCCGCACAGTTATATAACTGATTGTTCACTCTTATTGGCAGGCCAACTACCATAACGGTACGACCTTTGCTCGTCTTTTGAGCAAGCTCAATGAGGCCTTTTTGAGCATTCTGTAGTAAATCATCTCTTTGCACCAAGTCGCCGAGGCTATAGCCCGTAATGCATAGTTCTGGAAATACGACTAAAGCAACCTTTTTAGTGACTGCTTCCTTATACAAATAGGTAATTTTTTGAACATTTTTTTGACAATGAGTAATATGTACCTCAGGAGTAGCTGTTGCTACTCGTAGGAAGTCTGTCTGTAGATTGTAGGTAGTTTGGTCTTTCATAATATTCTCCTTGCATAAAGTACTCATATGCCTTATAGTGTCTAATATACACTAAGTAGAAAGTGAAGTCAATGAAAAAAGGAAAGAAAGTTATTATCTACGGTGGAGCCTTCAATCCCCCAACAAAGGCCCATCATGCAATATTGGAAGCTCTGGTAAAAATTGCAAAAGAAAATGGCAGTGAAATTTGGATTGTGCCAAGCGGTGAAAGACCAGATAAAGCAATAGGAATAGGTACTGATATGCGACTCGCACTGTGCCAAGCACTTTTAAAAAGTGTTGAAAACCACGACACCATCATAAGGCTGATTGACTTTGAACTACTTGCACAAACAGAGACAAATACTCTTGATTCATCAACATACCTAGAAAAAACATATCCTGATCACATCTTTACTTGGGTGTTTGGCTCCGACTCTATAAAAACCATGCGCACATGGCCAGGTGGTGAACAACTTTTTTCTACACTCAACATGCTGATAGTGCCTAGGCCACATTATGAGCTCACTTCCCTACCTCCACGCGCTAGGGTTATTCCTGCCGTAAAAGCTTCTCCAGAAAGCTCCACACAGGTGCGCGAAAAGCTAAAAAGGGGTCATTCAGTTGATCATCTCACCCCAGAACATGTAGCAAAACTCCTAGGATCAACATCTTTGTACTAAAAATCGGTATAATACTCATACGTGGAGAGGTGTCCGAGTGGTTGAAGGAGCACGCTTGGAAAGCGTGTATGCGGAGCAATTCGTATCGAGGGTTCGAATCCCTCTCTCTCCGCCAGATTCACAGTTGTCATTTACACTATATAGGTCTTATTGCATAAGAAGTAGCAAACCAGCTATAATAAAAGCTACTACATATATAAATAAACTGCGAGATACTAATGACACCGAAAACCCCACCACCGGTGATAAAACTGAAAGATTTACACAAAAGCTACGGCTTTGGTGATGCTGTTACGACTGCCCTTGATGGCATGGATCTCACAATTAACAAGGGTGAGTTCGTTGCCATTATGGGGCCGAGTGGTTGTGGCAAAACAACTCTTCTAAATATCTTGGGCCTCCTTGATCAGCCAACAAGCGGTGAATATGATCTTAGCGGTGAACCAGTAGAATCTATTTCTCAAAGTCGACGAGCTCAAATTCGTCGCGAACAAATTGGCTTTGTTTTTCAAAGTTTCAACCTTTTGCCACGTCAAACCGTCATAGAAAATGTCGCATTACCTCTTATTTACAGTGGCAAAACACACACCAAGCGGCTGCAATCTGCCTCAAAAGCTCTTCGTTTATTTCACCTACAAAACCGTGAATATTACATGCCCCACCAACTTTCTGGAGGTCAAATGCAACGCGTAGCAATTGCTAGGGCTTTAGTAAATGAACCGTCGATCATATTGGCAGACGAGCCGACAGGAAATCTTGATAGTCGCTCAAGTGAAATCATCATGCAAGAACTCAGCGAGATTCATCAGCGTGGCAACACCATCATTATGGTAACTCACAACTCTCGCCTCACCTCATATGCTGACCGCATTATTTACATGCTTGATGGCCGTATAGACACCGATAGCAAAGTGGAGCCAAAGAAGCCCGACCTTACTGCCAAAATTCCACTAAGTGCAAAACGCCGCAAAGTAAGTACTGCCAAAAAGAAGGCTGAAGTAAAGAAGAAAAAACCTACAAACAAGAAAGCAGCAAAAAGTAAAAAGGCGGTGAAAAAATGATATTTTTTACAAATGCCAAAATAGCTATTGATAGCCTTCGCAGTGCGCGCACTCGAACCAATCTCACTATGCTTGGAATTGTCATTGGAGTTGTTAGCATCACACTTATTCTCTCTTTGGGTGAAAGTATCCGACAATCTGGAGTTAATCAAGTAAATAACCTTGGTAACAAAATTATTGTTATACGTCCTGGAGCCTCGCAGTCAGGATCTGTTGCCTACAGCAACTTCCTCAACCCCAGCCCTATCGCCCCATATGCGACAACTACACTCCAAGAAAGAGATATCAAAGCAATAGAAAATCTCAGTAGCGTTCGATCAGTTTCGCCACTCATGCTCATAAATGGTAGCATCGATAAAAATCAACTTGCTACTCAACAGGCATCTATACTTGCAACTAGTCCGGAATTTGCTCAAGCATTAAAGTTAAATACCAGCAATGGCCAATTTATCGATGAAGAAACCAACGACGAAACAGTAGTTATTGGCCAACAACTGGCTATAGATATGTACGGAACCGACCAAATACTTGGCAAAAAAATAAAAATACGTGGGATTGAACACACTATCATCGGTGTTTTACAACGTACTAACGGCCCAATTGGGATTAGTGGCATCGACCTTGATCACTCTGCGATCGTGAGCTTGAATGACGGCAAAAAATTCAATCAAGGCATCGCTCAATTACAGCAAATACTGGTTGTTCCACAAAAAGCAAAACAAAGACAGTCCGCTATGAGCCAAATAAGATCAGTACTGACAAAACAACACAATGGCGAAAAAGATTTCCAAGTACTGACTGGCGAAGAAGCCGTTGTGGTCTCGAAAAGCTTCTACCAGTTCGCAACGACTCTTACTGCAATTGTAGCGGGCATTTCTCTTATTGTTGGTGGTGTTGGCATCATGAACATAATGTTAGTAGGTGTTGCCGAGCGAACTCGTGAAATTGGTATTCGAAAAAGTCTTGGCGCGAGCAATCGTCACATTTTATTGCAGTTCCTTATTGAAGCCCTCATCATCAGTATTTTAGGCGGCACCATTGGCATAATCATTGCCATAGCAATCGCCCTATTCATAGGCTTAATGCTCGGACTTACACCGGTAATAAGCCTACACGTAATGCTTATTTCACTCGGACTTTCGGTTTGTGTTGGGGTAGTATTTGGCCTTGGCCCTGCTGTACGCGCAGCACGCAAAAACCCTATCGAAGCGTTAAGGGATCAAAGTTAGTCAACGCTGTCAGCCGTAACGAGGTCAAGCATGTGTAATATTTCTTCTTCGTTATGACGCATCATGACGCTTAATTGATCAATTGCAGTTGTGTCTCCAAGTCGCATAAGTCCAACTGGATTAATTATTCTGTCTTTCGCAGTTTTATCCTTTTCGAGACTATTAGTTGCTCTGTTTTCTGGAAATTCTACCGCTGCATCACGATAATCTCTAACAACCATTTCATTGCCAAAACTTATTACCTCGCCATCGGTAGAGTCTAAAGTACACTCAGTATGCAGCAAATATTTGTTGTCATCTGTTCTTGCTGCACCCCCAAATTCGTCCATAATCTCTCTGTATATATCTATTGTTAACACTTTTTCTTTTTTGTCGTGATAGATAGTTCCTGTTATTTCCTCGTCATTATTCGACACAGTTTCAAAGTCTAGCTCCTGCTCAGCTATCTCTTCGTCTTCTTCATACATGTACTCCCCGTCTTCGTAGTCTTCGTCTTCGTATTCATCATCATATTCAAGTGCCGAAAGTGCCCGCACGACAAGCTCGGGACTATATCGTACTTCTTCGCTTTGCATTATTTGGTTTTCACTCAACTGTGAAAGAACACCAAAAGTTATGGAGCGATTTTTGATGTTGTCTTTTTTCTCTATATAACCTGCTCTACCGAGTACGCGCATAGCCTCGTCATTATCATTGGCAACATTTGCTACCAAGTCAAAATGTAAGCGCCGCCTCGACACCATAAGTCGAGTAAATGCGGATATAGCAGTTGAAGCAATGGCATTTTTGGTTGCGTTGTTTTCTAGCCAAAACTGTAGATCAATTTGACCTTCATAATTTCTTAACATTAACCCGCCAAGTAGGCTATTTTGCTTCCAAATACCGAGGTACATATCGCCGCCAACTTCTATGCTGTCGGGTTTTTCCACCGCACTAATTAATTCTTTTTGCGTCGGTATTTTTAAATCACGACAGTCTTCAAATCGTTCGTGATTATAGGCAAGGGCTTCAGAAAAGACATGGAGATCGCTGTCACCCGAAAGCTGACGTAAAGTTACGCCATCTATGGTGTTTAGATGCAGCTGCAGTGGCTCTCTGTTTGGCATTCTCCTTTTTATACCATATAAATATGGCTAGAGCAATGCTAAATTATGCCAGTTCTTGCTTAAGCTTCTCTATTAAATCTACTTGCGTTGGATCGATGCCGTTAAGAATTGCTAGGTAAATACTCACAAAATCTGCTAACACACAGCCCCATAGCATTTGCGCTATAACGCTCTCACCCTGAAGCTCAACTGGAATGGCTTTTGGACGCATACCTGATAATAGTTGGTCTGATATAGAAAAGCGTCTTAAAACTTGTGGATGCTCAAAACCTGAAATCAAATCCAACACCACAAACGGTTTATCGACAGGGTGTGATGTCCATCCAATAAACTCGTTGTGATTAAACTCCGGTAATTCATTGCAAAAAGCTGTATTTTTAGCATTTTCGTTGATAGAAATCTTCCATTTGTAACCTACTGGTGCCATACGTGAACCGCTATATATAACTGCAGTTTTACCGGCACATTTTTCTGCTAGTTGTTTAGCGTAATTTTCTTCTGTCGGCACTTCTGGCAGCCACTTCTCTACTCTATCGTCGAGCCAGTCTGCAACAGAAGCAATTTCGTCATATTTACCCTGCGTCAGACCGTATGACTCTAATAAACGAACTAGTCCACGAAGATTAAGACTCACCGCCATACGTGGCTGATAATCACTCGGAAGCTGAACAAATGGATAGCTTTTTTCCTGTGCAATATCAATCAACTGACCGCCGGCTGAAATAACGGCTATTTTTGCACCCAAATTTTCTGCCTCTTCAAGAGCAGCGAGAGTTTCTTCAGTATTACCTGAATAACTACTAGCTATAACTAGCGTTTTTTCGTTTATGTAGCCGGGAAGATTGTACTTTCGTACCACCTCAAACGGTTGGTTTAACTTTACCCAGCTTTTTACCAAACCTGCTGCCAAAGCCGAACCGCCCATACCCGCTACAACTATGGTTTCGGGTGTAAATGGTTCGCTTGGTTGGTTTTCTATTTTTGCATTCCAACCAGCTTGAGCCGGTTGTGCAGCTGCCACACCCAGTGCATCTTTAGGATCTCTTTGTGAGATTACATTTAGATCATCGAGCATTTTTTACCTCCAAAACTACTTGCATCTATAAACAATAATACAGTATACTGGTCACAAAGCATAAACAGTTAATAAATATAGGGGTGGGCCCAGTGAACATACAACCAGTCAACAATCAGCCAGTTAGCGATGATAATGATTTAGCAAAGGTACTTTCAGGTGCTGAAGGAGATGCTCCAGCTGCTCCTGTAATACCAGAAACTCCAGCTGAAGAGCCTACACCTACTGAAGTACCTCCAGTGGAACCAGTTGCCACAGATGCAACTGCAGTAAAGCCAGGACACGAAGAACTTGAAGGTATCAAAAAAGAAGCTCTCGAGGAGTTAAAGCCACTTGTAGATAAGCTTAATCTTCCACCAGAAGAAAAGTTTGATATTTTACTTCTTATTATTCGCTCTACAGATGACGAAGAACTGGTAAACAAAGCACACAGTACAGCTACCGAAATCGCTGACGAAACACGCAAAGCACAGGCTCTTCTTGACATCATCAAAGAAGTCGACTACTTCGCAAATAAATAAAAAACCACTCTGTTAGAGTGGAAAGTATGTATGCTGGTCGTGGGAAGTAAATTCCCACGACCAGCATTGTTGCTGTTAGACCGCCAAGCCGTGTCCGCGCGACAGCTTGCCGCCGAGACGCCCCACGTGCGAATTGCGACGCGGCATCTGGCGAACGTTGCTCGGCTTCGGAGCTCCGTAGCGCCCAGCCACGAAGTGGATCGCCTCGAGCAGCTCGTAGCGAGCCTTGTGTCCGAGCTGGAGAGCCTCGTTGTTGAGGATCGCGACCTGCTCCTCGCTGGCGTGGATCAAGGACTTGCCGTTGGCCTCGTCCTGGATCATCTCGAGAGCGCCCTTGCGAGCCTCTCCCAACATGTACCAGTAGCAGGCCAGCAACGCCTCGCGCTTGCGCTCGATGTCGCCGTTCTGCAGCGCACCGAAGATCCAGGGCTTGACCCCCTGGCTTTCCAGCTGAGCGTTGACCTTGACGACCACCTTGCGGTGACCCTGCGGGTCGAGGAACAGCTGAACCATCTGTTCCACTTCTGCGGCCTTCTTGGCCGGGGGCGGGAACTTCGGGATAAGGATCTGAATCGACATATGCGCCACCTTTCGTAACGGGTGACTCCGATGCGGAGTGCTTTTATTTTACCCATGGCATACCAACGACACATGTAATGTCATCGCTATGCCACAGATAAATGAGCACTTTTGTAAAATGTTCTCTGTACGAAATAGTCCACCTCGTTCAGATACTAAGTATATTACCATATTTAACTGTATTTGTCAATATAATCATAAGCATATATTGCTTTTTACTCTAATTAATGTTATAATTTAACTATGAGTATAGATGCTTTATTCGATGATAGTTCTTTTAAACCAGAAAAAAGTTTAATAATTGAAGAAACTGCACCGAGTAACAACGAAGGTGTTAATTTGTCTTTTAGTGGTATTTTGCCTGGAGAAAAACCCATTGTTGTTGGACATGTTGAAGGTATGTTTGAAGAGGGCGATTACGGAGATTTTGACAGTATAGAAGTATATTCCGGCTGGCGTGGACAACACTTTGGCAGCCAACTATTCAAACATTTTGTTAATTATGTTCAAAAACGCGACGTTCAGACTATATCTATATCTGCGGCCAACGAACGAACCGCTCACTTAATGGGGTCGATCGAGGGCGTAAAAGACTATGAATTTTTCAGAGAAAATAAAAAACTACCTGGCTTTACGATAGGTTTAGCAATAAAAGAACTCCAAGAGGCCCGAGAAGAAGAAGGCTTGGATGACCCTGATCAAGATGAAATGTTAAAAACTGTTATTAGAATAACCGCACATATGAAATAAAAAGCTCCGAAATTCGGAGCTTTTTAAATACTAAACTAACGGATATTACATCATTCCCATGCCGCCGGGCATACCCATTCCACCACCTCCTGGCATTGCAGGTTCATCAGCTGGAATATCAACAACCAAAGCGCCCATAGTTATGGCCGTACCTGCTATAGAAACAGCGTTTGAAATAGCCTGACGCGTCACTGCAACTGGGTCAACAACTCCTGCTGTTTTGACATCAATAAGCCCTTTACTTGGTTTATTTACATCTATTCCCTGTCCTGCTTTGGCAGACTCTACTTGAGCTAGCAATGCATCGGCATTTAAACCAGCGTTTGAAACAATCTGTCGAAACGGCTGGTTCAAAGCATCTCTAAGGATACCTTTACCGGCAGTAGTCGAGTCAGAACCACTAATTTTTATACTTTTAGCGATATTTATGAGTGTGACGCCACCTCCAGGCACAATACCCTCCGCCAAAGCTGCTTTTGTCGCTGCAACAGCGTCGTCAACACGAAATTTCTTCTCTTCTATCTCTGTTTCGCTACCACCACCGACTTTTATAACAGCTACTTTACCAGCAAGTGCCGCAGCGCGTTTTTCAAGCTGTTCGCGGTCGTATTCACTTGAAGCATTTTTGGCTTGAGTGTGAATGTGCAGTATTCGATTTTGCACGTCAGCAACCTGTCCAGCACCTTCCACAATAGTTGTTTCGTCTTTGCCTGCAATCACCTTTCGAGCACTGCCAATAACATCAAGTTCTACATTCTCGAAGTTCATTCCTTGCTCTTCTGATATGACTGTCGCCCCTGTTAAAACCGCAATATCGTTCAACACATCTTTTCGTCGATCACCAAATGCCGGAGCATTGATCGCTACGGTGTTAAATGTGCCTTTGAGTCGGTTGAGTATAAGCACACCAAGCGCTTCACCCTCGATGTCGTCAGCAATCAACACGACATCTTTTTTGCCCGCTTGAGCCAGTTTTTCTAGAATCGGTAAAAATTCTTGTACACTAGCGATTTTCCTATCTGTTATGACAATCGCTGGGTTTTTGTATACTGCTTCCATACGGTTGCTGTCTGTCACCATGTATGGGCTTACGTAACCTTTGTCGAACGTAAATCCTTCAACTACCTCAGACTCCATTTCAAGGCCCTGACCTTCTTCAACAGTCACAACTCCGTTAGCACCTACTTTTTCCATAACATCAGCAATCAATTTACCAATTGCAGCGTCACCAGCAGATATAGTCGCAACTTCGGCTATACGGCCTTTTTTGCCCTCTACACTCTCAGATAGTTTCGAAAGTGCAGTAAGCACCTCAGCTCCAGCTGCTTCCACGCCTTTTCGAAGTTCCATAGGGTTATGCCCTGCTGCTATGAGGCGATTCGCTTCGTTCAGAATGTTATATGTCAAAACCGTAACAGTGGTAGTTCCGTCACCCGCTGCTTTATTCATTTTGCTAGCAGCTTGCTTGATAAGCTCAGCACCTACTTTGTAGCCAAGTGTCTCGTCAGTGTCTTCAAGTTCAATGCTTTCAGCCACTGTAACACCGTCGTGTGTGACTGTTGGGCCGCCGTATGACTTGCTAATAACTACATTGCGACCCTTTGGTCCCATAGTTACTTTTACGGCGTTGTAAAGAGCCTCAGCACCTCCTAAAACTCGAGTTCGAGCGTCGTCATCATAAAATACTTTTTTTGCCATAAAATTCTCCTCCTTAATAATAAGTTAAGCGCTTGGCTGTTCATTTTGAACGATTCCGCAGGAGCGTAGCTCCGAGGACTAGTGAAAAATGACACAGTCAAAGAGCGTTTAAACTACAATGTCGCTAAAACATCCTCTTCATTTACTATTATGTACTCTGTACCGTCGATTTTCAGCTCTGTTGTGCTGTACTCTTTGTACACTATACGATCGCCCTTTTTAAGATTTTTAACATCAGCACCAACGGCTTCGATCTTTGCAACAACTGGCTTTTCTTTTGCTGCCTCGGGTAGGTATATACCACTAGCGGTCTTACTGGCTGCAACTTCTCGCACTGCAACAACCCTGTCACCAAGCGGTTTTATAGGACTACTCATTCTGTCAGTTCCTCCGAATTATTCCTTATTTCTTGTTTAATACCCCTATTGTAATAAAAAAAATTAGCACTGACAAGTATTGAGTGCTAAAAATGAAAAATGCTCGTGCGATAATCTAGCCGAAGCTAGACATCGCACGAGCAAGTGTGAGCTCTTTGTAGGTCGCAACACATTGTGTCATGACTCCTTAGAGCTTTTCGTTGAACGAGGAGAGAGGTGTCCCTTTTTCGAGAGAAAGCGTCTGCATCTGTTGCAAACGTTTGCGTGACGCGAAATCTCCTCGTATGCACCGCTGGGGATCGGCTGCTTGCCTAGCTCCCTACGGTAGTGTCTACAGTCCTTGTTGAGTGCCAAAATGACTTTCTGACTCTTTTTCTCAGAGGACATCTACACATCACCACCTTCCTAGTAGTTTTTGTGTGCTCTATATTATAGCATTTTTATATATTTTTAGCAATATTAAGCTTCAACAAGAGGAAGTTGGTTATCAACCCGTGAGAATACAGACTGCCTAAATGCGTCTTTATCAATTGGAGAAAAGTCAAAACCGTCCCCCAATTGTCCAAATCCTTCGGCATTTATGATGTCCTTGTACATTTCACGTCCATTGACGTTTTTTGTACCGATTTCAATATAATGCCTATCTGTTACAGCAGAAACTGCACCCGCACCAAGATCTTGCATTTTACTCATAAATGAGCCACGTTTTTTAACATCAATACCATACAAGAAGTGCCCAGATGGTCTTTTATCATCAGGAAAATCTACCACCAAATCGACTCCAGCTAGATCATCTTCTACACTTGAAGCAGAGACCTCGTATGGTATACTTTTGCCGTCTTTTTCGACAATTGATGGGAATGCTAAGGCTCGGTGACATGCAACTTCATATTTTATACCGTTATAGCTGTCATTTATCATCTGTCTGTCTGCGGCTGGAACTCCTAGCTCATTAGAAAATCCCATATTTAACATTTCCGATATTATAAGAAAGTGCTTTGCTACCGGACCGTCTGCATAAAACATACTGTCATGTAAGTGTCCGTTGTACTGTATAAGTATTTTTTTGGCATTTCTTATGCTGCGAGGGGTTGAATCGGGGTTATTTCTAATCTCGAGTGCTTTTTTAGTCTGCAACGCAAACAATGAGCTTAGTACAAGGTGCTCTGTGCAATATTCGGAAGCTTTCAGATCATCAGCCTCTTCGGACTCTAGAAACAATAACTGTTCGTTTATCATGTCGCCCAGAAGAGTTTCGGGGTTAGTTATAATACCCTGCTGTTCGCGCTGTTCGCCACGTGACTCTACCAAGCCTTTAAGTTTACGCATTCTATCAATAGCACCAAGAACTTGGTCGCGTACTATTTCTTTGTTTGCTTCGCCAGAAGACTGTGGTGGACGTTCTTGATACATGTTTTATCTTTTTATTTTGTTGTATTAACTGATATAATTGTAGCAGAAAAATGTATAAAAGTCAATGCTTACATAAGCTTTTATACAATAGAACAAATATATAAAATAGCAGCCTTTCGACTGCTATTTTACTGATTAGCGTATGCTATTTATCTTTTAGCAAATACTACGATTGCTGCGCCTGCTGGAGCAGTTTCACCACTTGGGATACCGTTTACTACTTCACCACCGAGAGCAGTTGCAATTTCTTGTGCTTTGTCTGCACTTGCACCATCAACTGCTACAACCTGTGTTTTAGTGTAGTTCTTTGTAGCTTTTCCTTCACTAACTGTTACACCTTTAACACTAGCTACAGAGCTTTTCGCATCTGCTGATGTACCGTTCTTACTAGCCAAGATTGTGACATTCTTGTTAGTGGTTTGGTCTGATGTTACAGCAATTGGACCAGAGTTAATAATCTTGTTTTCACTTTCACGATAAATGATAGCTTTTCGTGCTTCTGTGAAAATAAGAACCTTGTCGCCATTTTTTGCACCGTCAAAGAACGGTTGGTCTTTTAGCTTAGTAACGTCGCTAATTGTAGCAACTGTTGGGTTTTCACTTGGAAGTTGGATCAATTGTCCTACTTTTTGCTTCAACGCCTTTGCTTCATTTTGACTTACTTGCTTTTGACCTTCTGTAGTCTTTAACTTTTGGGTTTCGCTGTACTGATATGTTGCAAAACCTATTGCTGCAATTGCTACAATTAACGCTACAATTGCAATGACTTTACTCGAATCTAAACTTTTCCTTATATCTGCCACTATTTCCTCCTCGCAGTTTTTTAACTAGGTTTAATTATAACAAAGCTTACGTATCAAAACTAGTCAAAACTAGTCTTTTTCTACTGCAAACCATTGTACATCAAGCGGATCAGTTATTGGCTGAGATAGCTTGATCTTAAAGCCATCCTTTGTTCGCTCTTGAGCTACAACTTTAACATCTGGGTTCTCGGTGCTTAGGAATACATTTGGTTTACCACCAAGAGGTTTTGCAAACAGAACTTGTATTTCTGTTTGACCTGGCTGCATGGTAATCGTACCGGTGTTGTTTGATACGACTACACGACCATTGGCGTTCAATGTACCATCGACGTTAACATTGGCCTTGAACAGCGCGTCGGCTGAAAATTCGACTTGTTTTCGGAACTCGACATCGGCTATAAATATACCCTTTTTGAGGCTTGAGTCACCAATAGCTTCGGTAGTCAGCACATCTTTGTAGTCATTGAGTTCATCAACGTTTTGCTCAAGAGATTTAATTCTAGTGAGTAGAGCATCGTTACTGTTGTCTTCTGATGGCGCACTGCTGCTATCAGCTGTTTCAGTTTGGTTGGTATTATCTATGCCATCATTTTGCATGATACTACTAGGGGCTATTGAAGCTGGAGGATCGTCTGACCATATACGCATATAGTCAACATCTAAGTTACGGCTAGTTGTACTGGTTACTGAGTTTGAGATGGAGAATCCTATCTGTGCAGTAGGCGTTGTTGTGTGGGTTGCGACTAATGTGCCATCAACAAAGAAACGAATTTCGGCGTTCGCGTCATCCATCTCTATCCTGAGTCTGTGCCATGTGTTTGTAGCACCAACGTTGGTATTGACCTCTTCTGTACCAGATGCCGAACGGGTAACCGTTTCCCATTGTGTCCCAGCGGCAGTTTTACGGAAGAATGCCTCTTCGTTCGTGTTGTTAGTATCTGCGCTAACAGCGCCATTAGCAGTTAGGCTTGAAAAACCTACGATATTTCTATGGTCAGTGTTGCTATCACTTTGTACCCGAGCTTCAAATACTGGGTTTAGAGAGCGTTGAGTCGTAAGTGCACCACCAGAGCCAAAGTGTGTGGTCGCGTTAGCTGCTGGGGTTGCAAAGCTAAATCGACAGACTCCCGATACACCGCTAGTCGCGACTTGCTGCAAGCGACCAGTTGTAGCGCTACCGCTATAAGATGAGCCATATACACCAACCGCAGTAGTAGAGGCGCTTTTTGTACCTTCGCTAGTCAAACAATCAGTCCACATTTGGTTCCAGCTGGTATTTATACGACCAAATACATATAGTGAATCCCTAGCTAACGCTTCTGGGTTATTAGCGTCACCTTCACCTATTATTACTCGGGCTTGGTTAAAGCCTTGGGTATTATCATTTTTCACACGTAACAACTTGGCCGCACTAGGACCAGTAATCTCAAACGCCGTGCCAGTTGTTAGCGCACTGGCGTTTATCTGATACACGGTACCTGCTGTTGTTGCATCATCAATTTGTACGCCGTTGCCCGTGTGATCGCCTGTAAAGTTGTAACGTATACCACCGTTACTAAATGCGCCAGTAGAGGCAGATGTAACAGAGAATAAGTTGCCTGTGAGGCCAGTGCTAGTGCTAGCTATTGCCAGCCCATTTCCTGACGTTAGTGAGTTAGCAGTGAGTTTCATAACAGTTCCAGTAGCAGTTGCGTCATCAATCTGAACACCGTTTCCTGTGTGTGCGCCGGTAAAGTTGAACCTTACCCCCCCGTTTGTGAACGCAGAGGTTGAGCCTGAAGTAACAGACAATGCATTGCCTGTTAGACCTGTTGATGTACTGCCAATCGCCAGTCCGTTACCAGATGTCAGAGAATCTGCGCTCAAGGTGAAAGCGTTCGTAGTAGTAGATGAGTTTTGGAACGAAACATTGCCCGTCACCGCCAGCGAACCATTGAGATTGGTGGCGTTAGAAACTACCAATCCGCCCTGCACGTTAACATCATTTCCAAATATCGCGTTGCCATTTGTGCTCAAGGTGCTTGTCTCGAATGCACCAGCCTGAAGCTGCTGTATGTACGAGCCGCCTAAATCAAATGTTTCAACTTGGATGTTAAACCCATCGTAGCTAGTTGTATACGCATAGCGACCTTGCACTTGTATGGTACGAGGAACAGTACCAACGGTCGAAACCGTACCTATTGAGGTTGGGCTAGCTGGGTTTGAAATGTCTATCGCTTGCATAGTAGCGCTGGTTCTATTGATCACATATGCTGTTTTACCCTTAATTTGCAAGTTTGCTGGAGCTGTACCAGTGCTCACTGTACCGACCACGCTGGCGCTGGCTGGGTTTGATACATCTATGACCTGCAAGCTACCTGTCGTATAGTTTGTCACATACGCATAGCGACCTTGTACTTGCACAGATATAGGTCCTGTATTTGTAGCCACACTACCTACAACACTAGGGCTAGCTGCGTTAGATATATCAACTATCTGAAGACTGTTACCACTAAAGCTAGTCACATACGCGTACCTACCCTGAACATATACCCCCAATGCATTTGTTACGGCGACAGAACCAACAGAACTCGGAGCTGTAGGATTGGACACATCAAATACCTCTAGCAAGTTGCCTGTTCTTTCGGTCACATACGCGTACCTACCCTGAACATATACCCCGTACGGGTCTACACCTGCTGTCGATACAGTTGCGACAGCGCTAGGGCTATTTGGATTTGAGATATCAAATATCTGGAAAGTATCGCTACCCACAGTTGTCACATAAGCATAACGACCTGATACATAGACAGAGTTAGGATTGGTGTCTGTAGTCACTTCGTTCATATAATTCGGGCTGGATGGGTTAGATACATCATAAACTTCAAGTGAATTGTTAGAATAATCAACCGTATATAGATAATTACCTTGCATAGCTGAACTGTAAGCATTTGTGCCATATGTTGATGCAGCGGTGCCTGTGGCTGCGGTCGGCAACTTGCCAGATACGTACAACTGACTAGCAGATGTACCACTGGTGCCAACATTTACGTTACCGTTAAATGTCTTGTCGCCTGCAAAGCTTTGCGTGCCTGTAGTTACCATACCCGGGTTTGTACCGTCAGCAGGTCCAAAGGTAATTGTCGAACCAGATATACTAGCGCCATTTGCAATTGACGATCCGCTAAACGCACCAACAGTAGTAACCCCTCCTCCACCAGCCACACAAGTACCACCCATTACCAAACCACCTGTCGCTACGAGGTTTTGTAGTAACTGACCACCGCTACAGGTTGTTGTTGCGCCGGCGACACCGCCAACACGGTAGCCAGTTGAGCTATTTATATCTCCTAGCACATCTAATGGATAAGAAGCTCCACCCACCCCGATTCCAATACCAAAGTAGCCAGTAGTTCCGTCCGCAGAGAACAGAGAAGTACCATATGTACTATCATAGAAATCATAACTATCAAGACCTGCACTCAAACTACCTCCACCGTTAGTAAGTACTTCAAACGCGTTACCAGAGGTACCATAAACACCCAATAACCCATCGTTATTGACACCATCACCTATTGTAAGTTTCTTGTTGGCTGTAGAGGTAGAAACTGACAGAACATCGCGTCCGAATGTATCTTGAACTCTAAATGTGTACAAACCATTCGATAAAGCTTTGACTGTCGTATTGTTGTTAAATGTCTTTGCACCTGCAAATGTCTGCGTTCCAGTGGAAACTAGTCCAGGGCTAGTTGCATCAGCAGTTTGCAACACTAGACTGTTGCCAGATATCACCGCACCGTCAGCAGATTTGGTCTGGCTATCGATGGTACCAATGGATGTAACAACTGTACCGTTACAGCTGCCACCTGTCGTTAGGCCGCCTTGCAAGACTGCATTTTGCAAGAACTGACCACCGGAACAAGTTGTGGTAGCGCCGGCGGTACCAGCAATTCTATAGCCAGTAGAAGTATTTATGTCACCACCAACATCTAGTGTATAGCCTGGTGCGCCGCCACCTAGATTTATACCTACACTATCCGTTGAGCCATCGGCAAATATAACATCATTTCCAGATGAATCTTGAATATGGAAATCATTAAACGCTGCGTTAAAGTAGCTAGAAGCTGTATCGACATCTAAAACAGGACTGGCACTAGTATCTACTATTTGGAACTTGGAATCTATTCCACTACTACCTACTGCGACTAGTTTATTGCCTGTAGCCGTAGAAACATTTAGAACTTTTTTGGCATCTGAATCTTGCACAGAAAACGCTACTGCCGATCCTGCTGTACTAACCGTTTTTACTGTGTTCGTGCCATACACAATCAAACCACCATTCGCTGTAGATGTACTGTCACCTATATACACTATCTTTTGGTTTGCATAGACCTTCAGTGCTGATACACCTCCACTGCTGAGAATCTGGAATGTATCCGTACTGCTATCTGTAGCCTGAATCAAAGCTTTTCCATCAACTTCGAGCGTCTTGGTCGGTGTAGCGGTACCAATACCTACGCGACCGTTCAAGGTATCTACGGTCAAAACATTTGTGCCATTTTGCTGCTGTACCTGCAGAGCTGTAGTAGAATCTTGTGCGCCACGCACGGTTAGAGGTGAATCTATAGATCCATTGAGCGATATGCGCCCTACGTCGTTTGAGCTCCATTTGACTGGTGCAACAACTGCATTATCTATATAGAACGTGTAGACAGTAGAGAAATCCCCCTCATCAAGTGTAGTTACGCCTATATATGGGCTTGCTGATGTTATATTACCGGTAGTAAATGTACAGGATATATTAGTCCAAGTATCTGCAGTTATAGTCTTGCTCGTACAAGTTGTAGTGACGCCATCATTGCTATCAAATCTCTTCAATATTGAAAATGATCTAGAAGCAGCCGTAGCACCGTCTAGCCTTACCATAAAGCTTGCATTGTACGTAGTATTTGGCTGTACCGTTCCAACATTAATCACGGCGCCTTCTTGACCGGCAGTGAACGTGCTAGTGTCTACCTTTAGCGAGTTAGAGCCTGTGTAGGCCTGAGAGCTTGTCTGGGAAAGAGACGCAGCACTGTATGCCCCCCAATCAGCTATATTTGTCTCGAAATCTGTATTTGTATTGTATACAGCTTGGGCTTCTAGTTGTACAGAGTCTATATACATTGTCCTAGCAACTGCGTCAGATTGTTTAATGTAAATATTGTTCGTTCCAGTTACATCTGCAGTTGTAAACGTACAAGTTATCTTTGACCAGCCACCACCATTGATTGTCTGACCCGTGGCACAGTCGCTGTCCGTTGAGCCGTCTTCTGTTCTACCGATACTTATCGTTGAATATGAGCTCGTTTGGACTGAGTTTCTAACATAGAACGTCAAGGTATATGTTGTTTGTGATGCTAGCGAATAGTTATACTTTGCACCATCACCTATAGTTGCTGTTGTGGCTACAGACATACTGCCAGTACCCAAGTATGACTGACTGGTTGTTTGCGATACAGTTTCACCACCACCCTTTGCAACCCAGCCTGTGGCGTTACTTTCAAAGTTGCCATTACTCAGTAGATTGTTTGTTGTGGCAGTGTCAAACTTGACCAAGTTATCCCCTGCCGCGTTATTAACCCTAAACGCGCTAGTTGAGTTACTGGCATTTTGGAAGGTTGCTGTACCAGTAGCAGTCAGGTCACCCGTAAATGTTTTGTCACCCACAAATGTCTGTGTACCTGTTGAAACAAGTCCTGGCATAGTCGCATCTGCGGTTTGCAGTACTAAACTAGTACCAGATATAACCGCACCATCGGCAGATTTAGTTAGCGAGTCTAATGTACCGATAGATGTCACACCGGTATCTACAGTTATACAGTCCGCCCATGCGCTGTTTTGATAACAGCGGAATTTGTCTGTGTTGGTGTTGTAGTACATTGCTGCCTCTGTACCAGTTGGATCGCCAGAGGTTGATTTGATGTCTAGCATGAATAAATCAGGAGTAGTAGATCCGGAACCACCGGCACCAACTTGCACCCTCCCTGTCGTACCCGTGCCAGCAGCTTGCAAGTTAATATTACCTGTACCGCTTTGTATGTTTGTTGTAGATGTACTAGTTGCAGAACCTATTGTTGTTGTATGAGCATTTGCGTTAGTGCCGAAGTTACATCCCCCAGTACCACAGTTGACCGCGACAGATGTAGCGCCAGTTCCGTTACCTATAGTTATGGTCTTTGCATTGGCACCTGTGCCGATATTGAGTGCGCCTGTTGTGCCTGAATCGATAGTGAGTGCCGTAGCCGCTAGTGACGTTAGGTTTGGAGTTATAACAGATGTCGAAGCGTTGATTACGCCTTCTACATCCAGGGTGTAGTCTGCTATATTCTTGCCTATGGCAATCCTATTATTTATAGTATCCGCTGTGAACAGGTTGGAGCCTGTGTTTGCGCCCTGGATAACAAACGCTGTATCAGAATTATCTTTTCCTCTGAAAAATGCAGGAGAGTCAATGACTCCATTTAGGCTGATAGTCGCTGGCTGAAATACAGGGTTGTTATTTGCCACATCATCACCAACATACATAGTGACATCATCTAGATATACGATGGTAGATGCGCTACCAGTGTCATATGAAGTAAATGTTATGTACGGTGAGGATCGAAGGCTGAATGAAGTTGTAAAAGTACAAGTAAATAATTTCCATTCACTAGCATTCGGAGCATCTACGTTACAGCCAACACTAGAGGTAGGTGTTTGCCCGCTGTCAGTTACATGGCCTAAGCTAAAACGCCGAGACGAAGGTGCAGAAGAAGGATCAAGTTTTGCATATGCCTTGATAGTGTATTTAGTACCAGGAGAGAATGATGTGCTGTATGTAACCCCTCGTTGGCTACCTGTTGGAGCTACAACCCGTAGGGAATATGTACCGGAATGGGCATCATTGGAGCTTTGGGTATACGTACCAGAGGAGTATGAAGACCAGCCAGTTGTTCCTGATTCAAAATCAGGGTTTGTAACCAAATTAGTAGGTTCTGTATTGTCAACAAGCTGCACAGCGTCTATATAGAAGGTTCTATTGTAAGGATCTGTTTGCGAGATAGATATATATGGACTGCCCGATACAGTGCCTGTTGTGAAATTACAGGAAACCTTAGTCCAGCCAACACCGCTTGTAGTTACTACTGCTGGATTACAGCTTGTTGGAGTGATACCGTCTTCGGAATACTGTACATCTATGTCTTGTGAATTGTAGTTTCCTCCGCCGTCCTTGATATAAAAAGTTAGATTATACGTACTATTTGATGCCAGTGATGGACTGTACGTCGCAGACCCGGGTCCACTTACCTCATAGCTGGCATTGCCTACATAACCAACAGCTGGGTTTTGTGCTCCACCAGACCAACCCGAATCATTTACTTCAAAACTTGGGTTAGTGATAAGGTTATTTACAGCATTACTAGTGTTGACATTAATTGCCTGGTCGCCACTACCATTTAATACCTGGAAGGCTGTAGTGGAGTTATTTGGACTAGCAATTGTGGTGCTGCCTGTGGATGCATCTACGTTCAAGAGTGATAATGCAGATGAGTTTTGTACTTGGAAGGCAGCTGGAGAGTCATACGGACTGTACACAGTAGTACTGGCAGTGCTAGCGTCGACATTAAAGAGCGGATCAAAGCCAGAGCCTTGCACTTGGAAGGCGGTCGCAGAGTCGTTTTGACTCGAGAGTACAGTGCTATCAGCCAGTATACTTATGTCATTAGCTGTGTTGATACTAAGATTGTCACCACTAGTTAACCAAATACCCCCAGTACCTGAATAAAGGTTGAGGCTTGTGCTACCTGTGGTATTACCTATATATATACTGCTATTGGCAGTGTATTGTCCAATACTTAGTGCGTTTGTAGCAGCTGCATCTATAGTTAGAGCGCCCGTTGAATTTATGGTCGTACTACCCTGGCCAGTTAAGGTTGATGCTGATGAAGATATTTGGAATCTATTTGTGTTATTTGTTTCAAAGTTTAATACATTCCCATCGTTTGTTCCCAACGTCCCAGCAGCACCAAATGTATTGCCGCCGTTACGGAAGAACCCTGTAGCTGATGTGTCGTCTACTATTAACGCACCGCTAGATACAGCCAACCCAGAGCCCGTTAGATCAGTGAACGCATCACCATTAATAGTGAAGGTATCGCCTGTCTGAAGGGTGAAGTTACCATTTGCAGTAACCAGCCCAGTGAATGTCTTGTCACCTGCAAATGTCTGTGTGCCAGTCGATACAAGGCCTGGCATAGTTGCATCTGCAGTTTGTAGTACTAAGCTTGTTCCTGATATCACGGCACCGTTAGCTGATTTTGTCTGACTATCGATAGTGCCGATAGTTGTCACGCCTGCATCTGCGGCACAAGTACCAGCGGTGACAATACCGCCAGTCGCAACTAGGTTTTGAAGTACCTGACCGCCACTACAAGTGGTTGTGACACCTGACTGACCGCCACTGATGTATATTCCGCTAATATCGACATTTCCGAGTACACTAGTTGTATTATTGAGTGTTATTCCGTAGCCCGTGTCACCTATATAGATATCGCCCAAGCCACCTCCCCACGCGTATGAAGAGAGTACATTTGCGCTTGATGCATCTGTGAAATTAATAAATTCTGTCGTACCGGTTAGAGAGTTAGACGTCGGATCAGCAGTGAGGACATTGCTAGAGCCTGATCCCACTTTAAGTAAGGCGCTGCTACTGACGTTGACGGTGCTATTGCTACTGTTAACTGTGAATAATGATGTATTTGCTGAATTTTTTACATCAAACAGATTACTGTAAGCGCCCTTTACGAGTGTCTGTCCATTGAACGTACTTGAGCCATTGCCTGTTATGTTACCGCTAAATGTTTTATTACCGGCGAACGTCTGTGTACCAGTAGAGACGAGACCAGGATTTGATGCATCTGCAGTTTGCAATACCAAGCTAGTACCTGATATAACGGCACCGTCAGCAGATTTTGTTAGTGAATCGAGCGTACCAATAGTTACGACACCGGTGTCTGTATCTGTTCCACAGGCAAATGCAGCGCCAGTCCATTTCGGTATCTCGCCAGAAACACAAGCTAGTCCAGTTATAGTATTCCCACTTCGACTGAATAATCCATTGCCCGTAAAGGTCAGCACATTTTCTTTACCATTGAATGTATTCCAGTCAGTAGATGTGAGTAGGCCAGTTGTTGAAGTATCGGCTGTAGGTATTGCAGTTGAGCTTGCGCTTGTTATTTGACCTTGAGCGTTCACTGCAATCACGGGGATAGATGTTGAACTACCGTAAGTCGCAGCTGTAACTCCGGTATTAGCAATATCAATTGTGCCACTAGTGGTGATTGTTCCACCACTAAGACCGGTACCAGCTGTAATGCTTGTAACAGTACCACCAGAGTTTGTGTCTACATCGGCTGCACATGCCCACAAACTGGTTGTTGAGTTGTATTTGAGTAGCTCGTTTGTTGCACAGCCACGCAATAGTCCGATTTCACCACCACTGACCTCTAGTCCTGAGCCGCTGCTCGTGGTTGCGGTATTTGCATCGCCAGCATCAGATAGATCGAGTGACAGGTTGATACTACCACCCAAGCTAACCGACGTACCGCCAGATAATCCACCGGCTGTATTAACCGTAATTGCACTATTAGTCAGCTGTGAATTTGCAATACCAGTTAGCGTTACGTTAGTTGTGCTTGCTGCAGTTAGTCTACCCTGTGCATCAACGGTAAATTGCGGTAATGCTAATGAACCGTTTGCATTGTCGCTCGGGCTGTATGTTCCAGCTGAAACTGCAGTATTAGCGAGGCTAAAGCTGATGTCGTTGGTACTTCGGCTAGCTGTCGTGCCTGTTCCGTTAACAAAGTTTACGGTGTTTCCACTTGCAATGTTCTGGCCTGCTCCACCATTTGCGGCAATGTTAAAGTTTGTGGTGTCGGTGTCGACGTCAGTTGCACAACTAAAGGCCGAACCGTTCCAAGTCAGTTTGTCTGTTCCCGCACAGGTCGGTGCGTTAATTGATATCGTTGGACTCCAACCTTCGCCCGCACTACCAGTCACTGATATGCCATTGCCGGCAGTATTTCCAGCGACATAATCGCCTGTTGTATCTGTGCCCAATGCGACAGAGTTTGCGGCAATTGTCAAAGCAGTTGCGCCGCTAGAATTTAGCGTACCGGTCACATCACCAGTAAAGGTATCGCCAGATAATGAAACAGTTCCTGAACGATCTGGGAAGGTTATAGTTCGGGCTGTAGTTGGATCGGTAATTGCGAAGGTCGTGTACACGCCGTCGTTTGTTACGCCTTCAAACGCGAGTGGACTTGCGCCACGAATTTCACCAGTGATTGTTATTCCGTCAGCCGCAGCGTTACCTAGTGTTACGTCGCCATTGGCGTTCACATTACCAGAAAATGTTTTGTCACCAGCGAAAGTCTGGGTAGTGGTCGAAACAAGTCCGGGATTGCTGCCATCAGCAGTTTGCAGTACCAAACTAGTGCCAGATATTACAGCACCGTTAGATGATTTTGTTTGACTATCTATAGTACCAACCGATGTCACCCCGGTGTCTGTGTCGACGTCAGTAGAACAAACAAATACTGTCCCTGTCCACTGTAATTTATCCGTACCTGCACACGTTGGTGAGTTGATACTGAAGGTTGTACTGCTAAGTGAAAGACCGTTACCTGCTGAATATGTTGTGTCGTTGTCTGCCCCACAAGCGAATGCACTCACACTCCACTTAGCAATTTGGCTACCTGTACAGGCTAGCCCAGTAATTGTATTTCCAGATCTGCTAAACAACCCGTTACCGGTGAATGTCAGAACATTTTCTTTGCCGTTAAAGGTGTTCCAGTCGGTACTGGTTAGCAAACCTGTAGTTGAAGTATTAGCTGTCGGTATGGCAGTTGAGCTAGCGGAGGTAATTTGACCTTGAGCGTTCACGGCTATTACTGGGATACTTGTTGATGATCCATAAGTTGCAGCTGTAACACCTGTGTTTGCAATATCTATAGTTCCGCTGGTGGTAATTGTGCCACCAGATAATCCTGTGCCAGCTGTGATAGATGTAACAGTTCCGCCGCTATTTGTGTCTATGTCGGACGAACATGCCCACTCTTTACTAGTTGTGTTGTATTTGAGTAACTCTCCGGTGCTACAGCCACGCAACAAGCCAATCTCACCGCTAACCGTTTCGAGGCCTGATCCGCTACTAGTAGTTGCACTGTTAGCGTCGCCAGCGTCAGAAAGATCTATTGATAGGTTTATACTTCCGCCCAAACTAACTGATGTACCACCACTCAAACCGCCTGCAGTATTCACAGTTATTCCGCTGTTAGCAAGCTGTGAGTTAGCAATACCCGTTAATGTGACATTTGTTGTTGATGCGGCAGTCAACCGGCCTTGTGCATCGACTGTGAATTGAGGTAAAGCTAGGCTTCCGTTCGCATTGTCTGATGGAGAATATGTACCAGCAGATACTGCAGTATTTGCCAAACCAAAGCTAATGTCGTTCGTACTTCTACTGGCCGTCGTGCCCGTACCATTTACAAAGTTTACGGTGTTTCCGCTTGCAATGTTCTGCCCCGCACCGCCGTTGGCTGCGATGTTAAAGTTGGTGGTGTCAGTATCTACATCAGTTGCACAGCTAAAGGCCGAACCGCTCCAAGTGAGCTTATCGGTACCGGCACAGGTCGGTGCATTAATTGATATCGTTGGACTCCAGCCTTCACCAGATGAACCCGACACCGATATACCATTACCTGCTGTGTTGCCAGCGACATAGTCACCGGTAGTGTCAGTGCCCAAAGCAACTGAGTTAGCAGCGATAGTCAAGGCTGTTGCACCACTAGAATTTAGTGTTCCAGTGACGTCGCCAGTGAATGTGTCACCAGACAACGAAACAGTTCCTGAGCGATCTGGGAATGTGATTGTACGAGCTACAGTTGGATCGGTGATTGCAAAAGTTGTGTAAACTCCATCATTCGTAAGACCCTCAAATGCAAGAGGTGAAGCACCACGGATTTCACCTGTAATTGTAATCCCATCAGCTGCTGCATCGCCTAAAGTAACATCGCCATTGGCGTTTACATTGCCTGAAAAAGTCTTGGCACCGGCAAATGTCTGAGTTGTGGTCGAAACGAGACCTGGATTGCTAGCGTCGGCCGTTTGCAGTACCAAACTAGTACCCGAAATAACAGCACCATTGGCAGATTTAGTCTGAGAATCAATGGTACCAACTGATGTAACTCCGGTATCTGTGTCAACGTCAGTAGAACAGACAAACACCGTGCCTGTCCACTGCAGCTTGTCTGTGCCTGCACAAGTTGGTGAGTTAATACTGAATGTTGTTCCACCCAATGAAAGTCCATTTCCGGCACTGTACGTTGTATCGACATCAGTTCCACAAGCGAACGCACTACCACTCCACTTGGCAATTTGGCTACCTGTACAGGCTAGACCGGTAATGGTATTGCCTGATCGACTAAATAATCCATTACCAGTAAATGTCAGGACATTTTCTTTGCCATTGAATGTGTTCCAATCAGTCGATGTCAGAAGGCCTGTTGTCGAGGTGTTAGCGGTTGGAATAGCTGTTGAACTCGCTGAAGTTATCTGGCCCTGGGCGTTAACTGCAATGACAGGAATGCTTGTTGATGACCCGTAAGTTGCAGCCGTGACACCTGTGTTTGCAATATCAATTGTTCCGCTGGTAGTGATAGTTCCGCCAGATAACCCGGTACCGGCTGTGATAGATGTAACCGTACCACCACTATTTGTATCAATATCAGATGAACATGCCCACTGTTTTGATGTCGTGTTGTATTTGAGTAGTTCACCAGTAGAACAGCCTCTTAATAGTCCAATTTCACCGCTGCTTACTTCGAGGCCTGAGCCGCTACTAGTGGTTGCCGTATTTGCGTCACCCGCATCTGATAGGTCTAGTGATAGATTGATACTACCACCTAGGCTAACTGATGCACCACCTGTTAATCCACCAGCAGTGTTAACTGTGATCGAGCTGTTGGTCAGTTGTGAGTTAGCAATACCAGTTAATGTGACGTTTGTTGTTGATGCGGCAGTCAAACGACCCTGTGCATCGACTGTGAATTGTGGCAGAGCCAATGAACCGTTGGCGTTGTCACTAGGTGAATAAGTGCCAGCGGAAACGGCTGTGTTGTTCAAACCATATGTTACGGTTGAACCACTTCGTGTCGCTGTCGTTCCGGTTCCGTTGCCAAATGTCACTGTACCGCCACTTGAAATGTTTTGACTGCCAACAGAGCCGGCTGCAGCAATGTCAAAGTTCGTTGTATCTGTATCGGTGTCGACATCACTTGCACAGCTAAAGGCTGAGCCATTCCATGTTAATTTGTCTGTTCCAGCACAGGTCGGTGCATTAATCGATATCGTTGGGCTCCAACCTTCACCTGCACTACCTGTGACTGATATACCATTTCCGGCAGTATTGCCTGATACATAGTTGCCGGTTGTATCGGTGCCTAGTGCAACTGTGTTGGCGCCAATTGTTGTAACACCAGAGTTACTGATAGTGACATCACCAGTAGGTGTTACTGCAGTTGCAACGTTTGAGCCATTACCAATCAAAATTTGACCATCATTTAGGGTGACAGATATAAATCCACAACTAGATGATCCCTGTAAACAGACAGTTCCAGATGCATCTGGGAATGTGATTGTGCGAGCAGATGTTGGATCAGTTATAGCAAAGGTCGTATACACGCCATCGTTAGTCGCGCCTTCGAATGCTAGTGGCGATGCACCACGTATTTCACCAGTAATTGTGATTCCGTCAGCTGCTGCATCACCCAGAGTCACATCGCCATTGGCGTTTACGCTACCACTAAAGGTTTTTGCGCCAGCAAATGTTTGCGTACCTGTTGAAACCAGCCCAGGACTACTACCGTCAGCTGTTTGCAGTACCAAGCTTGTACCCGATATCACCGCTCCGTTAGCAGACTTGGTTTGAGAATCAATTGTACCGATTGATGTAACACCGGTGTCGGTATCAACATCTGCACTACAGATAAACGCTGTTCCAGTCCACTGTAGTTTGTCTGTTCCAGAACATGTTGGTGAATTTACGCTGAACGTGCTACCGCCTAAACTTAACCCATTGCCCGCGCTGTAGCTTGCACCACCCGCATCAGCACCACAAGCAAATGCACTTCCAGTCCATTTTGGAATTTCACCAGCGCTACAAGCAAGACCAGTAACTGTGTTGCCTGATCGACTAAACAAACCGTTACCATTGAAAGTCAGAACGTTTTCCTTGCCGTTAAAAGTATCCCAATCTGTGTCAGTAAGCAGTCCGGTTGTCGATGTATCTGCTGTAGGAATTGCTGTTGAGCTAGCTGAGGTAATCTGACCTTGTGCATTGACAGCAATAACAGGAATACTTGTTGATGATCCGTAAGTTGCAGCCGTGACACCTGTGTTTGCAATGTCGATTGTGCCAGTGGTGGTAATTGTTCCACCGCTTAATCCTGTGCCAGCTGTAATAGATGTGACGGTACCACCAGAGTTTGTGTCGGTATCGCTTGCACAAGCCCACTGCTTACTTGTAGTGTTGTATTTGAGTAATTCTCCAGTACTACAACCACGTAGCAGTCCAATTTCACCACTACTCACTTCGAGCCCCGAGCCGCTGCTTGTAGTTGCGGTATTGGCGTCACCAGCATCAGACAAATCAAAGTTTAAGCTCAGGCTTCCACCAAGACTAACTGAACCACCACCGGTTATTGGGCCAGTAGTGTTGACAGTAATTGCAGAGTTTGCGAGTTGTGAGTTAGCAATACCAGTTAATGTGACGTTTGTTGTTGATGCGGCAGTCAATCGTCCTTGGGCATCTACTGTGAATTGTGGTAAGGCTAATGAACCATCGGCGTTGTCCGAAGGCGCATAACTAGCTGCAGTAACTGCGGTGTTATTGAGGCCGTACGTAACAGTACTGCCAGAACGCGTCGCAGTTGTGCCTGTTCCATTTCCGAATGTGACAGTATTTCCACTAGCAATATTTTGAGAACCTACAGTTCCTTGAGCAGCTACATTAAAGTTCGTCGTGTCAGTATCAGTGTCTACATCCGTTGCACATGAGAATGCTGTGCCGCTCCAAGTGAGTTTATCAGTACCTGCACAGGTCGGTGAATTGATGCTGAAGGTTGTACCACCAAGTGATAGTCCATTTCCAGCACTGTAGGTTGTGTCGTTGTCAGTTCCACAAGCGAAAGCGCTCACATTCCATTTAGCTATTTGACTGCCTGTACATGCTAGCCCAGTTATAGTGTTGCCGCTTCGGCTAAATAGTCCATTTCCAGTAAATGTCAGTACGTTTTCTTTCCCGTTAAAAGTGTTCCAATCGGTCGATGTTAGTAAACCTGTAGTTGAAGTACTTGCAGTTGGAATGGCTGTTGAGCTAGCGCTTGTGATCTGTCCTTGTGCATTAATCGCTATAACTGGAATCGAAGTTGATGATCCGTAAGTTGCAGCCGTGACACCGGTGTTTGCAATATCTATTGTGCCGCTGGTTGTTATTGTGCCTCCAGACAGTCCTGTACCGGCTGTGATAGATGTAACTGTTCCGCCGGAGTTTGTATCTGTATCTATGTCTGTTGCACAAGCCCATTGCTTACTTGTTGAGTTGTATTTAAGCAGTTCGCCGGTGACGCAGCCCCTTATTAAACCAAGCTTACTTCCAGAAACTTCAAGTCCTGAGCCGCTGCTAGTCGTTGCTGAGTTTGCATCACCTGCAGCATTGAGATTAAGACTAATTGTAGCTGAACCACCCAATGAAATTGAACTACTCGTCGTAGACAGTGGGCCCGATGTGTTAACCGTTATACCGCTATTTGCTAGCTGTGAGTTCGCAATGCCAGTTAGGGTGACATTGGTAGTGCTGGCAGCTGTTAGGCGACCCTGAGCGTCGACAGTAAATTGGGGGAGAGCTAGAGAGCCATTGGCATTGTCAGATGGACTATACGTACCTGCAGAAACTGCAGTGTTGTTGAGGTCGTATGTCACTGTTGAGCCAGAACGAGTTGCCGTCGTGCTAGTACCATTTCCGAATGTGACTGTATTTCCAGAAGCAATATTCTGTGAACCGACTGTTCCGGCAGCTGCAACGTTGAAGTTTGTCGTGTCAGTATCGGTATCAACATCCGCACTACACAAAAATGCAGTACCAGTCCATTGCAACTTGTCCGTACCAGCACAAGTTGGCGAGTTAATACTAAAAGTTGAGCCGCCGAGGCTTAAGCCATTTCCGGCTGAGTAGCTCGTACCACCACTATCTGTACCACAAGCAAACGCACCAGCTGTCCACTTCGGTATTTCGCCTGCACTACAAGCTAAGCCTGTAACTGTATTTCCAGAACGACTAAACAGTCCATTTCCAGTAAATGTCAGTACATTTTCTTTACCGTTAAATGTGTTCCAATCGGTACTTGTGAGAAGACCGGTGGTTGATGTTGAAGCTGTTGGGATAGCTGTTGAGCTGGCAGCTGTTATCTGCCCCTGTGCATTAACGGTAATAACAGGAATAGAGGTTGAGCTGCCGTAGCTTGCGGCAGTTACTCCAGTGTTTGCGATATCAATGGTACCGCTCGTTGTGATAGTGCCGCCACTTAACCCAGTGCCTGCCGTGATAGATGTGACCGTTCCGCCAGAGTTTGTGTCGGTATCTACATCCGCTGCACACTCCCAACGAAGGCTCGATGAATTCCACTTTAGGAGTTGGCTACTGCTACAGCCACGGATAAGTCCTACTTCTCCACCGCTTACTTCAAGTCCAGAACCGCTATTTGTAGTTGCAGTTGCAGAGTCGCCGGAATCACTTAGGTCAAAATTGAGACTCAAACTTCCACCAAGACTTACAGATCCACCACCGGTTATTGGGCCTGTGGTATTAACAGTGATTGCGCTGTTAGCAAGCTGTGAGTTAGCAATGCCAGTTAGGGTGACATTCGTGGTACTAGCGGCAGTTAGTCGTCCCTGTGCGTCAACTGTAAATTGCGGAAGTGCTAGTGAACCGTTGGCATTGTCGCTCGGCGAGTATGTCCCACTTGTAACCGCAGTATTTGCAAGACCAAAGCTAATATCGCTACCGCTACGACTCGCAGTTGTACCTGTACCATTTGTGAAATTAACTGTTCCGCCAGAGGAGATATTCTGACCAGCTCCACCATTTGCTGCTACGTTAAAGTTCGTTGTATCTGTGTCGGTATCTACATCAGTTGCACAACTAAAAGCAGTGCCATTCCAGGTTAGCTTGGTTGTTCCAGCACAAGTCGGTGAGTTTATGCTGAATGTTGTGCCAACAAGTGATAATCCGTTTCCAGCGCTGTAGGTTGTGTTAGTATCGGTATCAATATCTGTACCACAAGCAAATGCACCAGCTGTCCACTTCGGTATTTCGCCTGCACTACAAGCTAAGCCTGTAACTGTATTTCCAGAACGACTAAACAAACCGTTGCCATTGAAAGTCAGAACGTTTTCCTTGCCGTTGAAAGTGTTCCAGTCGGTTGATGTCAAAAGTCCAGTTGTTGAGGTTGTTGCAGTAGGAATAGCAGCTGAACTGGCTGCAGTAATCTGACCTTGTGCGTTAACCGTAATGACTGGAATTGAGGTTGAACTACCATAAGAAGCTGCGGTAACGCCGGTGCTGGCGATGTTGATTGTACCGCTCGTTGTGATAGTTCCGCCGCTTAATCCTGTGCCAGCTGTGATAGATGTAACCGTACCGCCACTGTTAGTGTCTGTGTCACTAGCACATTCCCACCTTAAGCTGCCTGAATTCCACTTGAGTAGTTGGTTGCTGCTACAGCCACGGATAAGTCCTACTTCGTTACCGCTCACTTCCAAGCCTGAGCCACTACTTGTCGTTGCTGTTGCACTGTCACCCGCATCGCTAAGATCAAGGCTCAAGTTTAGGCTACCACCTAGCGACACAGAACCGCCCCCAGCAAGTGGCCCGGCAGTGTTGACTGTTACTGCAGAATTGGCAAGTTGTGAATTGGATATGCCTGTTAGCGTTACATTGGTCGTACTTGCTGCAGTCATTCGACCTTGAGCGTCGACAGTAAATTGCGGCAATGCAAGTGAGCCGTTTGCATTGTTACTCGGTGTATACGTTCCTGCTGTTACTGCAGTGTTTGCTACGTTGAATGTCGTACCTGCAAGGTTAAGTCCAGTACCAGCGCTGTAGGTTGTGTTTGTGTCAGTATCGACATCAACTGCACAACTAAAAGCGGTGCCATTCCAAGTCAACTTGGTTGTACCTGCGCAAGTTGGCGAATTGATACTGAAGGTTGTACCGCCAAGGCTCAAACCATTACCAGCCCCATAGGTTGTATCGCTGTCAGAAATAACCACACTACCACCGCCAGTTAAGCTCAGTGTCCGAGTACCGCTCACCCAGCTCAATGCCTGGCTGTCTGTATTATCGAGGTAGCCAGATAAATTAACCGAGTTGCCACCACTTATCGCAAGTACATTTGCAACAAGTGACAGCGTTTGAGAGTCAGTTCCGGAAACACTTGCACAATTCCAGCTCGAACCATCCCACTGTAATATCTGTCCGCCAAGACATGAGTCATCAAGACTTAGATTTGACCCTGTAAGCAGCAGGCCTCCACCAGAAACAGTTGCGATACCAACCGCACCATCAGCACCATTTACACCATCCGTACCATTAGTTCCGTTTGCTCCGGCTGCACCTTGAGGCCCAGGCACACCAACATTTGTCGTTACGTGAACAACCGAACCACCAGCGTCACTCAACGCATCTTTGACAAATTGCTCGACGTCTTTGGTCTGAATTTTTCCGTTGTTTGCAACCAACACTCCCCCGCCGTCGATTTCAATACCTGGAGATTGAGCGGCTGCTAAAGCTTTGATGCTGCTGACTTTGCTAAAGCTTCGGCCATCACTACAGCCAACCTTTTGAGAGTCATCGAGTTTGTTCCAACCGTTGAGTTGTCCTGAAAATCCTGTCGAGTTCGCCGGCACGTAGTACGGACAACTGACTTTGTTGTATCCGACATCTCCGCCTTGTTCGATACAAGCCTTCTTAACGGTCGATGATGGCCCGGCTCTTTTGTCCATTGCACAAACCTCAATGTAGGCAGCCTTCTTTTTTGCCGTGCCGGGTATTTGCCAACGCAGCTTCAACTGGCCGTCTTTTACCACGGCAGTTTGGTCGATTGTGTACAAGCTTTCGTTAACTTTCGATGCATCGAGCGCACGAATACGAACTTTGATAGCTCCATCTTGGTTGGTTAAACCTTGTGCTGAAGTTGCCAAAGTTAGCATTCCTTGGTTGGCGCCTTGCACGCCAATCCATATGCCAATAATCAAAACAAATACAAGCAATACCCAAAAGAACTTCTTTGAATCCCTTGGATTTACCCTCATTTTTCTAGTCTTTCTTTTGATTTTATGCATTTTTTTGGTTTGCGAAGAATTTTAGGCACAATTCTCCTCATAACATAATATCAATTATCAGAGTAAAACACGAGCTTTTTCTACATGTTTTTCACAGGGTTTTCCACAGCTAGTATTTCTCGTACTGCGTCACCATCATTCCAAGGTATTTTTTCGCCTTTTACTATGCGAAAAACTTCATGCCCCATCCCTGTTATTACTATCGTGTCACCTTTTTTAGCAATTGAGAGTGCTTTTGCTATTGCATCTTTTCGATCTGCAATTTCTTCAGTTTTTGCTTCGCCACCAGCTTTTGTAATGCCTTCTTGTATCATCGAGCGGATCTTCTGAGGATCTTCATTGTAGCTTTCTTCTTCAGTTAGAAATATTCGATCTGCGTATTTCACTGCAACCTCACCCATAATTGGTCGCTTCAGCTTGTCGCGATCACCTGCCGCTCCAAAAACAAGTATGACTCTGTTTTTCGTGAATTGTCGAACCGCCTGAAGTAGTTGCTTTAGGGCATCGGGTGTATGAGCATAGTCAACAACCACCTCATATGGTTTGTCGTTTTCTATAATTTCAAATCTTCCTGGTATTTCTTCGAGATTAGCTATTCCGTCGCGAATATCATCGAGTTTAATCTGCAGTAAATAAGCAAGTGTAGCTGCGGCTGTAAGGTTATAGACATTGAATTTTCCAGGCAAGCTTGTAGCAAGCTCAAGTTTCGTCTGGTGGTCAATTTCCAGCTTTACTTCACTCCCTTTTTTGTATAGCTTTACATCTGTTATTCGAGCTTCTGCATTCTTGTTTGTACCATAGGTCATTTTCTCGCCAGGCGAACCGATATCGTCAAAATATTCGAACCATTCATCGTCATGATTGAGCACCACAATTGAAGGTTTGCTTTCAAAAAGTTTTGCCTTAGCAGCGGCATACTCTTCCATGGTGTTGTGGTAGTCAAGGTGATCTTGTGTCAGATTCGTCATAACAGCCGCCTCAATTGGCACACCTTCCAGCTTGTACTGATCTAGCGCATGGCTTGTTGCCTCGAGAATAACGTAGTCTACCTCTGCATCTTTTGCATCTTTAAAAAACTGCTGCATTTCAGTCGTTAGTGGCACCGTAGCGTTTTTGTCGTTGAGTTTCTTTTCGCCATCAAGTTCAATAACCGCAGTCGAAAATAGTGCAGTTTTTTTACCGGCTTGTTTCAAGATTTCGTTTAGGTAGCAAGCTGTTGTTGTTTTACCATTTGTCCCTGTTATTGCTAGTACTTTTAAGCTTTTAGCAGGGTGTCCATATCGTGCGCTTACAAGCTTCACTCTGCTCTTACGATACTTAGTTTCAAGGCCTCGCACTGCAGACTTTGGCAAAACTTTTCGTATACCTTTTACAACCCCGTTTTTCATACTCTTAATTATACATCCGACTTGCTAACACGTACAGACTAGAATAGTTTGTTTCACGTGAAAATATGTAATCATATTATACTGCCTGCTATAGTGGTAGTATGAAAATTCTAGGAATAGAAACAAGCTGTGACGAAACCGCAGCCGCTGTTGTAGAAGACGGGCGAATATTACTGAGTAATGTCGTTAATAGTCAAATAGATATACACGCAGAATATGGCGGCGTTGTTCCTGAAGTTGCCGCAAGATCTCACATAGAAGTTATGTTGCCAGTCGTTCATAAAGCACTTAGTGATGCGTCTCTTGGCTGGGACGATATTGATGCAATAGCAGTTACTCATGCACCGGGATTAGTCGGCAGTCTTCTAGTAGGTACATTAACTGCTCGTACAATAGCATTGATCAAAAATAAACCGCTCTACCCGATACATCACATCAAAGCACACGTATATGCTAATTTCCTGTTAGAACAGCCGCCAGAATTTCCTATTTTGGCCTTGATTGTATCTGGTGGACACTCACAGCTAGTACTTTTTCGATCACATAGTGATTATGAAATATTAGGGCAAACTCAGGACGACGCTGTGGGTGAAGCATTTGATAAAGTAGCTAAGATTCTAGGACTCCCCTATCCGGGTGGTCCGAGCATTGCAGAAGCTGCACAAAATGGAAATCCAAGCAAATACAACCTGCCAAAAAGTAAATTGGAAAACCCGCTGGACTTTAGTTTTTCAGGCCTGAAGACTGCCGTATTACGGGCTGTACAACATGATATCGGCAAAGATTACACTTTCCCCTCTCACCAACTTGCAGCGCTCCTAACAGATGAGCAGCGCAATGATTTTGCAGCTAGTTTCCAAAAAATTGCCGTCGAAACTTTGGTTGATAAGACAGAGATAGCATACAAACAGCACTCCCCTGCTTCTGTTGTTATAGCTGGTGGAGTAGCTGCCAATCAAGAACTACGAAAACAACTGTCAGCTCGCTTGCCTATAGAAATCGACTATCCTCCAATGAACCTGTGTACAGACAATGCTGCGATGATTGCAACCCTTGCCTATTATCAAGCAAATATCGAACCGTCCGCTGACCCACGCAAACTAGAAGTATTCCCCAGTTTACCAATATAAATGTGGTATACTACCACAGATACAAAGGGTAAAAATATTCAAATTTTAACGTGAAAATAATTTAATGAAACTGTCAAAAACATACGAGCCAAATCAATACGAGCCAAACATTTACGCTTTATGGGAAGCCAGCGGAGCTTTTGAACCAACCGGAAATGGTGACCCCTACTCCATCATTATGCCGCCTCCAAATGCTAATGGTAGTCTGCACGTAGGCCATAGCTTAATGGTCGCAATCGAAGATATTTTGATACGTTACTACAGATTAAAAGGACGTGATACTGTCTTTATTCCTGGTGCAGATCACGCAGGTTTTGAGACATGGGTTGTATTTGAACGTGAGCTGACAAAACAAGGTAAAAGCAGAAGTGATTTTTCACGTGAAGATTTGTACCAACAAGTATGGGATTTTGTTGCCAATCAAAGAGGTGGTATGGAGCTACAACTTCGTGCATTAGGTGCAAGTGCCGACTGGAGCAAGCTTGTATTTACCCTTGATAAAAAGGTGGTTAGTACCGTATACCAAACTTTCAAAAAATTATGGGAAGAAGGGCTTATTTACAGAGGTGAACGCATAGTTAACTATTCCACCGCCTACCAAACTAGCTATGCCGACATCGAAGTAGACCACAAAAACGTTAAAGGTACTCTCTGGAGTATTAGTTACCCTCTAGCCGACGGGGGAGGAGAGGTGATTGTCGCGACAACTCGGCCGGAAACATTACTTGGTGATACCGCAGTTGCAGTTAACCCTAGTGACGAGAGATACAAAGCACTTGTAGGCAAGAAGGTGATAGTACCAATAGTCGAAAGAGAGATACCCATTATTGCCGATGACGCTGTGGATATGAGCTTTGGTACAGGTGCCGTAAAAGTAACTCCTGCGCACGATCCAAACGACTTTGAAATGGGACAACGACACAACCTACCTCATATTCAGGTGATTGGATTCGATGGCAAAATGACAGCAGCTAGTAAATACTACGAAGGCCAAGATGTTGAGCAAGCACGAAAAAGTGTTTTGGCCGCACTACATGCAGCCGACCTCAGGCGAGGTGAGGAAGAAATCGAACATTCAGTTGGTTTTGACTACAAGAGCGGACTTCCTATTCAGCCTCTTATAAAAGATCAATGGTTCTTAAAAACTAAAGATATGGCAGCGCGTGCCAAAAAAGCAATTGAAGATGGAGAAGTGACATTTTATCCAGCCGGCCGCGGTCGTGCATTGATGCAATATTATGATAATATTCGCGACTGGAACCTGTCTCGACAGATCCCATGGGGCATTCCTATTCCTGCTTTTCAGAATATCGAAGACGGCAACGACTGGATTTTTGACGAAAGAGTAGAGCTCGAAACAATAGAGATAAATGGCAAAACTTACAAACGAGAAGAAGATACTTTCGATACATGGTTTTCAAGCGGCCAATGGCCATTTATTGTGACTGATTATCTCGATGGGGGAGAGCTGGCTAAGTTTTACCCAAACAATGTCATGGAGACAGGTCACGACATTCTCTACCCATGGGTTTCACGGATGATCATGCTCGGTCTACATATGACCGATAAAGTGCCGTTCAAAGAAGTCTACCTGCACGGCTTAGTGCTCGACGAACATAGCAAAAAAATGAGCAAATCAAAGGGAAATGTTATCAACCCAATAGAGACGATCGAGAAATATGGCTCCGATGCGCTCAGGCTTGGGCTTGTAGCTTCACGTAGCGCTGGTCAAAACCAAGCGTTCTCCACCGCCTCTGTTATTGCCGGACGTAACTTCGCCAACAAACTTTGGAATATCGCGCGATTTATCGAAGGTAAAGGCGGGGAGATCAAAGTTGATCCCAAGCCTGAAGCAAATAACATTGCCGATCACTGGATAATTTCAGAATTAAACGCTGCAATAACAAACGTCGAAAAAAACCTTGCCTCGTACCGCTTTGCAGAGGCTGCAGACGTCGTTTACCACACAATATGGGGTTCTGTTGCCGATTGGTATTTGGAGGCCTCTAAAAACGACGAGAACCTGCCGTTACTTGCTTGGGTACTCGAAACCAGTTTAAAAATTGCACATCCATTTGCTCCTTTTGTTACCGAAACTATTTGGCAAACACTGCAACTTCACGAAAAACCGCTCATCTCAAACACTTGGCCAACTGTTGCACCTTGCAGCGATATAGCCGCTGCAGAATTTGAGCAATTAAAAGCTCTTGTTGGTGAAGCACGTTACATCACTCATGAACTTGGCGGCAAAAAACAAACGCTACTTTACGGCGAAGACAGCCTCATAGCCGACAACTCCGAGCTTATAGCTGGCTTAGCTGGCCTCAAAGAAGTCAAAAAAGCTGACAATCCACAAGGACTCCAACTAGCAGTCGCAGGTAGGGAAGCATGGCTCGATATTGACCAAAAAACCCTCAAGCATCACCGTAAAAACCTTGAACAGCGCATCAAAGATATCGAAGGCCAAATCAAGAATCTAGAAGCTCGCCTCGGTAATGAAAGCTACGTTAAGAATGCTCCCGAAACAGTTGTCGCCGAAACTCGTGAAAAGCTCAAAGAGCAGCAATCACTCCTGACTAGGCTGCAAGCTGAGTTACAGGTAATCTAAGCCTTTTTCGATACTCTGGCTCTGCCACTTCGAGCTGGTACTGTAATATTTCTTCGGCGCTCCACGACACTTTGCGTCCGGATGTATCACGCATCACCCGACGCCCAATACACGTCGCCAAAGTAGTGGGTACAAGATAATGCCTATCGATATCCTCTCTTAAAATTGGGCTATTTGCCATGATGCCCTCAACTATCATTATCTCGGCTGGCTCTATAAATGTTTTCCTATCAATTACCGTCTCTGAAGTTTCAAAGTCAAACTCTCTTTTTCCTAGAGTAGGAATCCATATTTTTGCCCTTTGCAAATCCCAGTGAAGACCTTCAATATCGTATGCAACATGCGAGTCCCAATTTATTTTTTCGCCATTTTCGTGATCGATACCAGCTAGCTTTACGATTTCGTTTTTACCCCTGTTGTAATCATCTGTTGAAAGTGTTGTCACCCTAAAGCCATCTTCTTTGTACTCATCTTCAATCTTTTTTGCCAAAGTAGATTTACCAGAACCACTCCTACCAGTTATACCTATGATGAACGGCTCATCTTCTAGCGCTACTTTTGTTTCTTTCACTATTTCTTTATGATCAAGCTCCGAACTTTGCTCAACCAGAGGATTCATCTCATTTTCATAAAAACCAAATGCAGATCTAGACAGCCTCGTAGTTACGCTTGTGCGCTCACGTGCATTTTCAAGCATCGCAAAACAGCCTCTTTCACCACTGTGAAGCCTGAGTTGCCAAGGTTCATTTTTGTGCGAAAGCTTAATATTTTTTTCACTCATGTGGCACTCCTTCGCAGGCTAGGTTTTGGTTTTTAAAGCTAGAGTCTTGAGTCACATCTTTACTAAGCCACTCCGGCGGTACAAATTGCTGAGCTGCTTGCATACTTTCAAACTCAATCTCAGCAGTTACCAAACCATCGAGTTGACCTTCGTAAATATCAAGCTCAATCACATGCTCATCATATGGAATCTTGAAGCGAGTTTTTTCGACCCTCTTTCCCTCTGTTGCAGACCACAATACTTCAAACTGATCCTCACTAAGTTCCGTCTCCCACTCACCTCGAACCAAATCACCCTTTGTCTTCACTGTTATGCTGTATTTTCCAGCTTTATCTCGCACCCTCGCCTCGGAACCATCATCTCCAATAACCAAATACCCCTGACGAATTGCCGTATGTTCATAATCATCCGGTCTGCCTTCAAGCAGCGCCAGATTAGCCAGAAACTTTCTCTCTATCTCCTGTGGCTGCTTGTTGGTCTCGAAGTTTGTCATACGTCTCCTCTCGTTAGTTAATGACACTTATAGTATGAGAAAGGCAAGCCAAACAAACAGTGCAGTGATTTTTAGTAAAATATTCTTTACCAAAAGCTGATTTACGCTGTTGTATAGTGGTAGGTGAAGGCGAGTACACCATGTCTATACATAAATTCGACCACCACATACAGGCAGAAATTTTCGCTCGTCTCAGAGCGAGCGACACTTTACGTTATCGAGACCTCAAAGACCCAGCGCTTGAATCTAGCCAGTTTATGTACCACCTCAAGGAGTTGTCAAAGCGAGATTTAGTTGAAAAAAATGAAAACGGACACTACAAACTTACTCCAAAGGGTATATCTTTAGCGCAGTATTACTCTTCTGAAAAAGCTGCTCTCAACCCTGGCACTTTGAGTTATACGATGCTGTTTTTACGTTCAAAAAATGGTAAATGGCTACTCGTAAAACGCAAAAGACAGCCTTTTTACGATTGTTACGCAGCACCGTCGGGCAAAATCCACACTCATGAAACCCTCAAACAAGCAGCAACGCGCGAGCTTACTCTAGTAACAGATGGAAAAATTGAAAATAAGTTGCAATACAAAGGTTACGCCTCTATTCTCACTAAAAACAAGTTCGTACAAACTCACATCACTGGCCCCATATGGTTCATGGACAACTGCGAAGAGTTTGATGTATCAAAAATCACAGCAAAAAATCTGCTCTGGGCAGATTGGAAGACGTTACCATACAAGGAGTTTATCCCCGGCTGGCAAGAAATAGTCGCGATGATAGAAGATGGCGAACCATCCTATCTCGATTTAGAATTCACTACTTAAACAAGCTCTGGTAGGTGATAGCCCAGCATGCCGTCGTGCAATTTTGACTGCTTTTTCTCAAACAAATAGTTCTTTTTCAGAGTACGTGTGTGAGTAAGTGGCTTATCATTTTGCATATTTTGGAGTAAAGAAGAGAGAGGTTGTCTGTCTACATGTGTATGAAGTTCAACATGAATCGTATTTTCGATACCACGTGCTTGCTGAGTGTTTGTAGTAAAAGAAGGGTTCAATATAACAGATGCAGCACTAACATCTTTGGCATGTAATACGCTAAAAATAACCGCGGTTAACACGGCAATAGTCATGATATGAGATAGGGAAGTTATTGATTGCATGTTTATTTTTAGTTGGTTTACTCATATATATTAGCATAAACTTTATAAATAGTCAATTATAGTTTGGTTGTTTAGACTTACTGAAAGCTCTCGTTTCCCGAGTAGCACATGCGCATTGGCCGCGCGAATGTGCGGCCTTGAAGGAAGTCTAAACAATCAAATACTAGAAGATTACTCGTTATGATAAGGTAAACCATCACGTATTGTTTGAGCGCGATACAGCTGCTCAACCAAAACTAATCGCACTAGCTGATGAGGGAAGACAAGAGGGGAGAGCGACCACACAATATTAGCCCTATTTTGCAGCTCTTCACCCACCCCATACGCTCCTCCAACGATAATTACTACGTTTTTTGACTGTTCTAAAGGAGTTGTTAGCACCTTCGACAATGCAGGAGAGTCGAACATTTTACCCCGTTCATCCAGCAATATCACAAAATCATCGGGCTTGAGCTTATTTATTATGCTTTCAGACTCTTCTTTAGCGGCTACAGCGCCTTTTTGTAGTGAACTGCGTAAAAGTATCCACCTGAGATTAAATGGCACTTTCAAGCGCTTTTCATAGCGCTCAATACCCTCAACGAGCCAATTTTCGTGCTTTTTACCAATGGCGACTACTGTAATCATTGTAATTTTGCGGCTACAGAAGCTAGCGCTTCGTCATCAACCTCGGCATCAAGGTCTTGGTGTTTTTTAATGTCATCGCCATGAATCAGGGGTATGAGGTGAATATGCGCGTGTGGCACCCCAAAACCTTCGACTATTACTCCAACTCGTTTTGGCTCTAAAGTTTCCTGTATATGACCCGCTAACTGTTTAGCCACATCCCAAATATGATGATAATCAGACTCTTCTAAATCCCACAGATGATCAACCTGTTTTTTTGGTATTAACAGAGTGTGTCCGGGGTTAATCGGATGAATATCTAAAAAGGCATATACCAAATCATCCTCATATATCTTGTGGCTTGGAATCTCACCTTTAATAATCTTCGTAAAAACAGACTCTTGCATGTCATTATTATAGCCACTTGCAGTAATATTGATACATGTTTAGTGATATTAACTGGCTAATAGTTCTTGGATTGTTTTTTGGCTATGCTCTTGTTGACGGTATGTATGCATACTACACAATCGCAGTTATCAAAAAGCAGGCATTAGCGGCAGCATCAATCAGTTTTGTAATGCATTTTATTCTTGCCGCAGGCGTTTTTGCTTACACAAAACAATTTATGTACGTTATCCCGCTAGCTCTGGGGTCATTTGTTGGTACGTACTTCGTAACTCGTTTTCAGAAAAAGTTGTTCAAAGACCAATAGGCTAAAAAGAAAAAGGCCCGCCCCCACAATTAAGTGGGTGACGGGCCAGGGTTGTTCCCATCATCACCTGACTTGTTCCACTTGCCGGTACCTGGGTCGTGGGTCAAAATGATGAGCGGGGAAGCCCCTTTTCATCTACTCAGCAGACAACTCTCGGGATGCCCGCCAAGCTGATGAAAAACTAACGCGTTGGACGTTTTTGTCGGTAGAATAATCTTGCTCTGGTTGTACACACCAGAGGGAGTTTATCGAACAAGGATTGCCCCTTGTTTCCAGCTATCGACGATAGCCACTTCCGCTAAACGAGACCGTCCTACTTTGTATCAGTGAGGGGGACGATCAGAAATTCTTGCGAATCTCCACCAACGCTCAGGATTACAATAATAGCACACTTTTTTGCTATTTGTCAAACATTTTATTGACTTTTTGGAATATACCCGCCAGTTTTCCCTGTTAAGTCAAAGTTTTCTTCTATAAAGGCAATCACTCTTTCTGGTTCTACATCATGTCGAAAAACTATATTTGGCCCGTGATTGTCGAGGTACACCGCCTCTATAGCGCCGTCTTCAAACACACCGAGTCCTTGTGATGTATTTTCGCCACACTCATGACTGCCACATTCGTACTCTCTCTGAGAAACTATCGGTATTTTTGAGTCTGGCTTGATAGGGCAGTGGAAATGCACTATGCAATCTTTGCCGGGGTGCTGCTCAAAGACTATTCGCTGCGACTGGCCACCAACTGATGGTTTACCGCCGTACGCTATGACTTTATCCTCTCCATCAGTCACCACGCGAACAAGTCCTACCTCTGATAATTGGTTAAAATCACTCTTACGACGAGATGTAAGGAACATATTACTCCCGATTTTGGCTGCAAAGTGACCTGCGGTTACTCCGTTAAATGGTTTGTATGCGGTATGCTCGCGACAATAGTCCACCACACTGCGCAAAGCAGGGTATACTTCATCACTTTCCCAAGCCACAGGCTCTGCGTCGACAACCGTCGATTCTGTAAAGCTAAGCTGTGAACGAAGATGTGCCATTTCTACCAATCCTTGCAGCGCCTCTTCACGATCACTTGTTTCATGGTATGGTGCTTCTTCAGGGGTGACGACCATGTTTTGTCGAGTTGTCGTGTCATTTGCGAGCACTAAGTTGAGGCTGGACGATTTCAGAAGATTAAGCCCTGCGGAGTACTGCTCCTCCGGACTCGCCCCAGTTGTCGTCTTAAACCCTACGGCAAATATGTCTTTTCGAGGTTTTTGCCCTTGCACGCTATCTTTACGAAACATTGTGACTATTTTCTCTGTTGGGGTGAGATTGATTGCCTGACCAGCGACTGATTTTAGTCTTTGAGCATGCATTGCACTCCCTACATCCCCAACTTCTCCTTTAAAATCGCATACAGCTGGGTTCCAAAACACCATTTTTGTATCGTAATCTGTCACTATTTCTTCTGCCAACTCTCGAAGATCGTCAGAGGACTCGAGTTCGCTCGCAGCATCTGCCATTTTTGTTAGATGTATATTAACATCCATTTGGGGTATCACTTCCCGGCAAATTTCGCCTAATCTTTTGGCTGTCGCCCCATATGCTCGAGCCGACAAAGCGAGATGTTCTCGAATAGGTTCTATCGTTCCACCACCAACGATGTGTATTTGTTTTCTGGGTACTATTAGTTCTGGCATGGCTTTTCTCCTTTCGCTATGACGAGGGTATACTGACAGGTTGTCTATTAATTGATAAGTATTTTATGTCTAATATTTACATATGTTATATATGCAATCTGTTATTATGTATGCAATGCCTACATACGAAAAAATACAATCTATTCTGACAAAGCTCGATGTCAGCCCCAGCACTCAAAAAACATACCTGTTGTGCCTAGGTAAAGGTCAGTTAAAGAGCCAAGAAATTACAAAAATTACCAAACAACCCCGACAAACAGTGATGACAAATCTCAAAAAGCTTAGCGATATGGGTTTATGTGAAATCACCCCAGTTAATCAGAAGGTGTTTCACTATGCAATGCTTGCTCCGTCGCGCTTAAGAGCATACTTGGGTGCAAATTTACGTGACATAAATGAAACTTTAACAGAGATAGAGGAGCTCGATGTACAAGAAAACACACTGTCTGTAAAAAACGTTTCAGGCCAAAAAGAAGTGCAGAAACTGCTCGATCTTGCCTTGTACTGCAAAGAGCGAAAGTGGTGGATCGCATCACCATATGAAAATGCCGTACGTTTCATGCCAAAGAGCTACCAGCAATATTTTGTACAGGTGCGAACAGAGAGGCAAATTCAAAGCTTGTCGCTTTGGAACCAACACATTTCTCAGCATAGCCTGCACTTACGCGACCAGCTGATGAGAAAGCCACGCTATGTACCCCAGTCACAAGAGCGTGAACTAGAGGCAATGACCATCATTTTCGACGACACAGTACTGATTATTGAAGGGAATGAAAACCCTAGTGCAGTCGTCATAGAAAGCGGGGCAATAAGCCAAACTATGAAACTACTCTTTGAAATGGCATGGGTGCCGCTGAGAAAAGGGAGTAGCTCAGCTTCCTGATATCTGTTAAAATGTCCTACAGTACGGAGAGGTGACCGAGTCTGGTTTATGGTAACGGTCTTGAAAACCGTCGTACCTTAACGGGTACCGTGGGTTCGAATCCCACCCTCTCCGCCATGAAATTATAATTATGATAAATAAGTTTCTTCATTCTGACTTGGTCAGTATTACGGTATCTTCGCTTATTGCGGGTCTGGGTAGTGGGCTCGTTGGCATATTCATACCCTTGCTACTACTAAACAAAGGCTTAGATCTTTGGCAGGTTTGTGGCTTTTATGTGCTTTATGCAGTATCGAAGCTATTTATCAACTATCCAGTAACGAAATTAATAAATCAAAACGGAGCAAGAATCGGCCTCATCAGCGGCTATGCCTCAATGACCGGCTTTATGGCGCTCCTCACTTTATACATGGTCAGTGGTGAGCAGCTAACGTTACTATTGATGGCACCACTGATGGCACTACAAAACTCATTTCTTTGGAATTCACAGCATCTACATATATCTCGTGTCATGGATGAATCTCGCAAAAACCGTGATATTGCCATGATGGCAAACCTAGGCCGTGTTGTTGGTATTTTTTCTCCGCTAATCGGAGGTGGTGTAGCGATTTTACTTGGACCAGCGTGGCTAGCAGGCGTCGCTTCAATCATCATTTTACTAGCGATCATCCCAGTATGGCAGCTAGACAAACTCGCGGGCGGACATAAAGTTTCAGAAAATCTAAGCTACAGCTTAAAACATGCGCCTGTTCGCGATCTAGTAGCAGAGTTTGCCTTCAGTTCTCATACGACAGTTGGCGTGATGGTTTGGCCAATTTATTTAGCCGTATTCATTCCAAACTTTGGACAAATAGGTATCATCGCTTCCGTAGCCACAGCAGTGAGTGTGATAATCGTTCATTTTATGGCCAAACGTGGAGACAAAGGCAAAAGCTATCAGCTCTTAGTAGAGGGTACAGCTGGATCGTCTGCAGTACACATAGGACGTATATTAGCTAGTAGCAACCCAGTAACGATAACGATTATTTCAGCTTTGTATGATGTTGCTCTTAGTTATCAGCTAAACCCGTGGACTAGCCTGTATTACACACATACTAGAAAAAAGGGTATTAACTACATTATGAGCATGGAGATCGCTGGCGATCTTGCATGTGTATTCTTATGGGGTGTTTTAGGAACAATTGCGTATTTTTATCATAATAATATCTTTTTCACGTTTGCTTTTGCTTTTGCCGCAGTAGTTGTGTGGTTGTGTCTGTTAATGAGTAGAGATGTGAAAACTTCTTAATTCGATTGCTAAAATATAGTATTTATTGTATTGTAAATTAATGGATCCAGCTTTGCATACTAGTAGAGATAGGTGGAAAATTTCTAAAAGTAATTTACTAAACAAGGTCATTAGCTCTGGCTTAATATCAATTGCTCTTATGGCTAGCGGCTGTGGTATGTCTAAAGAAGAACGAAATAGAAAAATAGAGGCAAAAGAGAACAACACCGAACAGGTACTCAAAAACACCCTCAACCCAGCGACTGCTGATATTGGCAGGTATGCTTCTCGTTTTGCTAAAAAACACAAAGACTCTTCTATTTGGTACGAAATAACAAAGGGACAGCAAGCACTTTCTATTACAAGCGAAGACAACCAGCACACTGTCGACATAACTATGAAAAAAGGAGTTGGCCGTACGAGCTTCCAGCCTGGAGATGTAGACACTGTGGTGATTGAGAACCCTTTAACTTCGGTCAGAGTAGAGACTGATGAAGATGATAGGCCTTGTTCAAAGGGTATAACTGCAAGCACAGAATACTTCAAAAGCAATGGCGAGGAAAACACATTGTCTACATTTGTAACGATTGATCGTTGCGTAACTTGGTCGGTCGGTATGGAAATTAATGATTTGACTCCTACCGACGCAATAGCCGACAAAATCATTATAGACATGAACACAAATCTTCAAAAAGTTATGAGTGAAGTAAAGAGTGACTAGAGTAGCATACTTGCAATTTTATAGATAATATGTTACAATAGTGCAGCTAATCACCTTTTTTGGTGAGAGGTGGTCCTTAACAATTTCAGCAACTGAAAGAGGTGATATTGTGCTCACACTTATGAGCATAGTAGTTCCTGGGCTTATTGCGGTACTGGTAGCAATACTGGCGCCAAAATATGACCTCAAGAACTACCTAGGCCGCCCGAACCGAATCACAATGCCAGAGCTCGGTCTCTACACAATTGTGATTATCGGTATTGCGGTGGTTGTGACGATGTTGGTAGGTCCAAGCCTAGCACGTAATAGTGCAATCAACGGCTACAAGGAATTCTACAACGGAAGCATTACCCAAGCCAGAGTTGTACCGGACAGATGTGAAAAAGATGGCTCTTGCTCACATACATATGTGTGTGACACTGAGTACATCTATCACCCAGCGGAATACGACAGCGAAGGTCACCAGACTAGAGCTGCCTACACTGAAGTGATTGATCACCACTGTCCGTATGCAACCTACGAGCTCGACTATGTGCTGGATGACAGCCTTGGTCGATCAATCACAATCGGCGACGACTACTTTGAGCCTAATCCGCAACCGTGGAGAAGGGGACGTGGTATTCCCAGTGATGTTCCTCGCGAAATTCCAGACAGGTGGCTCAGTGCAAAGCGAAACGTAGAAAACGGTACAAGTGACCCCGTAACTGGTGTTTTCAAGTACCCCAACTACATTCTCGCAAGCGACAGCAATCTGTACAAGAAATACAGCGGCAACATTTCCAAGTACCAAAAGGCTGGCTTGCTTCCGAAGCACACCGCCAACTTGGGCAAAAATGTCCTGTACGACTTCGACATGCAAGCAATGAAAGTTCAGACTGCGGGTGGTTTGAAGCTTGGAAATATTTCCGAGTGGAACACCCAGCTGATGCTTTTCAATGCAGCGCTTGGAAGTGAGTTGCGTGGTGACCTGCATATCGTTCTTGTTCCAGCCGACAAGGTTGGTGACTCGAAAGATTACATCACCGCGCTCAAAGCTTACTGGACAAGTCTTGGAAAGTGGAGCATTTCGAAAAATGGCATCATTCTGGCTTTGGGCGTGAGTGCTGATGGTACAACCATTCAGTGGGCACGTGCAGATACAGGGATGCCCTATGGCAACAACGCAATGATCAGTGGCTTGGATTCCTTTCAAGGGTTTCCGGCTGATCCTGTTACGCTGCTAGGAAACATCACAGCAAGTGTGACGGCAAAAAAGGCCACTTACAATCACGCCTCTCAAGGTTTGGCAGGGAAGATCATTTTCTCCGACTACCCCTACAAGAGGCCGTGTATGAAGTGTGAAGATCAAGGTGAAACAGGAGTTGGATACACAAACCTCAAGGACGCTGTTCCGGTTTCTACTGGTTCAAAGATCTTGATGTTTTTTGTTGTTCTTCTGCTGTCTCTCGGGTTCTTATGGGCCCTGTTGTATTACGACCCCCTTGGGTATGTGGTAACACTGCCCAGCAATCGTTCGGGTGGATCAACCGATTCGTTCGATAAATTCTGAAGAAAGTGAGTAATCCATGACAGTTCTTGATTACATCAAGAAGTACAAGTGGTTCGTTGTCGCAGGATGTGTCTTGCTGTTCCTGGTGCTGCCTTACTTTGTCATCAGCAATGGTGTCACAAACGACGGCAACAAGAAGCAGGAAGACCTGATCACCTACTACAACGACACGACAAACATCCTGTCGGACTGCCTGGTGAAAACCAAGCAGTCGGTCGGTGCCACAAAGGCACAGACAGATGCTCTGGACAAGGTGATTACCGACGCCGTTAAGGGTCGGTACACCGAAGGAACCAGCGCCAGGCCTGGTGGTGGTTCGTTGTTCAGCGCCATTCAGGAGGCCTACCCAGACACAACTGGTTTGTCGAACATTTTCGACAAGGTTCTCAAAAAAATCAATGATTGCCGCTCAGACTTCCGCGACTCGCAGGCAATCCTGCAGCGCGAAGTTACGGCATTCAAGAAGTGGAAGAGTGGATCTTTCAAGGTTCGTAACTTTGGGGGTAAAAAATACCCAAACGAGGACCTCGAGATCACAGTCGCCGGCAAGTCGGTCACTGGCAATGAAGCGATCAGACAAATGCGTACCCTCGTGGTCGTAGCTGAAGCGCAGAAAGGCCGTGATACCGGCAAGATCGACAACGACAATCCGTTCGCAGAAGAAAAGAACTGATTGAGTTGCTGAAAAAGTAGGAAAGGCAGTTTGAAGCCTATCATTCAAACAAAAACCTGGGGACAGGTCGGCAGAGATTCGTCTCTGCCGGAAGGTTATTATTTTGTAGAGCTTTGCTCCGAGTAATAACCTTCGGGAGTAACCATAGATGTGTATCTATGCTGATGAGTCCAAAAGGACGAATTACTCTATGCACTTAAATGCTATAATTAAACTATGCAGCCAAACGATGGGCAAAATTATTGGCAACCTCAGGAGGGTGATGGAACAACCACACCCCCAGTTCAAAATGTGCCTCAGGCACAACCCGAACCTCAAGCTACTGAAGCACCAGCCGAAACTATCAGCTGGGAAGCCTCCGAAAGCATTCATCACGAACGTGATGGCGCTTGGGTACTTGGATTCATCGCTACAGTAGTCCTCTTGCTTGGCGTTTCTATATGGCAACAACAGTGGACATTTACAGCGCTCATAGTCATCATGGCAATCGCCTTGGTAGTGTATATTCGCCGACCAACCAGAGTACTTCGATACAGCCTAAGTTTTAACGGGCTACATATAGGCGAGCAATTCCACAGTTTCGATGAATTCCGATCTTTTGGCGTACTTGAAGAAGGGGCGCTTTTCTCAGTTATGCTCATGCCAACCAAACGATTCGGACAAGCTCTAACGATCTACTTTACTGAAAATGAAGGTGAAAAGATTGTTGATATCCTCGGCGCATACCTCCCGATGGAAGATCTACACCTCGACGCGCTCGACTCTTTACTCCGTCGTTTGCGGCTTTAGTGCCTATCTGTTAAAATCATCTCTGTTCTCTTTTCAGGGAAAGCACCTTTATTTTTAGTCGTGGCTAATTGCCACGGCACGCGCGCCCGTAGCTCAGTGGATTAGAGCACTGGTCTTCGGAACCAGGTGTCGCAAGTTCGAATCTTGCCGGGCGTACCACGGAAGAACCTCAGCTTTAGCTGGGGTTTTTGCGTGGTAAAAGATTAGTTTTTATATTTTGACAAACTATCCTTACTATACTGATACAAATTGACAGCAGGCTTAAAAAAGCGTATATATAAGTCAGATACTAAATAATAGGAGGGTATCAAATGAGTCAAATATCAAAAGATTTGTGGGGAGTGCTGGCCCTACGTGGAATCGTAGCGATTCTATTTGGACTGGCGGCCGTGTTCTGGCCAGCCCTAACACTAGTTACACTTGTGTATCTAGTGAGTGCTTTCTTGCTTGCAAGTGGTGTGGTGGGACTCGTGGTGGGATTGATTAACATCGGTAACGGAAAAGTTTCTTTCCTTTCTCGTGTGTTAACAATACTGTTAAGCGTTGCAGAAATAGGTGTAGGTGTGTACTTGTTACGACACGCAACCCTAGCTTTCGCAGCATTCGTGCTAATTGTAGGACTAATCCTCATTGCACGCGGTATAGTTGATATATTTTCAGCTATTTTCGAAGAAGATGCAGCAACCAGCAAAACTATCCTCGTTATTACAGGCGTATTGTCTGTAATCGTTGGAGTAATCTTGTTGATGCAACCAGTATCAGCAGGTGTTGCGTTTGTATGGGTACTTGGCCTATACGCATTGATCACAGGACCAATGCTTATTGCTCTAGCATACGACATCAAAAAATAAATTGGATATCACTGGCTAGTTCAGTGGTTGCCTAGCAATAGCAGCGACCCACACCTCATTGGCACCAGCCCCTTTGAGCACACGGGTCGCTGCTTTGATTGTGGAGCCTGTTGTGACTATGTCGTCAATTAACAAATAGGGCACGTTAGACTCAAGCTCCTGCTTACATTCAAAAGCTACATCCGCCTGCTTCATTCTTTCTACCTTAGTGGCCTTATGCTGAACAGAGTCGTTTTTTCTTTTTAATACATTTTGTTTTTTAAGATTTCTTTGCTTTGCGAGCGACTTGGCTAAAATGTCTATGTGATCATAGCCCCGGATCCTCTTGTGGTGAGAAATGGTGGGAATTGGCACTATAACTGTTTTTAAAGGAATGTCTGGTAATCGAGAATCTAGTAACAAAACAAGAGGTTTATACGCTTCATACTTTCTCGCCCATTTATAATCATCTATTATTTGCGCTAGCTCGCCCTCACGAATACTTACGTACCATGCTTTTTGGAATGGAAGATTGCAAGTGCCGCAAATTCCTTCTAGAGCAGGCTTTAAACACTCAATACACACACTTTGGCCCTCATTTTCGATGTTATATGCACAACTAGTGCACAAAACTGAGCCTACTTTTTGGCAAGAATAACAGTGGTGAGGAGCAATGATTTGCAACAAACTGTCTAACATTGTAATTTTTACTTTTTCCGGTGGATTTTTTGCTATGTATTAGTTATAATCATTCTTAGGACATAGATTGTCAAGCGAGTTTATAAAACGACAATAAGTGGAGGAGACCTATGGCAAAGAAAAATACTAGCAATGACGACTTGCTGATCGAAGATGAATTAGCAGCGGCATTTTTAAATGACGAGGAAGATCAATCTCTCGAAGGTTCAACAGCAGTAGTTGAAGAAACTTGGGAAGAAGATAGCTCAGCAGTTCCTGGACAGTTGGCTGTTGATGTATACGAGTCAGACGACCGACTTGTAGTAAAAGCTCGAACAGCTGGCGTCAACAAACAAGATCTTGATGTAAGCATTTCTGATGGCATTCTAACTATCAGTGGCACACTTTCAAGTGGCGACGATTCAGAAGCAACTCAATGGCACATTCAAGAATGTTACTGGGGAGAGTTCAGTCGAACACTCGCGCTACCTGTTGCAGTGAAGGAAGACGAAGTTGAAGCAGTTCTAAAAGATGGCGTTCTAACCATCAGCTTCACAAAAGTAAAAGCAGAACAAGCTCGCAAGATTCAAATCAACTAGATAAAAACTTGCAAACATTTTAAAACCCCGGAAGTCCGGGGTTTTAAAGTTTGAATGTCTTTTAACTATCTAGCTTGTAGTGTTGGCATTTTCAAGCTGGCTAGTGACAAAGTTCACCGCCGCAAACGCTAGGAAGGCTACAACTATACCGATCAATGCATACATGATGGTGTTTTTAGCACCTGTAACAGCGTTTTGATCACCGTTACTTGTAACGTAACGTAGTCCACCGATGATAAGCATGATAACTGCTACTGCACCTACTACGAAGAGTAGAATGTTTGCAACTGTTTTGAATATATCATTCAAATTATCACCTTGACCATTACCTTTGGCACAAGCACTTCCATCACTAAGTGGGTTCGCTATGTCGTTTACAGCTGTGCTGTTTCCAGACGAAATAGTACAAGTTGGCTCAGCTGCCAATACGGTAGCGGATAGACCAAACACCCCACCGATAGCAAGTGTTAGCATAGCAAGGTTTGTTGCCGCAAACAGTTGTGCTTTCTTTTTTAGATTTGATATTTTCATTTTGTATTCTCCTTATGTTTATAAGATGTATGCTTTAGTTATACCAAAATACGCGTTTCTTGTACAGAGGTTGGTTTATTTGCGTTCTCAAGCTGTCCAGTCACAAAAGCGACAGCGGCGTAGGCAAGGAAAGCTACAACAACACCGATTAGTGCATACATGATGGTATTTTTTGCGCCCGCAACAGAGTTTTGATCACCATTGCTCGTAACATAGCGGAAGCCACCGATGACAAGCATGATAACTGCTACTGCACCCACAAGAAATAGCAGAATATTTACAACCCCACTAATAATATCGGCAATATTTGCCCCGCTTTTGCTACAGTTCCCATTACTCTCGATAGTCCCGCCATTATTCTTACATGCAACTTCATGATTCTCATTGTTAGCATCGTTTATATCTACCACCGCATAGCTTGTTGCAGACGGAACAAGCACAATCGCAAAGACTGATAGAAGTAGTAGTGCTTTTTTGATTTTTTGCATGTAATCTCCTTTAAATATTACCTAAAATAAAGTTAACGAGCGCATATGACGACGCAGCAACAACCAAGCCAATAACAGCGTATATGATAGTGTTTTTTGCTTTACTAGCAGCACCCGGGTCACCATTACTAGTAACATAGCGAAAGCCACCAATTACTATTATGATGACAGCTATTGCACCAGCAAGGTAGAGTAGTAGGTTAATAATTTTTTGGATGGTCTTGGCAATTGTATTTATTTGCTTGCCATCTTTATCGACACATACTTGATCGGCGTTTAGCTTGCCTCCGATTGCCTTACAATCATCTGCATTTGTTCCGCCAGATTGATCAAGACCTGACTTAAACCCTGTCTGCGCAGTTTTATCAAGCGCATATGCACCTTGAGTGCTTACAAAAACTGAAGCGAACATGGCGCTTACTATAATACTGAGGCAAAGTATTGTCTTTATCATACTAAGTTATCGATTACGAAGTTCACTATTGCATAAGCCATAACGGTGATGACTATACCGATTACTGCATATATAATGGTGTTTTTTGCCGAGGAAACGGTGTTTGAGTCACCATTGCTTGTGACAAAACGAAAGCCAGCAATAACAATCATAAGAACCGCGATTAGGCCAACTAGAAATGAAAGTATACCTATAACGTTTTTGATGACCACTTTTACTTGGTTGCCGCCATTACCGGCTTCATCACCGCCAACAGCATTTGAACCTTGACGTATTTGCGCTGTAGTATCTGCAAGTACAGGTGTAGATAATTCCGAAACAAACAAACTACTTATACCAAGTAAGCTTGCAACTATAAAAATACTGAGTGATATCTTTTTGATGATTAACATATTTATATACTTATCCTATCTATTACAAAATTAACTATAGCGTAGCTCATTGATGCCACAACTATTCCAACAAGAGCATATATAATGGTGTTTTTTGCTTTGCTAGCAGCCCCAGGGTCACCATCACTGGTTATGTAGCGAATACCGCCAACAACTACCATGATGACAGCTATGGCACCGGCAAGGTACAGCATGACGTTTATAACATTTTTTAGTATTCCACCAAGAAGATTCGTATTTGCTGTACAAATTTGCGTATTACTGTCGCCACAAGCGGGTAGAGCAAGGGCGTTGCTGTAAGGTATCACACTCACAACCACAAGTGCTGCTATCAGAAGCGATGCAACGAGAGATATTTTTTTTATTCTTTTCATATTCTTTATTTTCCTATGGTTTGTACTACACCAGTAATTATAAACGCCGAACCTATAATTACCAAACCTACGAGACTATATATAATTGCATTTTTTGCCGTGCTAATTCTACCCGGATCGCCATCCGAAATAACATACATAATTCCTCCAGCTACAATTGCTATTACTGCTACAACCGCACTTATAGCGTATACGGCATTTAAAGTGTTGGTTACTATTGTCCCGCTATCTGCTTTCAAAAGTCCAACATCTTTCTCGTCAACGGATAGTTTATTAGGGTCAGAAACGTCTATCGTTTTGCTTGGTGGCTCTTCCTCGGTTGCGGGTGCAGTAGGTGCTGCAATCACTTGTGAAATGTTAGTAAAAAACGATAAGCCAAGTATAAAAAACACTCCAACTAGTAAAAATAGGAACTTACGATATACCATACACACCTCCTATAAAGTATATTATCGCTACTGCAGAAAGTGCGATCAAAAGTCCAATAAGCGCATTCGTGATGATTTTCTTGGCGCTGGCTATACTTCCGGAATCTCCGTTTGCGCTCATATACTTAAAGCCACCCCACATAACATACGCCACAGCAACGTAGCCTGCTAGTACAAGTATGATATTCAATATATTAAGAGCTATTTTCGCTGCAGACTCAGCCGGAGTTGTAAGTTGTATTTCATTTGTAGGATGATCGGCATCTGAGCCGGGCTTACATAGTCCTGAATACCATGGCTTTGCTCCAGGTAAAAGTGATGGTTCATTTTTACACTTTGCAGCATAAACAGAACTACTAGGCAGAGTAGTGGCAACTAAACCACTAAGTAAAACTCCAACAGCAAAGACGGCTACAAATGTTCCAACTTTTTTTATCATGTAAACAATCCTCCAGGGACAAGGAAGTTGATTATTGCATAGGCGCCTATCCAAAGCATCAAACCAAGTACTGCGTTAAATACAAACATAATTCCTTTTTGAGTTTGGCCAGCATTATCACCAGCACTTGCATAGAGTATGCCACCATATATTACACCGCCTATTGCGGCGACAGTTACAAGGCCAGTTAGCCAAGAAATGACAGTAAATAATATTCTGGAAATAGGATTTGCATTACCACTTTTGTTTTTGTCACTGGCCGCAGCTGTACAGCCAAAGTCAAAGAAGGTTGGCGTGCCGGAACATTCATTTTTTGCGTTCGCTGTGGCGTTTTCTTTTGCGGCATCGTCGGTAGCTCTTTGTTCTGCGCCTTTTATTTTACCCTTGCCGCAAATACTATACATAGGAGCTGCAGTGGAGTTTGCTTTTAGCTGTTCTACGGTATTAATATTTTTACCGTGCTTGTCCTTCATTATTTTTTTCACATATGCAAAACACTTGCCGCCCGTTGCCTTTTCGTACCCAACTTTATAACCATATTCACATGAACTTTTATTATCTTCGTCAGGTGGGTTAAATGTCGCACAAACATCTGTTGCGCTTTGGGCAGAATAAGCAGCCATTGCTTTTGATGGGGCTGTTAGTGTTAGAAGCGCTGCTAGCGGCAAGCTAAATACAAGTGCTATTAATACGTACTTTTTCATTACCTACAGATTATGCCTTTTTATACCGATAAGTGCAAATCATTGAGCTTGTGCTTGGCTATGGGGTATACTGATTGGCAGTATGAAACGTTTCTTTAGACAAAAATGGGCTATGGTCTTTTTGGCCTTTATGTTCACGATTGTTATAGGTGGAGTGAGCCATGCAGCGGCGGGCATAACAGACGTAGTACTGTACTACGATGATGCCGACAAAAATAAACTGAAAAGTATTTTTGATGATGGTGAGAAGCAAGATGAAATTGGCGACATGATGAAAGTTGTCGTCAAGGGTGGTGTTTTCGGAGACGGAACAATTTTTTCTTTCACTTCAGCGATTAACAAGCAAATGAACGACCGGAACAACAGGGGTGACGACAAAGGCGAATACTTTGCTGTATCTTCAGTCTATTGTGCAAACAACTCAATAAACTTATCGCAGCCGGACTCAGGTGAGTACTACAAAATAGACTACGTACTTGGGTATAAGTTTGATGACTGGAGCAAAGTCGACGGAAAAGACAATTACCCCACAGAGGCTGGTATAACAAGAATTACAAAAATGGGAGTAACCGGTACTGCAGACACAATTTTGCACCAAAAAAATGCACGAACCCAAGTGAGCAACCTTTCTGACGACGACAACAATGGTGCTATAGGAGAAAGTGGTGATATAGGCGGTGATATAGACGGTATTATTCCTAGCGGGTGTAATGCTGCATTACCTAGAAAATCATTCAACACACCTACTAAAAATTATTACAAACTTTCTGATGCTGAGCAGCAATCTATAAAAGCTTTGGTTGAAGCTGCTGGAGGCACGGGCGGAGGTGGCAATGCAGATGCAGTTGACACTTGTAAGGGTGGTGCATTAGGTTGGGTACTTTGTCCAATCATAGACGGCTTTGCCTCGGCAATACAAGGAGCCGGAAGCATCATCGAAAGTATGATGACCTTTAGGATACTTGCCGACAAAGAAGATGGAGGTAAAATACAAGCCATTCACGGCGCCTTCGTGAGTATGGCTAATATTCTACTCATAGTTGCTTTCATGGTGATTGTATTTTCACAATCAACCTCTGTAGGATTGTCGAATTACGGTATCAAACGCATGTTGCCACGCCTAGTTATGGGAGCAATATTTATCAACTTGTCATTCTATATATGTGCTTTCTTGATAGACATTAGTAACATTGCAGGCACATCAATAGTTGGCTTCATGATAGGAGCTGGCGGCGGCAACACTAGCATTAGTGCACAAATAAATGACGCAGTTGGCGGTGGTAGTGGGGGAGTAAACTTCTTTTCTACTGGTGGCGATGTAGCAGCCGGGACAGTTATTGGTGGTGGACTGCTGGCAGGTGGTGTAGCAGCGGCAAGCATCGGCGCAACTGCGCTATTATGGCTTGCTGTGCCGCTCCTTCTCGCTGCACTTATTTCTATATTTGCCACTATGCTTGTACTTATCGCCCGACAAGTAATACTCCTCGGCCTCGTACTTGTTTCGCCGCTGGCATTTGCCGCTTGGCTGCTCCCAAACACCGATCAATACTTTAGAAAATGGTGGAGCTTATTTACCCAACAACTGATTGTTTTCCCTATGCTCATGGTCGTTTTCGGCGCATCAATCTTAGCAGCGAGTTTAATCTAAAATGATAAAATATATAAGGATATAAAATGGACGTCATAAATTATTTACTCAAACTCGTCATACTGGCACTGCCGCTTTTTGCAATACCAGCCTTGCTCAAGTCGTCCAACTCTATGCTTGGTAGAATTTACGGCACAGCTCAAAATTTGGGTAGTAAATTTACCGGCGGAGCAAAAGAAACAGCTGGCAAACGTGCAAACTTAGCAAAAATGGAAACAAGAGCAATGAGAGCAGATGCTGGCTTTCAAAGGGATGGTGCAGGCAACCTCATGCGCGATAAAGACGGTAAATTACTCCATTCTGGCAGAAGAAGAGACGTTTTTCGTAACCGCTTAGGCGGCGGCTCTGCTTGGTCTGAACAAAGACTCAAAAACAGAGAGAAGGAAGCAAGTAGAATTCTGGAAGACAGCGTCCTTGGTGACATGCAGGCAAACCCAGAACGATATATTGGGGTCGGTCATCAAACCGCTGCTGAGGCACGAGTTGCAGCAACAGTGGCTGGTATGGGTAAAGAGCGTTTCAACGAAGCTCTGAAGCTTGAAGAAGCAAGGCTTTCAACAAAGTCAACTGAACAGCTCGCTGAAATCCTTCGTGAAGCCATTCAAAGTGGAAGTCAGGAAACAGCCTACGCAGCGTCTTCACTATTAAACGCAAAGGGTGGGCCAGGTACTGCTAAGGCGGGTGAAGTAGTGAGTGACATGCTTTCAAGTGGATTGAGTCAAGAATCAACGGAACTTGCTGCCGGCATTGTTAAATCTAACGGTAAAGAATTTAACGGTGCAGATCCATCTCTTACAAAATTTGCAGACCAAACGCTTGATGGAAGTCAAAAATCTTACTCACAGGTTGCGCAAGAATCGTCAACTTACACCGGAGCATCGCCTGAGAAAATGGCAACCTGGACTCCGGACACTATAGAAAGAGCTCACAGAGTTGTTCATGGTGCTGGACCTGCAGAGTTCGCCAAAATACAGCAGCAGTCGTATGACTTACTGAACAGCAGATACGCAGAAAACCTAAGTCCAGAGCAGAAAGCATACCACCAAAAAATTGCCAGCGGCCAAGCACCTTAGTCTATCGTTTTAGCTAGCAGCGGGAGTGTCGGCTATTTTATTGATTCTCTTCAACGCTTCGTCTCTCCAGTCAAACTGCTTCACGCTGTTTGCTTGTCTTCGAGCTTCTTCTAGGTCAATCTCACCGGCTTTTAGTTTTTCCGGTATCATCATAACCTTGGCTTTTTCTTTGCGTATAAAGTGCAAACCGCTAAGAGATTCAAGTAGAGCAGGGTCGTTGCGTACTATTGAGAGAAATGCTATGCCTTTTCCGTAATAATCATGCCCTCTAAAGCCTCGCATACTTTCAAGCGCAGCAATACCATTGTCTCGCTTCTCAAGGTACTGTGAAAGTTCCCTGATCTTTTCTATATGTCCGACCATGGCCTTCTGGTATTTTTCTTGACGTTTCAATAAATCTGAGTCTTCTGGATTTTGAGCGAGTTCAACTTGTAGTTTTTCTAGTTTTTCACTGACATCAACAAGTTTTTTGTTGTTGTATTCAATATCTTTTTCAGTATTGGGCACACCCTCGGTTTCAAACCATTTGTTCGTTTGGTGAATTGCTTTATTGCGACCCTTATACACGTTTCTTTCAGCTTTATCTTTAAAATAAAAGCTTCGCCCCATAGCAGTTGCAGCTTCAAGACTGTATGCCATTTTTCTTTCTCGAGCCATTCTATCGAGTATTACGTCGCTTTTCTTACCTTTTTTTACCCAAAGCCTACGAGGATTAAACTTGCTGCGAGTTTTGCTAACACGTATACGCTGCGCAGCCTCAACTCCCAAGTCACCATTCTCGCCACCAAAGGCCGTGCCTTTGTGTTTTTCTGCAAGCGCATGGAGCTTAATCATTCTTTGATGCCTGTCGAAAGTTCGGTCAGCTTCATCAATATCGGCTAAAATTTTCTGTTGCTTTTGGATTTCTTCCGGAGTAAAGCGATGCCCTGGATTTGGTATATCCATAACTTCAGTTGGAGCATCGGGGTCTAGGGGTTCATCAGGAAAATCTGGATTATCTGGGTCATCGTCTAGAAAATCATCCCCTTCGTCTTCAAGTCTTTTATACAGTTCCTCCACAACATCAGGAGAAGTGCCTTTGCCTTTGCTATGTTTGTGTATGTAGTGAGCTATCTTTTCAGCTCTTTGTTCATCCATTTCAAAATCTTCACCTGGAACTTTTTCTGGCTCTTCGGCTTCATCAGATTCTTCTTTTCCACGAATAAGATCTTGATACTCTCGTATCATCTCAAGTTCGTCAACAGAAAGCAGTTTACCGCTTTCGTCTGGCCTGTGAAGAGTGTTAACACCGTCACCATTGTTGTCATCACCAACTTCAACTAAATCCCGAATATCCTCGAAATTGTCGGCTGGGTTTGGTGTTTCAGTTTGTGTTTGTGGTGGAAGTTCTGACATTTGTTTTATAATAGCACAAAACACTTGTTTTTGCAAGAGTATTATCACTGGTCACGTGTGGTAAAATAAACATAAGCATGGCTGTCTATAAAGTACCCCAGGACGTTGAAGCAGAAGACAAGCTGATTGGGCCGTTTGGCTTCCGTCAGTTTCTTTATCTTATTATAGTAGCATTTGCCTGTTTTGTGGCATTTATACTCAGTAAAATATTCATTGGCCTGATTCTTATACCGATGCCATTTATCATATTTTTTACAGCAATTGCCTTGCCGCTGCGAAAAGATCAGCCAACAGAGACTTATTTGGCTGCAATATTGCAATATAACCTAAAGTCCAAAAAACGCCTTTGGATGCCGGACGGAGTGCTTTCTACGGTAGAAATAACAGCACCACATGTCATAGAAGAGCAACGAACAAAAGACCTAAGCCAAGACGAGGCGCTCGATAGGCTCGATAGGCTATCGCAAATTATGGATACACGAGGCTGGGCTGCAAGGGGTGTATTCAACCCTGATGTAAACAGTACTGGTAACGTGAGCTTAGCCGATAGCGTTGTCGCTGAAGCAGACAACATGGAAGATATACTGGAGGAAAATTCTTTTGATAAGCTCATAAACGAACAAAAAACAATTAGTCAAAAAGCTGCGATAGACCGTATGCAACAAGCATCATCAGCTAAACCTACCCCGGTAAAGACGGCGCCAAAACCGGCTGCAGCAACATTAACAGATGATCAGTTAGAAGAAGAGGCTGAAAAGATACTAAGCAAAGTAAAGTTTGACCCATATCCATCTTCAATACACCAAACAGTTATCAACCCAGTCGGAGAAGAGAATGACCCTCAAAAAGCGAAGCCAAAAAATGAAAGTCCTAAAACTTCTCAAAGCACTAGCGATAACACGCCGTCTCCTGATATAATAAACCTCGTAGATAACAGTGAAGGCTTAAAGGTGAGTACGCTTGCCAAGCAGGCAAATCGTATCGAAGAAAAACAAGCCGAAGAAGAGGTGGAGATTAAGTTGCATTAATGCCTGATCCCGCCGTAGCGAGAAGAGGGTAAACAGTAATAAATGCAGCCAAATAAAAATAATACCCAACCCCAAGCCTCAGGACAACCTGGAGCTCCTCAAGCTGGTAAAAACCCTCAGCAACCAGCTACACCTGCAGCAAAGAAGAATCCGAATAGCTCGCAAAATGCACTTTTGATATCTGAAATACGTGAAAATATGGTCATAATGAGCGACGGTAGCTTTCGTGCAGTCATTACCTGTAAATCAATCAACTTCGACCTCATGAGCTCACGTGAACGTGAAGGTGTTGAGTACGCGTACCAAAGCTTTCTTAACTCTTTGACTTTCCCAATACAGATATTAATTCGCTCACAAAGAGTTGATATTGCTCCATACCTCGATAGACTCGACAAAATGCGCAGGGGTCAGGACAACATGCTACTTGGTGTGTTGATGGACAATTACATAGACTTTATCGACCAGCTCGCACAAGAAGCGAACATTATGGATAAAAGCTTCTTCCTTGTTATTCCTTACTACCCAGCAGGCGACCTCGATAGCGCCGTTGCCTCGAGTAAAAATCTATTTTCAAACTTGTTTAAACCTCAGCAACAGATAAACATCAAGATCAACCAAGAAGCATACGACAAGGCAAAAGATGAGTTACAAAACCGCATAAACACAGTATTAAGCGGTCTGTTTCAGATGGGTGTTCGTTCTGTTCAGCTAAATACTAAGGAGCTGGGCGAGCTATACTACAACTTCTACAACCCCGACACCGCTGTTCGCCAACCACTTGGTGACTTCAATAACATTACAAATACCTACATACAAAAAGGTGCTGGTGAAGCGCCTCGACCAAATCTTAGCCAGGAGAACAACTAATGGGTATTTTTGGTGGCAAAAAGCAAGATGCAATTGATATTGCAGCCCAGCAGCGAGCTCGTGAACAGGCTGAAATTGAGCAAGAGTTTTTAAAGGGCGTTCGAACACTTCGTGATCTTATTGCCCCAAGTAGTTTAGAAATCAATAGTTCGTACTTTCGACTAGGTAACAAATACGGCCGAACACTATATGTGTACGGTTATCCACGACAACTATACACCGGCTGGCTAAGCTCAATTATCAACGCCGATGAGGTGGTAGACATAGCTATGTTTATTTACCCCGTTGAGTCTGAGATTGTTATGAAAAACCTACGTCGAAAAGTAACCCAGCTTGAAGCATCACAGAGTATAAACAGTGAAAAAGGGAAGGTTCGTGACCCAGGCTTAGAGGCTGCAATTAGCGATGCTGAAGAACTTCGTGACCAGTTGCAACTTGGTGCTGAACGTTTTTTCCGATACGGACTATACATTACTCTTTATGCGGATAGTCTGGACGAGATGGACTTTATGCAGCACAAAGTCGAGAGTACTCTTGGGCAACAGTTGATATTTAGTAAAGTTGCTTCTAGCCAACAGGAACAAGGTGTGCAAAGTACCGCTCCACAGCTTTCTGATCAGCTACAAATCCGTCATAACATGAACACTGGAGCTATTTCTACTAGTTTCCCATTTACTTCAGCTGACCTAACGCAAGAAAAAGGCGTGCTGTACGGCATAAACATGCACAACAATGGTTTGGTTATTTTTGACCGTTTCTCTCTGGAAAATGCCAACATGGTAGTGTTTGCAAAGTCTGGTGCTGGTAAATCATTTGCTGTGAAGCTCGAGGCTGTAAGGTCTATGATGACTGGAACAGAAATCATCATCATCGACCCTGAAAATGAATACCAGAAACTGTGTGAAGCAGTGGGCGGTAGCTACGTACAGATGAGTCTCAACTCTGATATACGTATAAATCCTTTCGATTTACCTCGAGTAATTGATGAAGAAGACGCTGATGATTCTTTGCGCGCAAACCTGATTACTCTGCATGGTTTGGTGAAACTTATGATTAGCAACCAAGCTGTCCCTCTAACCCCAAACCAAGAAGCAGATCTTGATCAGGCCCTCATAGACACTTACGCTCGCGTTGGCATAACTAGTGATCCACTAACGCATCAATCTACTCCGCCAACTATCAATGATTTGTATGACACATTACTTCACATGGGTGGTTCAGGCCCTGAACTTGCGCAGCGTTTACGTAAATACACAACCGGAACATTCGCTGGTATATTTTCTCAACAAAGTAATGTTGATATCAACAACAACATGGTTGTATTTAACATCCAAACCCTGGAAGACGAACTTCGACCAGTTGCAATGTATATCATTCTAAATCATATCTGGAACAAAACTCGTACCGACAAGAGAAAGAGAATGCTTATCGTCGACGAGGCTTGGCAGCTGATGAAGTATGAAGATTCTGCAAACTTTATCTTTTCACTCGCTAAACGTGCGCGTAAATATTATCTTGGTCTTACAACTATCACTCAAGACGTTGAGGACTTTATGGCAAGTAAAATGGGTCGAGCAATTGTGGCTAACGCAAGTATGCAGCTACTACTCAAGCAAAGCTCTAGTGCAGTAGATGTTTTAGCAGATGTTTTCAAACTTACTGAAGAGGAGAGGAAACGACTAAACAACTTCCCTGTTGGACAAGGGCTTTTCTTTGCAGGTCAAAACCACGTGCATATTCAAATTGTTCCGAGCCCTACAGAACACAAGCTTGTAACAACAAATCCACAAGCAGAACTCGACGCAAAACGAGCTGCCGAGCTTGCAAATCAAGCAGTAGAAAATCAAGATGTTGAGATCCGTAAAGGTTACTTAAGTGAAGGTGAAATAAAGTAGAGGTACATACCTCATGCCAAGTAGTAAACAAAAACCAAACCCAGACAATCTAAACCCAGCAAAAAATGTTGGCGCTAAAAAATGGTCTGACAAAATGGACAAACAATACGGTGGCACAAAAAATCCCGATCAGTCTATTTTAGAAAATCCAACATACACGCCCGATGAACCGAGCGATAAAGCGCTAGAGGACTTCGAAAATGAAACTGCTGAAAACCAGGCAAGTGAAGTAGATGCCAGTCAAGAAGGTATTCAATCCAAAGAGTCTTCTGGCGCTGATTGGAAGACAAATGTTTCAAAACAAAACTCAGAAGAAAAAGTAAGTTCGCCAATCGAAATGACAAAGAAAAAGGGCATCATAGGTGGTGCTTTGGGGGTAATTATAGTTGTTATCGGACTTTGGGTTACTCTCGGGCCAGCCACCGCACTCGTCCACTTAAAAGAAGTGCTTTTAGATAAGTTTGACCGAAGAGGAAACTCTCTTATGGACAAGCGTAATAGCAGAATAATGACACGAAAAATGACGAGTGACCCTACGCAGGGCTGTACCATAAAAATAAAGTGTCGGTTCAAAGGAATGTCAGAAAAAGAGATCAAGAAGTTCGAAAGGCGAAACCCAGGCTCCAAAATCGAAACAGATGGATGTAAAAGTATAGGTTCGGTGAGTAGGTGTAAGATAAAATCTATCACTTATATAGACGAGGAGGGGAAATCTAAAAAAATACTAGCCAAAGATTTTAAAAAAGCGTTTAGAGAAAGCCCGAATTTACGAAATAATGTTCGTAAATACAACAAATCCAAAGTAGCCCACTGGATAGACGTTAAAGCTAGTGCAATGCTCACTAAGTTGAAGGTGTATATTGGTAGAACAAAAGGAATCGACAGCGACCAAAGGATTGACGATCCCAAAACGAGAGACGCTGAGTTAAAGGAAAGAACAAAATCGTCTGTAAGTGGCGAGGGATTCGATTTGAGCGTCCGAGCCGATACCAATCCTGATAACACTGAAAACGCTGTTGCAAAACAACTTGGCGAAGATATGACTGAAGCGATTGAGCATGAGGTGGAGTCGGCAAAAAACGATGAAGCTGCGGGCAAGCCTCACATACCAAAACTAGGCAATATATATACTGCTGCGTTGCAGGGTGTATGTATGGTGCGTTCTCTTGTAAGCTATGCTGCTACAGCGGTTAAACTAAAGAATTCTGCAGTATTAATTAGATATGCTGCGATGTTCTTTAGAATAGCTGATCAAACAAAAGCGGGTGATTCAAAAAATACAAGTGCTACGAGAGCTATGGCGCTACTTGCTGGAATATTACAAAAACCAAACCCAAACAATAACAATAAAACCGCCTTTGACTCTGCCGGCTATCAGTACGCAGCTTACGGATATCTACCTTCAAGCAACTCTGAATACAAAAAATACATCCTTGGTGGAGGAACCGCGGGTGCAGCTGGTGCTATCGCTAAAAACAAATTTGCCGCCAGTGGATGTAAGGCTGTTAACTTTGTTAGTGATTTGGTACTGGCAATACCAATTGTAGGAGATGCTATTGGCGCCGTGGGAAGTGTAGCAGCAAAACCATTTCTTCCACTGATTGAATTTGCGGCTACTGGTTTAATTGCAGCAATGAGTAATACTCTTATAACTGGTGACGAATTCGGTGACGAAGCAGGTAATGCGATTGTTGCTGGGGTTGGAGCACTTAGTACTATGAACAACCAATTTCATGGCTTTTTCCCTTTGAGTGTTGCAAAAGCTGTTGCTTACGATAATGATGCACGAATAACCCAAAGTAAAATAGCTGCAGATAGCGGTTTTGGTTATCAACTTGACGCATCAAACACCAACTCGTTTGCTGGTCGATTCGCAACCGCAATATCCCCTACGATATCGGGTATTAATTTTGGTAATATTTTACCAAAACTAACTACATTTGCATCAACCGCCGCTTCAAGTGTATCGGTTTCAACATACGCTGCAAGTAGTGATTACATCAAGGGTGAATACGAGCAATGCCCGGACGATGATTATGAAAAACTAAATGTTGCTGCAGATATAAACTGTAATGTCCAAAGAGGTCTTGACCCAGCAAAAGTTGGCGATGCAGACTCACCAACAAGCGACCCCTATGAACCCGACGCAGTAACAACCTATATGTGCGGAACCGACGTTGATAATGAAGATCCGTGTTTTAGGTATGTAGATGACAGTGGCTCACCAATTACAGACAGTGAGTACGATAAATGGATAAAGCAATGTGCCGAAACGGACCAGCCTCTATCAAGTGATGACGAGAACTGGCCAGAAGGTTTGGATAAAAAAGCCTGCCTTGACCCTGACGAAACAAGCGACCCAGTTAAATTCAATATGTTTCGTATGAGTTATTTTGATCAAACATTCGATGATCAATATGAAGACAAAGATGGTCGACAAAGTAGTGGCAACACTGCAGAAACCAGTACTGTGGATGGCGATGCTAAACAGCTTGCACAGCAACTACTAGACAACCCGAATGTTACATACCCTTATGTTGACACTAAAGGAGTTTCAGCTAAAGATGTATTGGAGCATATCGTAACAACTGGAAAAGGAATTGTTAATTCTCCAGATGTTAGCATTACAAGTGTAGCGGTAAGTACAAATCTACTAAAAGCGTTGGTCGAATATGCAAAAGACCACCCGATTGGTATAAATCCAATTACAAATGCAGACCATTCCACTGGCTCAAATCACTACAAGGGAATTGCCGTTGATCTTGACTGTAATCCGCCGCTTAATAAAGCAGCATTTGATGCAATCGCTGATAAGTACGGTGGTAAAAATAACGGAGAGGTTTGCCCGGGCGATGCTCACTGGCATTATGATTTTCCTGAATAATATTAATACATTATGAAATACATATTAAATACCAAAAAAACATTGTCGATAATATCTTACAAAAGACTTCTTTGTTTGTGCTTAGCTATAATTATTTCATTTACAAATACTGTGCCAGTTCAGGCATTTTCAGATTTTTATTCAGAATCAGACATTCAGTTTTACGACCCAAATGCTTGTGATCCATCAGGACAGGGGAGTGACTCAAGTAGTGATGCGGCAGATCCAGCAGCGCCAGCCGATCCTGCGGCCGACCCAGCAGCAGAAGCGCCTAACGGAGGCACAGCTGAAGGTTCGGATACATCAGATGCATCTACTGTATCTTCCGATACTCTTGATGGACATAAACTACCTGCGACAAAGGGTGGTACGGGGTACGAAGATCCTGTAGATGAAAGTGGTCATTTAACTACAACTGGTGAACCTGTTACTTTTGGAAAATTTGCTAAAGAAGGCAAAGACTATAGAGATTATTACTTAACTATGCGTTGGCCATATGTAAAGTGGTCTTGGGAGGGTGGCGCAAGTAGTGTAGATAATAAAGAACTTAATTGGTATAACAAGAAGCCTAGAAAAGTTGTTGTCACAAACCCAAGAACTAATAAAAGTATTATTGCTGCTGTACTCGAAGCGGGTCCGCAGCCTCGAGCTGGGGCAAAAGGAAGTGCCTCAGCAAATGGCTATGGAAGCCCGCAAAAATACACCCCGAAAGAGTACACAGGTAGGGTTTCCGGCCTTCCGCCTAAGGCTATTAGTGCTATTGGTGCAAAACAAGTAGAAGACGGTAAGGGCGATAAGTTGTATTATGCTTGGGCGCCAGACCAAGATGCTGACCCTGGTCCTACAAACCTCAAAGCAACCGGTCAAGGCGGTGCCGTTGAGGACAATGGCGATTCGGAAGACCCACAATCATGCTGTGCGTCTAGTATTCAGGCAGATGATAGCGACAACTTACCCGGTAAAGACGAAACCGAAAAGGCCCTAAACTTCTTCGTTTCCAAAGGATTCAGCAAAGAACAAGCTGGTGGTATAGTTGGTAACTTCATACAAGAGTCTGGGGTAAATCCAAAAGCAGTTGAGCAAGGTCCATACGATGGAGGAAAGAAAGAATCAGATACTATTCCACCACCAATAGGTCCTCAAGGACAGCCTGGATATGGTATAGCTCAATGGACTAATCCTAGTAGAAAAACTCACTTTAAGAACTTTGCTAAATCAGAAAATAAAAAAGAGTCTAGCCTCGAATTTCAACTAAGCTTTGTGATGGAAGAAATGACGCCGAGTCTAGAGACTAATTTGAAGAAAATAAAAAATGGCAATGAGAGAAAGCAGGTTGAAGATGCCGCATTGCTATTCCATCAAGTATTTGAGGTTTCAGCTGACGGCGCTGCTGCGATACAAGAACGTGTAGATAGCGGTGTGCAAGCCATAAAAAACTTCACCCCATCTACAGATGGCAGTACAGGAAGTGCGGATAGTGCCGGATCGGGCCAAGCAACTGTATGTTCATGTACTGAAAGCCAAGGCGCAGCAGTTGCTGATAACTCAACCGCTATTCAAGGAGTTATTAAGGACTTAGCTGGTAAAAACGGAAACAGTACGAAGATAGCAGTGAGTTTAGTCGATTCAAACAAAACAAACGACGTTGGTGGTGAAACCCAAATGCCAACAAGAAGTTCATACAAGCTATACACAGCCTACGCCACACTCAGAGCAATTGAAGCCGGAAAGATTAGCTGGAGTACAAATACTGGCTACGGTACTGTTGAAAAAACTATGAGAGATATGATAATTGACTCAAATAACGACGCTGCTGCGGCACTGCGAATTGGTTCTTTGCAGTCGAAAATCGGTACTCCGGCAAAAGTAACGGATATGCTACAAAATGATGTAGGTTTAAGTAGTAAAACAGTTATGGGCAGCGGTTCGGCTTCTAGTGCACTTGGGTCAAACTCGAAGTCAACCGCAAATGATTTCGTGAAGTTCCTAAAACTACTCGCCAAGAAAAAACTTCCTGAAGTTAGTGATGATTCTAATTACGATAAACTTCTCAGCTACATGAAAAAGGCCGTATCAACTAGTAGTGGAGGGCGTTATGGAATAGTCGCAGGAGTAGATGGTACTGAAACTGCCAATAAGCCGGGTTGGGGTCCAGATGCTACAAATGATGTCGGCATAGTATATCTAAAGGACAAAACATATGTAGTAGCAATTCTCACTTCACAAAGCAATGACAATACAGAGTCATCATGGAATGGAGTAAAGAAAATATCGAAAGGTATATTCAACTCTATATCAGGAGGTGCATCAAATAGTTGTGATGGTGCAGTTGCGGGAGATCTTTCAGGAACAGTGAAGAGCTACGCTTGGCCAACTTATCACGAACCTCAGTATGTCAAAAGAAAACCAGCCTACGCAAGCGCTGTAGCTAAGGCGGCTGGAAGTGGTAAGTATGTTGGCGGCACCGTAGCTGGAGTTGCCGGTATAGACTGTGGTGGGTTTGTTACTAGGGCATTACAAGATTCTGGGTTTGACCCAGACTATAACAATACGAGTGCGGGTAAGGGGAATACTACCGGAGGCCAAATACCTTATCTAAAAAACAGTGGTAAATGGAAGAAAATATCTCCAGGCTCAGCATCCGATCTACAACCTGGAGATGTCGCGATTAGTCAGACCCATACATATTTATATGTTGGTGAGATTGATGGATTTAATAGTAAAATAGCCTCAGCATCCTATTCCGAAAGTGGTAATGGTAGGGCGCCTATGGCGGGACATGAAGCTCCTGCCGATCCCGGCTTTGAGTGGTATAGGAAAAAATAGGGGTAAATATGTATCAAGATTATTATGAACAAATAAAAAAATACGCAGCGATTTGGATTACGTTGATTGTTCTACTTGTTGGAGCTGGTTTGTATGGGTATATAAGTACAGCTGGGAAGTATGAGCTTGTCGTACAAACTATACCTGAAAATGCCGATATTTATATAAACGGTAACAAACAGTCTAAATCTACATTTCTAAAACCAGGAACATATAGTGTTGTCGTAAAGAGCGATGGCTACTTCGATAACTCACAAGTAATTACAGTGAATAGTAGAGAGGTAACTGGTGCGATATTAAAGCCAGACTCAGAAACCGCTACTAAAGAGTATGAAAAAAACCTAAGAATAAACAAAAACGTAGAGTCTGTTGCCTCATTAATGTCTAGCCAAAACGGAAAACAATTTACAAAAGACAACCCTATTACAGCTGATTTACCATATGAAAATATTAAAGATGGCTATTCAATTGACTACTCTTTTAAGCAGAATAAGTACCGACATGTCACCGTCGAAATTAGTTCAGGAAATCCCATCGGAAGACAAAAGGCTCTGAGTTGGATAAAACAAAAAGGATATAATTTATCACAACTTACTATAGTATTTGAAGATTTCAATAACCCAACCTCAAAGGATTATGTATATGAACAATAATTTATTAAGTAGATATAGATACGCGGCAATATTGCTTTTCGCATTATTTATCATAGTAGCAGGGGTAATTATATATTTCCAAAAAACGGAAACAATCACCGTTTCATATAAAAACACCTCCAAGGTAGCTTTATATAGTAGAGCTGATATAGATAATGGGCAAATGGATAAAAAACAACCCGTAAAAGTTTTTAAAGAATCTGGTGAAAATGTCCGACTATTAAAGGGGAAGTACGTTATATATTATGAAGGTAAAACTGGTTACGAAAATAAATATATTTATGTTGACTTAAATGATAGTGTAAAACTATCGATAAATCCATTTTATTCTGATGATAAGTTGGTGGCTATTCTTACAGATGAGCAGGTCAGTATTAATGAAGCCATAAATAGTAACGTTCATAATATAAATAAGTATCAGCTAAGTGAAGGTGAGTTATTAAATAATGGTGATTGGTATGTAACTACAATGAAATATATTGGAGAAGATTTTAGAAATTACGATTCTTTAAAAATAATCTTGCATAAAAATAACGGTAGCTGGGAAGTTATAAAACCAGGTCCACAAATACAGTTTGGTTACGATACTCATAAGAATATACCAGAAAATGTAATAGACTCTGTTAACTCATTAAAACCTGCTAGCTTCGACTCAAGCTTCACACAACCGGCTACACACGGATCTTTATAGTTCAATTATCTTACCGTCAACACCTGTCATTAAGGGTGTTATTGTGGTTGTAGTTATGATTACTTGTTTTTCATATAAAAAATCAACTAGTTTCGCTTGGCGGTCTGCATCTAGTTCTGAAAAAACATCGTCAAGAAGTAGTATTGGTGAAGTATCCCTAGCTTTTTCAATAAGTTTTGTTTCAATAATTTTAAGTGCCAAAAGTAGTGTTCTGTTTTCACCACGGGATGCTGATATATTTGCATCCTTATTATTAATTACGAATTTGAAATCATCCCTATGTGTGCCAAGTGAGGTGAAGCCAGTAATTTTATCTAGTGTAATGTTTTTTTCTAGCCCTTTTAGTAGACTATCCGAATAATTATTTTGATTAATTTTTGTTATATATGAAATTTCTATTTCTGATTTTTTGTCAGCCAAGTCACTATATATCTCACTAATAATTTGGTTGATTTCATTGAGTAACTGTAAACGTAATAGTGCTATTTGACCGCCAAGTTCACTTATTTTTATATTCCAAACAAACATCTCATCCTGAGAGAATGATTGTGATTTCAAAAGGTTATTACGTTGCGATAATGATCTTTTATATTTATTGAGTATTGTTTGATATGTTGGATGTATTTTTGTTAAAACGTTATCGAAATATTCTCTTCTTTTATCAGGTCCTTTTGATACAATTTGCATAAACTCCGGTTCAAATAAAACTATTGGTATGGTTTGTGAAAAATTTATTCTTTTGTGTTTGGTGTTTTGAATGGTGAATTCTTTTGATTTTTCGTCGTATATAGAAAGTTCTCTACTTTTATCATTAAATACACCGTTAATTTTTGTTTGTTTTTTTTCGTACTGAATAACATCTTTATCACCAACCCTAAAAGAGTGTCCGGTTGCGAGAATATTTATGGCTTCTAGAATATTAGTTTTTCCAACACCATTTTTACCAATTATAATGTTCGTTTTACTAGAAAATTCAAAAGTTGCTGCTGTATATGATCGAAAGTTTTTTAAACTTATACGACTAATCATTTATATACCTAGCTCTTGAGCGGCATTATAATGTGCTGGTAGTTGGACTTCTTAACATCTGCATCACTTAGTACGCTTGGAGAAAGTTTGCCGTTAAAACTAAATTCAACAGTATCTCCGTCAATACAGTTAAGAGCCTCTAGAAGGTAGCGAGAATTAAGTGTTATAGTTCCATCACCTGCGATATCAGCGTTAGCAGTTGATGTATTTTCACCAAGTTGTGACGCTACTGAGTGTATAGATATAGTTTTTTCTTTAGAGTCTGTTTTGATAGTTATTCCACCTGCACTTTCTCGGGCAAACAAACTAGCGACTTTCACTATTCTTGTAAATTCATCTTTATTTATTGTCACACGAATATCTTGAGTACTAGGAATTAATTGGCGATAATCTACAAAAGTTGCATCAATAAGCTTACTTGTAAGTTCGACGTCATTCACACGGAAACGAACTTGATTTTCATCTATTAAAACCTCTATTTCGGTTTGATCTTCGGGTATAATCCGCACAACTTCTAGAAGTGAAGAGACGGGTATGATTGCGTCAATTTTAGACTTTAATTTCACTTCTGAAATATGTCGCTCTGCAAGTCTATATCCATCTGTTGCAGCAATATAAAGCTCACCACCAATTGTGTGTAGATATCCACCTGTTAGCATTGGGCGAGTTGTATCGTGGCTGGCTGCAATTGTTGTTTGTGAAATAGCTTGTTTGAGAATATTGGTCGGTATTTTAAATACAGTTGCTGTTTTTTCATTTATTACTGGTAGATTGGGAAATTCATCCGCTGGTAGTCCGTTAATTGTCGACTCATACATACCTGATTTTATATTTATGTGTAAGTTTTTATTTTCAATTTCAATATTGTTTTTAGGTAAATTACTAACAAATTCACTGAGGAGTTTTGCTGGTATTGTGAGGTTTCCTTTAGTTTCTATTTTTGTTCCAATATAAACTGTGATTGCAATTTCTAGGTTTGTTGCTGCAAGAAGTAGTCGATTATTTTCAGTTTTAATAAGAATATTATTAAGGATAGGTAGGGGAGTTCTACTACTAGCTATACGTGAAACAATAGTGAGTGCTTTGTGTAGATTTTCTTGGGTGACTGTAAGTTTCATTTCTTCTTCCTTTTATTATTTATTTAAACTTAGTGGTGATAGTAGTTGGTGTGGATTGTGTGTAAAAACTGAAAATAACTGGTATAAAAATCGATTTAATGTATGTGTAAAAAAGGTGTTTTTAGATAGTATTTTTTCGTGTAAAACTATTTTTATATTTTTATTAAAAAACACATCATAGTAAAAACCATTATTTTTACTACTACTTATAACAACTTTTTCCTTGTTTTTTACACACATATTACACATACAATTTCTCCCTAATTTCAGCTACATTTTCACGTATCGAGTAATCCAACTTCACAGCTTTTGTTATTTTCTCTACAGAATGTATTGCGGTTGTATGGTCTTTTCTACCAAGTTCACGAGCAATATTAGGAAAGCTCGTATGAAGCTCACTACGCATTAAATACATAGCAATTTGTCTTGGTATCATTATATGTCGGTCTCTTTTTGGACTTACAATATCACTAACATCAACATTAAAATGATGTGAAACTTTACTAATAATTTGTTTCGGTGTGAGGTGTTTTGGGCGAGATCTTGATACATTACCTAAAATACCCTCAGCAATTTGTTTATCAGGGCTAACACCGCGCATTTCACAAAAAGCGAGCAGTTGATTTAACGCTCCCTCAAGTTCACGTATATTAGACTTTATATTACTCGCAATAAACTCAATTGTATCCTGCTCTAGTGTGAATCCAGACTGTGCAGCTTTACTCTGTAAAATAGCACAACGGGTCTCAAAGTCTGGCATATGTATATCAATTGCCATACCCCATTCCAAGCGACTACGTAGACGGTCTGTGAGGCTGGATATTCGCTTTGGTGGTTTGTCAGAACTAATCAATATCTGCTTATTATTTTGGTGTAAGTAGTTAAAGATATGAAAGAAAGCTTCCTCAGTAGTTTCTTTACCCGCAATAAACTGAATATCATCCATTATCAAAACATCAATATTTTTGTAACGGTCAGAAAAATTATCTCTTTTATTTTTACTACGAAGGTAGGACATAAATTTACCAATAAAAGCCTCGGTGGTGGTGTAGTGAACATTTAAATCCGGTCGCTGTTTACATATCTCACTACCAATAGCTTGGATGAGGTGAGTTTTACCCAAACCAACACTTCCGTAAACAAACATTGGGTTATATCTTTCACCCGGTTTTTCAACAATTGCTTGAGCTACTGTGTAGGCGAGGTCGTTGTTACTACCAACGACGAAAGAATCTAGGGTGTATTTTGGATTAAATACATTTTCTTCAACAGTATTTTTAAAAGAATCACCACTTCGACGAGTTTGACTAAAATCAACTACTGAGTTTTCGGGAGTTCTTACGGGTTTTTTATCCGAGTTTATTCTATATGTAATAGAGCTAGGATTAATTTTATTTTTCGCGAGTATTTGACGAATTTGAGGGTCGAATTTTGACTCAAGCTGTTGTTTAGTGAAAATATTCTTCACACCAATAATAAGATCTGTCTCAGTAGAGTCTTCGCTTAGTTCTGTTTCTTTAAACCACGCAGCATATGCCGCCTTTGAAACGGAAACTTCTATCTCACCTAGCACTGTTTGCCATAAAACCTGGTTCACTGTCCTCCTACTTACCACCAACTCGCATTTTTTTGTAATAACTACCAATAACTATAAACCAAAACCAGGGTTTTCCACAACCAAAAGAACTTTGAATCTCCAGTTACTTAGCTTGAGGTAGACTTTTACACAGTAGGCAAACAACACCTTTAAAACTGTGGAAACAATGTACCAATATGTGTAAAAGAAAAAGTATTACGGTAATAATTAACAAAATAAAGCAAGAAAATCTTTGTTTTTCACCTTAGATATGGTACAGTTATTGGAATATGCCAAAAAGAACTCATCAACCAAAAACTCGTCGCCGTGCTCGTAAACACGGTTTTCGTGCGCGCATGGCTTCAAAAGCAGGACGATTAGTGCTAAAAGCACGACGCCTAAAAAAACGCGCCAAACTTAGCGTATAGAGCTATAATATTCAATATGTTATCTCACCGAAATCGTTTCCACGGTCATGGTAGTTTACGTTTTGTCTATAACCACGGGTCGAAGCAAAGAACGCGCGACCTAGGCTTGCATTACACTGAAAATCAAAAAAGAGTACACTCACGGTTTGCTATTGTTGTGAGCAAAAAAGTACACAAATCTGCCGTTAAACGAAATCGCGTAAGACGGCGCATATATGAAATAGTTCGTCATTTGCTTCCTGAGATTAAAAATACACATGATTTTGTCATTACCGTTTTCACACCAGAAGTGATTACCTTTGAGCCTGATGTATTGGAAAAACAACTCCGTGAACTGCTAGCAAAAGAAAAGCTAATCAGTTAGAATAGACCGTAGACTTAAACACAGGGAGACCCAATTTACATGAATATTTTTGATATTTTAGTCGTGCAACCGATTTTTAACGCGCTGCTACTTATTTATGCAGTCGTGCATGATTTTGGTATCAGTATTATTTTATTCACCATACTAATCCGTATACTTTTGTGGCCACTTATTCAAAAGCAGCTGCACCAAACAAAACTAATGCGCAAAGTTCAGCCTGAACTGAAAAAAATTAAAGCACGCACAAAAGGCAATAAACAACTTGAAGCACAATTAATGATGGAATTGTATCGTGAGCGCGGTATAAAGCCATTTAGTTCAATTGGCGTCCTTATTATCCAGCTACCAATATTTATTGGTATATATCAAGTTATAAACATCATTACTCAACACGGTGATCAGATAGAGAAGCACCTATATGAATTTACAAAGAATATTCAAATAGTAAGTGACATATATAGCGGAGCACACAACTTCAACGAAACACTTTTTGGTGTAGTTAACCTTACCCAAACAGCTCTTGGACATGGCGGGCCACATATTGCACTTATTTTACTAGCTTTTATTGCGGCGATATTTCAGTACATTCAAACAAAACAACTCATGCCTTCGGATTCATCACAGAAAAAACTGAGGGATATTCTAAAAGATGCATCAAGTGGCAAAGAAGCTGATCAAGCAGAAATCAGTGCTGTGATGAGTAGCAAGATGGCTAGTTTTATGCCGATCGTGCTTTTACTCTTCGCACTGTATTTACCAGGTGCTGTCGTTTTGTATTATGCAACTTCAAGTATCGTTGCAGTTATCCAGCAATACTTTGTACTAAGACAAGACACTGAAGAAATGGTGCAACTTGCCGATCAAAAAAATGTTAAAAAAATAAAAGAAGCCAAGATAGTTTCCAAAAAAACCACCTCAAAATCTAAAAAGAAGAAAAGAAAGCAGAGGTGAGACATGGACAGAGAGCAATCAATAACTTATGCCAAGAAATATCTTGAGGATACGCTTTCTTTCTTTGGTCTTAATATTGAAGTCAAAGCATCTGCAGACGAAGATGTTATTGAGCTAAAAGTTCCAAGCACACACCTCAATGGTTTTTTAATTGGACATAATGGAGAAACACTCCGAAGCCTACAGTTCTTAGTCTCAACTACTTTAAGAAATCACAGCGCTAGTATTAGTCGAATTAATATAGATATTGCCGACTATAAAGCTCAGCGTGCAGACCGTTTGGTAAATAAAATAAAAGAGACGCTCGAAACCATCCAAAAAACAGGTGAAACAAAAAGCCTGGAGCCAATGAACGCTGCTGATAGGCGTGTAGTCCACCAAGCAGTTGCTGAGTATCCCGATCTCGAAACTCACTCAGAAGGTGAGGGGCGGGATCGCCATATCGTTATTAGCAAAAAATAATTATGCCAACCAAAAAAGCTGAGAATAAAAAAATAACGTTACTACAGAAAATATTTGGTAACAATTGGTTTTTTACATTTGTCGTTGTTTTTTTCCTATTCCAGACAATCTGGATTGCACTATCCGGCATTTATCCTATGCTTTTCGACGAAGAATACCACCTAGGTATTATTGATATATATTCACGTCAGATAAGCCCCTTCATATCTGTTCAACCACCTGAAGCAGCTTTTCACGGAGACATCACGCGTTATGGTTCATATCTTTTTCACTATGTAATGAGTGTTCCATATACAGTCATTACTCAATTCACAAACGATCTACATGTCATCGTAGTTGCGATGAGACTAATATGTATAGGCTTTGTCGTAGGTGGTCTGTATGTATTTAGGGCATTTTTGCTAAGAGCAGGCCTAACAAAAGGCCTAACACACTTGTCCATTGCATTCTTTACTCTTATACCGCTCGTGCCGTTTGCAATGAGTCAGCTAAACTATGATTCACTTGCATTTTTACTCATCGCAACCATATTTTATCTGGCAATAAGGAGTGTTGAGTCTAGTAAAAATCAAGTCATTTGGATTGTTTCACTTTTGTCTATATCGAGCTTAGCTTCACTCGTGAAATTTACCATCCTACCGATAGCATTCTCAAGTGTACTTTTTGTTTCAATAATGCTTTGGAGGAGATACGGAAAGAAAGTATTAAAAGTAGTATCAAAACAAGTAAAAAAAGTATCAAAAATAAAACTCGTATTAGCGTCTATCTTTTTTGTATTTTCAATCGGAATGTTTGCCGAACGCTACGGAACAAATATTGTTGTATACCATGCAATTGAACCTAAATGCGATCGCATACACAGCGAAGAAAGCTGTGCTGAATATACTGTGTGGAGAAGAGATAATTCTTGGAAGCAAAACAACGATGCTCTTGGCTCCAAGCGAGACAATCCAGCTGTTTACACAGCAACCTACTGGGTACCTCATATATTTAGCGACTTTTTCGTAACAGCTTCTTTTGTCTATGATAACAATCAGCCGCTTCAAATTCGCTATTTGCCAACCACAATGCAAGCGTCTGCGGGCAACCCAGTTATGAGAGTTGCTGGTTGGCTATTGCTGCCAATCTCGCTTATTATTTTTGCCATTTCATGGAAAAAACTTCCACTGCGTCGTTTTCGTTACCTCGTACTTATGACAGTAGTTATATACAGTGTGAGTTTGTGGCTGCGAAACTACAGTGACTATCTAAATATAGGCGCTGGCACAGCAGCGCAAGGTAGGTATTTTATTCCTCTCCTTATACCAATTCTTGCAATGACAGGACTTGCTTTCAGGTATTATCTAGCACGCATACGCTACCAAGCGGTATTTTTAGTATTATGTCTTCTTATTTTTACCCAAGGTGGGGGAATTGCAAACTACATACTCTACAGCAATTCACGCTGGTATTGGCCAGACAACAGGTCGACAATTACAAATATTAACAAAAATTCTCAAAAATTCTTACGAACTTTTATTAGACTGTAAAGCTTCTTCATATATTTCGTGGGTTTGTTTTGCAGTTTTTGCCCATGAATATTTTTTAATTTGAGTGTAGCCATTTTTTATAAGCGTTGTGCGTAAGCTTTCGTCATTTAATACATCGGCAATTTTTTCCACCATATCGTCTACATTTTTCGGGTCAAAATAATGCGCTGCATCACCGTATATTTCAGGTAAACAAGTCGCATTAGAACTTACCACAGGAGCACCTTGTACCATAGCCTCAAGCCCAGGTAGGCCAAAACCTTCCATAAGGCTAGGAAATACGTATGCTTCAGTGTGTTGATACATCCACGCAAGATTGTGGTCTTCCACGAAGCCGGCAAAAAGTATATTCTCGTACCCTTTTTTATTGACCCACTCTTTGTTACGCTTAGCCATTGTGTTCATACTACCTACAAAAACCAGACCAAGGTCGGGGAATGTTTGCAAAAGTTTTTGGTGTGACTGTATAAGTCCTCTTACATTTTTGTAGTCACTTTGTTGGCCAACATACATAATAAATTTTTTATACGGTAGTTGAATTTTCTCTGCAGTGTAGGTATCAGTGTCTGCCGCCAAATATGTAGTAACTACTTTATTAGCCTTAATTTTATATCTACGTAAATATTCTTTTTTAGAAAAATTACTTGGGGTAATGATATAACGAGATTTGTGTGCAAGATAAAAGAAAACAAACCTACCTACAAGCTGTTTTAAGCGAAAAACCAACCAGTTTTTGTCTGAGTTATACACTTGGAGGAGTATAAGGTCATGCATAGTTGTGATACTTGGCTTGAAATAAAGTATAGGCTGTTGAGGCATGCAAAAATGCACTAAATCCGCTTTTAATCTGTAAAGTTGCCATGCAAAACCTATCTGCTCATTAAACGAAAAATTTTTATACTTAGACACTTGTAAAGTAAAATTTTTTGATTTTGGTTTCCAATAATTAATATCTTTTTCCGGTACCAAAACAACATATTCATTTTTATCATCTATTTTTTCAAGGTAGGTAAGTAGCCTCTCGATATAGCGTCCTGTCGAGCTGCTAATTATTCGTGCATCAATTACTATTTTCGCCATACGTAGTTCTATAATATAATAGAGTAACGTTATTGACTAAACTAGCAGCAAATAAATACTGAGGAGGAGTAAAACCAACCATGGCAAAACGAGCACTAATTACAGGGATTACAGGACAAGACGGCGGACACCTAGCCGAGCTTTTGCATTCAAAAGGGTACGAAGTTTTTGGAATTATACGTGGGCAACATAACCCTCGTCGCGAGATAACGGAGAGAGAATTTCCATACGTAACCTTGATAGAAGCTGATTTGATTGATCAGTCATCACTTGTACGTGCTGTTGAGCAAGCTCAACCAGACGAAGTATATAACCTCGCTGCAATTAGTCATGTTGGATACTCATTTAAAAACCCGGAACTAACAGCCGACGTTACAGGAAAAGGCGTTCTAAATATGCTTGAAGCTATTCGTCTAGCTGGTTATGAAAAGAAAGCACGTTTTTACCAAGCATCTACCTCTGAAATGTTTGGCGGACTGGAATACAACCGACCAGAAAAAGGCTACACGGAAGAGTCAACTTTCCACCCACGAAGTCCTTATGGTGTAGCAAAACTATATGGCTACTGGATTACAAAAAACTACCGAGAAAGTTACGATATGTACGCTGTTTCAGGAATATTATTCAACCACGAAGGCGAGCGTCGCGGTGTAGAATTTGTTACCCGTAAAATCACCAACGCAGTAGCTCGTATTAAGCTAGGTAAGCAAGACCATATAGAACTTGGCGACTTATGGCCAAAAAGAGACTGGGGCTACGCAGGTGACTACGTAGAGGGTATGTGGCTTATGTTGCAGCAAGATAAGCCAAAAGATTACGTGCTGGCTACGGGTGAAACTTATTCTATCGAAGATTTCCTCACACTAGCTTTCAAAGAAATTGGTATTGATGATTGGAAGCCATACGTAAAACAAAACCCAGCATTTATGCGTCCTGCTGAAGTGGACTTACTACTTGGCGACCCAAGCTTAGCTGAAAAAGAGCTAGGTTGGAAGCGTAAAGTTGACTTCCCAGGCCTTGTGAAGCTCATGGTAGAGCACGACGTCGAACTAGAGAAACAATCTCTCTAAAAGCTTTTATATATAGCCCAAGCCGATAAAGCAGATGCAATACAAATATCCCCACTGTGTATCATTGTTTCAATTTCATCTTCAGATAGCCAAAACTCTTCAAAACTTTCCTCTAAATCTTTTTTTCCATGTGCAGTTTTTATATTTTTAACTAAAAAAACATGCTGAACTTGTTTCGAGCGGCGGTTATTTGTCAAATATTGTCCAATTTTAGTCATGTCACCCATGAGACCAGCCTCTTCCGCTAGCTCTCTTAAACCACCTTCGTGCGGGGTTTCATTGTCTTCTAGGTTTCCGCCTGGAAACTGGTAAAGCCACTCGTTACTGGGGTAATTATATTCTTTCTGAACTAAAAATTTTTTATCCGCATTTATTACAAGCGTAGTAACGCTATCGTGTACTTTTCCAAAATGTATGTAGTCGGTATGACTACCGTCGGGCAGCTCAACAATATCTTCAAAAACACTTAACCTACGATGCTTCAAAAGTAGACGTGAGCTAACTTTTTTCCAAACTCTCACTTATAAAATATCTCGCAACGTTTGCTCTAAGCTTATAGAAGGCGTCCAGCCTGTATCTTCGTTGATTTTGGCAGCACTACCATACACGTCAGCAGGGTCGTTGGGGCGTATTTTTGATTGATCGACACTTATAGCTACATCTTTCTTATCCATGATCTCCTGTAGTTTTGTAAGGATTTCTTGACCAGAATAGCTTCTTCCAGAGCAAACATTATAAATAGTGTGATGTAGTGTTTCTGTTGTAGCGAGTAATCGATAAGCTTTTACAACATCTCTTACATCACTGTAGTCTCGCTTTGTTGCAAGGTTTCCAACTTCGATAGTATTTTTTTCATCTATGTTTCTTAGCTTGTCTATTAAGTCCGGAATCAAAAAACCTGTTAACTGCCCTGGTCCGATGTGGTTAAAAGGTCTGACAGCAATACACTCCAAGCCTCGGCTCTGGTAGTAGGCTAGTTGATTTTCATTTAGTACTTTACTGACGGCATATGGAGAATTAAGTCCAATTTCAGACTCTTCAGTGAGAGGCATCGCTTGATTTGGGTTATAGATCGCACTACTAATAACAGATATAATTCGAGGTTTTTTATCTTGTTTTAAGTAATATTCACATATATTTGTGACAATTGCGCTGTTGACGCTTATATAGTCTTGAGCCTGACCAAATGATGCTGCCACGGAGGCTAAACCAGCTAGATTTATAATGGCATCAATAGGCTGATGCATATTTGGCCAACTTGATGAAATATCTTGGTATATATACTCTTCAAGTAAATCTACTATTTCGGGATCTACTATTTCTTCTCTTCCTACGCCAATAACAGAGATATCGTTTGATGCTAGCTCACGTGCTAAATGTTTGCCTACAAAGCCGTTTATGCCGGTAATAACTATTGTCTTTTTGTTCATATGATAAATATTATAGCACTGTTTTAGATTGATTTATCTGGGGCAAAAAACTATAATGATTGCTAGCAATGAATATTTTCCATCGTCTGCGGGAGCGTTATCGTTATTCGCTAATATTATTAAATCGATTAGTGATTGTTGATTTTAAGCTACGCTACCAAGGCTCTGTACTTGGCTACCTATGGTCACTACTAAAGCCTCTCATGCTCTTTGCGATACTTTATGTCGTATTCATACACTTCTTAAAATTCGGAGCCAACCAACCTCACTTTGCTGTTTCGCTACTGCTGGGAATTGTATTGTGGAACTACTTTGTTGAAGTGACTATGGGCGGAGTGACTGCAATTATCAGCCAAGGCGATTTACTGCGAAAACTATCATTTCCTAGGTATGTAATTGTTGTTGCAGGTTCTTTTTCAGCCCTTATCAACTTAGCTCTTAACTTATTGGTGGTTGTGTTCTTTATGTACCTAAACGGAGTTGATTTCAGGTGGACTGGACTGTTAGCAATATTCCCAATTATTGAATTGTTCATGTTCTCTTTGTCTATAGCATTTTTACTCAGCGCGCTTTATGTCAGATTTAGAGATATAAATTATATTTGGGAAGTAGTACTACAGGGCGGCTTTTATGCGACGCCAATCTTGTATCCGATTTCTATGGTTATAGCTGTTTCACCAATAGCCGCAAAAGCTCTACTACTCAATCCTGTTGCTCAAATCGTGCAAGACACTCGCGCTCTACTAATAGACCCAAACACAGTTACAATTGCAGACTTGTTTGGTAGCCCATACGCAAGGTTAATACCAGTAGCAATCGTCATATTTTTGGTTGTTTTCTCAGGTTATTATTTTAGAAAACGCTCACCTTACTTTGCGGAGGAGGTGTAGGTCATGTCTGACAACGTTGCAATAAAAGTAAACAACGTCTCCAAAGACTTTAAGCTTCCTCATCAAAAAGCAAACTCAATAAAGAGTTTGTTCACAGGTTTTTACAAAAGAAATACCAAAAAAAGCATAGAAATCCAACATGCTTTAAAAGACGTGCAGTTTGAAATAAAAGAAGGTGAGTTCTTCGGTATAGTTGGCCGTAACGGAAGCGGCAAGAGCACACTTTTGAAGATATTGGCAGGTATTTATCAGCCGACAAAGGGTAGTGTCGATATACACGGCAAACTAGTCCCTTTTATAGAGCTGGGAGTTGGCTTTGATCCTGAACTCACGGGCCGTGAAAACGTATACCTAAACGGAGCTCTATTAGGTTTTGACAAAAAGAAAATGGACTCGATGTATAACGATATTGTTTCTTTTGCAGAGCTCGAAAAATTTATGGATCAAAAATTGAAAAACTACTCTTCTGGTATGCAAGTCAGATTAGCTTTTTCCGTCGCGACTAGAGCAAAAACCGACATACTAATAGTGGATGAGGTACTAGCAGTAGGCGATGCAGATTTTCAACGTAAATGTTTTGAATATTTTAAACATCTAAAAAAACAAAAGAAGACCGTTGTTTTTGTCAGTCACGATATGAGTGCGGTGCGTGAATATTGTGACCGTGCTGTTCTTCTGGAAAAATCAAAGATAGTTATGGAAGGTAAACCAGACGATATTGCCGCCGAGTACAACAAACTTTTTATTACAGACAACCACAAGGTGACAAAAGAAAAATCAGGTCAACGTTGGGGTACCGGCGCAATTAAAACAACTGACGTAGATGTCGTCGTGAATGATGACAAGATAAAAATAAGCCAAACTATAGAAGGTAAATCTGAAATCGAAAACCCAGTTATAGGATTTCGTATATCAGATGCCGTTGGCAAAGAGGTTCTAGGTACGAATAGTTATGTTGAGGGTAAAAAGACAGGGACTATAGCCGCAAAATCCAAACAGGTATTTGTTTGGGAGTTTCCTAACGTTTTAAGTGATGGTACGTATAGAGTTGACCCAGCTATACTTCTAGGAGATGCCGTAACAGTGTGTGATTGGTGGGACGGAGCTGCTGAATTTACTATATATAAAGACAGGCACTTACCTTACACAGTAGACCCAGGATTTACTTTTTCAAGAAATAAGAGCTAGACATGACAACCACAAAAAATTTTATAACCTACGCACAATATAACGAAGACATAATACTATTTGCGCTTCTAAGTGATGTAAAGAATGGGTTTTATGTAGACGTAGGCGCAAACTATCCTACTATCGACTCAGTTACGAAACTGTTTTATGAAAAAGGTTGGTCTGGTATTAACATTGAACCAATAAAACATCTATTTGATCAGATCGAGAAAGAAAGACCTCGGGATATTAACCTAAATGTAGGAGCTGGTAGTAAAAACGAAGAAAAAGTTTTTTACGAAAACCTAAAAGAGTCCGGTCATTCGTCATTTATAGAAGAGCAAGCTGTATCACCTAAAGCAAAACTTTCTAAAACAAAAATAAAAATCCAAACTCTCGAGTCGATATTGGCTAAGCACGCAAACAAAAAACGTATACACTTCATGAAAATTGATGTAGAAGGCTTTGAAACAGAGGTCATTGCTGGAAATGACTGGAAAAAATTTCGTCCAGAAGTTATATGTATCGAAGCAAATCATGCGAAAGAGGATTGGCGTAAAATACTTATTAGTGCTGATTACAAACTTTTCATAGCTGACGGTCTTAATGAATACTATATTGCCAAAGAATCTTGGCACCGTACTGAAGGTTTTGTCGAGCGTGCTGTCAGTTTGGACTATAACGTCCTAAAGCAACACCAATACGAAGCCTGGGATTCTGACAAAACGGCGCTTGCACAGCATATTAAGCATGTTGAAGCTCAAGACAAAGAACTAAGACGCCTTGCTGAAATGTCTTATCATAGCTTAAAAAACCAAACATACCCAAGACGGCTAAAGCGTGCAATATACGGACTTACAATAGGCTGGCTGCGCGATAAAAAATAGGCGAACTATTTTTTGAAGATATAATCAGCTGTTTGATGTCCAGCATCGTCCCAGCTAAATTGTTTGACTCGTTTTGTTCCGTTACTAACAAGTTTTTCAACGAGCTTTTCATTATCAAGTAATGTTGTTATGCTTTTATAAATACCGTTTCCATCATTGACGTCAGTGTACATTGCTGCTTTACCGGCTATTTCCTTGGTTGCTGGGTTTGGGTAAGTAACAACGGGTGTTTTGCACTGCATCGCTTCCAGTAGCGGAAGTCCGAAGCCTTCGTATAGAGTAGGGTATACAAACGCAAAAGCATTTTCCAGTACTATGCGTTTTTCTTCTTCGTCAATACGCCCTAGCATATGGATTTTATCCTTGTAAGAACTTGTTTCAATTGCTTTTTTAGTAAGAATATTAAGCTCGGTACTATCAGGTACAAATTCATTTCCTGCGAAAACTAAATGAAAATCTACACCTTTAGAGTTAAGTAAATTGTGAGCAAAAACAATTTCATGTGCTTCACGTCTAGCATCTGTCCCACCGATAAATAACAAATATTTTTTACTGATTTTTTCGATTTCACTCATACTACGAAGCCTGTCTGGCTGTGTAATTACTTTAGAAAATGAAGGTGCAAGATAGATAGTTTTAATTCGTTTTGGATTAACACCAGCAAGCTTCACTATGTCGTTCGTTGTTGTTTTAGAAATACTTATTATTTTGCTAGCATGTCTTAGAGTTTTTAACCCTTTTTTGTATCGACGGGTGTAGTAATATGCTCGGATCGACTTCTTAACTCTCGAACGAAATCTGTATTGTTTTTGTCTATAGAACCTACGCCAACTTGGGGTATACATATTTTTAAAAAGTAGGGGAATGAGATCGTAAGATACGACTACTTTTTTCACCCAAAAAGCACGAGGGAAGCCAAACAAATAATCTGGTTGTATATATATGCTAGGAAATTTCATCATTACTTTGAAGAAAACCGGGTCAAATAGACCTACTACAAAATTAACTACCTCACTGTAACTTTTGCCAAATTTTCTCTCTGTTAGTATGATTTCCTGATACTTTGCATCCTTTATTGCCAAGTTGAGTTCATTTACAGGGTCGGACTTACTGTAGCGGATAAAAATATATTCAACAGAATCTGTCGGAAAATATTCGAGTATATTAACTAAGTAGTTGCCGATTCCACGGTTTTCGTGCCCAACCTGTAGTGGTCTTAGATCAAGTGCTATACGTTTCATATCAAGCCGCATCCTCGATTGTTTTTAAAAACGCTTTTGCAGCCGACAATGCATCAAATTTCTGTGCTTGTTCGAATCCAATTTCAGGATCTTTAGGGCTAGATAGTGCATTTTCTATAGCTTTTGCAATACCGTCACTGTCCATAGCTTTAACCATTTCAGCGCCTTTGCCAACAGCTTCGGGAAGAGACGAGTTGTCGCTTGATACCGTTGGTGTTCCACAAGCTAGAGCTTCTACTGGAGGTATTCCAAAGCCCTCATAGACACTAATGTAAGCAAACGCACCGGCACCAGAAAAAAGGGCAGGCAAGTCTTCGTCGACCACGTAGTCGATTGGTTGAATAACTTTTAGACCCCTCATTCGCATATTTCTAATTTTTGTGTGAATCTCGTCATCATTCCAGCCCTTCGCACCAACTAGAAGTAATCCATATTTTTTCTGTATATTACTTGGAAGTTTTTCGTATGCATCAAGTAAAGTTGTTAGATTTTTTCGAGGCTCCAAGTTGCCGACAAAAAGTATATAATCGTCAAATATTCCATATTGTGCTTTGACTTCTGCAATCTCATTTTTTGAACGACGATAGAAATCCCGAGTCTCAATGATGGGGTATATAATGTCTATAACTCTTTCCTTAGTGCCGTAATGTTCACTTATTTCTTGTTTGCTATTTCTTGATATCGTAATAACGCGACTTGCTCTCTCTACAGACTTCTGAACTTGTTCTACTAAAAATTCCATATTACGGCTATCGCCATATTGTGGGTATTTAACGAAGGATAAGTCGTATACAACAGGAACTACAGGGCTAAATAATGTTGGCCATGAGCTATAGTTTGGAAAAACATATACTTGCTTACCGTACAGTAAATCAATCGGCGGTAGTGCTCCTCTGTCTTTTAGCCCATTCGCCAAACGTTGTGTCACAGGCATTCTGCGTACTGCAAAGTTGTCAAAATCGTATCGCCCAAGCTTGTGTCTACGCTTCACTGGAACTCCAAGCGTAATAGAGAAGTGAGAATACTCATCCTTATTGAGGAGTGCATCAACGGCCTTTAAAAGCGAAGCAGTGTAGTGTCCGATACCGCTGAAATGCTCAAGTGTAATCACGTCCGCGTCAATAAAAACTTTAATCTTTTTTGTCATATATTCCTTCTAGTATAGCCGAAAAATCAGTGTATGAGGTATCAAAAGTAAACTGTTTTGCATTTGCATATGCAGCTAATCGTATTTGTTCATAGTTTTTCTTGTCGGCTAGTACATCGCAAATAGCACTAGCCATTGACTCTGGATTTGTTTTTGATAGTTTTCCGGTTTTATCATTTATCACACTGTCACGTAGTCCTGTGACATCGTAGGCTATAGCAGGCGTACCTTGTGAGCTAGCTTCGGTGACAATAAGTCCCCAGCCTTCTTTAACTGAAGTTACTAGTAAAAGTGTTGATTCTCGCATTAGTTCACTTTTTTTACTTGAACTGACACTACCCAGCACTTCAATAGCATCTTTGTGCCTAGATTTTGCAATATATTTCATTACCTTATCGGCGTATTTCCCGTCGTTATTACCTGCCAGTTGAAGAGTGAGTTTCGGCATAGAGTCTCGTGCCAACTCAAAAGCCTTAACTGCATCAAGCGGTCGTTTCATCGGCCTTAATGCTCCGAAAAATAATATTTTTGTAAATTGTTTTTTTGGCTCTAGTTTTGAAACTGGTTTAAGTTCCATACCAATTCTAAATACAGTAACAACATCCGTTTTATAGCCATATTTTACTAGCTCCGACTTGGTACTTTCAGACTCCGTGGCTACTGCGCTGTAGCGATTTCTTAGAAGCCGCACGTATAAAGGTTCGATCAAATAGCCCACAACAGAAATAGGAAATAGCATCTGATAAAACCATACCTCGCGAGCTAGCTGGTAGGTAAGTAGAATATGAGCGGTTGATTTGTCGGTGATGAATGGAGTAAAAAAGGGAAGGGTGTTCATTTCATCGACAATAATATCTGGTGATATATTAAGTTGTTTTTTGTAATAACGTCGCGCTTTGTGGTAAACGCTAAAGCGCCCGCCCATTCTGTGAACGTGTACGCCATCTACATTTTCTTCTTCATCCGAACCTTTATAGCGCGCAGTAATCAAGTGAACAGTGTGGCCGTTCCTAGCTAGTCTAGTTCTTATATTATGCGAAACAACCTCGGCTCCACCGCTTTGTGGGTGTCCAATATCCTTCCATGAAAACCAAACTATTTGCAAGGTATTACGACTCCTCGTCAACGACATACAGCGGTCGGTTTTGGGCTTCGTGGTAGACGCTTTCTAGATATAGTGCGAGAAGTCCTTGGCATATAAGTACAATACCAATCAAAAAACTAATAAACATCGCAAGAATTGCAACACCACTCACTTGAAGGCCTAGCGCATCACCAAAAGCGTATTTGTTAATAGCAACCACAACCAAGGCTAGTGCTGAAATAAACGATATTATTCCACCTAGAAGCGCAATAAGTTTAAGCGGTCGAGTTGACTGACTTACTATGGCATTTAGTGCAAGCTTAATGCGCTTACGCATAGTGTAGGTGGCTGTACCTGCATGTCTTTCCTCGGCATCAAAAGGAATTTCAATTTTAGAAAAACCAAGCCAGTCTATGAGATCACGAGTGACACGGTTACGTTCTGTAAGGGTGTTTATTTCATCCATTATTTTACGATCAATCAATCGAAAATCTGTAGATTTAGTATCCGCTTTTTTTCCACCAGCTATTCGCAAAACAAAATAAAATAGAGAAGAGGTAAGTTTGTTTATAAAGCCTTCATCTGCATTTGAAGCTCGGATGCCAGCAACTATATTGTAGCCTTCATGATATTTCTCCAAAAAAACCTCCAACTGCTCAATTGGGTGTTGACCATCTGCATCAATCATAAGCGCCACATCGCCTCGCGCTTTTTGAATACCGGCAGTTGTTGCTGCTTCTTTGCCAAAGTTTCGCGAAAATGAAACGTAACGTGTTTGACTGTCGTTCTTGGCAATTTTTTTGATAACGCTCAAAGTGTCATCACTGCTACCATCGTTAATATATAAAATCTCATAACGGTAGTCTTTGCTCTTGCAGTAGTCGCTGACTTTTTTGTGATGCCACTCAATATTACTAGATTCATTGTAGGCAGGAATGATAATACTAATTAGCAGCTTTTCTTTGGTTTTTTGCATTCCTGTCTCCGATTATAATTTCCATAATTATATCAGTTTTTTCGATGTTATGCAGCTATCTCGAGCAAGGCGTTGGGGTTGACAGCCCTATGCACAACTATGTAATCTGTTGTTAATGATCAAACTTATTAAGTCCACGTTTCACAACGAGGAAAAGACAAAACAACAACTAATTGACTTTATTGGTAAAGCCGAAGTCCTTAGTTTTGGTCCAGAGTGTATAAAGTTTGAAGATACTTTTGCTAAATGGCAGGGCACTAAACACTGTGTATTCGTTAACAGTGGAAGTTCAGCGAACTTAGCAGTTGCACAGGCGATGCTTAACTTAGGAAAAATTAAACGCGGTGATGCTATCGGTGTATCAGCGCTTACGTGGTCAACAAATGTTATGCCGTTTATTCAACTTGGCCTCGAGGTAGTACCGATTGATGTCGAGCTTGATACATTGAATATCTCTAGTAAAAAATTCGCCGAAGTACTCGACGAAAATAACATAAAACTGCTATTCATAACGAACCTTCTTGGTTTTTGCGATGATATAGATGCTATCAAAAAAATATGTGATGAAAAGGGGATAATCTTACTAGAAGATAACTGTGAATCGCTTGGTACTGTGTACAAAGGAACAAAGCTCGGTAATTACGGAGAAGCAGGCACATTTTCTTTCTACGTTGGACACCACATGTCGACTATCGAAGGTGGCGCTATATGTACAAACGACGATGAGCTGGCAGACATGCTCCGACTTGTTCGTGCTCACGGATGGGACCGTAACCTCGCCGAAAAACAGCAACAAGAGATCCGAGATAAGCACAATGTTAACAGTACTTTTTACTCTCGCTACACTTTTTATGACCTTGGATACAACCTCCGTCCTACAGAAATTAATGGATTTATTGGAAACACCCAAGTACCATATCTTGATGAAATAATTGATACTCGCCGTCAGACGTTCGAAAGAGTTGCAAAAGAAATATATGCACAGACTGATCGGTTCTACCCGATTCGCTACGATCATCTTGACCTCGTTTCTAACTTTGCTGTACCTGTTATATGTAAAAGTAAAGAAATACGTGATGAATTAGTTGCTATGTGTGATGGAAAAGTTGAGCTCCGCCCTGTAGTTGGTGGTGATATGACCAAGCAGCCATTCTTTAGTAAATACGAATCAGCTACTCTAACAGATTCTAACGCAGGGTTGATCCATGAGCAGGGTCTATACTTTGGTAACAACCCAGAGCTAACAGACGAAGAAATCGAAACAATTATCGACATCTTCACTCAAAAGGTATGAAACTCGGCGTCTTAATCGACAGGCTCAACGTAGGTGGAGTTGAAAAAATTGCACTTGAAGAGGTAATTGCACTCAGAAAAATTGGCATTGATGCTGAATTGGTTGTTCTTCGCAAAAAAGGCGTGGTAGACAACGCTTTTGAAGATCTTAGGGTAGGAGTTCCAATTACCTTTCTTGACCAACGACTTCCACGATTTTTTAGACTATCATTTTCGCTGCCTTTGTTTCACTTTTTTTCATCATTTCATATTACCTACCCGTTTGTACTTCCATTTGTCGTAAAACGTGGTGAATACGACTACCTGATACCGCACGGCAGCTACACAACTCTTTCCGCAATCGCACTCAAGAAGACTCGTAAAATTCATTTTTCTGCTTTCATATGGGATCCCGCAACATATATTCTCGATAGGGTATATAAAAAAACAACTCAACCAACACTATTTAAGACTCTCAGATTTTTTGCCTCTCGCTTAGACAAGTTCATCATTAATAATTCTGATCGTATACTAGTCGGCGGTGATGCACACAACGCTGCAATCCAAAAAATTAACCCAAAGAAATCAATCGATATTATTTATCCTTCAGTTCATCCAGTTAGTAAGCAGCGAAAGAAAAAACCGTATGTACTTATGGCAACTGCTTGGAAAAGAGGCAAAAACCCAGAGTACATTTTAGAACTAGCTCCACATATAACCGATATACCTATCAAAATGGCAGGCAAATGGCTCGATCCCGAATACAAAAAGGAATTTGAAGCTAGTGTTAAAAAGCATAATCTAACAGATAAAATAGATATTATTGGTGAAGTCAGTGAGAAGCAATTAAGTGATTTGTACGCTGAGGCATTATTTGTACTCCAGACAAATGACGACAGGGGCTTCGGTATGCCTGCTCTTGAAGCTGCTGGTAAAGCGACAACATTCATCATTCCGAAAGACCAAGGTGTGTGTAAACTTTTTGAAGACGGTAAACATGGCTACTACACTAAAGAAAAAGATACTAAAAAAATTGCAGAGCTTGCAAAAAAACTTACCAACAATCCCGACACCGCAACCGAGATGGGTAAAGCAGCATGGCAGAAAGTAGTCGACAACTATTCATGGAAACAGCATGCTCAGCAGCTACTTGAAGTAGTCAAAAAATCTACTACTTAGCCGCGCTTGCAGATACCTTCCAAAAGCCATACAAAGAGACGAGGAGTCCAGCTGCGGAGATTCCACACAAGTAACCAACTATCGATTCTGTACTCCAAGACGCATCCATAGTCATAACTAGTACGCCACACGCAATACTCAGGACTGCAGGAATAGAGACCGCCCAGTAGCTTCTATATACCATAAAGACAAGACATAGCGTGGTGAGCATAAGATATATAAATTTGTAAGCGATACTTAAAATTGCAAGCTGCGCTAATCTTGGGTCACTATAGCTCGAGCCGAGCAGTATTTTTAAAGATTGTTCACCATAAACGTACATGACGGCACAAGCTCCAACACTAATAAATCCAAACACGAGGCTTAGTTGAGTAAACTTTTTAATATTAGCTTTATGTTTTGTTAGGTCGAGACCGGAAAGGAAAGGCCAAACTAAAAGCATACCAGCGAAAAATACTATGCGGCTGACAATATACATATCGGTGTAAAGTACAGCATCGATTCCACGTGCGCTAACGATAAGTAAATCTAGCACAAGTAGTATATTGAGCGCCAATGCTGCGAGAGAAGCTGCAATGGTATAAATAAGTAATTTTCGGTCAGCTTTGTCTCGGTAGATACTTAGCTTGTGCAGTAAAATTGTAGATAAACTTGGCAAGTTATCATTGCGGCATATTATGTAGGTAGCTATTGTCGTAGCTAGTGATGCAAGAGCCATAGCAGTAAGAGCTAGTACGCCATTCTTTGTAATTATCCCAACAACCACACTTGCCACCAACTGCAAAAGCGCAGCTCCAGCTATGAGCAGTCCAAGTTTTACAAGTTTCTGCTTGCCGTTTAGGTAGCCAGATATAACTGACATGACGAGCGACAAAGCAAGCATAAGGCATATTGGTATGAGCAGTGCCGCTGGTAGCTGAAGTCTATCGAGAATAAGTGGTGAAAGTGCCAAAAATACTACAATAATCACCACAAAAAGATGAGCAAGAATAGTTTGAAGTCGTTCTACTGTTTGTCTTGCACGACTTTCCGATGAATCCTTAGCGAGCCCAATAGTCAGTGCCACAATAGAAAGCATGAATGAAGATAGCTGCGTAAAGAGTGCTAGTGCGACAGTTATATCAACAAATTCACTAGAAGATAAAACTCGGCTTAGAGCTGGATAGATTGCGTAGTTACAAAATGACGCAAATCCACTCAGTAAGATAAAGGCTAAGGTAGATTTTTTCATCCTTTCTAGTGTAGCTGTTTTAAAGCGAAAATGTTAGTAGGATATCCAGTCTCATTACCTTGAGCTAGTGTATAATATCCAGTATGGCTAAATTCCGATCATCAGAGGTAATCCAACAAGGACTCAGTATAGTTATACCAACATTTAATGGTTCTGTGTGGCTTGAAAAAACAATTGGCGAAATACATAAGAGTATCAAAAAAACCAAACTAAAAAAATTTGAAATTATAGTTATCAATGACGGGTCAACTGACGACACCGTAGAAGTTGTTGAGCAAATTGCGAAAAAAACCAAACTACCGCTTAGAGTTCATACACAACCGAATGGTGGGCGATTTGTAGCAAGACGTACGGGCACAAAAGAGGCTCAGTATCCGTATTTACTCTTTGTGGATACTAGAGTTTTTATCGGAGAAGAATCGCTCCAGTACATACTTGAACAACATGCCAAAGACTCCAGTAGGGTTGTATGGTGTTCTCACGTCAGGGTAGATACAGCGGGCAATATATACGCACGTTTTTGGGAGGCGATTGCATATGTTGCTTGGCGCGGTTATTTTTCAAATCCTCGTGACATATCATATGGAATTGATGAATTCGACAAATACCCAAAAGGTACTACATGTTTTTTCATAAAGCGCTCGGTACTTGCTGAAGCAAATGAATGGTTCGTAAAAAACACCAAAGACCTAAAAGACTCAAACGATGACACTTTACTTATACGGCACATAGCTGAGTCTAGTAGCATCAATGTAAGTCCACATTTTTGGTGCTTGTATCATGCAAGGTCTGCATTTCCTCAGTACACCAAACACGCATTCCATAGAGGCAAGGTATTTGTTGATGGGTTTTTGCGAAACGACGGCAATGTATACTTCTGGCCGCTTATATTATTCTTAATTGGTTCAGCCGCATTGCCAATCATCCTCATATTGCAGCCAAGACTCATAGTACAGCTTTTGATTGGCGGATTAATCGGTTGGCTTCTAGAGCTTTTAGTAATTATTTTACTGAGAGTGCCGATAAAAGACGGTCTAAGTTTATGGCTACTCTCACCAGTTTTCGCAGTTGTTTACGGACTAGGAATATGGACAGCATTTATACGAATATATGTTATTAAAAGGCTGAAGGCATAGATACATGTCAGATATTAAGACTATGTTTCAGAAAATTAGTACCACGCTCAACACTACAAAATGGTTTTATGCTTTTGTTGTAGCAGTCTATGCATTTTTTGTTTTGTTTTACATGGGTCCAATTACTTGGAATTGTGGGGATACATTATCGGGGATAGGTGACAGTACGGGTGGCCCTGTCTGGCGCTCAAGTATTGAGCCGGAGCAGCCGCTTTTAGGCGGGCCAGAAAATAAAACTAACTATCCGTTTGGAGAAAATCTCTACTCGCCAGTTGGTTATGCGAGTGTTGCTCAAACGCTTACTATCCGTGGCCTAGATAAAGTCGTAGGTCCGGTATGTGCCTATAATTCCTTCAACATAATCAGTTATTTTGCTACCGCACTAGTGATGTTTGCCTTTTTGCTATATTTACTCAAAAGTCGATGGATAGCTTTACTAGGCGGCTATGCGGTTGCATTTACGCCGTACGTGCAGTCAAAAATTGGCGGACATCCGAGTTACGGATATGCAGCATTACTGATCGGTATCTTTTGGGTGACCCTTCATATAATTAAAAAACGACAATATCGTCATGGGTTTGGTCTGGCAGGCTTACTTGCATTATGCGCATATTTTGACCCTTATTTTATATTGCTATCAATTACCGTTATGGTACCAACTGTGACAGCTTGGTTAGTCTCGGTAGTTTACACGCATTTTAAACACAAAAATAAAAAGACCTACTTTGCTCCTACGTTTAAGGTATTTGCAGTAGCCCTCGGTACTTTCTTTATCCTCATAAGTCCACTTATGTATATTAGAATTCATGATGCATCATCTATAAATGCATCTACAGGACCTACGCGTGCCAACGTGGCTGCAACTGCAGCGCTTTGCAGTAATAAACTGCTCGATTACTTACTGCCGGATCCATACAATCTCCACCTATCATCTTGGTTTGGGCAAGACTACACCAAAGCGAACATTGAGCACCGCAATTGGTGTGGACCCGGCGAGAGTCGTGTCTCAATTAGTTTAGCGGTCATAACAACAGTAATAGCTGCGCTAGTAATCTACCTTATACGTAGGCGCTATTACTCAGGTAAGCCTCGTATTCCAAAAATGGCATATCAGAAAGAATTAGTAATCGGCGCTACCGTACTCGTGATGCTTGCGGCATTCTTGCTTGGACTCCCGCCAGAAATGAGGGGAATTATTACGCCGTCAGGGATCGTAATCAAGATAACCGAAACATGGCGCATCTTTGCTAGAGAATATCTTGTTCTCAATGCTTTTGCAGTTATTTTATTTTCTATCACACTTGTTTACCTCAACTCACTCCTAAAAGGGAAATGGAAAAAAGCTGCACCAGTACTGTTTGGTTTGGTTTGGCTAGTTATAGTTGCAGAATATCAAATATTTAGTCCGTTTGATCCTTTTAATTTTACGTATTCTCGTGATGTTCCACCTATATATAGAGATATCAAAAACAACAAAGATATAAACGCACTTGCTGAATATCCAATAGATAGAATGGGCGTAGAAAGTGATGTAATAGTCTATTACACAACCATGCAGTATGTACACAAAAAACCTATTCTCAACAGCGCGCTTGTTAGTGACTTACATGAAAATCTCCACGTCTCCATAAAAGATTTAACTGATCCACAAACAATACCGGCTCTGCGTGCGTTAGGCATTCGCTACATAACAATTCATGGCATAACATCGAAAGACGTCGAAAACGCCACCGATCAGCTAGAGATAATACATTCTGAAACTCCAAAAGTGTACGGTATTCAATTACTTAAGTCGGCAAAAAACAACACTATCACTTTAGCTCGTATCAAACCAGGCCCGTCCATTGACCGTACGGTTGTTATAAAAAAAGGATATGCGGTCAACGCAAACATAATGAAAAACTCAGTTGCAATTGAATACGAAATTATAAATGGCGCAGAACTTGGAGTCGAACCAATAGATGGCAAGCAAAAGAATGACACACAGCCAGTTTGTTTTGATATTCGCACAGCCGGCGCTCCAAGTCCGAGTAATTTGACTGTGAAGATTAACGGTAAAGTAATTTCACAGTACGATGTGTCCGAACAGTATCGTTCAATTAGTCTCAACGCGAAAGAAGGGGATAGTATTTCTCTGAAAAATAGTGGCGGTTACAATATGCGACTAAACAATCTTGGCTGTCGATAACCTCTAAGGATTAACTTTTATGCCGTAACTAAGTCCGAGGTCGTTAAGCCAAGTACGATCTTCAGCTAGTAGATTAAACCTTTCGTTGTAGCTTCCAGGAACGTTACCAGTTACCCAAAACTCAAACGTACCAATACCGCCCGGGGCAACTGACGACTCCTTAAGAGTTGCAGGTCGACGGTTATTTATAACCCATCCGCTAAAGTCACTAAAGTTGCTTGAACGCTCATTTGGCCCAGCAGTACCAATTCTCACAGGGTTTGGTCCGCTATTAGTCCAAGTAACATTACCTGTATTTTTAGCAGTAACACCTACGAATGCTCGTTCACCAAACCCAAGAGTTTGCAAATTTTTAGGAGTTGTTTTGGTGCTATCAGTGTACGCATACTGTGAGTTCCACGCCCATGAATAGTTGTCTGTACGTACCCCAATACCGTAGCTTAGACCAAGATCATTAAACCAAGTTTTATTTTCGGAAACCAAGTTGAAGCGCTCATTGAATGTACCAAGATTATTGGCGGTCATCCAAAACTCAAACGTACCAATACCACCTGGCGCTACTGATGCTTCCTTCATGACTGCCGGACGTCTATTATTTAGCCATCCGCTAAAGTCACTAAAGGTGCTTGAACGCTCGTTTGGATTTGAAGTACCTACTCGTACAGGATTAGCGCCAGTATTTGACCACGTAACGTTACCAGTATTACGCGCCGTAAAGCCGACATATACGCGCTCACCAGCTCTTAAGTTACTTAAGTTTCGTGGAGTGGCTTTTGTATCATCGGTATATGCATACTGCGAGTTCCACGCCCAAGAGTAGGTGTCTGGAATAACTCCAATGCCGAAATTAAGACCAGGGTCATTAAACCAAGCTCGTCCTTCGGCTAGTAGGTTAAATCTTTCATTGTAAAGTCCAGTTGCATTAGCCGTAATCCAGAAATCAAAGGTACCAACTTCACCAGGCGCTACAGAGGCTTCTTGCAATTGTGCTGGACGACTAGGGCCAAGCCATCCGCTAAATGGACTAAATATGCTATCGCGGTTTGCTGGACTTGTAGTGCCGATTCGCACAGGGTTTGGCCCGCTATTAGTCCAAGTAGTTGTACCTGTGTTACGTGCACGCACACTTACATAAGCCTGTTCTCCAAGTCGCATAGCGCCAAGATCTCTTTGGGTTGACTTGCTTGAATTTGTATAGGCATACTGACCAGCCCATTCCCAGGAGTAGGGTGCGCCTTGGGTGCTACCAAACCAATCACTATACATTCTCCAGAAGTTTCTATTTCCGTATGCGCCACAACCGTCTCCACTGCCATACAAGTTTGCCAAAGCAGATGCATTTGGCTGGTATGGCGTGTAGTTATATAGTCCTGCAGTTGTTTGATTGGCTATAAAGACATTAGTGCCACCACAACCTGCGTTGAGGTTGTACTGTATATAATTTACCTGGTTTGCTTTGTAACGATAAGAACCGGGGTTAGCAGCATATCTTGTGAACTGGTATGCAGACTTCATTACTTGATTGTAAAAACCGTAATATTCTGCGTCACAAGGTGCGGTGTCTGGACAGCCGTAACCAGTTGCAGATCTGTATTGGATTGCCCATGGCCAATCGTCAGTAATCAAAGACTGCTCTTTTTGCAAAAGAACAATCAAAACTTTTGGATTTATATCATAGCTATCCGCGGCATGTTTAATTATTTGTGCAGCATTCCAGCCTCCAGGCACACTTCCGCCACCTCCGGCGCTACCATTGTTTTGATGTGTTGTCGGATTTTCCAGATAGTCTTTCAGACAAGTATATGGAGGTCCAGAATCATTGGCACTACCAGATCTTGCATGCCATGTATTACATGTCGGCATTTTAGCATTTAAAAAATTCTGTATTTCAACAGTGGACATTTCACTAGAGTTAAAAAATACATTGTCACTCATTATATTACCAGCGTTCCAGTCCGAGCCCGTAACCGCTTGAGATGTATCACTAAACAAAAACAACGAAAACAGCCCAACAACAATGCCGGCTGCTACGACAAATCTGTTAGTTAATTGTGACATTTTGCGAAGCCTCCGCTTTTGTACCGTTGTTATAGTAGGTCACTTTTAAAGTCCATGTGCCAAGATACGCAAACTCATTTTGAGAAATATTTACAGAGCATGTATTTCCACTGGCTTCAACTTGTCTTGTAACTGGCATACCATCATCAGCAGGTCGGTAAGAGAAAACACATGTGCCACCGCCATTGGTATTCGCTGTAGCTTTTACAAAGCCATTTGTTTGTGAGGTTGAGGTAATATTAACCGATAGGGATGAGCCAGTTGGTACTTGATCTGAGGTAAGACTAGAGGAGTTATCGGGTAGTCCTGCACTCGAAGTAGTTTTAGTCTTGTCTAGAGAATCTTTTTTGGCACTTTTATCTGTAAGGGCGGCTTTACGGTCTCTGTCTATAACTTCCTGTTTTTCAGCTTGTTCTTGGTTGTACTTTGCGTAGTAATATGTTCCAATTCCAGCACCAACTAAAACAATCAACGCTAGTAAAATAATGAGCTTGCGTCGTTTTGAGAGTGATTTCTTTGATGAAAGTCGTTTCATATACCCGTGTCCTTAGATGTAGTTAACCTTTTTGTTTTTATAGTTTCTACTATGTATTTTAGCATAAAGTACCCTGTTTTACAATAAAAATAAGCGTTTTTGGCCCACCGTCAAACTAGCGGTATTATGTTATTATATTTAGAGTTGTGAAGTATTTGAAAACGGATTTAAAAAAGTAATATTGTGAATATTGCGGTTATTGGAACAGGGTATGTAGGATTGGTTAGCGGTACTTGTTTTGCTGAGTCAGGCAATAAGGTTATATGTGTTGATATAGACAAAAACAAAGTAGAACGAATGAAAAAAGGGTCTATACCCATCTTTGAGCCAGGACTCGAAGAAATATTTCAAAAAAATATAGAAAATAAAAACTTATCGTTTAGTACAAATCTTGAGGCCAGCATAAAAGATGCAGAAGTCATATTTCTTGCACTGCCGACTCCGCCCGGAGCAGACGGCTCTGCCGATCTTTCATTTGTTTTAGGAGTCGCTGAAAATCTCGGAAAGTTGATGGATAGTTACAAAATAATAGTCAATAAAAGTACTGTACCAGTAGGCACAGCCGAAAAAGTGCATAAAGAAATTAAAAAAACTTACGATGGTGAATTTGATGTTGTTTCTAACCCAGAATTCTTAAAAGAGGGGTTTGCCGTCAGTGACTTTATGAATCCAGATAGAGTTGTTATAGGTACAGAATCAAAAAAAGCTCGTGAAATTATGGATCAGTTGTACAAGCCATTTGTTCAGAACAATTCACAAATAATACATATGGATCAACGGTCTTCTGAAATGACGAAGTACGCCGCCAACGCCTTTCTAGCAACCAAAATTAGCTTTATGAACGAAATAGCCAATCTATCTGAAAAGGTAGGAGCAGATGTCGATGCGATTCGTGCCGGAATTGGTTCCGACCCAAGAATAGGCGATAAGTTTTTGTATTCTGGCATAGGCTACGGTGGCAGTTGTTTTCCAAAAGATGTCTTAGCCTTGCATGAAACGGCTCGTGAAAATGACTACGATTTTAAAATACTCGAAGCTGTTACAAATGTTAACAATGCCCAAAAGAAAACCATAGTAACAAAAATAAAAAAATATTATGGTGACGACGTAGTGGGTAAAACGTTTGCTCTTTGGGGTCTAGCATTTAAACCAGATACTGATGATATCAGAGAAGCCCCTGCCCTCGATATTATTGATGAACTTACTCGAGCCGGTGCTCGTATACAGGCGTTTGATCCTGAGGCTATGCAAAATGTAGCAAAACTGAATATTGAGAGCCTGAGACTTGTCGATACTATGTATGAAGCCCTCAAAAATGCAGACGCACTAATAATTGCAACAGAATGGAAGCAATTTAAAGACGCAGATTTTGATATACTAGATAGTAGTCTCAAAGCTAGAGTCATATTCGATGGTCGTAATCTATACAGCCAACAAGAATTACAAAAACGTAAGTATCACTATGAAAGCGTCGGAAGAGGATATAAAAATGGCCAATAAAAGAATACTAATAACAGGGGGAGCCGGATTTATCGGTTCGCATTTATCTAAAAAACTTCTCGACGAGGGTCATGAAGTTCTTTGCGTAGACAATTTCTTCACAGGGCGTCGAAAAAACATACACACACTTCTCGACAATAAAAACTTTGAAATACTAAGACATGATGTAACCTCACCACTTTTTGTTGAAGTTGATGAAATATACAATCTTGCGTGTCCAGCTTCACCAATTCACTATCAATTCGACCCAATACAAACCACAAAAACTAGTGTCCACGGTGCGATTAATATGCTAGGGCTAGCCAAGCGCCTGAAAGTTCGTATACTTCAAGCATCTACTAGTGAGGTGTACGGAGATCCAGAAGTCCACCCGCAAACAGAAGAATATTGGGGACGTGTTAACCCAATTGGCATTCGTTCGTGCTACGACGAAGGTAAGCGATGTGCTGAAACATTATTTTTTGACTATCACCGTCAAACGAAGCTAGATATTAGAGTAGTAAGAATATTCAATACGTACGGCCCGAATATGAATCCCGAAGATGGTCGAGTTGTATCAAACTTTATTGTACAAGCTCTCAGAAATGAAGACATTACTATTTACGGTGATGGCTCTCAAACCAGAAGTTTCCAATATGTCGATGATTTAGTCGATGGTATGGTAAAAATGATGAACAACAATAAAGATTTTGTTGGCCCAGTCAACATCGGTAATCCCGATGAATTTACTATAAAAGAACTTGCCGAAGTTATATTGGAGCTTATACCCGAAAGTAAAAGTAAAATTATATACAAAGACCTCCCGCTTGATGATCCAAAGCAACGTCAACCAAACATTGATCTTGCAAAGAAGCAACTCGATTGGGAGCCAAAAATTGCCTTAAAGAAAGGCCTTATACCAACAATTAAATATTTTAGAGAGGAGATAGCTTCTTGATTGTCCTTATCGTAGCTGGTGGTTCAGGAACTCGCCTTTGGCCATTGTCTGTACCAGAATATCCAAAACATTTACTCACGGTTGTAGGAGACCGATCGCTTTTACAAAATACATTTGAACGAGTGAAAAAAATTACCACAGTAGATAAAATCTATGTTTCAACAGAAGCTAGTCATTCAGACCATGTCATTGAGCAGCTTCCTGAGCTATCAAAAGACAGAGTTATTATTGAGCCCGCCAGACGAGGTACGATGCCTTGTATTACAAACGCTCTTCAAATTATTTCAAAAGTTCATGGTGAAGACGAGCCGATCGCAAGTATATGGGCAGACCAACATATTCGTGACACAGAAGGTTTTGTTGATACTTTTCGCTTTGCGGCAAAAATGTCTGAAAAATACCAACGAATTAGCCTTGTTGGAATAGAGCCAGACAATCCTAGTATTAAATTTGGATACATCAAAAAAGACGGACCTGTCGAAGACGAGTCATTTCTTCATAGCGTCGAAGCGTTTAAAGAAAAACCAGATCGTGAAACAGCCCAGAAGTATATAGCGACAGGCGACTATTTGTGGAACGCCGGTTATTTTGTCGCTCCATACAAAGTGTTTAAAGCCAGTATCAAACAACATTCAGACAGTCACTGGACGGAGCAGCTTGATCGCTTAGCCAGTACAACATCTATCGATGAAGCCAATGCTATTTACCTAGACTATCAAGATGAAGCTATCGATACTGCACTTATAGAAAACGTCCCTGACCTCATGGTAGTACCAGGCTCGTTTGACTGGATGGATGTCGGATCATTTGATGACGTTCACAAAGTTAGCCCACAAGACACAGATGACAATAGTTCAGTTGGCGAAAACAACATACTAATCGACAGTCACAATGTATACGTACGAAGCGAAGACGATAAACCCGTAGCGGTCGTAGGACTCGACAACGTGGCAGTTATCAATACAAAAAATGGCGTGCTTGTTGTGCGAAAAGATCTTTCTCAAAAAGTAAAAGACGTTGTTGCAAAAATAAAGGAATAACATATATGACCAAAAAACTAATCGCTTTTGATCTCGACGATACACTTGCTATAACCAAATCTCCAATGAGCGACCAAATGAGCGAATTGTTTACTCGTCTGCTTGAGAAGTATGAAGTCTGTATTATCTCCGGCGGTAAGTATGGTCAGTTTAAAACACAGGTACTAGAAAGACTCGAAGCTAACCATTTGCACCTACGAAAACTTCACCTTATGCCAACATGTGGCACTCGTTATTACCGATATGATGAAATAGAGGACACATGGAAACTGCAGTATGCAGAGGATCTTAGCGATAAACAAAAACAACACGTTATAGATGTGCTTGAAAAAGTAGCAAAAGAACTTGGTGTTTGGCGAGACAAAACATGGGGTCCGATTATTGAAGACAGAGGCAGCCAGATTACTTATTCTGCACTGGGCCAACTAGCGCCGCCAGAAGAAAAGTATAAATGGGCAGAAGAAAATGCTGAAACAAAAAAAGAATTTCGTGATCGTGTTGCTACTCAAGCGCCAGAGCTCGAAGTGCGACTTGGCGGTTCTACGTCAATTGACATAACTCGTCCAGGTATAGATAAAGCCTATGGGATGAATAAGCTTATTGCTGAAATGGGAATATCAAAAGATGACATTTTATTTATAGGCGACAAGCTTGAAGAGGGCGGCAATGATTACCCTGTAAAGGTCATGGGAATTGATACTATTGCCGTTGATAAGTGGGAAGAAACGGCACTTATTATTGAAACTCTTATCAAACTTTAGGCTATAGTGTAAATATGTGCGGAATAGTCGGATACATAGGCGACAAAAAAGCTCAACCAATACTTCTTGGGGGTTTAAGGCGTTTAGAATATAGAGGCTATGATTCTTCGGGTATCGTCACCATAGATAAAGACGGCGACTCTACACTTGTGCGAGAAAAAGGCAAAGTAGCTAATCTCGACAAGCTTGTCAGCCACCATCAAAAAAATGATCATATAGGAATTGGGCACACACGCTGGGCAACGCACGGAAAGCCTTCTGAAAGAAACGCCCATCCACATAAGGTTGGCGATATATTTTTAGTGCACAATGGCATAATCGAAAATTACCAAGATATTAAACAAGCGCTTAGCAAGCAGAAATATACATTTAACAGCGATACTGATAGCGAAGTTTTAGCTGCGCTCATTGACTCCGCCTACCAAAGGCAAAAAGACAAAAACTTACTCGAAGCAGTGACAGATGCACTAAGTACTGTTGTTGGTGCGTATGGCATCGCGGTTTTGTCTGTCAAAAATCCAGATGAAATTGTTGTTGCCAGAAAAGGCAGTCCGCTGATACTTGGTGTTGCTGAAAATGAAGTCTTCATTGCAAGTGATGCATCAGCGCTTGTGGCTCACACAAAACAAGTTATATATCTTAATGACGATGAAGTGGCAGTTTGTGACAAAAACGGCGTGCAACTATACGATCTTGCGGTGAACACACTAGAAGCAACCATAGAGAAACTCGACCTTGATATCCAAACGATTCAAAAGAAAGGTTACGACCATTTTTTGATAAAGGAAATCAACGAACAGCCCGACACGCTAAGAGCGACCTTAAGCGGACGACTGTTAGTTGAAGAGGGTTTAGCAAAGCTTGGCGGTCCAAATATGACTGACCAACAACTGAGGAATATAAAGAACATAATAATCGTAGGCTGTGGGACTGCTCACTATGCAGGCCTACTTGCAAGCTACTATATTGAGCAATTTAGTGACGATATCAACATACAAGTGGTTGTGGCATCTGAGTATAGGTATAGATCGTTTAATGTGCCTGAAGGTTCGATAGCAATATTTGTATCGCAATCCGGTGAAACTGCAGATACACTCGCTTGTCTGAAAGAACTGAAGCGTCGTGGGGTGTATTGTTTAGGCGTCGTCAATGCAGTCGGCTCAACAATTGCGCGCGAAGTAGACGGTGGTATTTACCTGCACGTTGGTGCTGAAATCTCAGTTGCATCTACAAAAGCATTTACATCACAAGTTGTGGCCATGATACTTTTTGGCCTTACGGTTGCGCAGGCAAAAGGCGTTGGTGCAAGTGAGCTACACAAATACATACAAGAGCTCGACCAACTGCCTGAAGAAATCGAACATGTTATAAAAAATCACGATATAGAAGTAGCAAAAATTGCTAAACAATACGCAAAGTACGAACATGCAGTGTATATCGGAAGAGACACCGCATTTCCAATAGCACTAGAAGGCGCTTTGAAACTTAAAGAAATTTCCTATATACAGGCTGAAGGTTATCCAGCAGGGGAGCTTAAGCACGGCCCAATAGCACTGATTGATGATCGTTTTTTTGAAGTTGCACTACTTGCTGACAACTGGTTATATGAAAAAACACTGAGCAATATAATAGAAATCAATGCTCGTGGTGCACATGCATTTGTCGTGACTGACTCTCATAAAGATATTGACGCAGAAAATGTAGTTAGAATTAAGTCAGATTTAAAATTATTCACGCCGTTACTGTTTAATGTTGTATTGCAGCTATTTGCATATTACTTGGCAGTAGAAAAAGGTTCAGATATTGACCAACCTCGTAACCTCGCAAAAAGCGTTACTGTTGAGTAACGGGTAGTACTTGGTCTGGACAAAGAGCCAGCACATTTTTCATCGCACTATATTCTGCACTTGTCACCCATAAATTATATTTTTGCTTTACTGCAATTTGCCTTGCAACATAGCGACATCGGTACGATTTATTTGACGGTAGCCAAGTTGCCCCGTCGCCATCACTTTTTTGCTGATTTGCAGGGCCATCGACAGCCAAAAGTTCTAGCGGGTCGTTTGCTAAATCTTCACGAGTTGACGCTTCAAGTTGCTGAGCACCTTTTTGCCAAGCGTCACTCAGTGCCACAACGTGATCTATTTGCACGTCGTCACTTGTGTCGGGTCCACGGTTAAAGTATATTTTTTTACCGGTATACGGGTCGTCCAATACTCCACTATGTACTTTACAGTTTTCTGTAACGACATTTGTCATGTCGCGTGCGAGAATATCATTTCTAGTATCGCATTGGCCATTCTTACGCCAACCATCACCGAACATTGCACGAGTGTAGCCAGTTTTAGGCGCACGACCTTTTATATCTAAAGTATCGAGTACGTCTAGTGCCGGACTACTCAAAACCTTCACAGTTTGTGTGTGTTTATTTTGCTTCGCAGCTTGCTGGCTTTCAACTATTTGGCTATATATACCAAAAATAAAAACAACTGCTGCGAGTAAAAATGCGACACCAAAACGTCTTCGTCTATATATATTTGGCATATTGGCAATTATAACAGTCTACAAAAAAACTCCCCTCTGAGCGTGGAGGGGAGTTGTCGGCTAATGATCTAATTTATTGGTGGTGCAAAGCTTCGGCAACTGCGCGTCGGCTAGCAAACCATTGTTGGATACCGATACCCAAGGCACTAACACCGAGGATTCCGCCAAATACTTCTGCAGGACCGGTTGAGGCGATTGCCTCTGGTGTAGCTGTGCTACCACCTGTAGTAGCAGTAGGGGTAACCTCTGTATCTATTACGGTCTTACATGCGTCACTTGTTACATCTTTAACCGTCTTACCATCTACTTCGAAGCTTGCTTTTGCAGTTACGGTGTACTGACCAGGCTTAGCGTAGATGTGACTTACTGGAAGTGTATCAACCGTACGCACGGCGTTTTGTCCGTCACCAAAGTCTACAGTTACTTCTTTTGCAGTAGCTTTTTCTTGCGATAGATTAACGTTGAAGTTGTATTCAAGCTGGCTTATCTTAGTAGCTTGTAGGGCGTCACAACTATAGCTCGCTTTGTTGTCACAAGTTTTGTTAACTGTAACATCAGCTGTATCTTGCTTTGAGCCATTATCGGTGTACATGAAACCTGTGTTTCGTAGTAAGTTGTTACCACACTGTAGATCTTTTTCTTGAGGAAGAGTGGCAGTAAATCGTACATAGGCATTACTTTGTGGAGTGTAGTTACCAATGTTTAGACCAGCTCCTATAACATCGTCACCAAGTGTCACACCGTTTCCTGTTGGGTGAAGAGCGTTCTTAAGAGTAGTAGTACCATTTTCGTATGTTACTTTTTCAGGAAGTGTGTCTTTTGCTATAACGTTGTTTTGTTGTGTTTGACCAGCGTTTACGTAGCCAATTTGGTAGTCAACTTTTTCGCCAGGTTTTGCTGTGATAGATTTTGACCAGTCAGTATCGCCGTGTTTTCGAACTTTTTTCTCAACTGTAAATTGTGGTGTTTTTTCGCTAAATACTTTTACCTTGAACATCAGTGCACCGGCAAAATCGTTACAGCCAGGTATGTCACCGTTCATAGATCCATATCCAACTTGTGCACCACCATTTGTGAAGACAGAGTCGGCGATAGGGAAGCCGTCAACTGTGTTTAGGGCGTTGTAGTAGTGTGCAGAACCAGGTACGTAACCTACACTGAATTTTTCGCTGCTTTTAAGTACTACGTCATCCCAAACCTGTTGAGGGTTGGCGTTATCGGCAGATACAGTAGCCTGAACATTGATAGAGTTACTGATGTTTGTAGGTACACTTGCTGAAACACGAGTATTTGTAGCATGTAAGTTTAAGTCGGCCGCTGCGTTGTTGTGTACACGAACACGAATATAATATTCTTGTCCGTCAGCAACGTTTAGTTCGTCTGTTTGCCATGAACTTGCAGGAGCATCTACAGGACGTGCCCATGTGAAGTTACGCTCGTCACCAAAGCCAGGGGCATCGGTAATTGAGTTAAATGTAACGTACTCTGCAGGGTTAGCTGCTGTGAAAGTTGCTCGGTTTGGTCCGTAAGCCAAGCTTACTAAACCTATTCCGACAACTCCAAGACCGATAAGTAGCAGTGCGTACAAGCGGTGGGGAGCATACTGTGAAACGTTTCGTAGGCTTCGTAGTGTTTTGTTGATATTTTGTTTGTTCATGACTTTTTCCTATTTATTTTTTTGTTTTAATTTATTCGCCGACTGAGCCTGAGTTTGTTTCGCCACCAGCGTTTTGACCTGTACCACCTGTTGGTTTAGGGCCTTGATCTGCGCCTTCGGCTGGTTTTGTGCTGCCTTGTGAGCCACCACCAGTTTGTTCGTTGGCTTGGTCACCTGTTTGACCGCCAGCATTTTGCTGTTGTGTTTCGGGGCCAGGACCAGTAGCTTCAACGCCACCAGTGTTGGCTGTACCTTCTTGGTCAACTTTTACATTGCTTTTTGGAGTGTGTACTTTTTTAGGAGGTTTTTCTTCAGGTGTGTTTGGGTTATCCCAACCATTTGGGTTAAATTTGATGCGTCCACCCAAGTCCACTTTAGTAGAACCTCTTTCCGTAGTGATTGAGCTACCGCCGCTCGGCTGTGTTTCGCTGTTGTCTTGGTACCATAGGAAGTTCTCACAGTTGTATTTGAGGTAAATAACTTTACCGTTACCTAGTGTGATGCGTAGGATTTTCTTTGCGTTAAAGCCTGCTTCGTCATTGATAGTGAATTTGTCGAATTGACCTTTTTCTTCAATACCACTATTGAACCAAGTAGAGTGTTTCATCTCGTCTTGAGTAACCCAGTGAGCACTACCGTTGTCGAGAGATTTACCAAGTTTGGTTGCCCAGTCTTGACCTTCAGCAGTCAAGTGACCGTCAACAATGAAGCTTTTTGCCATTTTGTTGATGTCGTCTACGTGTGAACGGGCTTTGTCGACGCTTATACCGTTTTGGTATGCGTATACAGCTTCGGCAAGCAGTACAGGGTGGTGTTTGAAGTTTTGCTGCAATTGGTCGATTGCTTCGGGAGCAGATTCGCCAAGTTCGAAACCAGGACCAGTTTTGAAGTCGGGGTGAGAAAAGCTATCGTTGGTTTTGAATTCATTAGGGTTAGATTTGTTAGGCTGTTCAGTATTGTCATCTCCGCCAACTTTTTTGTTGTCTTTGTCTCCGCCAAGTGCTAGCCAACCAGCTCCTACGCCAATTGCTAGTGCAGCTCCAGCAGCAGCAACTCCTAAGAGTCGTCTTCGGTTTCGTCGGAACCATCCCGGGCGCTCAGCTTCATCTTCTGGCATTGGTTCGTAGAGGATGATTTCAGTACCTGGAGTATTTTCATCTTCACCGTTTCCGTTATTTCCAGGAGTTTCTGGGTCTGCAGGAGTTTCATCTTCATTTCCGCTCTCATCTTCGTCGCCTTCAATCTCTCTACGAAGTTCAGCAATGTGATCACGGTCTAGAATTGCAGCTCTTGCTGCTTCAGCTTCTGCGTCTTCCTCACTTAGTTCAGAACTATCTTCAAGATTTTCAGCTTGCTTTGCTTGTTCTTTTTCGTGAAGACGTTGAAAAGCTACATCGATACGGTGATCGTATTCTGCGAACAAGTCTCTGTCTGGATTAGCGTCACCTTCTTGTTTTTCAATATTGTCTAACAATGCATCGTACAAGCTTTGTTCAGTAGTTTTGTCACCATTGAATTTAGCTTCTGCAATTTTATTTGTTAATTCATAGGGAGTCATACTTTCATATGCTCTGTTTGAGTCATTAGCGTGCTTCTCGCGCTTTTTATCAAAGTACTTATCAGTATCTTTGATTTTTTTACCAGTGTCTGGGTTTTTTACTTTGCCATCTACTTCTTCGGGGCGTGAATCTAAGTATGTATCCCATTCAGCCTGTGCCTTGCGGTGCTCAGGGTCAAAAGCATTATCAACATCTCGTGCTGCTTCTGGTGAAAGTTGTGGAGTTTGTTCGCTCATTTGTTCGTTCCTTGCATTTTTTGTTTTGTTATTTTATCTGTGTCTAATACTACACCAAAATACTCTTTTTGTCAATACTATTGTAAAACTTGAAAACATTATTGACAAACTTTATAGATAGGGTAATAATGAGCGTAAGCTTAGGTGTGTGACCAAGGTGGTTACGTACACGATGAGACCAAATTCTCACAGTTGCTTGTTCATTTCTACATATACCTGACAAGGTGTCGATGCCCATGGCTAAAGCTGACTGTTTTCACAACGACGACGGAGAGTTGAGCAGTGAGTACGTTGCTGTTCGAAGTTGCTGGGTCAAGCAATTCAAGTTCAAGAAAGGTTCTTTGGAAGCGCGCGATTGCAATGCAAAAGCGCTCATGCACGATCGAAATTTTCGTAGGCTTCTGAGGAGTGAAGGGCTCTTCCGTATGAATCGTCGTGAGCTGACAAGGCTCATACATCAGGTGTTTGAAGATTTTCTGGAAAACGAGGAGATCTTCAGGTGGCCTGGTGAGACTGAGTGGTCAATGAGTTCGACGACACTGAACGAGCGCAGACGGCCGGCTCCTATGAGCAAGCCGCCTCGCACAATCAAACGTCGACCTGCCGGTCGACCAGTTCCTGTGTTCGTAGTCAGGTAAACCTCGCGGTAGGGTGTTTTGTTTGAGCCTTCATGCTCGTAAGCAAAACGCTCTACCGCGATTTATACTTTTAGCCATTTTATTTTATAGCTCTAATCTGTTACAATACATCAACGTTACCATTTATGGTCCCATCGTCTAATGGTTAGGACACCAGGTTTTCATCCTGGCAATAGGAGTTCGATTCTCCTTGGGATCACCACGCAGACACCCGATTCTAGTAATCGGGTTTTTGCGTGGTAGATTTTCGTAGAAAATCTGAACTCCGTTATGGGTGCGAATACTGTCATAATTTGTAATTTGACAGTATTTAGCTGATTGCTGAACAAGAAGCGAAGCGAATTGTTATGTAATCTAGCGTTCTTCTCCTTGGGATCACCTGATTTAATTCTTTAAAGTGTGAGATAATAGAGGTGAGAAGAGGAATATTATGGCCTACGCGAGTAGTAATCAAATCAAAAAAGAACTGAAAGCCGCTAAGGTAACGAGTTATGGTCTGCTAAAGCAAGAAGCCAGGTATTTACACGTACTAATAGAGGAGGATGAACACATAAAGGCCGTAGTATACGGCTTGTACGGCGATGGCAAGGGTGTTCAAAGTAGCTCAGGAATGATGGTGGCTACAGACAGGCGTATGATTTTTATAGATAAGAAGCCGCTTTTTACTGATATAGATGAGTTTGGGTACGGAGCAATATTGGGTATTAATGTTAATAATGCTATGTTTTTTAGCTCTGTAATTATACATACGGCAAATAAAGAATACAGATTCCGGAATGTTAATAGAAAATGTGCAAGGCAAATGAAGCTGTATATAGAGTCTAATGTAGTTGAAAAACCTAGAAGCGCAGACAAGACAACTGCTGTGGTAAGCAAAATCCGTCAACCTGCACCAGTAAAAATAAGTGAAAAAGCTACGAAGTTTTTGCGCACTCACGACACAGCAGTTCTTTCGACTATCAACAAGGAGAAAGAGATTGATGCTGCGCCTATACACTACATAGTCGATAAAGATAATCGTATATATTTCACGACAAAGTCGAGTACAGCAAAGTCACGCAATTTGATGCGACGCTGCGTCGTTGCGCTAACAATTTACGATAAAGATAAAATGAGTACAGCTCAAATAAAAGGTACGAGTGATTTGGTAGACGATCCTGAAGTAAAAAATTATGTGTACAACGAAATTACCCGTCCTCGTAAGTATGGCAGTACTACCGCAGCTGCGCCTGTGACCAAAATAAAAGAAGGTGCTTTTGAAACATTTTGCATCACTATGACTGAGTGTAAATACAGAGATTTCAGGGACAAAAAGTAATATTCTTGTGATAAAATTTATGCTATGCATAAGCTCTTTCTCGGCGTGGGATTATTCCTTTTTGTATTTATAAATGCTATTTTATTTTCACAAAATACATATGCAAGTTCTGATAACCTTGTTATCTCAGAAGTGCAAATGGGTGGAAGTGGTACGGGCACTACCGCAGAAGAGTATGTAGCAGTATATAATAATAGCGACGAGGCTGTAGACGTCACAAATTGGTGTCTTCAATATGCAGTATATAGTAAGTCTGATTTCTTAAACCCGAGTATTATTGGTTGCTTAGTGTCTTCTAATAGTAACGTAAGATTAATTTTACCTGGTAAAAGCAGTGCAGTATTGGCATCAAATGAATTTGTAAATAAGAGGGCTACCGGATATCACACAGATGTTAATTTTGTTGGTGGAATACTTTCAGGGAGTAGTACCGGTGGTACGCTTCGCATAATTAATAAAAATGGTTTCGAGATTGATAGAGTTGGTTATGGTTCGTCGATAAACCCAGAAGCCTCTCCAGCTCTCTTTACGCCCAATAACGTAGACAATAGAAGTATCCAACGTATTGGCGCAATAACTAAGCAAGACACAGACAACAACTCAATTGATTTCACACAGTTTCCCATAACAACATATGAACAGGGGAGTGTATACGAGGAAGCTATACCGGTTGATGTATGTCCAAATACGCCTGTTTTGGATATTACAGTTCCCGTTGGCTACATGAAGGATACTGACGGAAATTGTTATGAAGATATTTGTGACAATATTGCAGGGTTGCAAAAAGTTTTGCTAAACGGTTATTACAGAGACGGGATTGATTGCAAGATTATTGGCTTAAAATTAACCGAACTACTACCGAATGTTAGTGGTTCAGACACCGGTAATGAGTTTATTGAAATATATAATCCTACAAATTATCAAGTAGATCTTGTCGGGTATTTATTGCAATTGGGGCCGAGCTACAGTAAAAATTTCGTATTACCAAGTTTCGTATTAGCGCCCAATAGCTTTGCAAGTTTGTCAGATGCACAAACAACAATGACATTGCCGAATACATCTGCTTCGGTAAAATTACTAACGCCCGATGGTCAAACGGTTGATGAAACAGCCACCTATCAAGACCCTAAGGATGATCAGTCCTGGGCGCTTTTTGACGATTCTTGGCAGTATACAAACCAACAAACAGCAGCGAAGATAAATGCGATGAGTGTTGTGCCAGGAGTTGGAGCTGAAGAGGGTGAAGGTGTAGCCGCTTGTCCAGAAGGAAAGTATCGTAATCCAGAAACAAATAGATGTAAAACTATAGAGACCGATGCAGGCCCAAAGCCATGTGCGATAGATCAAATAAGAAACCCTGAGACCAACAGGTGTAGATCAATTTTTTCAAGCGATTCAGGTCTAGCTGCATGTAAGCCAGGGCAAACGAGAAATCCCGAGACAAATCGCTGTCGAAACAATGCAACTTTAGCAAGTGCCTTAAAACCATGCGCACCAAACCAAGAGCGAAACATAGAGACTAATAGATGTCGTAAAAAGACAGCGGACGCAATTGCTGCTAGTGAAGTCAAAGATATTGAAAGTACAGTTGCAGCTGATAAAGGTGGGTGGTTTTTGGCAGGTACAGCCGGGGTAGGCCTTGTAGGCTATGGTGTGGCTGAATGGCGGAGTGAAATATCGTCAGGACTACAGAAGTTTAAGGCATTATTAGGCAAAAACCCACCTGACGCTTAAAATAGTAAGTAATGGATTATCAAAAAGAAATAGAATTTGCCAAAAACATGGCAGCAGAAGCCGGTAAGATAATGAAGAAATATTACCGCATAGACCAAGGTGTCGAAATAAAAAGTGACTCAACTCCAGTAACTATTGCCGACAAGGCCGTCAATGATTTGCTGATAGAAAGAGTAAAAGCAGAATTTTCAGACTGCGGCGTACTTGGTGAAGAGGAGAGTTGGAATGAAGATAGAGAAAAGCTGTGGGTATGTGACCCTATAGATGGCACTGTAGGATATATTTTGCATATACCTACGTCTGCATTCTCTTTAGCATTTGTTGTGGACGGCGTAGTGAAGGCAGCAGTTGCATATAATCCGTGGGTGGACGAGCTGTACAGCGCAGTTATTGGTGAGGGTGCATTCCGCAATGACCAACCTATACATGTTTCTTCTAAAGACTGGGGTGAACACGTACATATTGCCCAAAGTAGTGGTGGTAAAGATCCTTTCAGGGACAAAGAGCTTGTTGAAGAGCTTTCGGCTCAAAAGATATACATCAATAGCTCTCCAGGAATTGTCTACCACGGCTGCTTGATAGCAGATGGTTCAATTGAAGGAAGGGTATTTATGTATCATACGGCTCATGACATTGCTGCGGTGAAATTAATTATTGAAGAAGCTGGCGGCAAAGTAACGGATATTGATGGCAATGAACAGCGCTACGATAGAAAACTTAACGGAGCACTGATGAGCAACGGCATTATTCATGAAAAAATATTAGAATTGGTGGGTCGAGCAAAATGAGGATCATTGGTATAGATCCAGGTACGGGTATATTGGGGTTTGGGGTTATAGAAATAAAGGGAGATGAAGTTGTACTGCTTGATGCTGGTGTTATTACTACTCCAGCCCACACTCCGCTCGACGAACGATTGGTTGAAATTCACGATAGCTTAAAAGATATTATTGCCGATACAAAACCTCATATGATGTCTATTGAAAAGTTATTTTTTGCCCGAAATGTCACAACAGCTATGAGTGTAAGTCATGCTCGAGGCGTTGCAATGCTAGCTGGCAAAAAAGCAGGGCTCACTATACACGAATACACTCCACTAGAGATAAAAATGGCGATTACCAGCTACGGCAAAGCAGATAAAAAGCAGGTTCAGGAGATGGTTCGAGTGTTACTTAAACTAAAGCATATACCAAAACCAGACGATGCAGCCGATGCGTTAGCTGCAGCTCTAACTCATGCGCAAAGTATGAGATAATAAATACATGATTGCGACACTTTATGGCCGTGTGAGCGAAAAGCTTGAAGAATTAGTTGTACTTGAAGTTGCAGGTGTTGGCTATGGTCTTTTGGTATGCGCTCAAGATTACGGGAAATTAACAGTTGATAAAGATTTTAAATTATATGTGTATGAACATATTCGTGAACAATCGCATGATCTTTTTGGCTTTACTGATTTGTCGACTAAAAAACTATTCGAACAGTTACTCGGGGTAAAAAATGTTGGGCCGAAAGTTGCCCTAGCTATTTTAGATATTGGTAACGGTGACGAAGTACGCGCCGCAATAGCAAATGGTGATGTAAAAAGATTACAGACAGCAAAAGGTGTAGGTAAACGAGCGGCTGAGCAGATAGTTGTTGAACTAAGAGATAAGGTTGGGCAAGTTGTTGGCGGTAATGCCGAAGACATTGTTGGACGTTCTGGCATACATCAAAACGATGAAGCAGCACAGGCCCTAGTAGCTCTAGGGTACAGTGAAGCAGATGCAATGACGGCACTCAGTAAAGTCGATAAAGAATTACCACTTGAAGATAGAATAAAGCAGGCATTGAGAGGCTAGTATGGCAGTTGAAAGAATTATAAATACCGCAGCAAATGACGACGATATTCAGGAAGAGTTTGAAGTAAAATTACGTCCACATGATTTTACAAACTATGTTGGTCAAGATCGTCTAAAGAAAAATCTCAAACTTGCTATTACTGCTGCTAAAAAACGTGGTGAACCGCTGGATCATATATTGTTGTACGGTCCACCGGGTCTAGGTAAAACCACAATGGCCTCTGTTATTGCGAACGAAATGGGCGCTCAAATACGAATCACATCTGGCCCTGCGATTGAACGAGCAGGGGATTTGGCGAGTTTACTTACAAGCCTTCAAGACGGCGACATACTTTTCATCGATGAAATACACCGTTTACATCGGAGCGTAGAAGAGGTTTTATACAGTGCTATGGAAGATTTCAAGCTAGATATCATGCTCGGTAAAGGTCCAAGTGCTAAGAGCTTACGACTGGATGTTCCTAAGTTTACGCTGATTGGAGCAACTACAAAAACCGGAGCGTTAGCCGCACCACTGCGCGATAGGTTTGGTCATATACATCGTTTGGAATTTTATACACCTGAAGAAATAGCCAAGGTTATGCAGCGCACGGCTGGCATATTAGATATTAAAATTGATCAAAAAGGCTCTGATTTATTGGCTCAACGTGCTCGTTTGACTCCTAGAATAGCAAACCGCATATTAAAACGAGTGCGTGACTATGCTGACGTAAATGGTGATGGAATAATAGACACGACTATAAGTCATAAGGCACTAGACCTTTTGGAAATAGACGAGCTTGGCCTCGATCCAGTAGATAGAATGCTGCTCGATGCTATCATAGAAAACCACAATGGTGGTCCAGTTGGCGTTGAAACACTCGCAGCACTCACGAGTGAAGAGCGCGGTACAATTGAAGACTTTATAGAACCTTACTTACTGCAAATTGGCTTACTCGAGCGCACACCAAGAGGTAGGAAAGTAACACCAAAAGCCTACAAACATTTAAACAAACAGATACCAAAAGACAAGGATAAGCAGACAAAACTGCTATAATTTTGATATGAATCCAGAACAAGACTTTGAAAAACCAGTAGCCTACGATACCGAAGGAAGGCCACTGTATTATCGCCCTCAACCTCAACCACAAGCTGAACCTACGCTTCAAAAAGTACAAGTTGTAAAAGGGCCGACCACCGAAACGGTAGAAATTTCTGATGAAGTGTTACGCAGGCACAATCTTTCTAAAAAGAAATATCCCAACTTAAATTTGAGCGAAGGCGAGTATGTTATAAGTGCTGTGAAACGTCACCCATTGGGACTTCTTTCTATTTGGGGCGGCGTTGCTATTGTATCAATTGCTATTTTGTCAGTTCCTGTTGCATTTCGCACAGGTCCTTTTGACTTAAACCATCAGGGAGTTGTGTTTGGTTCAATGATTTTGATTGCACTTTTGATATTTGTTTTTTTGATCGGCTCGGTTGCGACGATAGTATATCAGTCGAATAGATTTTACCTGACAAATGAAAGTGTTATTCAACATATCCAAAATTCACTGTTTGCTCAAAACAATCAAACCGTTAGCCTCGACAACATCGAAGATGCAAGCTTTAGACAGGTTGGAGTATTGCAGTCGCTTTTTGGCTATGGCTCAATACGGCTTTCAACGCAAGGCGATGAAACTACCTATAGGTTTAGCTGGGTATCAAACCCTAAAAAACAAATTGATCTACTAAATAACGCTGTTGAATCTTTCAAAAACGGACGACCAGTAGAAGGTTAGTCGCTTAGTTTTTTGTAGTCTGCTTCTTTTTCAAGTTTGACATTAATTTCAAACTTTTTACAAACATCAGATTCACAATCAAGCCCTCGATAATGAATTTTGTACAGAGGATTGTCACCTATTTGCTCAAAAGACGCAGGATCTACATAAGGTAGCATTTTACTATCTATGTTTACTGGGTAAGATTTGTGATCTATCTGATACCCTTCCTTAAGGCCATAATATATCGCATTAACAGCACTTTTTCGATCACGATCACGCTGTGAAGCATCAAGATTATTTTTCTGTAAAACCACAAGACCGCCAATTATACATAAAAGTACAAGGCATGATAGTAGTTCTATAACCGTGAAGCCGGACGCTCGTTTCATTGCTCTTAGTATAGTATAATTAAGAGTATAAATATAGGGAGAAAATATGGCAGATAAGGCTAAAAAAACTGAAAGCAAAACAACACAAAAAGTTGACGAGGGAAAACTTAAAGCTCTTGGACTGGCAGTAGATCAAATTACAAAGCAATTTGGTGACGGTTCTATAATGAAACTTGGCGAAGGTCACAAAGCCAATGTTGAACTTATTCCAGCCGGAAGTCTGAGCCTAGACCTAGCTCTTGGTGGTGGATATCCAAAAGGCCGTATTATTGAAATTTATGGACCTGAAAGCTCAGGTAAAACTACCCTAACTCTACATGCTATTGCCGAAATCCAAAAACAAGGGGGCACTGCAGCATTTATCGATGCTGAGCATGCTCTTGATCCTGCCTACGCTAAGCGATTAGGTGTTGATACAGACAACTTACTTGTTTCGCAACCTGACAATGGTGAACAAGCTCTAGAAATTGCCGAAACACTTGTTCGTTCAAACGCAGTTGATTTGATAGTAGTCGACAGCGTTGCTGCACTTGTTCCACAAGCTGAAATAGATGGCGACATGGGAGATTCTCACATGGGTCTTCAAGCACGTCTTATGAGTCAAGCACTACGAAAACTTACCGGAATTATAAGTAAGTCTAAAGCAACTGTTATTTTCATCAATCAAATTCGTATGAAAATTGGTGTGATGTTCGGTAACCCAGAGACAACTACAGGTGGAAATGCTTTGAAGTTTTACTCTAGTGTTCGTTTGGATATTCGTCGTATAGGTCAAATAAAGATAGGCGAGGAGATTATTGGTAATCGCACTAAGGTCAAAGTGGTGAAAAATAAGGTAGCACCGCCTTTCCGTATTGCAGAGTTCGACATAATGTACAACCAAGGTATTTCTAAATCTGGTGACGTACTTGATCTAGCTGTTGAAAATGAAATCGTCGGCAAAGCTGGTGCATGGTTTGACTACAAAGACGCTAAAATTGGCCAAGGTCGTGAAGCAACTAAAAAATACCTTCAGGAAAATCCAAAAGTTTTGAGCGAAATAGAGAAAAAAGTTCGCGAAAAAGTTGCCGCCGAAGAAGAATAGTAACTTAGTTTTGGTTATATGAAAATAACAAAAATACAGCCAGCAGTAAAAACCGCTGGTAGGTACAATATTTTCGTAGATGAAAAGTACAGTTTTTCGTTAGATGAAAATCAACTACTGCAGCAAAAATTAAATATTGGCTTAGAGATTAGTGACGAAAAACTCGATGAGCTTAAGGGTGAAAGCGAGTTTGGAAAAAGTTATGCTCGCGCTCTTGAACTAATACTTAGACGACCTCGAAGTTTTCGAGAGATGCATGACTATGCAAGACGTAAAAAATGGGAAGAAGAATTAACGGATAGAGTGCTAGGTAGACTGTCAGAAAAAGGATATCTTGACGATAAAAAATTTGCTAACTTTTGGCTTAAAGCAAGAATAAATAGCAAACCAATTAGTAAGCGTAAACTTAGTGCTGAACTACAACAAAAGGGTGTCAGTAGGGAGATTATCGACGAAGTCTTGTCTGAATATTCATATAGTGATGAACAGGATGCGCTTTTGATTTTGGTAAATAAAAAGCGAAGCAAGTATGCGGATGAGCAAAAACTTATGGCATATCTTGCTAGTCAAGGATTTAGCTATGGTGCCATAAAAGAAGCACTTCAGAAATTTGAGTAGTACTATTCTTTCATCGTACTTTGTCCAGCAGACGGTGCGGACTTCCGAAATGGATTTACAAAACTGTTGGCTACAGCCGCAGGCTGCACTTTTTCATCGAGACTAGCCGAACTAACCACTATATTATTGTTGTTAACCTCTACTATTTGCGTACGATTAATAATAAGATCACTAGTCTGCAAACTTTTTATCAGAGGTCGTTTAACGTACAACTGATGAATTCTAAACTGCAAAGGGTCAAGGGAGAAGTCATATATACGACCTAACTTTGTCTTTTTATCGTCGATTACGTTCATATCTATTAGGTTAAAACGAAGTGCTAGAGTATCTTTTAGTTTTATCATGTCATCTTCTTTTACAAGCTCATCAACACTATCAATAATTAAACCTATATCACTAACTTCTCTTATGTCTGAAGTGAGAAGTAGCCAACCATCAGAGTCAAGTTTCTTATCTTCTATGCGATAAGCTACGACATCTAAAGTGGCAGGGTCAATAACTGTGTGAGTAATTTGGGCAATTTTTGCACCAGTCTGAAGACTCATTATGGGCAATTTTTGAAGCTTTGTTGCCAGTAGTAACATAAGCGTATTATATCACTACTCTTCTATAAACGGGTTGATACGCTTACCTTCCGGAAGTGTAATGATCGAAGAATTATCACTAAACTCTAACTTATTGATTCTTGGTATTGTTGTGTCTTTTTCAAAATCATCACTGACTCTTTTTGCATTTAATTCTTTTTCAAGCCTAGTGTCAGCTGGAGTGTTGAGAACTGTTGTAACCGATATTAATGTAAAGCCAACCATTGAGAGAAGTAGGGTGACAAAAACGACATAGTGAACTTTACTTAAAGCATGCAAGCTTTTATTTAATGATTCCATGATATTTGCGTCTTGACCCATACTCTAAGCTCCCTTATTGATAAATACACTAATTGTAAAGGTTGTAACTGATACAGGGTCTGGTACACCTTTTTTATTTTCGGCAGGGCTAACTGAAGAGATATTAATACTGTTGACCTGTAGTCTGGTTACACTTTGTTCAATTCTTTTCATAAACTGCAATAATTTTCTATATGAAATTCCTGTGTCGAGTCCAATATCTATTGTCGCTTGTGTGAGTCCGTTAGGCGCAGCGGTTGTGGCGGGTGTTGCAGCGCTAGCAGCGGGTGTTGGGGTAGAGCTAGAAGAGCTTGCTGCTGGAGCCGCCGCTCCAGTTGTACCTAGGTCACTAAATCTATAGCTAATAACATCTAAGCCAACTTGATTTGCATATGACTCAATGTCGTTTATCACTTGGTCTTGATACTGGTAAGATGATGCTTGAGCGACGATTTTACTAGTTTTATCAACTGTTTCGGGGTTTGCTTGAATCCATTTATATGACTTGTTAAGATCATCAATATCTTTTTGACTTGACTCTGCCTTTGCTACAGACTGTGCAGCTGTGCCCGCCTGAGATTTTACAAACCCAAATAGAAAATAATAAATACCAATAGTTATAGCAAGTATAAGTACGATCAAAACTAGCAATAATTTTTCTAATAACGCTGCGCTTATATTTTTGGTATTCATGGTTGTTTTACCCCTGTATTTGTAGTCGAACTTTGAGCTGCTCCGGTAGAGCCTGTTGGCTTTTTCAACTCCATAAGCATTGTAATCTTAACTGGGTATGGAGAGGAAGTATCCCCACCCTTGTCTATTTGAGAAAAACGTACTTTATCGGATAGAGGATGCTTCTTCTCGAACTCTGTTTTAAGTGCTATAGCGTCTTCCACAGTTTTTGCTTGGAAGTCCAAAGATAGTTGTCCTTGAAAAGTACTTGAACTCAGCTCGATCGTACCTATAATTGTATTTTTTGGCATAGTGCTAGCTATTTCGGTAAGTATCACACTATAGTATGTTTCGGCATCGAGTACGGTCGATGCAGTTTTTAGGTTTTTGCGAAACGCAGTCACTTCTTTTTCGGCCGTCCTATATTTATCGGCTTCAAGCTTCTGTTGATTTGTTTCTAGCTTTGAATCTTGTTCAACTTTTTGACCATAAAAGTAAAATGCTGTTCCACCGAGTATCAAACTAATAGCCAAAGATGTACCTGCTAGAATAAAGACATAGCGAATCCATATACTATTTCTTCGTGCAGCTAAGAATTGTTTTTTTCTGCTTGGTCCAATGAGATTAATCACGCAAAAATCTCCTTGGCTTTTACGCTAGCAAGCCCAGCAACAGTAATATACCTAGCTTTAAACTGTTTTGGAGGTTGCTCTAGCTCACCAAAATTAAGAATTTGCCACGGACTAGCAACACGTGCCGGCATGATAAGTGCATTTGTAAAATAATCTCCTAAACCAGGGACGTTGCTACCTCCACCTACGATAACAATCTGCTCTAGACGTTTTTCGGTATTGAGCCTTTCGCTGTAGTAGCGCATAATTTTCTTTATTTCGTTTAGAATACGTTTTAGGTTTGGCTCAAGTGCCTCTTCTATTTTTTCCTGTCGCGGGCTAACTGCAAGTCCGTGCTGAACTTTTAGTTGATGAGCGCTTTCTAGGGGAACATTAAGTTTCTTTGCAATATCAAGTGTGAATGTATTTCCTCCAACAGCGATACTTCCGCTTACTCGTATATTGCCATCTAAAATAGCGATGTCGGTCGCTGCTGGTCCAATGTCAACGATAACTGTTGGCAGCGTTCCATCTTCAGCAAAAGTTAGTAATCGAGCAATTGCATTAACGCTTGGCTCTACCATAACAACCTCAAGACCTGCTGAGTTTGCTGCTGCAATACAAGTATCCACTGTGTTTATCGGTACAGCACATATTTGTACAGTTGTATTTTCTTTGTCACGACCAATAATTTGGCTATCAACGTAAAGCTGACTCATAGGCACAGGTATATATTGTTCTATTTCTAGGGCAATAGCATCTTTAAGATTGCCAGCGTCTTTGCTGGGAATAGAGAAGGTGCGGGCATATGTTTTTGCAGTTGGGATACTAAGAACAGCGTGGTTGGTGGTGATCTTACCAATTCTTTTTTCTTTTAGTACCGTACGAATACTTTGACCGAGGTATTCTCCATCTCCGTCTATACTTTTTTGGGCTTCAGTTGGGTCAAGGTCAATCGAAGCATAGCCAGTCACTGTCCAGTGTCCTGTATCGACGGCCATTACCTTGATGCCAGTCTGACTTATGTCGACTCCGATTATAGGTTTGTCTTGGAAAAAAAACTTGCTCAAAATATGTTGCCCACTCTTTATGTATTCACCTTATTCTACTAACTTTTAATATTCTGAGCAATAGAGGCGATAGGGCCCATAACACTTGCCGCAATCAAACCAACCATACTACCCATGATGACAATCATCACAGGCTCAATAATTGAACTCAGACTCTCCAGCACCACATCGACCTCTTCTTCATAAAAATCTGCTACTTTAATCAAAACTGTATCTGTCTTACCCGTTTCTTCACCCACCGTAAGCATCTGGGAAACAATATCTGGAAAAAGTGGACTGCCTTCTAAAGTCTCACTGAGTTGTTTACCATTCTTAATCTCGGCGATTGAGTTGTTGATAGTGTCTTCGTACATAACATTACCTATAGCTCCGCCAGTAACCTTCAGCGATTCAACCACACTTACACCCGCCCCCATAAGGGATGCGAACGTACGGGAGAAACGAGCAACAGCAATCTTGACGATGATACCCTTGATAACAGGTGTTTTGAGCAGCGCTCTATGAAATGTCCTTCGCCCGCCGGGTGTTCTAAGAAATCGGCTTACACCGAAGATGGTTCCACCAATACCAAGTAGTACAATATACCAAAAATTAATCATGAAACTACTGATTCCAAGCATGATACGGGTAAGAATTGGAAGTTCAACCCCTGGCCCACCAAGATCCACCAAAATCTTACCAATTTGAGGAATAACAAAAAGCATCAGCCCGAAAAATGCCAAAATAGTAATAACAAGCAAAATTGTAGGGTAGGTCATGGCACCTTTTACCTTTTTCTTGATTGTGGCTGATTTTTCTTGTTGTTGCGCAAGACGGTTCAAAATTTCGTCAAGGATACCCGCTGCTTCACCAGCTCGTACCATGTTCACATATACATCGCTAAAGGCATTTGGGTGTTTTGCCATCGCATCTGCAAGCGGTGCGCCGCTTTGAACATCTTGAGCAACTTCATTAAGCGCCTCTGTGAGCGCTGGGTCGTTTGCATGATCTTTCAAAGAGTTAAGAGCTCTTAGTAAGGGGACACCTGCACCAACCATAGTGGATAGTTGGCGGGTAAAAATAACGAGTGAGTTTGTTTTTACACGTGACCCAAAAAGTCGCTTAAAAACACCATCAACACTCATTTCGTTACCTTTTTCTTTGAGGCTGATTGGTTTCATTCCTTGCTTCGCTAGAGCATCTATTGCACCAGTACGATCATTAGCTTCAACAGTACCCGACATTTCGTTACCGTTTTTACTCATAGCTTTGTATTCAAAAATCATGTTTATTCTCTGGTTACCCTTAGAGTCTCTTCAATACTTGTTTCTCCTCGTAAAGCTTTTACGAGACCGTCAACCTGCATACTATCCATACCTTCAGTGATAGCTTGGTTTTGAATATCGGTACTTGTAGCGTTTGCGACGATCATTTTTTGGACAGCCGGGGAGTTTTCAAGTACTTCATATATACCCATTCTACCCTTATATCCAGTTTTATTACACTTATCACAGCCATTTTCACCGGCTTTGTAGAGAGTTTTAATACCAGTTTCCGTGCTTCCCAGTGCTTCTCCTAGTGAATCTCCAATGTGCTGGGATGCCGCCTTTTTTTCAAGTTCGTGCAACCGCTTCATAACTTCAGGCTTATCTAGGTGAAAGGCGACGCTAATCTCTTTCATATCATCGGCAGTTGGTGTATATTTCTGGCGACAAGTTGGGCACAGTCTTCGCACAAGACGCTGACCGATGATTGCTCGTGCGGTAGATGCAATCAAAAATGGCTCAATACCCATCTCTAGAAGTCGAGGTAGGGCAGTTGCAGCGTTGTTGGTGTGCAGCGTGCTAAATACCAAGTGACCAGTAAGGGCGGCCTGCACAGCCAAATCAGCAGTTTCGGTGTCTCGAATCTCACCTACCATGATAATGTTTGGGTCCTGACGAAGTAGTGCCCTCAATCCGCTGGCGAATGTCATACCAGCTTTTACGTTTACTTGTGTTTGGTTAACCCCAGGAATCTTGTATTCAACAGGATCTTCAACCGTCGATATGTTTACGGCCGAACTGTTAAGGATAGACAGAAGGCTCAACAAGCTGGTAGATTTACCAGAACCAGTAGGACCTGTTACAAGAATAACTCCGTGAGGTTGCAGAATTGCCTGCTCGATTGTTGCAAGAGAATGACCCCAGTAGCCAAGCTGCTGCAAAGTAAGGGCGTGGTTTCCCTCGTCCAAAATACGCATAACGATCTTCTCTCCGTCGGCAATTGGCAAAGTAGAAACACGCAGGGCATACGTTCTACCCAAAATCGATATCTTGAAACGACCATCTTGGGGTACGCGCCTTTCGTCGATTTTTAGGTTTGCCAAAATCTTGATACGACTGACCAATGCGCCAGCAACGTTTGTGGGTAATCGGTTAGCTTCTTGCAAAACACCATCTATACGGTAGCGAACTTGAATGTATTCTTCCCGTGGTTCAATATGAATATCACTTGCAGAGGCGCGAATTGCATATTCGAGCAGTAGATTTACAGTCTGGCTAATGGGAGAATCTTCGGCAATATCACTTGCGGATACCTCTTGTTCCTTTTCTTTTGCCTTTTCAGCATCTTCACCTTGTTCGGCAATAACATCGCTCAGCTCCTCGCCTACATCACCTCTGTAATTGTCGAGCGATCGTAGTATGTCGTCACGCGTGGCAATGAAAATATCGACATCACTACCCAGTTGCTTTTTAAGAAAGTCTACCGCCTGTACATCATCAGGATCTTCCATGGCAATCTGTTTTTTGCCATCTTTTACGTCGAATATAACTGCGTTATATTGTTTGGCAATACGCTCCGGAATGAGGCCTAATGTATCGGAAGTTATTTTTGTGGGATCAAGGTCGGTAAATTCAAATCCAGCAGAGGTAGCGAACAACTTTGTAAGGTCTTTTTCGCTGATTATCTCCGATTGCAAAACCAAATCCTGCAATGGGCGGTGGGTTGACTCTTGTTCTTTTTTCAGCTTGGTTAGCTGCTCTTCCGAGATTTTCCCACCACTTTTTAGTATTTCTTCTATGCTAGAATCTGATATTCTCATATTGTATTACTCAATAAATTATAACCGTAAGCGAGACGTTTTACCAGTGTTCTATAATGGAATAATGAAACAAAATATTAGCTCGACTGAAGACATGCAAAATTTTGGTGAAAAGCTTGCAAAAAAACTACCCAGTGGGTCAGTTATTGAGCTTATTGGAGATGTCGGCGCCGGTAAAACCACCCTTGTAAAAGGCATCGGAAAAGGGCTCGGTGTGCATGAGACCATCCAAAGTCCGAGCTATACAATTTTTTGTAAGTACAAGGGGAGCGAAAAGGATTTACATCACTACGATTTCTATCGTCTGCAAGATCCAGGCTTGATAGGGTTTGATTTTGAGGAGTCACTACATACTGAAAATATCGTAACTGTGGTTGAATGGGGAGATAGCATTAAGGGAATTTTGCCTGAAAAACACGTAACAATTCGTATAGTTCCAACAAGTGAAAATGAGCGACAGATAGATATAGAAGGAGTAGAGCTGTGATATTAGCAATCGACACTTCAACACCAGAGTGTAAGATGTATCTTCTCAAAGATGGTTCTGAATTTGCGCACAAAAACTGGCTAGCTGAGAGGCGGCTTGCTCTAGAACTCCTTGAGCAGCTTGAAGCCTTTTTAGCTGAGCACAACCTCACATTCCAAGACCTCAAAGGCTTGATTGTATTTCGAGGTCCAGGTAGTTTTACAGGCTTGAGAATCGGTATAACAGTGTTCAATACTCTCGCTGATAGTCTGAATATACCAATTGTTGGTGAGCTTGGAGATGATTGGCTAAAGCTCGGAATGGGTAAATTGGCTGAAGGTAAAGTCGATACTATAGTGCTGCCAGAATATGGCACACCACCTCATATAACAAAGCCCAAAAAATAATCCTTTCCTTTACAAAATAGCCAGGCTGTTTTATTATTTTTGTTGTTATGAGTATTGCAACTGCCCAAGAAGCAGTGGCTGCATTGGACAGTCCCGAGCCTCGCTATGTCGAGGCTTTTTTATTACCCGAAAATTATGAAAAAAATACTATAAGAAGAGTTCGAGAAATCGGAGAGATTAGTGACGACTTGGGTAGAATGGTGAGCCGTCAGATTTTCATGACAGACGGGCTAGAGTACACGGTTAAATCATTCAACCCTCATGCTCGCAAAACTAATGTAGGCGTCAGCATGACGGTGCCCTGGCTTACTGAGCCCGCTGGCTACAATGCTCACATGGCTTTGACACTTGGAAAACTTGGCTTTCCGGTAGATCTCATAAGCGCCGAAAGAAATATGGAGCTCAAGCCAAATCTAGCAAAAAGTGCTCACAACCAGCTACAAATTGGCGAGTTAACTGCCATGAAACACAATCGTGATTCGGAAAAACTAATTGTTACTGGAGTATCAAGAGCTGCAATGATTGGCTTGTTACTTACTGCCCTAGCTGAAGAAAACGGAAATGAAATTATCTATGGCGACTATGTTGTTCCTTGCTACCCTGAAGCTTTGACTGTGGGTAATATTGGCAAACACGCCTTAATGCCACTTTCTGAAATAAAAACAGTTCGTCATATCCTTGATTTTCCATTCCGCACGCTGCAACATTACCCAACTACATTTAGCGTTAAACCTAAGCGGTGGGTAAATCACCTAGCAGCAATGCCAGAACTTACCAGCGGCATAGCTGGTGAGGCAGTGCGCCACATGCCACGCGATGTTCGCGGCCATCTTACTGCGTTTCGTGGCGATGTCATGAGTCAGGGAGAAAATTGGCAAGAGCTGTTTGCTGACTTTCCGAACATGGACGTAGAAATCATAAAAGGCGGCGGGCATTTAAGCTGCGCTTCGCCTTTGGCGATTAGGTCTTGGAAAGAACGATTTCACGAACTTGGCAACGAACTCGACCAATAAGTAGGAATTGTCTTGCGCAAGCACTACAAAAAGTACTACAATAATATTGTTAGTAATTCATGAAAATAAGTTTCTGTGGGTACACGAAAAATGCGAGAAATTGTGAGTAAATTGATAACCGATAATAGTCTGGACCTTCACCTCTAAAGCGACTGATCTTTAGTTTTTCTGCATGCACGTTACTCCTTGAGACAAGAAGGGAAGGTTTAAAATGTATATTTTAGAGATCGTGTTCGCACTGATCGGCGTTGTCGTTGGTGCTGGTGGATACTTTGGTTACGCCCAATCTAGAAACAAAAACTCTAAAAGCAAAGCTGAAAAGGAGATCGCTAACGCAAAGATTAAAGCTAGCGATATAGTACTCAAGGCTAAAGAAGAAGCTCTGAAGGTGACCGACGAAGCAGCAAAAGACTCTAGCCAGCGTCGCAAAGAACAGCAAAAAATCGAAGATCGCATAGCTGAGCGAGAGACCAACCTAGACAAAAAACTAGATGAGCTCGACAAGCGAAACGAAAAACTTCGAAAAAGTGAAGATGAAGTAGAAAGTCTTAAGAATGAAATTCGTGACATTCGTACAAAGCAGCAAGAAAAGCTAGAAAAAATTGCCAAGCTTACTAAGAAAGAAGCTGGCGAACATTTGCTAAAAATGACTGAAAAAGATATCAAGCACGACCTCGTAGGTCTAGTAAATAAATTGCAGCAAGACGCCGAAGCTCAAGCAGAAGAACGAGCGCAAACTGCAATATTAAGTGCTATGGAGCGCATGGCGAGTGAAGTAACAGCTGAGCGAACAGTCACAGCAATTAAGCTAACTGACGACGAAATGAAGGGTCGTATCATCGGCAAAGAAGGTCGTAATATTCAAGCCTTGCAACGTGCTACTGGCGTAGACTTCATGGTAGACGACACTCCAGGTATGGTTGTGCTTTCGAGCTTCGACCCAGTACGCCGACAAGTTGCTCGCCTGAGTCTAGAAATGCTCATGAAAGACGGTCGTGTTCACCCTGCGCGTATTGAAGAAGTCGTTGAAAAAGCCAAGAAGCAAATCGACAAAGAAGTCGATCGTGCTGGTGAAGATGCAGCACGTGAAGTTGGTGTAGTAGGTATTCCAAAAGAACTCACTCGCCTTCTTGGTGAGTTAAAGTTCCGTACTTCATATGGTCAAAACGTGCTCAAGCACTCAACTGAAATGACACAAATTGCTGGTATGATTGCCGAAGAAATTGGTGCAGATGTACGAACTGTTAAAACCGCAACTTTGCTACACGATATCGGTAAAGCCGTTTCACACCGTATCGAAGGCAAACACCACCACATTGGTGCAGAGCTGGCCGAAAAGTATGGCCTATCAAAAGAAATTGCTCATGCTATCAAAGCTCATCATGATGATATCGAGGCAACTACTCCAGAAGCAATTGTTGTTCGTATAGTCGATGCTATGAGTGCGGCCCGTCCTGGTGCACGTAACATTTCTGCCGAAAACTTTGTCGAACGTATGAAAGATCTCGAAAACGTTGCAACAAGCTTCGATGGTATCGACAAGGCTTACGCGATTTCTGCGGGTCGTGAAGTCCGTGTTATTGTGAAGCCAGAAAAGATTGATGACCTTTCAAGTATCAAGCTTGCGCGTGACATCGCTACCAAGATCGAGAGTACTATGAACTACCCAGGTACAATCAAAGTAAATGTTATCCGTGAAACACGAGCAACTGAGTTTGCAAAATAATGAAAAAAGACCATAAAGAAACGTCACTTTTTGACAAAGCAACACAAGTTTTGCTGCCTACACTTACAGTAGGTGGCTTGCTGCTTGTTTCACTAAAGCACCCGGCATACGGTCTATCTGTTACCTTATTGGCGCAAATATTTTGGTTTTATGCTGCATGGAAAGCATGGAAAGAAGCTGGGCAGATAGGTATTTTTATAACAACTGTCGCTATGACGATAGTGACTATAGTTGGCTTAGTTAACTACTGGCTCCTATAAATTATTAGGAGGTAGTTGCAAGGATAGTGCTTAGTCGTTCTGAAGTAAGATCAAGTTGTTTGTGTATATGCTCTTTCACTTCGTCGCTAAGCGGTAAATCTTCTCGTAGTAAGCCATGTTGCATGATAGGGACGATAGGGAGGTATTTGTTTGCCCATTTCTTTAGCTTCGGTCCGCTGCTGTAGTGTATGCCTGTAGCATTGTCGGTAAAGTCAGATAGCTTTACGATGACAGAGCCTGGGTCGCCATTTTCCATGAGGTCTTCGAGGTGTTCAAGATATTGTGCTTCCATTACATCTCTATCATCACTAAACTCTGGGTTTGTTACTCCACTTACAATCTCTGCAACTCGTGGGTTGAAAAGTGCCGACACGACTTCTAGGGCTGCTTTTTGGTTTTCTTCATCACTTCCCAAATCATCACCAATTATATCTGTGGCGTGGTCTTCCACAGCGTCATGCAGCAATGTTGCAACCAATATGTCAGGGTCGGTAATTTCATAGTATATTTTGGTACGCATACATACGCGAAGCAGGTGATTTATATATGGTTCTGTACTTCGCATGTCTTCAAGGTGAAGTTCGCTTACGAGCGAAAGTGCTTTGTCGAGTTGTTCTTGAGTTTCTTCGTCTAGAGTAGCTATTTCTATATCAAACCGTTCGAATAGGCCAGCAGTACCGAGCTTTTCGGTAATGGTATGCAGTGGCATATCTGCCAACTCGACTTCGGGAAACTCATGGTTTGTCATAACATAATTATATAATGTATTACAAATAAATTCAAGTAGTGTTTTCAACCAATATCAAAGTGCTATAATAGAAAGTAGCAATATTTGTACTCTTCATACGAAGTTTCCACAAATAGGCTTCAATAATCACATGTAAATCGACGCGCTGATAGTTCACGCTTGAGTGTCACCAACTACAACCCAAACTCTAAACGAGGATTATTGAAGTGTCTCAACAAGTAAATGAAAACATAGAAGTTTTAGCGGCGTTTTATGGCAAAGACGCACCGCTAGTGCCGCTTAAATTTCGCTGGCAAGCCAAAGATTATATTTTAAAAAAGCCTGATTTTTATCACCCTACACGGGATGGTTATCATACCGTGCATCATTTTTCGTTGACCGATATCGACGAGCAGACCTATTTTAAAATTGCCTTTCATTCAGGTAGATTGCAATGGACGTTGGAAGAGTATGAGCCATGTCAGTAGAGGAGCTACATATCAACCAAGCCCGGCCGCTCATAATGCACATCGACCTCAACTCATGCTTTGCCACTATTGAACAGCAAGCCAAATCTCACTGGCGGGGAGATCCCGTTGGGGTGGTGGCGTACGATAGTCCCGGCGGTATCATACTGGCCGCTAGTTACGAGGCAAAAAGGCTCGGCATCAAGCTCGGTACTCGTGTATGGGAGGCCGAAAAAATCGCACCAAATATTCATATATGTACGGTCGATCCGCCGAAATACCGCGAAGCGCACAAAAGGTTTCGTAGCGTGCTCGAAGAATTCACCAGTCCCGACAACATCACGCCAAAAAGTATCGACGAATTTGTCGTAGATTTTAGTAGCAGCTTGAGCTATTACAATGGTCAGACTTTGCAAGATATTGGTCGGCAAATAAAACAGCGAGTACACGAAGTGCTGGGTGAAGCGGTGTTTTGCAATGTCGGCATAGGGCAGAACCGTTTTTTGGCGAAGCTGGCATCTGGCCTTCACAAACCTGACGGTCTCGATGAGATTAACAAGGAAAATATGCTCGAGGTGTACAGCAAGCTTGAGCTAGTAGATCTTCCGGGTATAAATCGTCGGTACAATACTCGCCTGCAACTCGCCGGCATATTAAATGTGACGGATTTTTTACATGCTGATAGGCAAAGACTAATAGCGATTTTTGGTGGTATCGTAGGCCACTACTGGTGGCTGCGGCTACGTGGCTGGGAAATAGATGACAAGCCAACAAAGCTAGGGCAAATCGGCCACCAATTTGCTATGAAAGAAAAGCTCACTCACGAGCAGCTCGACCCTATTTTGTATAAACTCTCGCAAAAGATTGCCCGGCGTTTGCACGGCAAAGATTTGAGCGCTGGTGGTATACATGTAGGGCTAAGGTTTGTTCGCTCACCGTATTGGCACAAGTCTCAAAAACTTTCGGTCCGTATGGTGACTGCTCAAGAAGTATTTCGCGCCGCGAGGCAGTTGCTCGACGAGCACGCGCCGCATGGTGGGTTAGTGAGTTTAGTACACGTCACAACTTTTGGTTTTGAGCCAGTACATCCAGAGCAACTCGCACTCATAACAAACGGGCGAGCGATATCCGACCGACTACTTGTTGCCGACACTATGAACGCAGTCAATGATCGCTACGGAGAATTTGCGCTCGTACCAGCGACGATGTTGGGTACGGAGGGTGTGGCTAAGGATTCGATTGCTTTTGGGAATTTGAGTTGAAATCTAACCTTTTCCTTTACGACGATTGTCATCACGGCATAGTAGTTGACAGTTCTCTCCAGTAGTTGACCCTCCTTCTACCCAAGGAGTTATGTGGTCAGCTTCCATTTCGCTTAGTTCAAAATGCTTTCCACAGGCTATACATATACCTTTTTGTCGTTCATATACTTCACGCTTCATAGCGTCGGTAAAATTACGAATTGATAAATACTTTTCCTGACGATTGAGTATATATGGATAAATTCCAGATTTTTTAGTCACATCCTCATCTTGCATAAGCTTCTTTGTTTCTTCCTCTATTGCAGCAGGGTCTAGTTGGTCATTTTTATGAGTATTATAAAGCTCACCCCAAGCAGCACCGTTCATCTCACGACGATATTTGGTAAAATTTATCCGCACCCACGCTATAACTGCTTGAAAATATTCCCACAGCTCATCTGCATTGGTATCATGTTGATGCTTAGACATATATTCACGTATATGACCTTGATTTATCCAATCAAGCGTAGTTTCCAAATACTCCTGGCGAATAGGTGAGCCAGTTAGTAGGGAACCGCCATCATTTGCAAGTAGGTAGGCAGCGCAGTTTGATTTACTAAATTTTAACTTTGCATCACTGAGCCATGTACCTGTGTATACAGCATTACGTAACTCTTGGTCGGTAAGTCTTTCGCCAGCAATATTTATAGTAGTAAACCAATTCAGTCTTTCGTCTTCTGTTCCTTCGCAGAAATAAATCATCAATTCATAATTGAGTATTTTTTCTTGTTCATCACTTGTGAGGCTGTGAAAGTATGTTTCATCTACTGAAAAATCACCGTTCACATACTGAGCTATACTGATAGTCCGTTGCTGACCGTCGAGTACTTCATAGCCGCCATCATCCTTAGTCATCCAATACATGACATTCAGAGGAAATTCTTTGCGTACAGTATCTATTACAGCAGCACGTTTTTTGTCATCATAAACAAATTCACGTTGGTATTTTGGACGAATATCAAGTTTACCGCCGTATGCGGTCACGCCTTCTTCTGCGCTATCTTGATAATTATCTACAACATCTCGGACTTTTATACGGTTTAACTCAATTTTCATCATTTCTCCAGTAGTTTATTCTTAATTACAATTCGTTCAAAGGGCGCTTTCCATGGTTTGCCATCTTTTTCAATCCAGAGAGTTGCCTTGTCACCAGTAAACCTTATAGTTTTTTCTAATTGTACACCCTTGCCAATAATTTCGAACTGATCGGGATTAAATTTATCTATGAAAGTTATAGGCACACCCATCTCGCCTTCGTAGTCCATGGGTATATCAGAGACTTTTGACACCTCGATAGCATTATAATTGTAATAATTTGGATATTCTTCAGGAGAATATTTTTTATAAAGCGTAATTTTATCATGATGTTTTGCAACATCAAAGCTTGTAAACCAGCAAGAAGTTGATACACGAGCAATTTTTTTGCCACTTTCATCAATATGATGGTATTTTTCCCAATCATCTGGAACTACAAAGTACATACCAACATTGAAATTTGTATAGCCTGTTCTTAGCTTGTTATCTTGTACTAATTTAAATATTTCTTTGTACGTAAGGGCATTGGTATTACCAATTATCAAAAACTCTTTTTTGCACTCAACCAACTGTGCTACATATTCTCGGAAAAGACTAAATGGTGGGTTAGTGCAAACAATATCAGACTGTTTCAGTAGTTCTATACATTCTTCACTTCTAAAATCACCATTACCTATTAATGGTGTAGCAATGTTTTTGTCATGCTTGAGTAGGTACTCTACATCGCTAATATTAATAGCACCGTCTCCGTCAACATCTGGTACTTCATTTATTTCAATTTTAAAAGGCTGTTTACCGCTTGGCTTCAGACCCTCAACTTCAAATAAATCAAGCTGTGTACCAGCTATAGGGGATTTTGTGTAACTAGTCGCTATGAGCTTTTTAAGTCTAAGGTGATTAAAGTTACTAGCAAAATATTTAAAAAAATTACTTTCAAAAGGATCATCACAATTTAGGAATACGACCTTATTGCGGAATTGTTCTTTGTAGTGTTTTAACTCATTCTCAATATCGGAAAGTTGAGTGTAAAATTCGTCATTTTTTGAACGGTTCGCTGAATATAGAATTCCTTTTGACATTATATCTTTCTTACGGCCGCAATAAATACTATAGCGCCAGATCATTAGTAGCTCTTCTATTGTATCGTAATAAATTGATAGTTAATAATATAATTTGAATAGTAATTCAAGTTTTGTGTAAGTTATGTATATTAAAAAGGCGACCAAGAAGGTCGTCTTTTTAATATGGTCGGGGTGAAAGGACTCAAACCTTCGACCTCTCGGTCCCAAACCGAGCGCGCTATCAACTGCGCCACACCCCGAAATTGTCGTATAGACAAAGAGTAGTTTAACAGATTACAGGTGTTTTTGGAAGTAGGCTATAATAGAGATATGACAATGATAGAAACTCCATACCCAGCACCAGATTTTTCACTTAGCGATGAAGAGGGTAAAACTCATAGCCTAAAAGACTACAAAGGCAGCTGGCTTGTACTCTACTTTTACCCTCGTGACGATACTCCGGGCTGTACAACTCAAGCATGTAGCTTGCGTGACTCGCGTGACGATATAGCCGAACTTGGCGCTCAAGTAGTAGGTGTTTCTAAAGATGACGCTAGTAGCCACGAGAAATTTAAAGCAAAACACACGCTCAATTTCACTCTACTTTCTGACCCTGAAGCAAAAACTATAAATGACTACGGTGCATGGGGTAAAAAGATGTTTGGCAAAGAGGGAATACTACGCAAAACTTTCATCATCGACCCGAACGGGCAAGTACAAAAAGTATTTGGCCGTGCAAATCCAATTGGCCACGGCGAAGCAGTAATAGAAGCTCTCAAAAAATTACAAAATTCTTAACGCGGACGGCTTTTGGCAACGCTACGAGCTTTTTTGACGATAGTATCGTCGAGCTTGCTTAGCTCACTTTTGCCATACTTTTTCTCTATAGCTTTCTCGAGTAGAAAGTCTGCAATTCGTGGGTTTTTGGGCAGTAGTGAACCATGCAGGTATGAGCCAATGACATTTTTGTAACGAGCGCCTTCGCTACCGTCTTCTTCGTTGTTGCCATCGCCCTTTACGACGGTACCTAGACTTGCTTGATCTTCGTCTAGACGAGTGAGGCCGCTGTGATTTTCGTATCCTATAATTTCACCAAAATCATCGCACTTGGTAACGACATTTCCTATTAAACGTTTTGGCCCGCCATATGTTTCGGCTTTGAATATACCGATACCCTCGATTTTCACACCGTCTTTGGTTTGGAAAAACCTTCCGAACAATTGATACAAACCACAAATCATCAGCATAGGCACGTCTTCGTTTGCGAGCTTGTGTAGGCTTGGTCCAATTTTCACAAGATCGTCCTTAATTTTGTCTTGCCCGCTGTCTTGCCCACCACCGCCAGTAATGATATCGACATCCATAGGAAATTTCCCACCAGGATGATGCTCGAGAAGCTCGACTTTGTAGCCTCGCCATTCTAGGCGTCGCTTGAGTACCAAAGCATTGCCCCAGTCACCGTAAATATTCATTTCACTTGGGTAGAGTTGTAGTAAGCGAATAGTTTTCATAGTACACGCTCCAGGTCGGCATATTTTGTGAGCTCTTTTCGCAGCGTTAGCATAGCGGTGTAGGTACAGAAGATTCTTTTCGGTCGGCCAGTTTCGTTTATAAAAGTATCGAGCGCTTTTTTGAGGTCGGTATCGACATAGTCGAACTTCACTTCGTCGTATTGCAACCTTAGAGCCATGTCATAGGCACGAACACCACTGACCATCCGCACACCGGTCTCCGCCAAGCTTGCAAAGTCGACATCCCACAGCCACGACATGTCACGACCATCGGCGTAGTTGTCGTTGATAGCAATCATAGTAGCGATATTTTTCGCTGAAAAAGATTTGAGTCCAAGCCGAAAGCCACTTGGGTTTTTCACTAGTACCAGCTCGAGCTCTTGCCCATGCACGACCATTTTTTCGCCGCGGCCAAAGGCAGGTTTGATTTCTTCTAATGTCGAAACGAGTTTTGTGTGGTCTATTTTATCTCCCAAAATAAGTCGCACGAGACTTAGTGCGGCAGTAGCGTTAAAAGTATTGTAGATACCAGTTATTTTGAGATTTGTTTCGATATTTTTACCACCAATCTTGAACTCAGCTTTTTGGTCTTTGAAATTTTCGAGAGTTACATCTGCCGCAACATCTTGTCCTGAGGTTTTGTTTTCTTTGTACATTTCATCGTCGCTTGGAAAGTGACTGCGAAGCTTTGCGTTGAGGCCAAAGTAGCGAACATCAATACCGCTCAGCTGCGAACCAACAGCTTTTATAAGCGGGTCCTCACGGTTGAGCACAACACCTTTGCTGGCAGTTTTTGCAATTGAGGCTAACATATCGGCAGTTTTATCTATCTCGCCAAAGCGGTCTAGCTGGTCGCGCATGACATTTAATATCAAGGCGTAGGCAGGTTTCACTTCACGAACAAAATGCACCGCGTGAGCTTCGTCGAGCTCGAGCACCGCGATGTCGGCGTTGAGGTTGCCTTTTAGATCTATTGAGTCGAGGAGGGAAGATATGACGCCACGCTTGAAGTTACTACCCGTTGGGTTGGTGAATACTTTTAGCCCTTGTGAACGCAGTAACTCTACGACCATTTTTGTAGTAGTTGTTTTACCGTTTGTACCACTGATAACGACAACACCTAGTGGAAGCTGACTGAGCGTATGGCTCAAAAAATCTTTGTCGAGTTTTTCGACAACAAGACCGGGTAGAGCTGAGCCGCCACCGCGAATGCGTGAAATGTGCCGGATGGTTTTGCCGAGCAACGTAGTATGAGTTTTTACCATTACATTGATTATACTCGTTGAAATTAAAAAGAGCCACGCCCGAGAGAGAAATAAGACTGAGGGGATTAGTCTCAAACTCTCTCGGGGTGGCTGTACGGTCTCGATAGTTGGTGCCAGGCAACCAGAGACCGGTGTCGCACCGCGCACGTTGCCCAAGGGGCTTTGGCTAGTGCGGCGCATGAGTTGTGTTGTGTGTGCTGATTTTTTAAAAAAAGACCAACACGGCGAAAATGATTGCTTCAACACACCAAAGTACGAATCCGCAAAGAGTTAAGTAAGAAAGGTTCCCCGTAGGGTCAAAAATCTCACGCTCTTTGTCTTTGCCCACATCAGTAGGCAGCTCCTCTGTACTCATTCTAGCTCCTACCTTCTGTCGACGATGTAAGCTCTATTTCATAGAATAGGAGCATGTTGCTAAAAAGTCAAATATTCTTAAATATATTACTACTCTGAATGCAGGGCTCAAAGTGTTACAATAGAGCATATGTTTATAGTGGGCTTATTTACGTGGTGGTACACTCTCGGCTGGAAAAAAGTATCACATATATTGATCGACAATATTATTGCGAGTGAAGATTTTTTCTCTATAGATTTGCTTCTTCGCAGTCTTTTTGCGCCGTTTAAGCAAATTTCGGCGTCTTCCAACGTAGATGGTAATTTTCAGGTAAAACTTCAGGCTTGGTTTGATAAACAGTTTTCGAGGGTTGTTGGTGCGATTGTACGAACAGGTTTGATACTTGCTGGTACATTTTGGTTGATAGTTCAGGTAATTGTAGATGCAATCATACTTATACTATGGCCGCTCTTGCCCTTACTGCCGATTGTTGGTCTGGTGCTTGCACTTGGAGGATGGCTACCATGGCGAACATAACCTTCAACTACAATTCTGGTCGTGCTCAAGACGCGAGAATAGCAAAGCGTTTTAATACTCCAGTACGTCTAGGTTTAGTCTCCGCTGTGTTGTTGCTACTTATTGCCGGAGCAACCTTGCTGTTGCTCGCTCAAGCATCGATTGGCTGGTTTGTTTTGTCACTAGCTTCACTACCTGGAGTTGTGTATTTGTGGTGGCGTTTGCACCTAAAAGATTTGCTACCAGAAAAGATCTTTAGTATAGATGCACAGCTTGATGGCAAGGTACTTGGACTCTTGCCCGCAAAACCTACCCCTCAAGATATTGGAACAGCAGTTTCTCGAGTAAATGGTGGTTATTTCTTTTCGGCACGTTTCGGAATTGGGCCGACATTTTTGGGTGAACTTGCTTCAAAAGACGTCGCTTTAACCCCCGAAGTTTGGCAAGCGGCTGTAGCTATAAAAGAAGAGCAAAAACTCGACTATATATCGAGTGTTATCCTAGTTGCTGCACTTATACAGACACACCCAAGCATGCAACAGGTGCTTAATCACCTCAAGCTAGAACAAGAAGACATAATAAACGGCGTACATTGGTTCCACCACATACAAGACCTGATAGCTTCGCAGACAAAACCAAAAAGAACAGGTGGCATAGGTCGTGACCTAGCTTTTGGCTATATGAACCTCATAAAAAGATTTGGCACAAATATAAGTGAGCAAATAGAAAGAGGCGGTTTGCTATCTGTCGAAATAGATTCACACAATTCAGCGCTTGATCAAATGGTGCAAACGTTTAGCTCACAGGGTCGCCAGAATATCGCTTTGATTGGTCCAACCGGAGCTGGTAAAACAACACTTGTTCATGCCTTCGCCCAAAAATTACTCGACGGTGAAAGTGGCATACCGGAGAGTTTGAAATTTCGCCAAGTCATCATGCTCGATCCAAGTGCACTTATTTCTGCAGCCCCGGGTCGTGGCCAGCTTGAGGGATTAATAAACCAAGTTTTGGTTGAAGCTTATAAAGCAAAGAACGTTATCATATGTCTTGACGACGCACATCTTTTCTTTGAAGAGGGTGTGGCTTCAGTTGATATTAGTAACCTACTTGTGCCAGTGCTCGAGGGCGGCAACCTCAGAATAATACTTACTATGGACGAGCAGAAATACTTACAAATATCACAAAGAAAACCTAGCCTAGCAAATGCACTCAACCGTGTAGTAGTGGGTGAAGCTAGTCGTGAAGAAACTATAAAGGTCATGCAAGACCAGCTCATAATGACGGAGTTTGGACGTAAAGTTACCTACACATACCAAGCGCTACTTGAAGCTTACAGGCTCAGCGAGCGCTATGTTCACGAGCTTGCCATGCCCGGTAGAGCTTTTAAATTACTTGAGTCCGCGGCGGGTTATTCTGAAGATGGTTTGGTAACTGCTCAGTCTGTTCAAAACACAATTGAAAAAACACTCAACATAAAAGTTGGCGTTGCCAGCGGCCAAGACGAGCGAGACAAGCTACTGAACCTTGAAGCTAAAATACACGAGAGAATGATCAACCAAACTCGTGCTGTGTCGGTAGTGAGTGATGCTCTTCGTCGAGCTCGTGCTGGTGTACGAAACGAAAATCGTCCTATCGGTACATTTTTATTCCTTGGTCCAACTGGTGTTGGTAAAACGGAACTTGCTAAGGCGCTTGCCGAAGTGTATTTTGGTGGTGAAGGTAATATCGCTCGTATAGACTTAAACGAATACGTAAAAGCCGATGACGTAGCGCGTTTGATTGCAGATGGGGCAGACGATCCAAACTCGCTGACGGCGCAAGTTATGAAACAGCCATTTTCTATAGTGCTTCTCGATGAAATCGAAAAAGCACACACAAATGTTTTGACAACTCTTTTGCAAGTACTTGATGAAGGAATACTGCGTGACATCAAAAACCGTGAAGTGAGTTTTCGTGACGCCATAATTGTGGCTACTTCAAACGCTGGCGCGGATCGTATTCGCGAACACATAGAAGCAGGCGAACAGCTTGAACAATTTGAAGAGCAATTTACAAACGAACTGATATCTTCAGGACAATTCAAGCCAGAGTTCCTTAACCGTTTTGACGAAATCGTACTCTTCCGTCCGCTAACAAAAGAGGAGCTTCTGCAAGTGATTGATCTGATATTAGCTGGAGTTAATAAAAATATGGCGCTGCAGAAAATTACAGTTGTAGTAGATGACGATGCCAAGAAGCTACTTGTCGAACAAGGTTACGACCCACGTCTTGGTGCTCGTCCTATGCGCCGTGTCGTGCAGCGAAGTGTCGAGAACTTAGTAGCAAAAACAATGCTTGGCGGCAATGTGCAACCCGGTAGCACTATACGTGTCACAAAAGCAGATATAGAAGCAGCTGGTAACGAACGAAAAGCACCAACGAGTAATTTAGTGCCACCGAAAGAGTAATTTATTATATTTTCACCACCCTGTATACTTCATGTATGTATTCTATAAAAAAGGACAAATATAGAAAGAATCGCGGCGACTACTCGCGTTTGCTAGATATCTCATGTGAACACTGTGGTAATCATGTATGTTTTTATCAAAAAGACGGGCCAGGACCACTAAGGAGACTGTATATTGATCGCATAATAGATATAAAGCCAACTAATACATTTTTAAAATGCCACTCATGTAAGCGCGATCTAGGTATGAAGATTATATATAAAAAGGAAAATCGTCCAGCTTACAGGCTTTTTGTTGATGCAATAATAAAAAAAGTAATTAACAAAAATATCATAACGATAAATTAACTCCTTGCCACGTGGTATAATATTTGAGATGCGGGCGTCGTATAATGGCTAATATGCCTGCCTTCCAAGCAAGCGATGAGAGTTCGATTCTCTCCGCCCGCACCACAAAGAAATTATAAAAGGGGTAAAATGAAAAACGTTCTAAAACTTGAGTACCTACTACTCGCTATTGTCACCACAACAATATATATAAATCTTGGCTTTGCATGGTATTGGTTAATCATTCTATTTCTAGCATTCGATATCAGTATGATTGGGTATCTTATCAACAAAGAAGTTGGAGCTGTAACATACAACACGGTACATAGTGTTGTAGGGCCAATTGTACTCGTACTTGGCTACGTATTATTCGATATCAAGGTATTACTTTTTATTGCTCTACTGTGGTTCTTCCACATTTCAATCGACAGAACTCTTGGGTACGGCCTAAAACATTTTGAAGGCTTTCACCACACCCACTTAGGAAAAATTGGCAAAGCAGCCAAATAACCTCTATAATACTACCCACGCCCTGGTAGCTCAGTTGGATAGAGCAGGAGACTTCTAAGCTCAAGGTCGTAGGTTCGAATCCTACCCGGGGCACCAGAAATTATATTTATTATGAAAACATTAAAGTTCCGCCACTATTTAGTACCACTAGTTCTTTCAGGTGAGAAAACTTCAACATGGAGATTGTTTGACGACAAAGATATTTCAGTCGGCGATAATGTTGAGCTGCAACAGTTTGTCACCAACGAACCTTTTGGCAATGCATCTATAGTAGATGTAGTAGAAAAAAGGTTCGGTGATTTAAATGATGAAGACAAAGCCGGTCATGAAGATTTTGATAGTGAAGATGAAATGTATGCAACTTATAGCAAGTACTACAAAACTAAAGTTGATGAAAATACAAAACTAAAAATAATTCGTTTTAAGCTAACCTAACAGTTTTATTTCTCAAATCGCGCGCGTTTTTGTTGCTCGATAGATTCTTCAATCAGTATTCTATTGGTCCGTATAATATCGGCGATGATAGCCAGCGCGAATGATATTGATGCTGCCGAAAGTAGTACCATACCAACTATGAGTGACTGCAAATGTTGACCGTGTGTATTTATAGAAAGAAAATACAAATAACGAACAAAAGGTATAACCCCAAGTATCAATAGTGTGAAGCCGCCTGTGAGGAAAATTGTATATGGCTTATACATGAGATACGCACGGGTTATTGCGGTACCACTTTCAAAAACATGCTGCCACATACTACTAAACAATCGTGACTCACGCGTTTTTTTGTTTGTCACGATAGGTATAGAAACTATAGCGAGACGCTTGTTGCCAGCTTGAATGATTGTTTCCATACAGTAGCTAAACTTAGTGACAATGGTTAGGCGGTATAAAGATTCACGTGAGTAGGCACGGAAGCCGCTCGCTGCGTCAGGCAAGTCTGTTCCTGCTGCCTTGTTTACGACCCAACTACCAAAACGTTGGAGTAGTTTTTTTAGTGGGGAGAAATGCGCTATCTTGCTGGTTTGGCGATCGGCTATCACTATTTCGGCTTTCCGCTCTATGATTGGACGAACCAAATCGGTAATTTTTTCACTTGGGTATTGGTTGTCGCCATCAGTATTTACTAGTATGTCCGCACCCAGCTCTAGAGCCTTGTCCATACCGTCACGAAAAGATCGTGCCAGCCCCATATTTGTACGGTGTAATACAAATTCTTTAACTCCATGCTCTTTGGCGATTTTTACTGTGTTGTCTGTCGAACCATCATCTATGATGAGGATTTCAATTTCATCAATACCTTCAATTTTTTTTGGAATACCCTCCAACACAGAGGGCAATGTTAACTCTTCATTAAGACAGGGAATTTGTACAACTAATTTCATTACTTATATTATACTAGAGTAATGACTAAAATAGACCACACCAAACTAAAAGCAACCCCTGAACAAGAAGATTTTCATCATAAGTACACCGAAGAAGGTTCCGGTCGTATAGGCTCAAAACTACTAGATGGCTACTTCAAGGCAGTTAAGTCACTAGTAAATCATGCAGACTTAAAAAAGGGTAAAGCCCTAGAAATTGGCTGTGGTGCAGGCTTTTCAACAAAACGTCTTAACGAGATGTTGCCTAGTGATGTTGAGCTTGAAGCGTCTGAATATGTTGAACAGCTGCTTCCAGATGCACGAAAACTAAACCCAGGTATGAGCATAACAGCCGAAAGTGTCTATGAACTAAAACGCAAAGACGAATCATTAGATCTCGTATTCTTGCTAGAAGTTCTGGAACATTTGGATTATCCAGAAACAGCACTGAAAGAAATATCACGAGTAGTGAAGCCCGGTGGTTACTTAATACTTGGTGTACCGCGTGAGCCGTTGTGGCGCGTGCTTAATATGGCACGGCTAAAGTATGTGCGTGATTTTGGTAACACTACTGGACATTTAAACCATTGGTCAAAGAAGAGTTTGATAAAGCACGTTAGTGAAAATTTTCACGATGTTGTAGAAGTGCGTTCGCCACTGCCGTGGACACTCGTCTTAGCCCGCAAACCTATAAATCATGAATAAAAAACTATTAGATATCATACAAACAGCGCTTTTAATCGCTCTTGTAGTATTTATAGTGCTCAAAGCTGGTGACTTTTTCCGCAATGTTGATTGGCAAGTAATCGCCGATAATTGGCCAGTAGTAATTTTGTCGGGTGCATTATTCGTTTGTGGCTACATTGTACTCGCATGGCACTGGATGAGCGTATGTCGAATCGTTGACTCCAACGCGAGTAAGAAACAGTGGCTGTCTTTTTTTGCATCGCAGCCATATAAGTATTTACCTACAAGTATATTTACATTTTCATCACGAGCTACGTTCGCTGCAAAATTTGGAATGAGTCTTAAAAAAAGTACAGAAGCGCAGGTGATAGAAAACATAAACCTCATAGGCTCGGCATTAACACTCGGAGGTCTTTTACTTCTTTATAAATATCACTTCTTGATTGGTTTATTTGTAACAGTCATTTTAGCTCTACTGGCAATGATTTTATGGCAAGAACATTCAGTTAAAATACCAAGGATTAATTTCAACCTAAACCTCAGAAAGTGGGCAGTTACGGTGGCTATAGTTTCTCTCGGCTGGCTTATCATAGGACTTGGATTTTTTGTGATGGTTATAGGCCTTGAAGGCAGGGTGGAACCTATCTTATCAATTGCTGCTAGTAATTTAGCTACAGGACTTGGAATATTAGCAGTATTTGCACCTGGTGGAATTGGCGTGCGAGAACTTGTATTTCACTACCTGTCATTTGCGAGTGGAACAATACTCATCTGGCGACTAACGACATTTGTAGTAGACATAGTATTTGGTGCTTGGGCTGGCTGGGCTATTTCACGTAGTCGGAAATAATCTTTTTCATTTTTGTTTCGAACAAACTTTTATCGAAACGCTTTGAACGTTGCACCATAGTATTGTAGCTAAACTCTATAGTTTCGGATTTTTCTATTGCCTGTATCAATCCATCGATTGTTTGATTTTCAAAAAATACACCAGTTACGCCGTCTTCAACAATATCTAGTGCGCCACCTTTTTTGTAAGCGATAACAGGAAGACCTGAGGCGAGTGCTTCTACTGCAGATATACCAAAATCTTCTTCGTTAGGAAATAGGAATGCTTTTGAAGAATGTGCCAACTTTACCAACTCTGCGTCATCGACTCTGCCAACAAATGTTACCGTAGGGCCAGCTAATTTTTTTAGCCTCTCAGTATCGGGACCAATGCCAACAACTGTTAGGCTTGCTGCAAGTCTATTGCAAGCTTCTATTGCAAGATCAAAACGTTTGTAAGGAACGTGTCTTCCCCAAAATATATAGCCATTTCTTTCGGAGCTATTTTTCGTGATGAAACGTTTTGTGTCCACGGGAGGGTGTACGACGACAGCGTCGCTATCGTAATATTTTTTGATTCTTTCTTTTGTTACTTCAGAATTTGCTATAAAAACATCAACACCTTTTACGGCCTGTAAGTCTTTTTTGCGCATCCAATAAACAAAAGGTGTGATGAACGGCCGTATAAGTGGAGTGAGTATGCCGAAGTTAAATTCTCTTTTGAACTCTTCATAGTGGCTCCAATAGTAACGGGTAGGTGTGTGGCAATAACATATGTGAATCGCACCAGGCTTCTTGCGTACAGCTTTTGCTTCAGCACTAGAGCTGCTAATTATGACGTCGTATTCACTAAGGTCTAGTTTGCGAAAGGCGAAAGCGCGCAGTACTGGCCACAAAACATGTTTGTAACGCACAAAACTTGGCAATATTTTCTGCAAATAGGTTGTACGAACGTCTTTGTCGGAAAAAGCCGATGCTTTTTTCTTGTCATATACGCTTGTATAAATCGGTGCATCTGGAAAAAGTTTCGACAGCTCCAAAACTACAGGCTCTGCACCGCCCATACTCGTTAACCAGTCATGTACTATCGCAACTTTTGGTTTTGTCATACTGCTATTTTAACAGCAACGGGAGCTAGTTTCTTGTTTACCAATGCTTATGCTTGCAATAAGTGGTTTTTCGCGACACACTTGATACATACATATGTCCACTGAAACAATCTTAGACTCTCATATTGAATCACAACCTCTTCCAGAAAGAGTAGAGCCTTATGAGTCTCAAACTGCTGTATCTAGCCTTAGTAGAATCGTGATAGCCGGTAGCGGTGGTCGTGAAGATGCTATCGGACAATCTATTAGCCAACAAAAACAACTTGGTATTTATTTTGCACCAGGTAATGGCGGTACAGAAGAGTATGGTAGAAACATTGCTAGTTATAGTGTCGATAACATAGCTGAAATAGAGCCAGAACTTGTCATTATTGGGCCAGAACAACCGCTTGTGGAGGGATTGGCCGATAAGCTACGCGCGAGAGGTATCAAAGTATTTGGGCCGAATGCCAAAGCTGCCGAGCTAGAAGGAAGTAAGTTAAAGGCGGGATTATTTATGGAGGAGTATTCAATACCGTATCCCAACACCATGGTTGCCTACTCTTACGAAGGGGCTTTGGAGTACATTAATAATTACCCTGTGGGTAGCTATGTCATAAAAGAAGATGGGTTGCGAGGTGGTAAAGGCGTGTATTTACCTGACGACTATAATGACGCCAAGACTATCATAGAAGGAGTCAAATACAACAATGATACGCCACTACTATTTCAAGAAAGACTCAGTGGGCCAGAAGTTTCAGTATTTGTACTTTCAGACGGTAAAAATTGGACAATCTTGCCATACGCTCAAGATCATAAGCGATTAAAAGATAATGACGAAGGCCCAAATACTGGCGGAATGGGCGCATATGCTCCTGCAAATTTTCTTGTAGACGAACATCAGAAGGCTGCTATAGAAGAGATTGCAGCTCGCTCAATTAAAGGCATGGCAGACGAAGGAACCCCTTATCAAGGTGTTCTATATATAGGCATTATGCTTGCTAGAGAGCGTGGCGATGAGCCAGTTGTCATTGAGTATAATGCTCGTTTTGGTGATCCCGAAGCGCAGGTACTAATGCCGCTCCTGCAAGAAGCTGATATAGACATATTTGAAACCTTATCTCGTACGGACGTTCACGAGGGATTGCGACACTTCGATACTTATCTTGTACAAGAAAGTCTCGCAAAATCGGCTGTTACGGTTTGCTTAGCAGCCGGAGGATATCCCGAAAGGCCAGAACTAGGTGAGACGATACATTTTGAAGATTCACAACTTACTAATGTTGCGATTCACCATGGTGGAGTTGTTTATGATTTTTATAAAAACAAAAAGAAAACAGCCGGCGGGCGAGTGCTGTATGTGAGCGCAGTTGGCGATACTGTCAACGAGGCAGCTATGACAGCATACCAACCTATCGTTGGTGGCGCTGTACAATTCGATGGCATGCAATACCGGAGAGATATCGGATATCAAGCGGGCTTGTAATAGCTACTTACTCGGCGCCGTCTTTTTTTATAACAACCCAAAGAGTTTTAAATAAAATTTTTATATCAAGCCAAAAACTCCAGTTTTGAGCGTAATAACTTTCTAGTTCTATTCGTTGTTCGAAACTCAAATCACTACGACCAGATACTTGCCACAAACCAGTAACTCCAGACTTAACAGAATGCAGCAGCGCACCTCGGCCCCGAGTAAGTTTCATCTCTTGTGGCAAAATTGGGCGTGGTCCAACTAGTGAAAGATCACCCTTGAGTACATTGAAAAGCTGCGGTAGTTCATCAAGTGAAGTACGTCGTAGAAACTTTCCAAAACCTGTAATACGTGGATCATTTTTGACTTTGCGATGCTGTTCATACTCGTGTGCTAAATCTTCTCGGCCCATGGCTCGAAATTCTATAGCAGCATCTTTTTTGCCGTAGCGAGGATTCATAGAGCGAAACTTATACAGTGTAAATTTTTCTGAATACCGACTCAGTCGAGCGCTTTTGTACAGTGCTGGTCCAGGATTTAATATTTTTTGTAGTATAAAAATAACTAGCAAAACCGGAGAGAGCAAGACAAGCAACGGAATAGTAATAACTAAATCAAATACTTGTTTCACTACTTCACCCCAACCTATTAATGCGGTTTGCGATACCGAAATCATAGGGTAGCCAAGAAACAAATCAACAGTGTTTTTTCCGGAATAGAATTCACTCTTACCTGGTATAAAGTTGTAGTCTATGTGGTTTGTTTGTGCAGCCCGAAGTATTGCTTGGTTTTTAGAATCATCTCCATATAAATCGGTTTGGATAATCGCTGTTATGTGCAGCGATTTTATAACCCCCAAAGCCCGTTCAATAGAATTGTAATGTGCAATATCTAAGTTGTTAGGTATAAACTTCTTTGGTCCTGCCAAAGCTGAAATGTGATAGCCACTATTGCTCGTTTGTGATAACTGCTTTACTATGTCGTGCGCTGTTTTATTTGCACCAATAATAAGTAGGCGGTGAGCGCCAACACCGTTTCTGAATAAAATGCCCCTTACTGTGTGGATAATAAACCTACTAATTACCAGTAAAATAAAAGATCCGATGAATGCATACACCGCTACCAAGCGTGCAGGAAATACAGCTTGACCCGAAACAAACTCATAACCAATAACGAGCAAAATACCTATGAATGAGCCTATGAATAGTTTTGTTGTTTCACTGGCACGTTTATTACGAATGTTCTTGTCGTATAGTCCAAGTGCAGCGAGTGTGATAATCCAAAAAGGAGCTATAGATAGGAAAGTTAAAAAGTAGTCTTCTTTTGCAATTTGTTCTATGAGTGGACGAGAGTCGAGATTTACACGCAAAAAATAAGCTGCAAGAAAGGCAATCGCCAATACAAATAGGTCGGCTAACATCAGGAATAGGCTATAAAAAACGTTGTTTCTCACTCGCATGGGCTTTATTATTGTATCATTAAAGAGTGAAAAGTATTGATAGACTTACTCTGTTGATCACGAGCGCACTCATGGTAGTGTTTGGGCTAGTGGTTTTCCATGCCCCAATCTCCGTCTTTTTAGGACAATATTTGTCACCCGAAATAGTAAAAGGCTGGAAAGAAATTATTTTACTTTTACTAATCCCCTTTGTACTATTTCTTGTATATAGAGCAGGCTTACTAAAGAAGCTCTCGAACGATCGACTGATGCAGATTATCGGAGTTTATGTATTGCTCCATCTTGTATTGGTGTTCTTTTTTCAGACAACTACTTACCAAAAAGTAGCAGGGTTAGCGATAGATTTACGGTATATGCTCTTTTTTGTATTGGTTTTTTGTGCTGTTATTTTGTGGCCTAAGTCTCGGAATGTTTTTATAAAAATCGGTATTGGAGCTGCAATTATATCCATAAGCTTCGCATTATTACAGGCTACATTGCTTCCGAACGATGTTCTTAAATACATTGGCTATTCGTCTAATACTATTTCTCCATACCTCACGGTCGATAAAAATAGTGATTACATACGTATTAACGGTACTTTGCGTGGCCCCAATCCCTTAGGGGCGTATGTTGGAATTTTATTTAGTATTTTGCTTGCATGGGCTTTAGCACATAAAAAAACCGCAGCCAAAAACAAATGGATACTTACAGGGATTGGCGTACTACTTCTAACCGTACTTTGGGCAAGCTATTCCAGAAGTGCTTTTCTAGCCTTACTTGCAAGCGTAGCCGTGATATTATTTGTGTCGTTAAAAAGCAAAATAAATTTCCGTAGCGTGTCTATAGGAATTGCAGTGGTATTTGTGATGGTTGGTAGTGTAGTGGCGCTACGTGACTCCTCATTAGTGCAAAATGTCATATTGCATAACAATCCATCAACGGGCTCAAGTCTAGACTCGAACCAAGCTCATGCAGATTCATTAGACAAAGGTGTCGAGCGCGTTATTTTGCAGCCTTTTGGAGCGGGTATTGGCTCAACTGGCTCAGCTTCTCTTGGATCAAGCAAGCCTCTTATTATTGAAAATCAATATCTATTTGTAGCTCATGAAGCTGGATGGTTCGGACTTGGTTTATTTGCTGTAATATATATCTACATTCTCGCTTGTTTGTACAAGTATAGGAGAGATTGGCTAAGTCTAGGTGTATTTGCTAGCGGTATAGGCTTGGCTATTGTCGGTATTTTACTACCAGTCTGGGCGGACGACACTATTAGCCTTGTTTGGTTTGGTCTTGCGGCCATAGCTCTTGGGTCTCACTATAAAAGGGAAGCCAAAAAAGATGTCACGTCCAACTAAAAAACAAACTGAACTTCTCGAATATTTAAAAGGATTTATATCAGTTCATGGGTACGGTCCTAGCTTTCGAGAGATACAAAAAGCTCTTGGCTATGGCTCAGTATCGACAGTTGCCGTGCATATTGACGGTTTAATAAAATCGGGCAAGATAAGAAAGAAAGATTTTTCTGCAAGATCTCTTGAGATTGTTAGCAATTCCTATAACTTAACAGAATCGCAGCAAAAGTGGTTGTTAAAAAAAGGTGATGAGTTGGGTTTTGAAAATATTAAAAAAGCACTAAATTCGTACGTACGTACAGATACCGATATCTAGTTTTTAGCTATGCGGCAACGACTGTTGAGCTTGCGGTTTCTTCGCTTCGTAGGCCAAGAGTTTGTAGTCCATTTGTAGTTGCAATCCTACTAAGCTGTTTCAAGTCATAATAGTGAGTTGCTTCAAGTAGAAACTTTAGCTCAGTCCACATATCCCCGTCACTAAATGGTTTGTAAATGTCGGCAATATTATCGGTACCTATTGCTACTTGTACTCCAGCTTCGGTCATTTCTTCAACCGGCGTTATTGAGTTGTGTATCGGAGCGAGTGTTTCGTTTCGTCGACAGTCTATCCAGGCGGTAGGGCAGGAGATTACACCAATACCTTGCTCCACCAATTCCCGATACATCCTCTCTCGGTATTCTTTTGCCTGAGCAGCAAGAGATATACAATGTATCAACGTAACTTTACCCATATACCCATGCTCACGAGTTTTTTCTATTGCCCGTTCTGTATCTCGTTGCGATGGGTCATTCATTTGATCGACATGTATATGCAAAGGCTTTTCGAGCTGTCTTGCAATATTGAAGATTATGTTGAAGTGCTCATCGCTTCGGTCATTTCTTTCACCTGGATTTCCGTCGCGTTCCGGTAAACCGCCTATTATGTCCACAAAATGTGCGGCTTCTTCAAACCATGCTCGCTCAGTCGCGTCCATCAAGCCTTTTATAGGCTGGTTCATAAATACAAGTTGAAGGTCGCGACCGTACCTTTCTTTTACCAGTTCTGCAGCTCTTAAGTTTTTGTCTTTTACCACACTATCGCAGTCGACAAAAGAGCCGAGAGCCTGAACTCCTTGTAATAGCTGCCCCTCAATAACTCGACTCATATGCCCAGCGATTGTTTCTACGCTAGATGTCGCCTTGAATTGATCGGTATGGCTCCACTTTACCTGCAGGCTGTCACCAGTTTTTGACCAATTGTCCCGGTTGATAATATAGCTACGATCTATATGAGCATGGCTGTTTACCCAACCTCCATTTTCATGAACCATCTGCACTAGTTCACTTTTAGGGTTAATATTTTCCCAACTCACTTATCCCTCCTTCCATTTTTTGACATAAAAAAATCGCCCCTTGTGGGGCGAAGCCTAAAAAACGATTTTCTCTTGGTATGCATATATTTATAAATCTACACATTTCAATTGAGTATAGTGAAGCAATATATAAAATGCAAGGGTTTTTTATGCAGCTTTTAGACCTACAGGGGTATCTACTATAAGAAGAGCAATTTTTTGAAGAGAAATCTCTGCGTCGTGCGGGGTGATAGGGTGTCCAGACTCAACCGTGACTATGCTTGGGTTTTTGGTGGTTTTATACTGAAAACCTCTAGCAATAAGATCTAACGAACTACCGACACCTCTTTTCCAAGCTAGCTCACTAGTTCCAAGCAAGTCAACTTCTTTATGGTTGAAGCCTCTACCCATATACTGCTTACGGGCACGTACAGTTATCTTATCTTGAGCAGATTCTGCTTCAGTAAATGCAAGCGTCAAGCAATCTCTAAAATAACCACTAGTACGACGAACATTATACCCAGGTTGCGTATCAGATTGTGGGATCGAAGCATTGTTTGGGCTGATCAGTAGGCTAGGATTCAGTTCATGAAACCATGTATTTAATGCACCATAACCTAAAGGCTCAGCCAGCTTGCGTAAAAGTTCCAAGTTCTCAACAGGGTGGTGGATAGCTTCAGTTGCCATTTACTATTACTTTAACTCCAATTAATTCAATTAATACTATTATAACACAAATTTATTTCTATAGCAACTAAGTAGTAGTAGTTTTGAATTGCTGTGAATAATAAAAATACAGCTTTAGCAGCTAAAATAAAACTAGAGTATAATCAGTATGTATCCGGAAGGAATATTATGAATGTTATTGAAACAAATAATTTGACCAAATCTTACGGCAAAGCAAGGGGTATTGTCGACGTTAATCTAAAGGTTAAAAAAGGTGAAATATTCGGTTTTATCGGTCCTAATGGCGCAGGTAAATCAACTGCAATTCGCACTTTGTTGGGCCTTTTGCATCCAACGAGCGGAAGTGCAGAAATTTTTGGTAAGGATATATCTGAGTATGGCCCAGAAATACGTGAACAAGTAGGCTATCTCCCATCTGAAGTTTTCTATTATGACAACATGAAGGCTATAGACTTGTTACGATATTCAGCTAGTTTTTACAAAAAAGACAAAAAAATTATCGAAGCGCGCATACGTAAACTCGCCGACAGGCTAAACCTTCCACTTGATAAAAAAATTGATGATTTGTCATATGGTAACAAGAAAAAAGTTGGTATTATTCAAGGTTTGCTCCACGAGCCAGAGTTAATCATTCTCGACGAACCAACAGGCGGTTTAGACCCACTCATGCAGCAAATATTTTTTGAGCTGTTACGTGAAGAAAATGAACGCGGGGCAACGATTTTATTTTCGTCACACAACTTAGGTGAAGTGCAAAAAATGTGTAGTCGAGTGGCTATCATCAAAGATGGTAAGCTTATCCGAACCGAAAACATCAGCAATTTGATGAGTAATACTTACCATCGAATACACCTAGAGGCCAAGACGAAATTAGACAAAAAAATATTTAGAACTCTGACTAATACGAAAGACCTATCGGTTACCGATAGTAGTGTAAGTTTTCTATATAACGGACCTATCAATATATTAATCAGAAAACTCGCAACTATTGACCTAAAAAATCTGCTAATAACCGAGCCAGATCTAGAGGAAGTCTTTCTACATTATTATAAGAAAGACTAGTCTAAGATGAATATATTTTGGCACGAACTAAAAACCTATCGCAACTCGACATTTATATGGACAGCCTCGCTTTCACTACTAGTCGTATTGTTTATGAGTTTGTTTCCAGCAATGCACTCAGACATACAAGCATTTACAAAGATACTAGGCAATCTGCCAGCTCCAGTGCGCGATGCTTTAGGTATTTCATTAAAAGATTTTTTTACGGTATTTGGATTTTATAGCTATTTGTTAACGTTCGTAACACTCGCCGGCGCGGTGCAAGTGATGAATATAGGAATAGGAATTATTTCAAAAGAAGTTAGTGGTAAGACTGTAGATTTTTTGCTAACCAAACCAATAAGTCGCTCTTCCGTTTTAACGCAAAAAATTTTAGCAGGATTTACGACCCTCGTATTTACAAACATAGTTTTTGTCTGCACATCTTTTATTGCTATAAATATATTTTCGACAGATCCATTTAGCAATAAAACGTTGCTATTACTTTGTCTGACTTTGTTTTTTATACAGATTGCATTTTATGTATTGGGCATATTGATAGCAACCCTTTCAGGTAAAATCAAATCAGTAATTTCTTTTTCATTGCCAATTACATTTGCCTTTTTCATAGTTTCTTCAATAGGAGCAATTATTGGAAATACAACAGTCAGATACTTAACGCCATTTAAGTTGTATGATTCAGCCTACATAATCCATCATTCTAGTTTTGAAACAAGATATCTATTAATTGAAGTCGGTCTTGTTGTTGCGGCATTAGTATTAAGCTACATAATTTTTAATAAAAAAGAGGTGCCTTCGGCATAGGTAAAATTATGAATGTTTTTTTTCGAGAATTAAAATCCCATAGAAAAGGTCTGCTGTTGTGGAGTCTTGGCATGTTCTTTTTGGTAGCCAGTGGTGTGGCGAAGTTTTACGGATACTCAACTTCTGGAACATCTAGCGTTAGTGATATATATAAAATATTTCCACATTCATTGCAGGTCCTTTTTGGTTTGAACGGATTTGACCTTAGCACTCCCGGCGGCGTATACGGCATATTGTTTATGTATGTTGTTGTTACTGCTGCTATACATGCAATCTTGCTCGGTACAGATCTAGTTTCAAAAGAAGAGCGTGATCAAACGGCTGAATTTGTCTTTACTAAACCTATATCGCGCGCATCGGTTATTACGCAAAAACTTTCTGCAGGATTGATTAACTTAGTCATATTAAATGTTGTAACATTAATCAGCTCGATTTATTTTGTGAGTTATTTTGCTAAATCAGACAAAGGTACTAGTGATATGTTACTAATGGACGCAGGGCTATTCGTTACGCAGTTGATCTTCTTTTCTGTCGGTGCTGCCATCGCCGCTGCAAGTAAAAAGCCAAAAACAGCCCCAGGCAAGGCGACCGCAATTTTGCTAGCTAGTTTTATACTTTATTTTGGTATAAATATAAGTGGCAAAATAGACTATCTGAGTTTCCTAACCCCATTTAAGTATTTTGAGGCAAGGGTAATGTTACATGATGGCTACTTGGATCCCGCCTATTTTGCGTTAGCAGTATTTTTGATAATATTTTCGGTTTTTATAACCTACATAGCTTTTAGAAAACGCGATATTACAACGTAGTAATATGATCAACCTATTAAACAGCTGGCCTAAACAATAGGCACTGATGTAAGATGATAATATGAGTGAAGAAAAAATTCCAGGCGGTACAATACACAAATTACCAGCAGATCTGCATAAAGCTTTGTCTGCCAATTCTGAAGGATTGGCTGCTTGGAAAGATATTACGCCACTGGCGCGCAATGAATGGATTTGCTGGGTTGAAGGCGCAAAACTTATTGAAACTCGAGAACGTCGAGTTGAGAGAACACACACAGAACTAGCAGAAGGCAAACGCCGACCGTGTTGCTGGCCGGGCTGTATCCACCGCGAACGTAACGGCAAATAGAATATTTTATGGCGTTTAATCATTACGCAAAAATAAAACGTATTCTCGATCAAGAGCCTAAAGGCTGGGTGATTAAGAGAATTGATAAACCAACAAGCGCAACAAACTTCAAAGGTGAAAAGGTTAATTTTTCACATTATTATAGAATTTATAACAAAAATAATGAGCCAATAAAATATTGTAAGTTCCAGCAAATTGAACGTTTGGCAAAAATACTTGAGCTGCCTGTCGAGACGTTAACAGTAATTGATTAAGTTTTTGAGTAAGGTCTTACAGTACTACCTAATTCGGGCAAAACTGGGTTAGTTCCAGACATATTGATATGGCCTTCTGCATAATCGTTCAACATCTTTGTTGCGTCTGCTTCAATCTCACGAAAAATAGGCAAGTCTCTTATAAGCCTAAGACTATGTAAAACAAATTGCGATTCATCTTGTTCAAGTTCTATAGGTGCTGTTGCATCTCTTAGTTTTTCTGATAGTTTTTTGCTTGCGTTCGAGCGAGCGTCAGAAGCATCTCTAGCAACTTCAATTTCGTCCTGTGTTTCCAGAACTATAGTTTTGAGTGATTCTCCAGGTTTCATTTTATAAGAGTAATTTACCCTGTATAAAAAAGCAAACATAAGCTGAATAAAAAAACCGCCAGTAATAAATTACTGACGAATTTTTTATGGCTCCGGGGACTGGATTCGAACCAGCGACCTAAACGTTAACAGCGTCCCGCTCTACCACTGAGCTACCCCGGAATATAGTTGTAAACTCCTGCCATTATACTGATACGTCATTGATTTGGTCAATGGGGGTGCGCTATTGCTATAATAGAGCTTATGCCTATCAATCATCCGAAGCGTGGCCCTCATCCCTACTATCATTACCATGACCGTCACTATAAAACACCGCGTAGTAAGCGAAAATGGTTTTTATTTTTCTTGCCAATAGGACTGGCAGCGCTATGTATGTATTGGTATGTACAGCCTCTCAACACAGTTAGCTCAAAAACAAAAATATTATCCGTCCAAACTCCAGCTAAAGTTGCTATTAGTTGGCCAGCGACGAGTCAAGCTTCGATAGGTTCTGTTGATCAAGGCGTTTTAATATCAAAATCAGATCAAATCCCTAAGCCTACAGCTTCGACAGCAAAGCTTATAACAGCTTTGACTATATTGAAACACAAGCCTTTTAAAAGTGGCGAGCAGGGTCCAACTATTACACTTACGCAAGCAGATGTTGATATATACAATCAGTATTTCGCAAAAGATGGCTCGTTAGCAAAAGTTGAAGTAGGCGAAAAATTAACACAGTATCAAATGCTGCAAGGTATTTTATTGCCAAGCGCAAACAACTACGCCGACTCGTTAGCTATTTGGGCTTTTGGTGATCTCGGCAAATACAAAGTTGCTGCTCAACAACTTATAAAAGAATTGGACATGAGTCATACGACAATTGGTAGTGATGCTAGTGGTTTTTCACCAGATACTATGAGTACAGCAGAAGATCTTACGAAGCTAGCGGCAGCTGCAATGAAAAACGATGTCATTGCAAATATTGTTCGCCAAGACCAAGTAGATTTACCTGTGGCCGGTATAAAACAAAATACAAATTGGCTACTTGGGGCAGACGGAGTTGTAGGTATAAAAACTGGCAATACAAATGAAGCTGGCGGTGTGTATGTTTTTGCTAGCATATATAAAGTAGATGAAACTCACAGCACAACAATAGTGGGTGCTGTTCAAGGTGAACCAACAGTAATAGCTGCAATGCATCAAGCAAGACAGTTAATTGAACAGGCAAAAGGCTGTTTCAAGCTTGAGAAAATAGTTACAAAAGGACAAGTAGTGGCGACCTATTCTAGTCCATGGAGTAAAGAAGTAAATGCGGTTGCAGCTAACGATGTCGAAGTTCTTACATGGAAAGCAACTGAAATAAAACCAAAAATATTTATGAAAGATATAGAGGTGCCAGCTGCAAAAAACAGTAAAGTAGGCTACGTAAAAGTTGGTGATTCGTATACAGATGTTATTTTGCAAAGTCCACTTGATTTGCCAGATTGGCAATGGCGGGTGTTAAGATGGTTGTAAGGAAATGAGGTTTTATGGCAGATAAAAAACAAGTTACGACCAGCATAGTAATATTAGTAGCTACCGCACTGCTTATTCTTGGTGCTGTGTTTGTTTCGGCAAATAAAGAAGAAAATAGTGAGAATGAGACATCACAATCAACTCAATCTACAAAAAAATCGAGTTCAAATAAAATCATAACCGCAAGCCAATACAAAGAAGGTTCTTACAGTGCAGTTGGCAGTTACCAATCGCCTGGTGGTCATGAAAAAATAAAAATAAGCCTAACTATACAAAAAGATGGTACGGTTTCGTCAACCAATGCTAGCTCGCAAGCCGTTAGTGGTGACGGCGCCCAATTCCAGCAAATGTTTATAAGCGGGTATAAATCTAAAGTTGTTGGCAAAAAAATTGGCGATATACACATAAGCCAAGTTTCTGGATCTTCTCTTACTCCAGAAGGATTCAATGATGCCCTACAACAAATCGAAAAACAAGCCAGAGCTTAAGTTTCAAGCAATTGGCACTGAGTGGTCTATAGCTGGTGACATTTCGGAATCTTTGAAAAAGAAGGTTGGCGAAAGAATAGAACAATTCAACAAAACCTATTCACGGTTTATTGAAGACAGCACCATGCGGCGTATCGCTAGCAAAAAAGGTGAGCATACTTTGCCAAAAGACGCTGAACCACTTTTTGATTTTTACAAAAGTTTGTACGAAGTGTCTGATGGGTTAGTAACTCCGCTTATAGGCAAAACAATGGAACAGGCTGGATACGATACTAGCTATTCTTTTAAATCTACCAAATTAACCAAACCCCCGAGTTGGCATGATGCTCTAGAATATAACTTTCCAAAAATAACTATTAAACAGCCAGTCGTTTTTGATTTTGGTGCCGCAGGTAAAGGCTACTTAGTAGATATAATTAGCAAACTATTACAAAACAATGGTGTTAACAACTTCTCTGTCAACGCTGGGGGCGACATGTTTATTTATGGTGAATCGCAAGTAGTTGGTTTAGAAAATCCAGATAATCCCACAGAAATTATTGGAACAGTGAGTATAAAAAACGAAGCGATCTGTGCCAGTGCTGGAAATCGTCGTAAATGGGAAAATTTTCACCACACTATCAACCCTCAAACGCTGCAATCACCAAAAAATGTACACGCTATTTGGGTTAAGGCAAAGACAGCTATGCTTGCAGACGGCTTGACTACGGCACTTTATTTTACTGAGCCAGCAAAGCTTCTTGAACATTTTGAGTTTGAATATGCGATGATAGTAGATGAAGATTTACTATTTTCAAAAAACTTTAAAGGAGAATTTTTCAAGTAGTATATGGATGAGAATATTATAGACAGTCAGATAAACGAGCGGTGGTCTCATCGATGGCTTAACCCAAAAACGGAAGTAAAGGCATCGCCTATTTGCGCAACAGGCGTCTTTGCTAAAGAACCTATACAAGAAGGAGAAATCATACGCGTTACGGGTGGTTTTGTTATACCAAAAACAGATGTCGAAGAATACAACAAAATACTTGGTTATGTGGTCGACAATATTTTTCTAGATATTAGTGAAGACTTTGTCCTAGCTCCAACGAGAAAAGACTTAGAACAAACAGCTACAATCAACCATTCTTGCGAACCGAATGCCGGCTTTCTAGACTCGATTACTATAATTGCAATTAAAGACATAGAGGCAGGTCAGGAAGTTTGCTGGGACTATGCATGTAGTCAAACAACATTCGAAATTTTTGACTGTAAATGTACAACCACAAGTTGTCGAAAAACAGTAACTCCTAATGATTGGAAAGATCAAAATATACAAAAAAAATACGGTCACTACTACTCACCATATTTAAAAAGAAAGATAGGTCTGTAGTGCTTACCAAGCTTGATGATTTACTAAACTCCATAACAATGTATCGTTTGGTTTTATACAGTCTTCTATCGTTAGTTTTTGTTGCTGGTTTGCTTAGTGTAGCGGGGTTTTTAAACTACTCGCCTATTGCTTTGGCTGGTTCGTTTATTGTTTTGTTGACTGTTGGTTTTATCGCAAACATGGGGCTAGCGAAACTATATAATATTGCACCAAATTTTGAATCCGGAATCATTACAACTCTTATTTTATTTTTTGTATTAGCTGTCCCAACTAACACAAGTCAATGGCTAGCTATAGGTGTAGCAACTTTTGTAGCCATTGCGTCAAAATTTATAATCACATGGCGTGGCTCACACATCTTTAACCCAGTTGCATTTGGTGCGGTAGTCGTAAGTGTTAGTGGATTGGGTTTTGCTAGCTGGTGGATTGCTACTCCAATACTGCTGCCGTTTGTGCTAGTCATTGGCATATTGGTGCTGAGAAAAACGAGACGTTTTGGATTGTTCCTGAGTTTTCTAATACCAAGTTTCGTACTATTTCTAATACGTGGAGTTGATGCTCAAACAATATTGCTATCGTTTCCACTCACCTTCTTTGGCTCAATCATGCTTACCGAACCTGCGACAGCACCGAATACAAATAAGTGGCGACTTGCTTACGGAGCGTTGGTTGGGTTGATAGTCGGTGCTGGTTTTGGTATTTTTTCTACACCACAAGTCGCATTGCTGGTAGGGAATGTAATTGCATTTATTGTCAGTTTTCGGGTCGGAACAAAGCTGGAGTTTATTGGCAAAACTAAGCTTGCGCCAAATATATATGATTTCAATTTCAAACCCAACAAAAAACCTACTTTTTTGCCCGGGCAATATATGGATTGGACTTTAGGCAGCATAAAGTTCAATAGTCGAGGCAACAGGCGAACATTTACTATTGCATCGAGTCCTGCGCAAGAAGAGCTACATATTGGTGTAAGATTTTACGAGCCGAGTAGTGAGTTCAAGCAAAAGCTTTTGAGTTTAAAAAAAGGCGACACAATACTGGGCGGACATGTTGCCGGAGACTTTCTATTACCAGCTAACAGTAATAAAAAATTAATTTTTGTTGCTGGGGGAATAGGTGTCACCCCTTTTGTTTCTATGATGTTGCATATGACCAGTACTAGCACTAAGCGTGACATTACACTATTTTATTTTGCAAACAAAAAAGAAGATATTGTGTATACAGATGTAATCAAAAAAGCTGAAAAGTTTGGAGTAAAACTTGTTCCAATGATTGGTCCAGATGCTAGGCTCTCGCAAGACGTATTACAAAAGCACACACAAGACTTTCAAAATAGCGAATTTTATTTATCTGGCCCTCCTGCAATGGTACGTATCTACAAAAAAGAACTTAAAAAACTATCGGTAAAAAAGATACACACGGACTATTTCTCCGGCTACTAAGCGCTTTTTAATATACGCCCTTTACGCTATAAAATGTTAACAAATAATAGCGAAAGGAGAAGAATGAATAAACTTAAAACAACTGCCATTGCTGGTATTTTGACGACGGTTGGCACAGTCGGGCTGCTTGGCGTAAGTGCTCATGCTGCGACTACAGACCCGCAATCAAGCTTGGCAGATCGTATAGCAAAGAAGTTTAATCTTAAGAGCGACGATGTTAAAAATGTGATTGAGGAGGAGCACCAAGCTCGTCAATCTGAACGTGAAGCAAAACTTTCTGAAAGATTACAAAAGAAAGTTGACGACGGCACTATAACTGCTGATCAAAAAACTAAGCTGGAAGCTAAGCTCAAAGAACTTCGTACTAAACGAGAAGCTGAACATGAAGCCAATAAGTCTTCAAAGCCAACTAGAGAAGATATGAAGTCTAAAATGGAGACCGAAAGAGCTGAGCTTAAAACATGGGCTTCTCAAAATGGTATAGACCTCGACAAAGTAATGCCAAAACTTGCAGAAGGTGGCATGGCTCACCACCACGATAATATGTAACCTAAAAAAGCACCTATTTACCCCCACGAAATAACCGCCTTTACCCCGAGGCGGTTATTTTTAAGCTTATTCTAAACATAATCATTTATATTGAAGTCACAATTAAAAAAAAGGAGCACGCTGATGAGTAAAGAACAAATTATAAATTTACCTGCAGATTACGCACTAGTACTACAACAAATAAAAGAAGATGGAGAGGATGATATCAGCTTTTTGTCGCAAGAGCTAAACCTAAATCGCAATAGACTCTCACATATTATTAAATCTCTACAGCGCAAAGGACTTATATTAGTAAATAAAAATTACGATGAAGTATTCGTCGAACTCTCTCGTAAAGGGCAAAGAATGGCGCAGTATATTTGGCCGGAAGTCAGATCTGCTCTTTAAGCTTCTCTTAATAAAGAGTATATTAAAGTTAGGACATGAGGATATTATTGGTAGAAGACGAGCATCGTATTGCTCGCGCAATTAAAGAAGGCTTAGAGCAAGAGACATACGCCGTTGATATTGAGTTTGATGGTGAAGATGGGTACAACGCTGCTACCGCTGAAAATTACGACCTTATAATTTTAGACGTAATGTTGCCAAACATGAATGGATACGAAATTTCCAAAAAATTACGCGAAGAAAATAACCACACACCAATTCTGATGTTAACTGCAAAAGACCAAGCCAAAGATATCGTAAAAGGACTCGATAGCGGTGCCGATGATTACTTATCAAAACCATTTAGCTTTGAAGTTTTACTTGCTAGATCAAGAGCATTGCTTCGTCGTCCTCACGATACTATTGGTGAAGATATACAGGTAGCCGATCTGAGTCTCAACCCTACCACCAAAATTGTTAAACGCGCCAACAAGCAGATTCAGCTTTCAAGCAAAGAGTACGCACTACTGGAATATATGATGAGAAATCAAGGTAGAATACTCAGCAAAAACAATATTATTTCACACGTTTGGAATTTTGATGCAGATATACTTCCGAACACAGTTGAGGTTTTTGTTAACTACCTTCGCTCAAAAATCGACAAGCCATTTAAGAATAATCTTATACATACAGTTAGAGGATTTGGATATAAAATCGAAGATCCATCATGAAAGTTTACGCCAACAAAACCCTAAAACTAACTAGCTCTGCAACTAGCAGGCTAGTAGCTACATACTTGGCTATCATCATGCTGATGAGTATTGGTTTTTCTTTTGTTATATACAATATCAGTGAGCATCAGTTGCGTCGCCAAGCACCAAACCCGTCAGCTATAGATGAACGATTTGAATTAGGTTTCAATAGCAGGCTTACGCCAAGAGAAATAATTAAAAATTATCTTACCGATCGCGCAGACGAAGCTAGGAATGAGCTTGTGTGGAACTTAGTCTTTTTAAATATTTTTGTTGCTATTTTTGGTGCGGGAATTAGTTATTATTTAGCGCGTAAAACACTCGCTCCAATAGAAGCTGCAATGGCTAGTAAAGACAGATTTATTTCTGACGCGTCACACGAACTTCGTACTCCACTAACAACGCTTCAAACTACAAACGAAGTAGCATTGAGAAAACCAAAACTTACTATAAAACAAGCAAAAGAACTGATTGCTGAAAATGTTGAAGAAACAAAAAGATTGAAATTTCTCACCGACGGCTTGCTAGGTTTACTCAAAGAAAGCCAAGTCAAAGCAAATATGAGTGAAGTCTCGCTACAGTCAGTTGTTTCTGATGCTATGAATCAAGTAGTTGTGTATGCGCAAGAAAAAGACATTACGGTAAATGACAAAGTAGAAAATATCAAACTATATTCTAACTCTCAGTCTTTAGTTCAGATCTTAACTATTCTTTTAGAAAATGCCGTAAAGTACAGCCCAGATAAAGGCGAAGTTACCATACATGCCAAACAGCAAAAAAGAGCTGTAACAATATCAGTTATCGACAATGGAATAGGTATAAAATCAGCAGATATGCCACACGTCTTTGATCGTTTTTATAGATCAGACAATTCGCGATCGCGTACAAAAACTCATGGCTACGGACTTGGTCTAGCCATAGCAAAAAGGCTAGTCCACGAGCTCGATGGCGAAATATCAGTCAAAAGTGTAGCAACAAAAGGTTCAACTTTTTCAATAAAATTACCTATCAAAAACTAATTTTACGTTCTAATATATCGAATAACTAAAGTAGCTGGAATTGCCAGTAATGCACCTACTATCAATACGTCTTTTTGTGGAAGTATGAAAGTAAGCCCAAATAGTAAGAGTGGATAGACAATCCATGCAATTGCGCTAATGACCTGCATAGCAAAAATATATTCCAGAGTAGGCTCTTTAGCTGCATTTTTGTAGTACCGGCTAGCAAGCGGAGTTGTGTAAAGTGCTTGTCCAATGCCAGATAGCAAGTTAATACCTGCAACTTGAGAAACTGTTTGAGTAAGAAAACGAAGAAAGTTAGCAATCGAAACAATGATTGAACCTTGCTTCAAATAATGCGCCTCACCTTTTGCAGACTCTCTCCAGCCAACCCATAGTGAGATGAGGATTGCTGATATAACCATAATTGCACTTAGTACACCCACGCCTGCATACGACGGAATAATTATAAATACCAAAAGTGGCCAAACAAGCGCACCTACAGAATCATCAACAGTTGAACCTGCGTTCGCAACGAGATCGGGGGATATTTTCTTTATATTTAGTTTTTTCAAATCGAGCTTTTGCCATTTGAAAATGTCGGGCTTGCCAAAGAGTGGCATACAAGCAACAACAATGATTGCAACTGCTATTATATATGTCCACGTAATGCCATACACCTGTGCAACAATACCGCCAATTGCTGGCGCTATACCCTGGCATGCCAAAAACAATGCATTTGTAAGACCTATTTTATTACCAGCCTCTTTGCCTTCCGTAACAGCAGTAAAGTTCAATCGAAATGCGAACCAATACAGTGAGGCGAAAGCCATAAAAACTACGTATCCTATTATCCATAAACCATTAGATGGCAAGAAAGCGAGAGACATAATAAAGCCGATTATAGCTAGCGTCGCAATCACCATATTTGCATTTGCCCCAATTCTTGGCATCAAGACTGCGGCTGGATAGAGAAGTAAAAGCCATACTAAACCTTCTGCAATGAAAACCAACAGCACTTCACGAAGAGAGTAGCCGTTTTTCAGAAGAAATATCGGAATCAAAATAATAACAAAAGATGTACCAGTTGCTCTCAAGCTATGTGTGAAATAAAGCGCCGTCATTTCTCTTAAACGGCGTAAATGAAAGTGGTGATGTATAGGATTGTTACGAAGCATATGCTTATCAGTATAGCAGTGATTGTTTAGTTAGTAGTATCTGGGGTATATTAGATATGATGCATTTACTCAGCAAACTAGTCAGAAACAACACATTCACAATTCTACTTGTAGCGGCGGTTATTATTGGTTTTGGCATTTCATACGGCAGCGGCGTATTTAAAGAACTCAAAAAAGATGAAGGCGGCCTGAGCGTTGAGAGCTCGCAAAGTCTAAAAGCTAGTCGTTATATCAAAGATGCGTTTGGCGGCGAAAGCAAACAAATTATCATTTTAGTTAAAAGTCCCGACCAAAACATCGACTCTACGGAATTTAAAAACGCATTTAACAGCGTCATAAAACCATTCGAAAAAGAAGGTGCGTTAGTAACCAGCTACTATTCAACTGGCGCTAGTGCGCTTAAATCTTCTGACTCAAAATCGACCTATGCTCTGGCGGAATTTCAAAATAAATCCGACGACGATACATACGAGTTTATACAAAAACAACCACTGCAATACGGTAACAACGAGGTGCGATTTGGTGGTACATTAGTAGCCTCTCGGCAAATTTCACATCAAATCGAACAAGACTTAGTAAAGGCAGAGCTTATATCGCTTCCAATTCTTTTGATATTACTCATAGTTATTTTCCGATCAATCACCGCAGCAGTTCTCCCCGTTCTTTTAGGTATAGTTTCTGTAATCGGAGGCCTTAGTGTCGTACGTCTTATTGCAACTTATATAAATATTGATCAATATGCAATCAATGTGATTACGGTGCTTGGCCTCGGGCTTTCAATAGACTATTCACTACTGATGGTTAGTCGATTCCGTGAAGAGTTACATGAGCACAACAAGTACGATGCTATCAACAACACCATCCGTTCTAGTGGACGAACGATTTTGTTTAGCGGTCTGACGGTCATGATTTGTTTGCTAGGTCTTACGCTTTTCCCAATTAGCTTTCTTCGTTCAGTAGGGGTTGGCGGTATTGCTGCACTTGCGTTTGCGATTATTGCTGCACTGACAATCTTGCCAAGTCTATTACTCATAATTGGCGAAAATATAAATCGCGGCACACTGACTCGTCGTGAGCAGAAGGCATTGGCGAAAAAACAAGCGAGTCGTTGGTATAGTCTTGGAAACCGTGTACTCAAATATCCGTTTGTTAGCATTATCGTGGCAATACTTATCGTAATAGCTGCAGCAATGCCTTTGTCGCATATTGGCATAAAATCATCTGGTGTTGATTATCGCAGTTTGCCACGTGGTAGTAGCTCGCGCGAGGTTAGCAAAAGTTTAGAAAGAGATTTCAATAACAAAACCCCGTCACTTCAAGTTGTTTACATACATAGTGGCGACATCAATACTCCAGTCGGAATCAAAGACGTTTATGAACTAACGAAAGATCTTGAAGATATTCCGGGCGTTACAAAAGTTGAAGGTCTTACTGCAAGTCAAAATACCCAAATGAACCAACAATTGTACCAGGCACTCTACAGCTCCAGCAGTCATCCACCGCAACTTGCTCCGCTAGAAAAACAATACCTGCACAAGAACACAACGTATGTAAAAGTATTTACAAAAGAAAGTGTTACTTCAGAGTCTGTGCAAAATTTAGTTAAAAAACTACGCACCTACACGCCAAAAAATGGACACATATTAGTAGATGGCAGTGCAGCGGTCGAATACGACATACGGGCAAGTGTTGCAAAGCAAGCACCGTTAGCTCTAGGTTTGGTAGTTATCGCAATCATGGTACTACTGAGCTTGCTGCTTCGCTCGATCGTTATTCCGTTGCAGGCATTACTTATTAATAGCTTTTCACTTCTCGCAGCCTTCGGTATATTAGTGTGGATTTTCCAGGACGGCTATCTCACAAGCATCGGTTGGTTTATGCAGACAGGTAGTTTAGATCTCACGATTTTGATTTTGATATTTGCAATTACATTTGGACTCAGTATGGATTATGCAACCTTCTACTATAGTCGGGTGAGGGAAGAATACGACCGAACAGGAAATACCGAAAAAGCTATACTCGACGGCCTAGCGCTGACCGGTCCTGTCATCACACAAGCAGCTATATTGTTATTTGTCGTTGTTATTGCCTTTGCAACTTCAAACATTGCGTTGCTGCAACAAGTTGGTTTAGGTTTAGCGCTGGCTGTTTTGATAGATGCATTTGTTGTACGTATAATATTAGTTCCTGCAGTAATGAAGATTACAGGACGAGCAAATTGGTATGCCCCAGCTTTTTTGGAAAAATGGGGGATCAAGCATGACTAAAGTAACTTTTAGCCAAACACTTAGCGATTGGCTTTCGAGCAAGCAGAAAAAAACAGTCGGAGCAATGCTCGATGTTTTTGACGAAAAAAGTTTTGCCTTTTTGTTTTTGGTTCTTATGATTTTTCCAGCCGCACCTCTACCTACTGGCGGTGTCACACATGTCTTTGAGGTAATAGTTATATTGATAGCCTCACAGCTAGTGATTGCTAGAAGAGAGTTGTGGCTACCAAAACGTCTGAAAAAAATCGAGCTCGACAAAACAACCCGTACAAAAGTACTGCCATTTTTGCTACGAAGAGTTGAGTTTTTCGAAAAATTCGCTCGCCCGAGACTTTTGGGAGTAATGCAACAAACTTGGTTCAGGATGCAGCTTGGCTTGGTCGTCGCTATATTTGCACTCGGAGCATTTCTTTCTCCGCCATTTACAGGACTCGACACACTTCCGAGTTTGGGAGTAGTGCTGATTGCGATAGGAATTATACTCGACGATGTAGTTATATTGCTCGCAGGGTATATTGTTGGAGCTGCAGGCCTTGCGCTCACTTTTGCTTTAGGTGCGGGCATTATTACTGCTTTAGAAACTTTTCTTTAGAAAATTTTAATGCTATACTTTGTATAATGCCAAAAAATATAAAAAATGATGCTCCAAGCGCGCTGCATGTAAAAAACTTAAAGAAAACATACAACGAAGGCAAGGTAAAAGCACTCAAAGGAATCAACCTTGAAATCAAAGAAGGTCAATTTTTTGGTTTGCTCGGTCCAAACGGTGCTGGTAAATCAACGCTGATCCACACTATTATGGGACTCGCCAAGCCGACTAGCGGTAGTGCAAGTGTCTTTGGTGCCGATGTTGTTTATGATTATCAACTGGCACGTACTCATGCAGGTTTCTCCCCGCAAGATATTAATCTAGACTGGTTCTTAACAGTTGAGCAAACACTTGATTTTCATGGTGGCTACTATGGTATGACAAAAAGTGAACGCAAAAAACGAATCGATGAATTATTAAAAGTCTTTTCACTTACCGAAAAGAAAAAATCTAGAGCTATGTTTTTATCGGGTGGTATGAAACGCCGAACAGTCATTGCACGAGCACTAATGCACCGACCGAAATTCTTAATTTTAGACGAGCCTACAGCTGGTGTTGATGTTGAGCTAAGACGTGATCTATGGAAGTATGTCCAAGAGATTAACAAACAAGGTACAACAATTTTGCTCACAACTCACTATATCGAAGAAGCCGAAGCGTTGTGTGATCAAATTGCACTAATAAATGACGGTAAGATTTTAAAAGTTGGAACGGTGAATGAACTTAAAAAAGCTTACAAGGTAAAAACTCTTGAAGATGTTTACTTGAAAGCTACCGGCGACAAACAGGAGACACCAGTATGAGCCGAGGTGAATGGATAGGTTTTTATAGTTTACTACGACGTGAATGTTATCGTTTTCTTTCAATTCCTCGTCAAACAGTAGCCGGCCCACTGCTCGAAACTTTTTTATATATTAGTGTGTTTGGTGCAGCGCTTGGCTCTCGAATCGATCAAATTCATGGCGTTAGTTATGTTGTTTTCATCATCCCAGGACTACTGCTCATGAGTATGATTATGAACAGTTATGCCAACAACAGCTCTAGTCTTTTCCAGCAAAAAATGATGCATGCTATCGACGATCAATTAGCATCGCCAGTGTCGAACTACAGTTTACTTGTAGCATATACGGTAGCTGGTTTACTAAGGGCAATTATTATCGTTACTATTGCTTTTGCGACTGCAAGCCTCATGGTTCATTTACCAATGGAGCATCTATGGATATTCGTACTAGGCCTAACTCTTAGTGGATTATTCTTTGCTTCAATTGGTGTGCTCGTTGGTCTTATTAGTACCACCTTTGATCAAATCAGCTCGTATCAAACGTTTGTCTTGCAACCACTTATTTTCCTCGGTGGTGTATTTTATTCAGTTGCCTTGTTGCCTGAGCCTTTCAAAACCTTGACTCATTTTGACCCAATCTTTTATATGATAAATACAGTCCGTTATGGTATGCTCGGACATTCCGATGTAAACCCATACTGGTCTCTACTCGCCATATTAGTAGCTACAATAGTAATAATTACTATCAACGCTCACCTTTTCAAACGCGGCTACAAACTTCGTAGTTAAACCCTCCGTCTGTTATAATTTAGACCTACATATGAATGAGAAAATAGCCAAACTTATTAATGATTATCAACCAACTCAGGAAACAGTTGAAATTATAAAACGAGTTCCGAAAGTATTTATAGTTGGCATCGCAGGTGCTGGCAAAAATGCTATGATACGCGAGCTACTCAAAACCGACAAATTTCATTATGTTGTTTCACACGTTACTCGACCGCCACGAGAAAATAACGGTGTTCTAGAAACCGACGGCGTGGAGTACCATTTTATTACTATGGATCAAGCAATAAGCATGCTTGAAAATCACGAATTCGTAGAAGCAAAATGGGTACACAGACAAAACATATATGCTACCAGTCCGCAGGAATTTAAAGATTGTGAAACACAGCAAAAAGCCGCAATAGCCGATGTCGATGTAGCGGGTGTAGAGGAATACATGAATATAGCTCCCGAAAATACCAAGCCAATTTTTATATTGCCGCCAGACTTCGACACTTGGCAGCAGCGATTTAAGGCACGCTATGAAGGTAGATTGGGTGAGGGGGAATTTCAGCGTCGTATGCATACAGCCGCTCAAGAAATTGAACATGTTCTTGGTAAACACTACTACTCCATCATTATAAATGACGATCTTAAAGATGCAGCTCAACAAATAGAGTCCATAGCCGATGGCGAAGAGCAATCAGACATTGCATGGCAGCGTGGCTCCAAAGTAGCGCACGAACTTCTCGAAGCAATTCGTGCTAGCACTCATTGACCGAGAGCGCCAAAAAGACTATAATTACACACATGACAGAGCGACAGATTGCTATTTTGGCGAGCATCATCGAACAGTACGCAGAAATTGCAGTACCTGTAGGTAGTGTTACTCTCGCAAAACTTTTCAATGTTTCAAGTGCGACTATCCGTGCAGAAATGGCACGTCTCGAAGAAATGGGTCTTATTGCTCAACCCCACACAAGTGCAGGTCGAGTACCTACCGACAAAGGCTACCGCTACTATGTAAACGGTATTACTGAAGCTAACGAAACTCCAGTGTTAGATCGCAGCGCCCGCGCTATCGAAGCGCGCGCATCTACTCACGGCGACCGTGCCGACCAAGCTATTCGCTCTACTGTAGATAGCTTAGCTGATTTAACCCACAACCTTGGCATCGCAACTATTGGCGACCAATTGTACCTTAGCGGTATGGGAAATCTTTTCTCACACCCAGAATTTACCGGTGCGACTCATTCGCAAAATGTTGCGCGCCTGCTCGACAACCTCGAGCCGTGGCTACGTGAAGCCGCACCAAACGAACCGCTAAATGTATTCATCGGTACAGAGAACCCAGTTGGCAAAAACGCCGAAGCAACACTTATCATTAGTCGCTTCCGTTCACCATACAGCGACAACAGCTACATAGGCATACTTGGTCCAACACGCCAAAGCTATGGCAAAGTAATGGGATTAGTACGACACGCAGGCGCTATGCTGGAGGAAATACTTTAATTATGGCTAAACCAAAAAAACAAGTAGAGCTAGAAGAAAAACTTATCGACACGATCGCCGACTTGCAGCGTACTCGTGCCGACTTCGAAAACTTTCGTCGTCGTAGCGAGCTCGACAAACATTCTGCACGAGAAGCAGGGCAAACTAACGCAATCTTGAAGCTGCTTCCAGTTATCGACAATATCGAGCGAGCAATTGGTCATATGCCCGAAGAGCTAAAAGACGACAAATGGGCACAAGGCGTAGCGGGCTTAGCAAAAAACCTCGACAAATCTCTTGAAGGTTTAAACCTCAAACGCATCGACGCAAAAGCTGGCACAGCTTTCAACCCCGATCTTCACGAAGCGATTCAGTTTGATGACAGTGAAGGTGAACACGAAGTCATAGCTGAAGAGCTACAATCCGGCTATCTACTAGGCGAAACCCCAATTCGTCATGCGATGGTAAAAGTCACCAAGAAATAAGTATTGCTCTATAACAGATAATATACTAAGCTTATTCCAAGATGCGAGGTTTAAAAAAGCACAGTAGCTTGGTGGGCAAAAGCGTGATCTTACGTATTTTTCTATTGTGTGCAATCGCCATTTTCTCAATTCAAGCGTTTCAAAATGTTGCAAAAGCAGATCAGTTTTCTTGGACAAGTAGTGATCCAACTTATAATAATCTTGATTTTCAACAAAGCACCCAGACATTTGATGCTTCAAAAAATTGTATAGATCAACAAGTATTCGTATCACCGGATACACAACCGACATCTGTTTGTGTGTATCAAAAAGATAACTTTCGCTATGGTTCTTATGTAAAGACACATAATCTTGGCATGTGGAATCAATATACAGAAAGCAAACTCGTAGTTGGTATTGGTAGTGACAGCAAGATGTATAAAGTAAATAATGCTTCAAATAATCCTATGCCACTCGATCTTTCTACAGGAAGAGATCTTATATATAGATATGGATGTGGTGGCTGCGCATGGGGAGGAAATATTTACATATATCAAGATTTTGTAAAAAACCTTACGCATAACTTCAATTTTACTGATGGTCTGACCTACGACTTTAACAATGAGAAATTAAAAGTGCTGCGCTTTCCGGACAACGACGAACCAATTCGAATAAATAGAGTCGACTCGTCAGAAAATGGTAAATGGCTCATCATGGAAGTTTTGGGTAGAGGACTTATGACGCTCAATCTCGACACAATGGAAATGAAGCAAATCTCTGGGTATAACGGTCACTATGGCGTTGGGTTAGACCCAAGGATGGAAATGGCAATAACAAATGATGGCTCTCACGTAGCAGTTGCGGGTCAAAATGTTCCATTCTTTGTATACGATATAAACGATAATTGTGGAAGATCGGTAGATTCCAATATGAGCTTTGATGTCTCAAACTCTTGTCCGGTCAAACAGCTAGACCCAATAGTGCACCAACAATATCCAGATGGCTATTTCAGTATCAACAAACCTTCATTTAGTTCCGATAGTGGTGAACTCACTTTCTATGTCAAAGAGCAACAAAACGCGCAAACCATTAAGCAAGCGAGCTTATCGGCAACTGGGTATGTGCCGATAAAGCTAGATTATTTAGCACTTGGAGATTCATTTAGTAGCGGAGAAGGTGATATAGAAAAAAATCCAGATACTGGGCACACTTATTATTTATCACGTACGAATGATCCTGGCGGCAATGGAATGCCACGGGAAACATGTCATATTAGCTCACGCTCGTATCCATTTCAGCTAGCAACTGCTTATAATATTTCAGACAAAACTCAGTCTATTGCTTGCTCGGGTGCCGAAACAAAAGATATGAGATATGCAAGTAAATACATAGGTCAAAATAATAGACTAAAGGTACTAAGTCCTTTTGATAGATTACAGTGGCAGGGTGATGCTCTCGCTAGTTTTGTACCAGGGCGCATAGAGCAAATTCGTTTTGTAAGTAAGTATCAGCCAAAAGCCATAACACTTACAGTTGGTGGGAATGATGTGGATTTTGGAAGCAGAATTAATAAATGTGCCTCAAGTGGAGATATATGTGAATATGTAACAAATAGTAAAAGTAGAGCAAAGCTTGGTTACGAAATACAAAATCAATTTGAAAACCTAAAGAGTCTTTATCTTGATTTACATAAGGCGTCACCTAAAACTAAAATATATGTTCTAGACTATCCGTCATTTATTAATCCAGAAATAGGTCAAAATTGTAGATATGACGATGGCTACCTAAAGTCTGAAGAAAAAACTTTGATTGATGAATCAATAAAATATATGAATGCAACTATAAAAAACGCAACTGAAGCTGCAGGAGTTAATTATATCGACATATACAGCAGCCTAATAGGAGGCAGGATATGTGACTCAAGCGGAAAATATGTGACAAGTCTGCAAGATGTAGGACTACTTAATTCTTCTCAGTACTATACTACCTTTCACCCAAATAATCAGGGACATCAAAAAATCGCAAAAAAAATTCAAAATTATTTTGATACTAGTAATCTTATTGATTATAATAATATACCAGATCAAAACCCATTGATTGTTGCGCCCGATCCAACTGAATACTTTAGCACATCAATGTCTCAATATCTGTCCGAGAATAATAGTAAACATACAATAATCACAGCAGACGAGCAGACAAAGACTCAGGCCTTCGATATTAGTCTAGATGAGTTTAGCTTTGGGCCCGGCGAGCAAGTCGATGCAACTATACATTCTATTCCTACCGATCTAGGAACATTTACATCAGCTTCGGATGGTGCTGTAAATGCTACTCTAACAATCCCAGAGTCGGTATCTACTGGTTTGCATACACTTATACTTTCAGGCAAAAGCTACTCTGGCGAGCCAATTGAGCTATATCAAACAGTTCTTGTAAAAGGAACCGACCCAAATGATATTGATGAAGATGGCATACTAGATAACCTAGATTCATGCCTATTTATATCACCCATAGGTGTAGATGCAGATAATGATGGGCTTGATGATATGTGCGATCCAGAGATAGGAGAATCCAAGCCATATCGCGCACGAAATGGCAATATAAATAAAGGTGAAAACGCAGAACATATTTATATAGAACGTAATACGCAAGCCACATCATTTACTGGTATTTCTGGTGACTCAGACCCAGACGGCGATGGTTGGGCTATAGTGGCTCAAAGTACAAAACCAGCAAACTCAGGTACGCCCGCTCACTTTTGGATAGATGATAATAAAATACCACACGTCAGCACCCGGACAAATGACGAAGGCTGTGTGCAGTTCACCCCACGCTCACTCAAAGTAGTTAAAGCAAATAAACTTCGCAAGTTGAAACAAGAAGCGAAAAATACAAATACTTGTCGATCAGAACCAATATCTGCCGATATAGACAGCGATGGGGTGCCAGACAATCAGCAACCCCTTTATCGAGCGCATAACGGCATAGCCGCTAATGGTGAAGATGTAAATTCTATTTATCTAGAACGTAATTCCGTTGCTGCCGAGGCCCAACTTGGCCTTTCCGATTATTCACACTCTAATTCATGGAATATACTAGCCTTTAGCCAAAATGACACAACGAAGGCAAACTTTGCTAAACTAGTTATGGTTACAGATGAAAACGGCAAGCCATTACCTACCATTCTTGCTAATCAAACAAAAGTTAGCAGCAAAGGCAAAATAACCATCACCTGCATAGCACTACAACCACAAAATACCAATATTATCACCGTTAACAATCAAGACAGAAAACTTAAAAAGGCAGCAATACAACAAGGAGGGAATTGTGAATAAAAATAAAAGTACTAAAAAATTAACTAAAAAAAATATAATTATTAGTTTATTTATTATAATTTTCCTTGCTATAATCTTCGTATTTCTACTAACTAGGGGCTACCCTCAATATGCATACAATTATTTAAAATGTGGCGGTAAGCAACCGGTTGCTCTTGAATATTATTTTGCAGTAGATAAAGTCGACTACCAGAATCCTGGTGATAAAAATTATCCAAAACCAAGTATGTTTGTGAGCTATGTTTGTACTGAAAAGGAAGCTATTGATTTAGGTGCAGTACATGTTCCATTTGGCGAAAGAATTGATTAGTATGCGTGTTGAACTTTTTGATTGCTGTACTTGCTAATCAAACGAAGGTTACCGCTAAAGGTAAAGTAGTCATCACCTGCATAGCCCTACAGCCACAAAATACCACCGCTATCACTGTTAATAATTTAGATAGAAAACTAAAAAAGGTAGAAATACCACAAGGGGGAAAATGTGAATAAAAAAAAGACAAATTTACTAAATAGAATAAATGCGGTTCAGATATTAGAAGGTCTTCTGATTTTATTCTGGCTATTTAGCTGGCTCAGCGGTTATATAAAGGATACTTCGTATATATACTTCAGTTTGCTACTTACTGTAATTATATTTATTGCAGTACTGCTAATAATAAAAGCTTCAAAATGGCTAAAGCTTTTATGGGTCGTGGTCCTTATAGCATCAATAGTCATGGGTGTTCTTATGGTTGTTTCCTACAATCTTTCAGCCAATTTGCAGTACTAGTCAAATAAAACACAAAAATTGTTATTTATAATATTTATGCTATAATATTACTATGAACAAATTTAATTCATACCTAACACCACCCATCGTCACTATGAATGACGGCATTGCTGGTATGGCTTATCTTTTGACTACTTAAACTACAATTTATTGAAACGAGATAAGCCTCCAAGTCACGGAGGCTTTTTGTATAAAGAACAACTTGGAGGCAGATCTGGTTTCGGAAAATCCGAAATCAAGTACATACACAAACATTCTTTCGGGGAACTGAAGGAAGAAAGGAGCCAGAAATGGCATTTGGTCCAATCATGCGTATGAAGGTCGGCGAGTTCACTATTGAGCTTGCACCTATCGCAAGGAAAGATCTAAAGGAGTTTGTATCTCCGGGTATGCAGCAGGCAGTTGTCACTCGTTTTTTGGGTACTTCGTTTGCTCCCGTACTTGAGGACGAGTTTGACTGGTTCGAAAAAGTACGTACACAGCGAGACTCTCTAGTTTGGGGCATTTATAATGTTGCGGGCGAAAAGAGAACTGTCATAGGCGTGACTAGTGCTACAAGTATCACGCACTACTGCGGCGTATCTAGCACAGTCACTGGCTCGCAAATCTTTCGCCCTGAACTTTGGGGGAAAGGTATTGCCTCGGCTATACACAAAGCACGAACTTGGTACTTGTGCCAGCATGTTGGCTTGCACCAAATCAACTCCGGGGTGTTGCATGGCAATACTGCCAGTCGCAAAGCTCTAGAAAAAGTTGGCTACAGGCCAACCTGTGTCGTCCGCAACTTCAAGTTCGTGGACGGCAAGTTGCGTCACCAGCAATACCTAGAGTGTATCAACCCAAACGAGCCGTTTTGGTCTGCATGGTGGGGTGAAGATACTCCACCAAAAGCAGCCTTGAAGGCTCGTCAGTGTTCACTCGAAGCATTCGAGTGGACAGAAAAAAACGTGACCTTGTAGTCACGTAACCCCGTCAGGTTTTTAAACTTGGCGGGGTTTTACTTTATGATTCTGAGAACACCAGCACTGAAAGTTTTGAGTCTCGATGGACTGTGAGGTTGAGTATTTTGACCTATTACACCAGTGTCGAGCCCTTCTAGTGCATCTCGTCTTTGTACATATGACAAGTTGTCTCTAAGTTTTTGTTCTACTACGCCTAATGTTGCATCAAATGATTCAACTGCCTCAATAATAGCTGGATCTGTTGCAACTTCTACACAGCTATCCCCAGCTTTTACTGACATGTCAGATCGCACGATTTTACCAACCTGATTTTCACCCGAACTCATAATGCGCAATTTTGCCATAGTAAACTCCTTCAACATAATTTTAACACTAAAATTGCTAAAAAATCAAAGAGGGTTTATTTGAGTGCAGTTCGGCCTAAGTTGAGTAAGTGCTTTTGTCGATATTCGTTAAAGGCCTTGTGATTGGTGCCATGTTTTTTGATAAATGCGCTTATGCGTTCGCTACCAATATAGTGAGGGAGCATGACATACGTTGCGCCGTGGCGGTACAAAGCAACAGCTTCTTCGTAATTGTCGGCGTGACACACCAGAATAGTTTTTGGATTGACTCGGTGTACGTACTTGATGAGCTGTTCGTTTGAACTAAAGTTTGTCATGGTACTCACTATGAGCTGCGCATTTCTGACACCAATTTCGCGCAGTAGCTCAATGTCAGTCGCATCGCCGTATATAAAAGGTAAACGCTGACGTTCGAGCGACTCAATAACTTCTGGGTTGTAGTCGATTATGACGTATTTTTTGTGCATCTGCTTGAAAGTTTTTACAAACTCTTGACCACCTTTTTTGTAACCAAACAAAACTAGTGAGTGAGTGGTAGTTTGTGCCACGTCTTCTTCGCGATTGATACGCTCTTTGAAAAATTCAAAACGTTGCTCAAGGTAGAGCAATATTTGATTGTCGTATTGCATAAGATAAGTAGAGACAGTGATAGTTATGATAGCAACCAATGTCACTATTGCGCTAAGATCGGTTCCCACTAGTCCAGACGTAGCCGCAAGTACTATAAGTATGATAGAGAATTCACTAATTTGAGAAAGATTAATACCTGCTTTGAAGCTAGTTCGTTTGGTATATCCAAATAGCCCTAAACCAACCATAACTGAAAGTGGCTTCAAGAATATAACCACTGCAGAAAGAACCAAAGCCGGGCCAATACCGGCAGCTAAGTTGCTTATGTTGAGGCTGCCGCCAAGTGTAATGAAAAACAGCACTATGAAGAAATCTCGAAGCGGCTTCAAGCGTGATGCCATTTCTTGGCTATATGGAAGTCCAGCCAAACTAACACCAGCAAACAATGCGCCGACTTCTATAGAAAAGCCTGAAAGTTCAAAAAGGGTTGCGACGCCAAATCCCCACGCAATAGTGAAAAGGAACAGTAGCTCTTGGCTACTTGCAAACAACTTACTAATACGTGGCAAAAGCTTTGCACTAATAATGTACAGAACAATTGCTAAAATGACACCTTTTATAAACAGGAAACCGAGTTCGTTTGGTGAGAAGCCACCTTTGCCGGCAGATACAAAAAGTAGCGCAATGGTAGCAACGATGTCGTCGAGTAGGATGACACCGATAGCGATTTGTCCATGCAGACGAGTTTGTTCTTTTTTGTCACTCAGCACTTTGACGATGATAATAGTGCTGCTAAAGAACAAACACAGACCAATAAGCATCGCTTCAGTAAAGTTGAAGCCAAACGACTGGGTAATGAAAAAGCCGACGCTTCCTACAACAACCAGCTCCGAAAGAGCAACTAGTAAAACAACTTTACCAAGTTTGCGAAACACCCCAGCATTCAAGCCAAGACCAATAATGAAAAGTAGCAGAGTAATACCGATACTTGAAAACACATTAAATGTATTCCCCTGAGATATGAGGTTAAAAGCCGACGGGCCGAGTAGAATACCAGTCAGTATGTATCCCAAAATAAGTGGTTGTTTCAGTAAACCAACCACCATAGAGACAATCGTTACAAAAACGATAACCAGACTAAGTTGAGCAAATATTTCCAAGCCGTGCATGTATGTGTTTTAAACCCTATATCCTTATGCTTATGAGTATGACAGTTTTGCAAATACTTGGCAATTGTCTAATGCTCATGCTTTGGATATACAAATTACCCACGTATAATTAAGATATGAGTGAAGTAGGACAGGTCAATATAAAATTTGGCGACGATGTATCGAAAATGCTCTACCAAGCAGCCAAGCAAACCTATATCAATAGACCGGGCGCTGTAACAGAGTTGCATTCTTCATTTTCCGGACTTCGGGCCATCGACCCTGCCTACAAACCTGCCGAATGTTTCGAGCTACTTGGCTCTGACGGTGTAGGAACTAAAGTTGAAGTTGCTGAGCGTACCCACGATCATTCAAGTGTTGCTCATGATCTTTTTGCAATGGTGTGTGACGACGCAGTTGTACGGGGCGCCGAACCGATCGCAATAAATACAGTACTTGATGTCAATAAACTAGATGAAAATGACCAACTAACGATCGAGGCAATTGCTGGCATTGCCGAAGGGTATGTGGCCGCTGCAGCTTTGGCAAAAGTGGTGATACTAAATGGCGAACTTGCCGAGCTGGGTGATCGAATAGGTGGCTACGGTGCATTTAATTACAACTGGGGAGCAACACTACTTTCGTATGCTCATCCTGAAAGAGTTTTGGGTGGCGACAAAATAGCACCGGGTGATATGTTGATTGGCCTCGCAGAAAATGGATTTCGTTCGAACGGTTTAACTGACGTAAGAAGAGTTTTGGGTGAAGAATTCGGTCCTTTGTGGCACGAGCAGATAATAAGTGAACTTGGCGAGGCATCGCTTGGTCAACTCGTTCAAAAACCTTCTATTATATATAGTACTTTTGTAAATGAACTTACGGGCGGTTACGACATTACGAAAGAACCTTTGGCCGATGTGACTGGTGTAGCACATATTACAGGTGGCGGCATACCGAGTAAACTTGGTAGAATGCTCGAACCGTCCGGTCTGGGTGCAATTTTACTTAGCCCACAATCTCCACCACCAATTATGAGTTTCGTACAAAAGCTTTCTGGTATGAGCGACAAAGAGTCATATGGAAAATGGCACATGGGAACTGGAATGATTATTTCTTCTTCAAAACCTGTACCAATTATTGAACACGCGAAAAGTAGAGGCATCGAAGCAAAAATCATAGGCAGAGTCACACAAGAGCCAGGTATAAAGATAGTGAGTGAAGGCATAGAGAGTACAGGTCAATCGCTAGTCTTCACACATAGCTAAATATACGGTATAGTAAATATTGTAATGAACTACGTAGCAACATTGACTAACATTCTACTGCTCAGCCTAAACCGGCTGTGCCTTGTTAATGTCGAGGCTCGTAGCTACTAAATAGCTCTCCGCACAGCCGCAATTTAAACCGAGTCCGACGAGGCTCGATTTTTAATTTTTAGGAGACAACGGATGAGTAGAGAAGAAAGAAAACCAATATATTTAGTAGACGTCACGCAACGCGACGGTGAGCAAATGCGAATAGATGAAGTGGGAGTGAGCGAAAGACTTGATGCTTTTGATGCACTTGCAAGTACAGGCATAAAAACTTTTGAAATAGGGCATCTTGGCAATGGTACAGATCAAACTTATGCAGAAGCGCTTGTACGACATATAAGTGAAAATAGTGATTACGACGATATATCATTACAGGTGCTGTTTGGTTCGCAGTCAGAAATTGTGACCAATGGGCTGCAGTGGCTTGAAGGTTTTGATAAAGACAGAGTTGTTGTTCATGTGTATGATCGTCTAGACGAAAACATGCGCGATTTAGCTGCAAACTATTATAGCTTTCAAGAATCGGCTGACAGAGTTTCGCGTGCTATTGATATAGCCTACGAAAATGGCTTTCGTCGTTTTTCTGTTTCGGGCGAAGGTGCCACAGGTGCGAGTGTGGGAGACGCAATACAGTATTACGCGGCAATACTAAAACATTGCGAACAAAAAGAAGAAGATCTAGAAGTAAACGTAAACTTACCAAGTACAAACGGCTCGTCTGCAGTGGGAACTTGGCGACCGGACGAACTCGAGTCTTTTAACTCTGTAATAAAAAACGAATTTCCTTCAGCAACCACAAGTATTCATGCGCACAATGATTTTGGTTCTGCAGTTGATTTTTCAGTTCAGGCGGTGATGGCAGGGTTTGATAAAGTCGAAGGCACTTTGATAGGCATGGGCGAACGTACAGGAAATGTCTCGCTAGGCGACGTTGCAATGCGTTTAATAGAAATTGCTAAAGCCGAAAAAGATCCAAATGTTGCAAAATCTATCGGGCGCACCGCTCTATTTGAGACAAGAATTTTGCCAATAGAAATGGTGCAGATGATGGGTAATTTTTATTCAGCTAGTCAGGAAATTGCTCAAATATATGGCGTGCAACATAGATTTGAACATACAGCACTAGGTGACCCCGAAGCCTACAATGCTGGTTGTGGCCCACACGACCAAGCAAGCGCTCGTGCGCTTGAAGATCCCGTTCGTTGGCCTCTCTATAAAAGCTATATTCCACGCGCTTTGGCCGACGCTATACTTGGCAGGCCGCAAGCATTGGCGATAATCAAAGCCGAACCCGAAGCAATTCGTGACATTACTATTAACGGTCATGCGGCAGGTGGCTCAACCCATAAAATAGAAAATGACGAAATAGAACCAGCAAGTATAGACAGGCGAACTGAAGCTGAGCAAATTGCCCTTCGTGAGGTAAAAGAAATCTTGGACAAATGTACAGAATCAGGAAAGTCGGAAGATGTCGTTACTTTCTCTTCTGAACCCATAAGTGTATAGTAATGGTTATGAATAACCGTGCGGTTGAAGTAAGTAATCTTGGTGTCAAAAAAGGCAAAAAAGTACTTCTTGATTCTGTTTCTTTCACACTTAAGCCCGGCACAATTACAGGTTTACTTGGTCCGAGCGGTGCGGGTAAAACAACTCTTATGCGAGTGATTATGGGTATACAAATTGCTAGTAGTGGCAAAGTAGAAGTGTTAGGTAAAAAAGCAGGTAGCAAGGCAAACCGTTCGCGGATTGGCTATGTTACCCAAGCGCCATCTGTGTATCCCGACTTAACTGTGTGGCAAAATTTATCATATTTTGCCACGCTTGTAGGTGCTGATAGAAAAGCGGTATCGGCCGCTATCAAAAAAGTGAATTTGCAGGGCAAAGAAAAGCAACTTGTCGTCACAATGTCTGGCGGAGAAAGAACTCGCGTCTCACTTGCGGTTGCATTGCTATCAAACCCAGACTTATTGGTTTTGGACGAACCAACAGTCGGACTCGATCCACTACTCCGGCGGGATTTGTGGAAAATTTTTCAAGAAATAGCTAAAACAGGGAAGACTCTTCTAATATCAAGCCACGTCATGGACGAAGCTGCACATTGTCAGCAGCTCCTACTTGTAAGAGACGGCAAATTGCTATGGAACGACACACAAGCAGCTCTACTAAGTGCAACCAAAAAAGACTCAGTTGAAAATGCTTTCATAGAGTTGATGGAGGAGCAAAAATGATTTTTCATATTCGCGCGACATTTGCCACCGCAAAAAGACTACTCCAACAGCTGTCTCATGACCATAGAACATTGGCTTTGATTTTTGTAGTGCCATGTTTGCTTATGGGACTTTTGTCGTGGCTTTATGAAGATAATACTCAGCAGTTCAAGGCACTTGCTCCACCGTTAATCGCTATATTTCCGATGATTATCATGTTTTTGATAACTTCCATTGCAACTCTCCGTGAACGAACGACTGGTACTTTAGAGAGAATACTCACTATGCCGATTGCAAAATCAGACCTTATATTTGGCTATGGTATTGCCTTTGGTTTACTGGCTACAGCGCAGGCAATTTTGGTTGCAACAATTAGCTTGAATTGGCTTGGAGTGGACATAGCTGGCCCGGATTGGATGTTAGTTTTGATTGCAGTAGTAGATGCGCTTCTAGGGGTATCGCTTGGCTTACTCGCTAGTGCATTTGCACGTACTGAATTTCAAGCTGTACAGTTTATGCCAGCAGTTATCATTCCCCAGCTTTTACTTTGTGGGCTTCTAGTCCCACTCGATAAAATGCCAGATATTTTAGAATCAATTGCTAGGTTTTTACCTATGACATACGCAGTGCAAGCAATGCAAAATATCACAATTGAAGCTACAACAAGTAACGAAACGTGGCAGAGCATAGCAATAGTAGTATCTTGGGTTATAGTTGCGATCATACTCGGCTCTCTGACGCTAAGAAGACGATCAAAATAAATTAATTAGCACTCTTGACATGTGAGTGCCAGCTAGATATACTGGCAGTATAAGCACATGAGTGCTAGAATAATTACAAGCAAATTATTAGGAGGAAATCTAAAAATATGGGCAAGATTATCGGAATCGACCTCGGTACAACTAACAGCGCAGTAGCCTACATGGTTGCTGGTAAACCAGAAGTTATTGCAAATGCTGAAGGTAACCGAACTACGCCATCTGTCGTAGCAGTCAACAAAAAAGGCGAGCGTTTAGTTGGGCAGGTAGCCCAACGTCAGCGAGTTACGAACGCCAAAAACACTATTTACGGTGTGAAACGGTTGATCGGTCGTAAATTTACGGATAAAGAAGTACAAAAAGACATCGACATAATGCCGTTTGAAATCGTTAAAAAAGGCGATGGTGTCGCGGTAAAATTGGGCGATAAAGACGAAACACCAGAAGCTGTTTCGGCAATGATCCTGAGTAAGTTAAAAGCCGATGCCGAAGCGTTTTTAGGTGAATCTGTTACTGAAGCAGTTATTACTGTCCCAGCATATTTCGATGACGCACAGCGCCAAGCAACCAAAGATGCGGGTAAAATTGCTGGCCTAGAAGTCAAACGAATCATCAACGAGCCAACTGCAGCTGCTTTAGCCTACGGCTTAGATCAGAAAAAGGAAGAAAAAATTGCGGTATTTGACCTCGGTGGTGGTACATTCGACGTATCTATCCTAGAGCTAGGTGACGGTGTGTTCGAAGTGAAGTCTACAAATGGTGACACGCATCTCGGTGGTGAAGATTTCGATAACCGAATTGTGAACCACTTCCTCGAAGAATTTAAGAAGGAAAACGGCGTAGATCTTAAAGGTGACAATGCAGCAATGCAACGCCTCAAAGACGAAGCTGAAAAAGCCAAGAAAGAACTTTCGAGCACTCCATCTACAGACATTAACCTACCATTCCTTACTGCCGATGCTGATGGTCCGAAACACTTTGAGTACAAACTAACTCGTGCCAAGCTAGAAGAAATTGTTGCAGATCTAATCGATGCTACTGCAAAACCAGTTGAAAAGGCATTGAAAGACGCAAAACTAAAAGCTAGCGATATCGACGAAATTGTACTCGTTGGTGGTATGACTCGTATGCCTGCGGTAGTCGAAAAAGTGAAATCAATTTTCGGCAAAGACCCTATGCAAGGTGTAAACCCTGACGAAGTTGTAGCCGTTGGCGCAGCAATTCAAGGCGGAGTATTAGCAGGGGATGTAAAGGATGTGCTACTTCTAGATGTGACTCCCCTCTCACTCGGTATTGAAACACTAGGTGGTGTTACTCATAAGTTGATCGAGCGAAACACAACTGTGCCTACTAGCAAATCTGAAACCTATTCAACTGCAGCCGACAATCAACCTCAAGTTGAAATCAATGTGTTGCAAGGTGAGCGTGAAATGTCTGCGGACAACAAATCATTGGGTCGCTTCGTACTAGACGGCATCGCGCCAGCACCTCGCGGTGTGCCACAAATCGAAGTAACCTTTAATATCGACGCAAACGGAATCTTGAACGTGACCGCCAAAGACAAAGGTACTGGTAAAGAGCAATCTATTACTATCCAAGACAGTGGCAACATGAGCAAAGAAGATATTGAGAAGGCTCAAAAAGAAGCTGAAGCACATGCTGAAGATGACAAGAAAAAACGTGAGTCTATCGATGCACGTAACACGCTAGAAAACGGCATTTACCAAGCAGAAAAACTACCAAGTGAAAACAAGGATAAAATTTCTGACGAAGACAAAAAAGCAATTGAAGAAGCTGTTGAAGTGGCAAAGAAAGTGTTAGCTGATGAAAAGGCCGACAAAGATACGCTAGAAACTGCTGCAAAAGAACTCAGTGAGAAGATCATGCCAATCGGTGCAAAGCTTTACGAAGCTGCTGCAGCTGAAGAAAAACCAGCCGAAGAAGGTGAAGATAAGAAAGTTGACGAACCTGTAGAAGGTGAAGTAGTTGACGAAAAAGACGACAAAAAAGAAAAATAAGTATCCCTTATAAAAAAGAGCGGGTCATTTGACTCGCTCTTTTAGCTTTATAAACTTATAATGTAACCTATGGCATATTCAAAAGAAGGAAGATATTTACATCCAGTGAGTTGCAAAGTAGCAATCTATTCACCAGATGGCAAAAGTGTCTTAACCATTAATCTTTATAAACCAAATTCAACTATAACTGACCACGGTTTGCCTGGAGGTCATATTGATAAAGGTGAAGAGCCATTGGAAGCATTGAAACGAGAACTTCTCGAAGAACTGGCAATTGATGATTTATACGACATTGAGTTAAAGGACGCATGGTTTCATCCTGATACTAGGTTAGTGCTTGGATATATTGCAAAGCGCGACACAATGGACCTTCCTCAACCTCCAAATCCAGATGTAGAATTCGGAGAATGGGTAAGTTTGGATGAGGTCGAAGGAATTATGAACAATACATACGCAAAATTTATTCATACATACTCAAAAATTAAATAGCCAGCGATTTCTCGCTGGCTTGGAGTGCCGGTAGGGAGGGATAATTCGCGTTCCTCAAGCTGCTTTGTTGAGATAGACAGTACTATCTATCTCTGTTAAGTCTGCTATTATTGGAAGCTCTTTCATCCCTCCCTATCTGCGGCCAATGTGGTCCACCATGACTTTCAAGCGAGGCTTGAGAGTGCACAGGGTACTCAGGGGTCGTAGTCCCTTGCGGGCACGGGTGACTTGGTTTTACCCAAGTCGATATGTTGAGGTCTTGGTTTAGGGGCCTCTGCCCTAGGGTTTGAGCTGTATTGCCACTTTGCTGCGGTCCTCCCGCTTGAATAGGGACAGGGTATTCGTTATACGCCTGTCGGTTCACTCTGTGGTTTGGCTATCTGTTTCCCATTTGGCCACTTCACGGTGGCAGACTTATATATTACTCTATAATGCAAAATTTGTCAAGTATTTAATCGCGTGGAGTGGGTAATTCCAGAAAAAGTGCTGCCCACACCATACCTGGGTCACTGCGATAGAAGGGCGCATAGTACCATGAGCCGTCGGGGTTAACTAGTTCAGGATAGTTACCGTGACGTTCGATGAGTGATGCAAATTTATCATATTCTTGAGCGTATTCATGGCGTTTATATCGCTTTAATAAGTGAAGATAAAAGGTTGCATGCCATGTCCAAATAGTGTTTCCGGTGTAGTTTGGCATAGCGACAGGCCCCATACCGAAACGATATCGTATTTTTCCTCCAATTTTGCTGTATTTCAAGGGGTAGGGACGGTTAAGTTTTTCCTCATTTATGTAGTCAAATGTTTTATTTACGAGCTTTTCGTCTTCAACAACCTTTAAAAAGAAAGGCATCAGGGCGCTATCGGCACTAAATACATTGAGCTTGCTATCAGCTCTAAAAAACGAACCATTCCAGTAGTATTTCACCAATGCCTCTTCATAGCGACTTTTCGGAAAAGGAAAATGCAGATCAAGCTCCTCTGCTGCAGCGGCTAGTCGTCCCACCAATGCATACGAATATGCACTACGATCATAAAATACCGCGTCACGTAGCTCGGCGTAAAGATTTTTGGTAAGGTGACCTGTAAAAGAGTCAATGTATCTTTCAGAGTATTTCGACAAGCGTCGATTTAAAAAATCACGTTCTTTGCGAGTTAGTTCATATTTACTGACAGCTAGAGAGTGTAGTAGCCACGGTAAAGCATCTATGCTGTGACCATCTGGGGCGTTAAAAGTACGACCAGACTTGTCTATACAAAGTGTTACGTGGTCTATGCTTTGAAAATGCTCAAGAGCCCACCTTAAGGTATGGCGAACGTTTTCTCCATGACCAAGACGAGTCAGTGATTCAGCTACGGTACCAAAGTCACGCATCCAAAAAAAGTCGTAGTGCCCTAAGCTGGTGCGATAAAAAGTGCCGTTCCAAAGTCGTTTTACAATTTCTGAACACACTTGGCGTGCATCGCCTTCAATGTGTTCAAGTTCTCCAAAATACCTTCCGTATACCTGACGCATACCAACACGTACCATGCCAACGGCACCAAGTGTGCGATGTAGAAAGTATTTCATATCAGACGTTAGTATAGCATAATATATTACTCAAAATTACTTAGCACTCTAGACACGTAAGTGCTAACTTGCTATCATAGTTGTAATGAGTAAACGAGACTATTACGAAGTACTGGGTATTGCAAAAGGCGCCTCTGCAGACGAAATAAAAAAGGCGTTTCGTAAGCTTGCAGTAAAATATCATCCTGATAAAGAGGGTGGTGACGAAGCTAAATTTAAAGAAGCAAACGAAGCCTACGAAGTTTTAAAAGATTCTAGTAAACGTCAGAGATATGATCAATTTGGCCATGCCGGCGTAGGCGGGTCGGGCGGTGGAGCGAGCAGTAATCCTTTTGAGGGATTTGGAGGCTTTCAGGGTCAAAACGTTAATTTTGATTTTGGTGAAGGTGGTCTGGGAGATTTGTTCGGCAGCTTCTTTGGGGGCAGTCAGCAACAGCAAACACGTGCTCGACGCGGTCGTGATGTTGAAACGGAACTGACACTTTCTTTCGATGAAGCGATATTTGGTTTGGAAGAAAAAATCAGCCTCACACTAGAAGATACTTGTAGTCACTGTAAGGGTAAACGCGCTGAGCCTGGCCATGGCATGAAAGTTTGTGAAACTTGCCAAGGTTCTGGCCGCAAAACTAGAATAGTAAACACTATTTTTGGACAGATACAGCAGGACGAAAATTGTCCAACATGTGCGGGACGAGGTCGTGTACCAGAAAAAGAATGTACAGTTTGTCATGGTAAGGGAACGCAGAAAAATAAAGTCAGTATTAAACTAAAAGTTCCTGCAGGAATAGACGATGGTGCGACAATACGTTTACGTGAACACGGCGAAGCTATAGCAGATGGCCCAAAAGGCGATTTATTTGTACATATAAGGGTGAAGCCTCACAAAAAGTTCACACGCGAAGGTGATTTGATACTTAGCGAAGAGCATATTTCATTTAGTGAAGCAGCGCTTGGTGCAGAGATTGATGTTGAAACAGTCGACGGTGTTGTAACTATGAAAGTACCAGCGGGTACACAGGCTGGTACAGATTTTAAACTAAGCAATCATGGCGTTCCACATCTTCGTGGAGAAAAACGCGGTCCACATATTGTTACTATTGTCGTTGACACACCAACGAAACTCACTAAGCAGCAAAAAGAACTCTTCGAAAAGCTGAAGACTAGCAAAAAACGCGGCTTGTTTAAGTAGAGTTTTTAATGTAAGCTTAAGTTAATTATGGAGGGGATACTTCTAGTTATAGCCATTGTTTTCGGAGTACCGTTTGCAATTGGTTATGCCGTAGGTAAAGATCGCGGCTCACGTAGCGGTAGTAACGACGAGCAAAGATTGCAGGGTCAACGCGAAGTCAGAGATTATTTAATAGACTTTATATCCAAGCAGCCAAAGCAAATTAGCAAAAGCCTGCTTCTCAAAGAAATGGGAGTAGCAAGCCCATCGAAAACTGTAGCCGAAGAGGTGAAACAGCAAAAAACTATTCAGGCTGTCGAAAAAGATGCAAGCTGGTCGCCTTTTGATGATGGCGAAGACGAGGATGATTCAAAAACCACTGAAACTGTTTCTAAACGAACAGTTGTAAGTCACGAAAAATCCAAAGAACAGCGTGACTTGCAAAATATCAACACAATATTATATGTTGCAAGCTTTTTGTTAGTCGCTGCAGCAGTACTATTCATAGGTGCGGCCGTAGACAATAGTTTGAAATTTATCGGAGCTTGGGTTGTGACTATAGGGTTCTACTCTTCTGGAATGATTCTTCACAGCGCAAGCAAACGTTTGCGACCTGCAGCTGTGGCGTTTATTGGCACAGGTTTGGCACTACTACCATTTGCTGGACTTGCGACCAATATATTTGTTTTGCATGACCCAGTTAATAGTTGGTTTATTACTTCAATTCTAGGCCTTGTACTTTACTTATTTGCGACGTTAAAACTGCAAAGTCAGGTGCTTGCGTATTTGACGTTAGGTTTTGTTTTTTCTATGACAACTTCTTCTGTAGCAGTTTTGCAGATGGGATTTGTTTGGTATTTTGTACTCATAATTTTGGTCGCATCACTACTCAATATCATTGCATATTTCAAACCAAAACTTTTACCAACAGTCTTTCTAAAACCTATTGATGACAGCGGGCAGCTGGCTGTTCCTTTAGCAGTGTTTGGTAGCTGGATAACTGTTTCACAAGTCCCTCTATGGCAAAATGCTGTCGTATTAGCTATTGCCTCTCTGCATTATGGTGTCGCTGCACTTGCACCGACAAACCCTAGCTACAGAAAGGTATATGTATTTTTATGTCGACTTGCTGCTAGCATCTCGGCAGTATTATTTGTTTATGATCTTTCACATAAAGATGCAGTAAATACAGGTATAGCCGTAACAGTCGTCGCTACAATACAAATACTTATATCTGCAATTCTAGCCAAGAAGCGAAACAATCAAGACGAGCAAATCTGGCTTTGGGGCGGTATTGTAGTGCAGTTACTCGCAATTAGTTTGTGGTCGCTTTCAGATAGTCGTGCAGAGTTAACCACAATGTCGCTTGTTATTAGTTGTATCACTGGTTTATCACTGGCTATATGGCTGCAACAAGCGCGCTTCGCTTTAGTAACTGTATTTGTTGGAGCAGCACTACCAATTCAAATCGGTAAAGATCTTATGCATCCACCACTTGGGTACGAAACAGTTGTCGGTATATACATTGGCTTAAGTATTGGCATGATGATACTTCGTAAGCTCTGGTCTGTAAATGGCGAGAAGAAAGAAGTAGTAATAGCTGGCTATGGACTATATCTTATAATTGCCGGCACTCTGAGCCTTGGACTGTCTCACGAATGGATGGCCGCTTACTTTGGTATTATTGCGTTATTGATAACGGCAATATCTTATATTGAAAAAAGTGGGTCATTACAAGTAGTTGCGAACGCAGTTTTCTTGGTTGCGGTCTATGCATTTGTTAGTATATTTGAACACGACATAGCTCGTAGATTACTAATGACATCCTGGATAGCAGCTGCAATATTCTATGCATTAAGAATATTTTTCCCAACACAAAAAGACCAAACGAGAGCTCAGATCATGGGTGTTTATGCGGTAATTCTACTTATGGGGGCTGGTCTACTGTATGTATTTAACGAAACGTATGCAGTTGCTGCCGCTTCGACACTCATAGTGGCATCAGCACTCATAACTATTGAGGGCTGGGTGTATAAGCAGCATGAATATTACGAAATTGCCATACTCACAACTACCTTAGCTTTGCAGCGAATTTTAGCAGTTAATACTACGGGAATAGAAACCCTTCTATACGCAAATTGGTGGGCAATTATATTCTATGGTCTAGCTTGGCTGCGTCGACAACGTAAAGATAAATCTGCCACGCAGCTTTGGGTTGGACTTAGCTTAGCCGTTTTGTTATTTACTGCTTTCTTCTATATATCACCAGAACATACAGCGCTAAATGCATCACTGACGCTGCTAGCTGCAGCAGCGATACTGATGGTTGAAGGGGTTGCTACAAAAATACACGGCTATTACGAGGCCAGTGCTATAGTCGCGACAGTTGCTTTGCAAAGAATGTTCTCGCTGACTGGTGATTATGATCTGCTTGTGTATACGCATTGGTGGGCATTTATATTAGCAGTACTTGCAGGCGCTAGGTACGTTATCAAAGACAAGCAAAGTGCATTGCAGTGGCTTGTAGCAGCTCTTTGTCTCTTTAGTATACCGACTGGACTCGCCGCTTTGGGAGATCCAAATAAATACCAGCTTCTATTCCTTATTGAACATGTTATTCTACTAGTGATTGGTGGAATGCTCAACTATCGGCTTGTTGTGCTGTGGGGTTCTTCTGGTATCGCTTTGGCTGTTTTGTACTGGCTAAAAGACCAAACATACATTCTACTAGGACTACTGGGAATTGGCCTTATTGGTCTTGCGATGTGGCGCTTACTTAAGAAGAAGTAAAATATTGCAATTTACTGATTAAAATTGTATAATAATACCAAATGTCAGAGAGATTACCCATCATTGCTGTTACTGGTACAAAAGGCAAGACAACAGTCGTGTCTGTTATTGATGTTATTTTACAAAAATTAGGTAACAATACCCTAAGAGTCGATACAAAAGGCCATTATATAAACGGTGAAAAACGTAGTACATTACAAGACTCTCTCGACACTTGGGGGTTAGTACCTAGTGTCGCTCCCGGGCGTTATTTGTACGAAACAAAAGCTCCAATGTTTAAAAATGAAGGAGTTGCAATTTTGGAATCCTCGCTTGGATCCAGCACTCTTTCGGGCATGGGTTATGCCAGACATAGCGTCGGAGTGTTTTTGAATGTTTTTGAAGATCACATAGGTTCAACTGAAAGAATCAAAAATCAGCAAGACATATTAAAAGCAAAATCTTTTATTTTTGAACGCATACGGATAGACGGTTGGGCGATAGTAAATGCCGATGATAAACATACTGTAAAAGCATTAGAAAAAATTAACCCTAAGTATAATATTTCAATTATTCCTTTCGGTATAAACTTTAAATACTTTGATGCGAAAAAACATCTTGAAGGCGGTGGTTTATTAGTGACTGTAAAAAATAAATACGTGGTTTTAAAAACAAAAACCAGTGAATTAAAAATAGCTTCACTAGAAAATATCCCTTGGACATTTAACGGTGATTTTGAACCTTCTGTATACAATATTATGGCTGCAATCAGTGCTGTTATTGCAAACAATAACGGCAAAGTGCCAGAGGGAATGCAAAAGGCAACAGAAGCCGTTCGGCTTGATCCAAATGAAGGACGTTTAATAGTTTACAAAAACGAAAAGAACGTCACGATAGTTGCAGACTTCGCACATGAAAAGAAGTCACTTATAGAAATTGCAAAACTCGCACGATCATTAAAAGAGAAAAACAGTAGAGTTATTGGTGTTGTCAGACTAGCATATGACAGAACCGACGAGTTAATACAAGATACCGGAAAAGCAATTGCTGATGAATATGACGCATTGATTGTTTATGACAAAATAGATGGCCATTTCAGGAAACCGAAAGAAAAGCTACATGGTAAATTTACACAAACTACCGGCAGAATATCTGAAATTTTTGCTAGTGCTATAAGTAGCAAAAATCCTAACTGTGAGAGAATTCTAAGAGAAGACTATGCACTTAAGAGAGCTGCCGAAATAGTAAAAAGTGGTGATGTGGTTATACACATTGTTAACGACGACATAACTAGGTCAAACGAGTTTATAAAGAAATATTTTAAAGCGGAGTTGGTGTAATGAACGAAATGACAATCATTGGTAGAGCCGAGAGAGTCGCATTGCCTGATCTTGAGATCCGCAACGTGCCTGCTAAGGTTGATACTGGAGCGGATCTCAGCTCTATTTGGGTGTCGCAAGCCGATATGAAAAGTGATGGTTTGCACTGCGTATTTTTTGCAGAAGGCAGCCCATATTATAGCGGTAAAGTGCATATTTTTAAGAAAAGCCAAGTAGAGGTGACTCGAGTTTCCAACTCATTTGGTGATAAGGAAATTAGATATCGTGTTAAACTACGATTAAAAGTTAAAGGCAGGCTAATTCATGGAAGTTTTACGTTAGCCGACAGATCGTCAAAACTCTACCCGATTCTTATAGGCAGTCGTTTACTAAGAGGAAAGTTTTTGGTAGATGTCAGAAAAGGAAACCCACTAAAGCAGGAAGAAAAGAAGCGTAGACAAAGGTTGATAGAAGACCTTGAAGATATGAAAAAAGGAGACAGTGTATGAAAATAGCGATACTTTCAAAAGGTTCAGCCAACTACTCAACTAAGCGCTTGAAAGAAGCGGCAATTGCTCGAGGGCATGACGTTGAAGTTATTAACTATGCAAAATGTTATGTATCGATTGAAAAAGATCAGCCTGTTATTCGTTATAAAGGTAAGACGCTGACCCATTTTGACGCAATCATTCCACGTATCGCACAGAGCTACACCAAATACGGTACAGCTATTGTTCGTCAGTTTGAAGCGCAAGGGTCTTACACAACTGCTAGTTCAATTGCTATAGTTCGTTCTCGCGATAAGCTACGAGCATACCAAATTATGGCTAGGGCTGGAGTTGGAATACCAAAAACTGTATTTGCTAGGGAAACAGCAAACTTTTCTGATGTTATTGAACTTGCTGGTGGCACGCCACTTATTATCAAAGTAGCACGAGGAACACACGGAAATGGTGTTGTACTTGCAGAGACAACAAAAGCCGCCAAAGCCGTGATGCAAGCATTTTATGTTGAAGGTGTGAACTTTTTGGTACAAGAGTTTGTTAAAGAATCAGCTGGTCAGGATATTCGTGCATTAGTTGTAGGTGGTCGCGTTGTGGCAAGTATAAAACGCCAAAGCTTGGATGATGATTTTCGTTCAAATACCCATCAGGGTGGCGTAGGTAGGATAGTAAAACTAAACGACGAAGAAAAACGAACTGCTATTCGAGCGGCTAAAACTATGGGACTACCTATTTGTGGTGTAGATATGATGCGATCGGCCAATGGACCTTTGGTTTTAGAGGTTAACTCATCTCCAAGTCTTAAGACGCCAGAAATGATTACTGGAAGAGATGTCGCGTCGAAAATAATAGAGTACCTTGAGATAAATGCAAAACGACGTAACAAAAAAGACAAAGTTGGCGCATAAAATTGGTATAATAAGTGCAAATGAACATTAGCACTATTATATTCGCGATTGCTATCATCCTTGCGGTTGCTGGGTATTTTTCAAAAAAACGATTAGGACTACCCTCGCTCGGCTTAGCTGCTGGTGCATTGATAGCTCAGCAGTGGGCTAGTTACGTAACTATATTTTTACAACAACAGGGTATACAGCTAGTATCGCCACCACTTTCAAATGTTGTTATAACAATTCTTATAATTACTCCAGCGATACTTTTAGCGGCGGTGAGTGGTAAAGAACACGGCGTGATCACTCGACTTTTTGAGGCTATCGTTTTTGCTTTGCTAGCTGCTTCGCTACTGATAACAGCTTTAGGTACTAACAGTGACCCAATTTTAGTATCAATTGAGCAATATGCCAAAATAATTACAGTAGTTGCACTTGTTACGGCTATAGCAAATATATTATTGACTCATCGTCCACGCAAGAAACCACACTAGACGAAACACCTTAAATTTGCTATAGTTCTATCTGTTATTCGTTATTTTTAGTGAATTGCGACACAGGCCAGTAGCTCAGCTGCATGGGAGAAACTTGTTTCTCCGTTAAAGTAGTAAGCACCTGTGCTCTAACATTCGCAATACTTACTCGAATGAGTTGCACCTTAACGGAATAATGTTACTACAATATGGACCAGTAGCTCAGCTGGTTAGAGCACCTGCCTTTTAAGCAGGGTGTCGTGGGTTCAAGTCCCACCTGGTCCTCCATGAAAATCACCTCACCTTGCGTGGGGTTATTTTTATGGAATGTAAAAGTATGACTTGAACCCATAGGGCGAAAACTGCCTTGCGGCAGTTTGAGTTTTATTAGCTTGGCCACATGTGCGCTGCTTGCAGCTTGCGCTGGTGCAGAATACTCAAGTCCCACCTGGTCCTCCAAATTGAACCAAGAAGAGACTCCTTAAAACGGAGTTTCTTTGTTTTTGTTATACTAATATGTACGTATGCGAATACTTATATTAACCGGTGGTACATCAAATGAACGTGAAATATCACTGCTTTCTGCAAAAAATACTGAGCTAGCGCTTATTAAAGCTGGCTATAATGTGAAAACTGTTGATATAGCTGAAAAGAGCTTCGATTTACAAAAAGAAGCACAAAAGATTGATATTGTACTACCTATTATTCATGGCGAAGGTGGGGAAGACGGTCAGATACAAAAAGAAATAGAAAAGCATAAATTACCTTTTCTAGGAACTGGCTCAGATGCTTCTGCGATTGCCTTTGATAAAGTGGCTTTTAAAGAACGAATGGCTGAACATGGAATACTAACCCCAAACTGGCAAATAGTTGATCGTGACAGTTTTGCAGACTCGGGGCTCATACGCAATCCGTATGTACTTAAGCCGATTAAAGGCGGTTCTAGTATAGATACCTTTATCGTGCAAAATCCTGGACGTCAGGTCACATATTTTGACGATGCATTTAAAAAATATGGGGAACTACTACTTGAAGAGTTGATAATTGGTCAAGAAATTACTGTCAGTGTGCTTGGTACAAAAGCTCTGCCTGTCATACTCATTATTCCTCCAGATGGCGAAGAGTTTGATTATGAAAATAAGTACAACGGCAAAACAAAAGAGTTAGTTGAGCCTGAAATGTTAGACCCAAATAGTTCAATAGAAGCAAAAAGACTTGCTGAAAAAATACACAGCCTAGCTAATCTTGAGCATATTTCTAGAACAGATATGATAATCTCCTCTGATGGAGCTATATATGTGTTGGAGGCTAACACTATGCCCGGTCTCACTGCGGAAAGTCTTTTTCCAAAAGCTGCCAAAGCTGAAGGTATGTCTATGTCTGACCTAGTCAAAAAACTTGTCGATATTATTTCAGCATAACAAGATGCTATAATTTTTTGATATTCTTTTATTATGCAAAAAATTAGTTTGCTTTTAAAACGCAAACAGCACCCCTCTGTTTTTATTGCATATATATGCGTGGGGATATTGCTGGGAATTGCGTCTGTCTTCTTGACCTTTAGCTCCACTTTTTTTGGGATGAGTTGGTTTATTTTCGCATGTTTACTACTAATATTATGCTTTTGGAAAAAGACGACAGCACTTTTAGCTCTGGCTATCGTAGCCGGCATATTAATTGGTATTGGACGGGCGTATCCTGTATACGAGCAGTCTAGTAGGTACAATTTACTCATTGGTCATAAAGTTACAATTAGTGGGAAAATTGATGAGGATGTAACGCTTGGTAAACGAGGTGACAAGCAAGTAAAAATTACAAATGTTGTCATCGATAACAAAAAACTTCCCGGTGTGTTTTGGATAAGTACCGATAGTCATATACATTTGAAAAGAAGTTTCCAAATAACCGCTAGTGGTGTAGTGAGTAATGGCTTCGGAAATTTTTCCGCTAGTATTTTCCGTGCTGAGATTATTTCAGCCAAAGACACTCACACGGATAAAGCACGTGAAATACGTGATTGGTTTAGTAAAAATATTCAGATTGCAATTGCCAATCCGGAGGCAAGCCTTGGAGTTGGATATTTGGTTGGTCAAAAATCTAGCCTACCTGAAAACTTACAAGAACAGCTGAAGGTCGTTGGACTTACTCACGTAATTGTAGCAAGTGGATACAACCTAACAATTTTAGTGCGTTTCACCCGTAGAATATTTGCTAAAATTTCCAAATATTTAGCAGCCCTTACTGGAGGCGCAATGATTGCTGGATTTATGCTTGTGACTGGTTTTAGCCCTAGTATGAGTCGGGCTGGCTTGGTTGCAGGTCTTAGTTTGGCTGCCTGGTACTATGGGAGGAAAATTCATCCACTTATTTTATTGCCGTTTGCTGCTGCAGTGACGGTACTTATAAACCCAAATTTTATGTGGGGAGATTTAGGATGGTATTTATCATTTGCGGCATTTGGCGGGGTAATGCTTCTAGCGCCGTTGCTGCAAAACTATTTTTTCGGCCCTGAAAAACCTGATACCTTGCGTCAAATACTAGGTGAAACTATCTCTGCTCAAATAGCTACAATGCCAATTATTGCAATAAGTTTTGGGACTTTTGCGCTATTTGCACTACCTGCTAATATTCTTGTTTTACCTTTTGTGCCACTTGCTATGCTACTCGTATTTATTTCAGGGATTGCTGCGATAATTAATCCAGCAGTAGGTATAGTATTTGGCTATCCTGCATATTTTGTTTTACGTTATATGACATATGTTGTTGATTGGTTTGCGCAAATACCAAATGCTAGTGTAAAGATTTCAATTTCGATCTATAGCCTTATTATTTTTTATGTAATACTCATAGCTTTTGCAGTGTATATGCAAATTAAAACAAAACACAATTTCAGAAACGACAATATAATTGAATAACTTAACAGATTGAACATGGTATAATAGTTCAATATGGCAGGACACAATAAATGGTCAAAAATTAAACGGCAAAAAGGCGTAGCGGACGCAAAGCGTGGAGCCGTGTTTACAAAACTCGGCAGTTTGATTGCTATTGCTGCTCGTGGTGGCACTGATCCTACAACCAACTCGGCACTAGCTATGGTTATTGAAAAAGCAAAGGCTGCTAATATGCCAAATGCAAATATACAACGTAGTATCGATAGAGCAAAGGATAAGACTGCCGCCCAACTAGAAGAGGTTACCTACGAAGGTTACGGACCTGGAGGTGTCGGTTTAATTATTGAGGCAGCTACCGATAACAAAAATCGTACTTTTCCAGAAGTAAAAAATGTCTTAACAAAAAATGGCGGTAGAATAGCCGAACCAGGAAGTGTTGCTTTTCAATTTGATAGAAAAGGCGTAATCACAGTCGCCGGTAGTGGCGAAGATATTCTTTTACAAGTACTAGATGCTGGCGCAGAAGATGCGAGTGAAGAAGAGGGCGAGATAATCGTGTACACAAACCCCAAAGATCTTGCAAAAGTCCGTGAAAGTATAGTTAAAGAAGGGCTAGAAGTAAAAGACGCTGGTCTTGAGTATGTTCCTAAAAATACAGTTGAACTTGATAATGAAAAATCAGAAAAGATGCTACGCTTACTTGATTTGATCGACGATCTAGACGATGTCATCAATGTCAGCACCAACGCTCAGCTGTAATTTGTTATAATATGCTTATGTATACTCGTAAGCCTAAAAATATTGTGAGCAAGGTCATTGATCTTACTACTGGTTTACAAGCCAAAGAAGCGTCGCACACATGGATGAGCGAAGATAAAACTCGAACGGCACGTTTTGGATCAACTACGCGCGAGACCTTCACCCAAAGACGCCAAATAGATAGAGACAGGTCAACTGTTAGTAGATATGCTGACTCATCAATCGCACATAGCTCAACTGCTGCAAGGGGAGATTTAACAAGAGCTGCAAGATCTGAAAGACAGAAAATCAATCAGCGATTTTCGTCTAGTGAAGAGGGTGAGCGTGAGATATCCAACCCACTACCACCTCAACTACCAAGTACTCCTAGTTCAACAAATACACCATTTTACCCTGAATTTCGATCTAAGTTGTGATAGAATAGCTCTTACAGAGCGAGGGCTTTACGGCGGATGTAGCTCAGTTGGTTAGAGCGCCGGGTTGTGGTTCCGGAGGTCGTGGGTTCAATTCCCATCATTCGCCCCAAATAGAATTAAATATATGAAGTATCATTACCAAAAAGGAATAGTTGAGAGGGACAAAAAAGGTCATAAAAAATTATGGCTTGGTTTTTTTGCATTCTTCGCAGTTATCTCATACGGTAGTTTTCTTTTCGCGGTACTTAATCTAAACGGTTGGCCACTTTCAGACATTTCATCTACTGCACGTGTTGTACAAACAACTAAACCACAAAATAATAAAATATATATTCCCGCAATCAATCTTGAGGCAAACTCTAACTCTGTAAAGCTCGATGGTGATCCGTCATATAGTGATGTTGTAGTTTCTGGCCCTAACTTAGGCTTTGGTATTACACCTGCAGGCATTCGTCAGGCTTCAGTTTTTTATAATCTCGACCAACTAAAAGATGGAGATGAAGTCTTTATCGACAGTCAAGGTACACGCTATGTCTATAAAGTAGCACGGACCGTAAGTGAAGATGATTCAAAATTGACAATCAAGACTAGCAACAAAACAGTTGTTGCAAAAACAATCGGTACAATTGCTTGGCAGGACGGCAAACCAACGCTCGAAAGTTTCTAAACCTCTCTAAAAGATTCAATCTTAGCACCGAGTGAATTCAGTCTGTTCGCGAAATCTTCGTATCCTCTTGCTATTGAGTAAATATTTCTAAGGGTTGACACACCTGGGGCGGCAAGCATACCGAGTAGTATAACGACAGCTGGTCTCAGTGCTGGAGGAGTGACTATTTCGGCACTTTTCCAATTTGTAGGGCCTTCTATATATGCCCTATGTGGATCAAGCAGCTCAATATTTGCATTTAATTTGTTTAGCTCAGTTAAATAAATAGCTCGGTTTTCAAATGACCAGTCATGTAACAAAGAGCGACCTTTTGCAGTGGCTGCAATGACGGCGAAAAATGGCAAATTATCCATATTTATACCAGGGAATGGAAGTGCGTGAATTTTATCGGTTGGAGCATGTAGCTGACTGACTTTTGTAGTTATATCTACGAGACGCGTGAAACCATTTGCCGCTTTGTATTCCTTGCTGATTTCATATTTGAACCCCATTTTTTCAAGTAGTCCTAGCTCAATTTCCAAGAACTCTATTGGGGCTCGCTCTATAGTTATTTCAGATTTTGTAACGATTGCTGCGGTAAGTAAGCTCATAGCTTCTATAGGGTCCTCAGCCAATGTATACTCAGTTTTTTTATTGATATCTTTTTTGCCAGTAACATGCAAAGTAGTAGTGCCTATGCCCTCGATTTTCACGCCAAGTGCTTGTAAAAATAGGCAAGTATCTTGAACCATATAGTTTGGGCTTGCATTACGTATGATAGTTTCACCTTCAGTCATTGCACTAGCAAAGAGAACATTTTCGGTAACTGTATCACCACGCTCGTTTAAAACAACAGTTCGTTTCGGCTTAGTCTTATCAACCTTTACCTGGTAAAATTCGTCTTTTGCTATAACTTCAAGTCCAAAATGTCTAAGACCGTCAAGGTGTGGTTCTACGGTACGTTCGCCCAAGTGACAGCCGCCTGCGTAAGGTAACTTAAAGCCTTTGTAACGGTGTAGTAGTGGTCCTAAGAACATAAGAATGCTTCTTGTTCTTTTAGCTGCCTCGACGTCGATTTTGTCGAGTTTTAATTTTAATGGTGGAGTTATTTCTAAATCACTGTCACCAATCCAGCGTATCTTCACGCCAATACTTTGTAAAACTTCAATAATACGGTTTACTTCTTCAATCTTGGGAACTTTTTTAAGTAGAGTAATGTTACGATTTAGCAAAGTTCCACATAAAATTGCAACTGCAGCATTCTTACTAGTATTTACCGTAATCTTGCCGCTTAGTTTACGTCCGCCATATACCCGAAAGTTCACCGTACCGGACTGATTAAAGTGAACTAGGTCACTAGCAAGAACTTCACTGATACGAGCTAGCATCTCAAGGCTGATATTTTGACCACCTTTTTCAATGCGGTTAACAGCACTTTGAGAAGTGTTAAGACTGTCCGCTAACTGTTGTTGAGTCAAACCTCTCGACAGGCGTGATTGTTGAATTAAATGACCAATTCTCGCTTTATAGGTATCATTCATTTGTAGAAAATTATATATCATTTATGATATTAATGCAATATGATTACAAATGTTTTTACATGGACTAATAAGGTATAATTGTAATTAATACTTGGGAGTAAAATCAGTGATAAGAAAAACAGGGACAACACTTTATTGCTTTTCGCCGCCAGTCATGCTGGCAACTTTTTTCATTGAAATAACGCTTTTAGTATATACACTATGGCGGTATAAGCTAAATGCGATCACTAGAATAATTGTCGCTATTTTAAGCTCTCTCGCTTTTTTTCAACTCTCAGAATATATGATATGTGGAGGCGTGGGTGTTTCAGGCGACAATTGGGCTAAAGCAGGCTTTATAGCTATTACATTGTTGCCACCACTTGGTATACATCTTGCAAACGAAATAGCGGACAGACGTCATAGAAAGCTGGTTTGGATAAGTTATAGTTTGAGTGCTCTTTTTGTTGGTTTTTTTCTAGTAGTAAGCAACGCAATTGAACATAAAGTGTGTGGCGGTAACTACATTATTTTCAACCTAACGCAAAATGTTAATTGGCTGTATGCAACTTATTATTATGGACTACTCGTGACAGGAGTCGCATACTGTTGGACTCAGGCCAATCGTGCAAAAAAAGACAAAACAGCAAAAGCATTAAGGTATTTGGCCGCTGGTTATGTATTATTTATGGGGCCTACCATAACAGTAAATCTTATCGACCAATCTACAATTTCAGGCATACCATCAATTATGTGCGGCTTTGCTGTTACTTTAGCCTTTACAGTCGTATTTTTAGTTGCTCCAAATATTGTTACACTTAAGAAAAAGCATACTAAATTACGAGAGAGGCCGTCATCATGAACGACAAAGAGATAGAAAAACTAATAGAAGCAGAGAAACTTCGTCAACGTGCTGGTCTAGAGCTTATTCCAAGCGAAAACTATGTCAGCAATGATGTGCTGACTGCGCTTGGTAGTGTGTTTACAAACAAATATTCAGAAGGATATCCAGGTAAAAGATATTATGGTGGTCAAGAAAATACCGATAAATTAGAGACTATAGCCATCGAACGAGCCAAGAAGTTATTTGGAGCCGATCATGCAAACGTTCAGCCTCATAGCGGTGCACAGGCGAACGAAGCCGTGTATCATGCTTGGTGCGAGCCTGGTGATACAATCATCGCTATGGATTTATCACATGGAGGACATCTTACACATGGACATCCTGTAACTATACTTGCCAAACAGTTCAATTTCGTACGCTACGGCATAAAAGACATTTCAACAGGTGAGATCGACTATGAAGGTTTACGCCAGCTCGCACTAAAGCACAAGCCAAAGATTATTCTAGCTGGGTTTTCAGCTTATCCTCGTGAACTTGATTATCAAAAATTTGCCGATATAGGTAACGAGGTAGGTGCTTTGTTGATGGCAGACATGAGTCATATCGCAGGTTTGATTGCAGGCGGAGTCGCAAAAAATCCTTTTGATTATGGTTTCCATGTTATAACAACAACTACACACAAAACTCTTCGCGGACCCCGTGCCGGACTCATTCTTTCTAAAGGTGTAGCTGGTAACCCTCTTAAAAAGCCCGAGCACATTATTGAAAATATCCCTACTCTCATCGATCGTACAGTATTTCCTGGGCTACAAGGTGGCCCGCATATGCATGTTATAGCTGCTAAGGCTGTTGCCTTTAGAGAAGCATCTCAACCGGAGTTTAAACAGTATGCAAATCAAATAATAAAAAATGCCAAAGCACTTGCCGCCGCAATGCAAGAAAATGGCTTTGAACTTGTAACTGGTGGGACAGATAACCACCTAATACTTACAAATGTGCATAAAAGTTTTGGTGTAGATGGAGATGAAGTTCAGGTGGCTCTCGATGCTGTAGGAATAACAGTGAACAAAAACGCCATACCCGACGACCCGTTACCGGCATTTCGTCCAAGCGGGATTCGGCTCGGTACGCCGGCGGTAACAACTAGGGGATTTAAAGAAGAACATATGTCTACAATCGCACAAATGTTACGCGAGACGATAGGGGCTATCAACAACGATTCTGAGCTTAAAAAGATTAAGTTACGAGTCAAGGATTTTCTCAGTAGTTCCGTAGAAAAGTAGCGTAGCTTCTATAATTGGTATAAAAATAAAACCCAGCTATACTAGCTGGGTTTTATTAAAATGAACATTACACGTAAAAGACTAAGGACATACTCCGGCAACAACACTCTTAACTACACTACTAAAGGGATCTGGATAGTAAACATTTACGCCTCCGCCCGTTGCACAATAAGCCACATAATAACCATCATTGATTGGCGTGGCTGCTACCGCATTAGCATAAGTAGGGGCAGTATTAGCAGCGTTGACCGCGTATACTGTAGCGCTAGCAGGTAGATTCGATTCTTTGGTGGTAGTAGCATTCATCAAAGCAGCCACTGCTGTGCCGCCTGCAGTTCCAGTAGTGGTAGTGCTTGTAACTGGATAGTAGCCTACATTGGAGTAGTAGGCTTCCATTTTCTTCACTATCACTTGAGCATCGGTTTGGTATTGTGCTGCACGGGCTCTTGTTTGTATGCCGTTATAGGCTACAATCACCAATGCCGCCAAAATACCGATGATCACAATCACGATCAAGAGTTCGACGATAGTGAAACCGCTTTCTTTGTTTTTAATTTGTTCTGTTCTGTTCATTTATACTCCAGAAACTTCTATAAGCTGAAGCGAGTGAGGGTAGCTCACTCGCTTATCAAGTACTATCTTTAAATCAGTAGATATAATCTATTAACAGTTTGCAGTCCATGTACCTGCATCAGTGTATTTGATGGCAGTTGAGCTGGTTGCAGGGTCTGGATAGTAAACACGAACTCCACCACGGCCAGTCGTACACACGTGAATAGTGTAAGCACGAGGAGTCGCAAGTGCTGCTGCGTTTGCCGGAGCTGCCGCAGACGATGCAATAACTGCACTAACGCTGACTGTTGATCCTAGTGCACCTGTACCAGTGAAGTCAGCTGCGGTAAGTGGGTATTGCCCATTGTTGTCTGCTGATGCTGCTTCAGCTTTTTTAGCAATTGAAAGTGCATCAGTTTGGTATTGTGTAGTTCGTGCACGGTTTTGAATACCCGTGTAGGCTACAATCACCAATGCCGCCAAAATACCGATGATCACAATCACGATCAAGAGTTCGACGATAGTGAAACCGCTTTCTTTGTTTTTCATAGTTTTAATATCTTTAAAGGTCATCTTTTGCCCCCTAATTAAATTTTGTTGTATGTACAAAGCATATACCAATTTAAACATAAGTGCAATAGTTTTTTTACACTAGTTAATTGAGCCTTGCAGCCCTAACACTTGCTGTGTACTGAATAGCATCTCCACCAGCATTAATACTGCTAGTTATTGTTATTCTTGCACTCTTAGCCGCGGTTGGGTCGGTAGTTGTTGTACTTCCAGTGACGGTGGTGTAGTAAGTTATCGTAAATGCCTGAATACTGTCACCTTGGACTAATTGAACATCTTGCGTGCAGCTGGATAGAGCACATCCAGTTTCCCTTGCTAGTTTTGTGCCGCATGTAGATGAAGGTGTATCTTCAATTAGTGTACGTCTATATAAGATGTTATTTTTTACAAAATAAATAATAACAATAGGAGCAATATTGGCGGCGCTTAAATCAGTTATGTTGCTACAAGTGCCAGTGTCTTTAAACGCAGGGATAACTTTTGTGCCACTTGTGTCACCAGGGTTCTTTATCTGGTCGTAACCTTGTATTCCAAGTACCGTCGTTCCCGAAGGAGGCGATGCATAATCGTTAGACATACTGTCGCTAAAATTTGCTGGCAGTGCTGAAATTAAACCTGAACTATTGTTGATATCGTTTTCGATAGTGTCAAAGGCTTTCTCTTGTTGCTGCATGAGTATTGCTTTTGCGTTTGGAGCTACAGTACTGCTCACAAGTGCGATGAGTATAGCTACAATTGATAGCGCTATTAAAATCATCATCGGTGCCACAACAGCTACCTCAACAAGAGTGAACCCTTTTTCGTTATTAGTTAACGTACGTAGCATAACTCACCTTGTATGACGCGGTACCGTATGTAACCGTCGACACTAGTTTAACGACGTTATAAACAGCCGAACAGCCGTAAGGGAACTGAGCGGTTACTTGCTGTGTTACTGAGCCAAGTTCTGGATAATTTGAACTAACTGCGGCAGTAGGAGATCCGCTTGAGGGGATAAGGTTTACAGTACTCGAAACGTTTGTTGCAGTGTTGCATGTTAAGCCAGTACTAATAACTGTTGGATACAGCCTTAAGTTTGAGTATGCAAGATCGCTTGCCTGTGCTGTGCTGCGAGCTGTCGCGTTTATTCCAACGAGCACAACATACAGTTGGTAAAACATCCCAACGAACATAGCTGCGGTAATAACCGTTATTAAGAGCTCGACGATTGTGAATCCTGACTGCTTTGTATTCATAATGCTTATATTTAACTAGTATAAACCATCACTCGTGCTTTTGGCACTCTGTACTTTAACGATAGTGTCGTTTGCCTCAGAGTAATAGTACATATTAAATTTTATACAGTTATCTATAAGGCGTGGAGCGATAATTATCTGCGAACTACTGCCACCGACCCCAGTCGCGACCGCACCCGTTGCATAGCCGCAAAGTGCGCCGGTTGCATCAAGTGGCTGGTATACATACACATCGTTAGTTTTACCTAGTGTTATGCCGCCAGCTGTTTTTGCGGAATTATCAAGGTCGGCTGTAGAGGTTGCAGCAACTATACTAAAGTTTGGACTCGTAGCACTACTTGCTAGATAGGGACTTTTACGTGCATCAAGTCGAATACTCTGTATAATACCGTTTGCCTGGGAGGTGTTAACGTAAGTAACATCAAGCAACTTAGTACTTGGGTAGCCCATTGCGACTGCATTTGTAATTGAACCGTCACCGCTAGCTATGATACTACCGTCAATCTGACCGGAGTCATAGATGTCTTGAAGGTTAATCATTATAGATCGAACATCATCTGCTCGCTCTTTGTCACGAGCAACAGACTCTGAACGCAGTATCTGTACCGTTGCTAGACTTGCTAGTATTCCAATAATTGTTATAACAATAATAAGCTCAACAACGCTAAATCCTTTATTTTTCATGTTCCAATTTCCTCCGGCTCTTGCTCTAATGTTATCCGGAATGTATCACGGACTGCATCGGCAATATGGTCTCTAATGCCCACGAGCCCTTGATATGTTCCATTTCCAGCATTTGTAATAACTAATGCATTTTTTTCATACACTTTAAAACCGCCCATCTCGAGGCCTTTCATTCCAGCATAATCAACAAGCCACCCAGCGGCAATTTTTGAAAAATTTTCGTCCATAGGGAAAACTTTTACATCCGGATATTCCTTTTTCAGAGCCTCTGCTTGCCATGTTTCGATAATAGGGTTTTTGAAGAAAGACCCAGTGTTTGGTATGACACTAGGGTCGGGTAGCTTAGTGGCTCGGATTGCAATCACTGCTTGTCGAAGATTGTAGGGGCTGTAGTCAGTTATTTGATTTTTTTCAAGGTATTGCTCGAGGCTACTGTAAAATGGTGGTTCAAGAATAGTTTTTCTCAGCTCCAGGACGATACTGACTATGATATAGCGTCGTTTATTTGCGTCTGAATTGAACGTGCTCTTTCTATACGTAAAGTCGCAATCGGAATTGTCAAAGGTAACAAATGTTTTTGTATGTAGATCGTATGCCTCGAGCTCAACAAGCGCATCAGCAATTTCTTGGCCATATGCACCAATGTTTTGTACTGGAGCTGCGCCCGTATAACCTGGTATAGCAGATAAGCACTCAATACCACTCAGGCCTCTTTCCGTGCTTCGCGCTACAACAGAGTCCCAGTTTTCTCCAGCTCCAACCCTGATTTTTGTTGTGGCAGGATTTTCATCAAACACTTCAAAGCCAGTGATTCTATTGAGGATAACAAGCCCGTCAAAACCTTCGTCGCTCACGATTACATTGCTACCTTGGCCAAGCACTAAAATGGGAGTAGAGCCAGCTTGTGTTACTAAATTAACAAGCTCATCCTTAGTGGTGACTGTAGCCATATATTTAGCTGGCCCTCCAAGTTTCATAGTGGTGTAGTCTTTGAGTGGTATATTTTGCTGCATAGTTAGCGTAAGTATAATGCTTTTGGGTCTAGTTGACTAGGGTTATATCTGTTATAATTGTGCAACGTCCCTGCGCGCACCCGTAGCTCAGCTGGATAGAGCGTCGGCTTGCGGAGCCGAAGGCCATAGGTTCGAATCCTGTCGGGTGTACCAATTTAAAAATCTCAGCATTTGCTGGGATTTTTAAATTGGTTAACTCGCTGCAAGCGAGTTCGAGCCGTAAGGTTCGATCACCAAAATCGCGCGCAGAAGCTTGCTTCGAGCGCGATTGCAGGGGGAGTAGCGAAGCGTTCATCCTGTCGGTTCTTGTTTGCATACCGCTTATGCATACTGTATAATCCCAAATAATATGAAGCGATTCAATCTTCTTAAAAAACAATCCGGCTTCACTCTTGTAGAGCTTGTAGTTGTCATGGTGGTTATCGGAATACTTGCGACAATCACTTATGTTGGTGCTGGTGCAGTTGTTGCTCAGACCAAGAAAGACGAAGTGAGAGCCGCACTTACAGGTTCAAGACAAAAAATAGATGATTACAAAAAGAAGGAGGGCGTCTACCCTCAGTACAACCAATTACCTGCAGGTACTGTTCCCGCCTCATACACTGGAAACTATTTTTACTGGAGCAGCTATGGGTGGTGTGGTGATGGTCAATGTTACTGTCTTGAAATAACCGACAACGTAGGTTTTTGGCCAGCGAACCAACAGGTGAACTATCACATAAGCTCTATAAATAACGACCCTCTACCTGGTGACTGCAATGGATTTCAACAAGAAGCGTTAGGAAATGGTCTTGGTGGTGATACGATTACAAACACTAGTCAGTACGGTACGGTAGAGATCGAAGGAAAAGCTCCACTCAAAGGAAGGTTTAGTCTCAGTACTTCAAACCACCCTCCTGGGTATGTTAGTACAGCACTGGTGCGAGCAGCAGTGTACCTAAATGGTGTATATACTTCATCAATGACAACGACGCAGTATGGTAATTATTCTGGCGGTGGTTCAGCAACGTGGTATATAGGTGCAGTTGACTATGGAAGTTCAACAGCAGTTGTTAAGGTTGAATGGGAAGACCCAGCTAATGGCTGGAGCGAACTTGTCTCTGCGCAGGTTCAATAGATTTATTGAATATGAATAACGAAGAAAAGATATTAGAATATCTTGCTAAACACCGAGTCATTGCCTTGGCGACTTCGGATGTACACAATGTTTTGCATAGTGCAGCTGTATATGTGTATGCGAAAGAGCCAAGAAAATGGTTTATATTGTCGAAGCAGGATACTAAAAAAGTACGCAATCTTGAGTCGCAACCACGCTTTAGCGCAGTTGTTTTCGATCGTCACGACAATAGCACACTCCAAGTCAGAGGGGCTGCTTCAAAATTGCAAGACGATGAGCTGATTGGTGAGACAATGAATGCTATGGCAAAAATATATGGAACCGAGCGTGATTACTTACCTCCTATAGCAAAAATAAGTGCTGGCCAATATGTTGTCATGCAGCTTGATATTGAATGGTTGCGCTTTGCTGGCTATGGTGGCGCTAAAGTCGGTAGTGAAGATATCTTCATAGAGCTGTAAAATACCCGTCAATATGTTATAGTTTAATCTGTTAATTATTTTTTATTGCGATTGATTCGTGATGCAAACCAAGCGTAACACTTGTTTTTACGCTGTTTGCAGCTCGAAAAAGGAGATGCAATGAAGCGATGGAATTTTACGAAGTAAAATGACTAAGCGTAATTAGCGTCGACGTGGGCCAGTAGCTCAGCTGGTTAGAGCACCTGCCTCTTAAGCAGGGTGTCGTGGGTTCAAGTCCCACCTGGCCCTCCACGAAAAATGTCAGACTTTTGGTCTGGCTTTTTTCGTGCAAGCTTTATAGGACTTGAACCCATGGGGCGAAAACTGCCTTGCGGCAGTTTGAGTTTTATTAGCTTGGCCACATGTGCGCTGCTTGCAGCTTGCGCTGGTGCAGAATACTCAAGTCCCACCTGGCCCTCCAATTTAAGCACCGTCTTTTTGGGCGGTTTTTGAATTAAACCGATTTCTTACATTTGGACTAAAAAGATAATACAAAACTAGTCCGCCGATAGTTATGCCCAAAATTGCTTCTCCGTAACTTCCCGAAACAGTACGGCCAATATCGCTCAGGACATTTAGCGTGATGACTACTGTAGTCAGGCGCCATCCCCAACGGTATAAAAGCAACCATCCATAACTTGCTATGGATAAAAGTACTGCAAGTACAACAAAAGAGGTGCCGAAAGTAACTGGATGTTCCAAGAGTTGCTGGTACTCAGCCTGCTTAAATGCCCAGATTTTGTCCATAAATGAACCCGGAATAAAAACCGTGATTGCCGCAAGTAGCGAAACTACCGTCGCGATTAAGAGAAATATAAACACCGCTACAGTGCCTTTAGAATGCTTGGATAACATACCTACATTTTAACATTTTGTTTAGTTATGAGGGGTAAAAGTAGGTCTGCTATACTTGCTTTGGACAGACAATGCAGAACACAAACAAGCAAAAACTACCATTGCCATTATGGCTATACATCCTCTTATGGATATTTTTTGCATATTTATTTGTACAAATATTATTTTTTAGTGCCGAAGATTCACAAAACCCACTACTTGGTGGGCTTTATTTTATTGAGTTTGGTGTGCATGAAGCTTCACATCTATTTGCAGCATTTCTGCCTCATATCATGACGGCTGCCGCAGGTTCAATAGGTGAAATTACATTCACAATTCTTGTAGTCATTGCAGCGCTGAAAGGCAAGGCCTATTTTGCCGCTATATTCGGAGCGCTGTGGGTTATGCTGGCTATGAATAGTGCTGGCAGGTACATGGCAGACGCTCGTTTGCAACAAATTCCACTTGTAGGTTTTAGCAATCAACCAACACATGACTGGAATTTTGTGTTTGGAGAACTAGGGTGGCTACAAGTCGACACTTTGATAGGTAACAGTGTAAGAGGCCTCGGAGATTTTATAGGAGTGGTAGCATTGCTTTTTGGTCTTTGGCTATTGTTAGTCAAAGTCACTTCTGACGCAAAGCCTGAGGCATAAAAGTAACTTATTGAACTAGAGGCGGTGGAGTAGGCGGAGTATCTTCTTTCGAAGGCTCTTCTTTAGAGTCACTCAAAACCTCTGGCTTTGTACCGCTAGATTTACTCGTTGGGCTGCCAGTAGCGCTGTACTTTGAGTCGTCGAAAGCAAGAATGGCATAGCCAATAATAGAGAATAACCATAACGCTATAATTCCGAATGTTGAGCTTTTGCCAAATCTCTTGGCTATTTCTAGTGAAACTATGATGTATAGAATAAAGGCGATAATTGGGCCTACTATAGGAATAAGCGAAACAAGAACCCACCAACCAGGTTTACCAGCTATTTCAAAAAGAACCCAGCCATTATAAATTGGCACAAAAGCTGCCCATGCAGGTCTATCCGCTTTGGTAAATACTTTTGAAATTATAAAACTACTAACTAAATATACGGCAATCAAAAACACCAAATATGTTACTAAAAATGTACCTAAAAACGCGCCAGCAGCAACGTCACTCCCAGTGGTTTGATATGTATAGTCTTGCATTGTCTAACTCCCCTCGCAAAAGAGCTTAAGCTTTTTATATAACTTTATTGTAGCACCTTACTGATATAATGAACAAGATGAAAATTCTCAGTGGCGCTGATTTAGCAGAATATATAAAAGTACGACAAGCATCGCAAGTTCGTGCTCTGCGTCAAGCTGTGGGAATATATCCTAAACTTGCAATTATTGTTACAAAAAAAGACCCCGTTATTGATACCTATGTGCGACTGAAAAAAAGCTATGGTGCCGATATCCTTGTTGATGTTGATGTCCATAACGTTCAACAAGCTGACGTAATGAGTACAATCGACACATGCAACAAAGCAACAGATGTACACGGAGTTATAGTGCAGCTTCCTCTGGAAGATACATCTCAAACAGAATCGGTTATAAATGCTATCACACCAGAGAAAGATGTCGATGGACTCGGTGCAAAGGCGGCGTTTGATCCAGCTACCCCAACGGCCATAAGCTGGCTTCTTGCTGGGTACAACGTCGACATAAATGCCAAAAAAATAGCTATCATCGGCAATGGCAGGCTAGTAGGAAAACCTTTGTATGACATGTGGGCAAAGATTGGCTACGATGTTGAAATGATAGGGCGAGACGATGATTTATCGGCTAGTTTAAGAAACAAAGATTTGATAGTAGCAGCTACCGGACAACCGGGTATAGTGAAAAGTGAAATTATCCCGATAGGAGCTATTGTAGTAGATGCGGGTGTTGCTTCTGATTCAGGTAAAACCGTAGGGGATGTTGACCAAGCTATATATGACAGGGATGATTTAACGGCTACTCCGCGTGTTGGGGGAGTCGGTCCACTGACTGTAGCTGCATTATTTGAAAACGTTATTCGTGCAGCGCGTCTTTAACGCGAGCTACTACTTGGCGTGGCGTGAAGTCGGCCTTAACTATATATCCACTAATACCGAGCGCTCGTAGATTTTTTGGAGATTCCTCTTCACCTAAGTTTGTAAGAACGATAACGGGAATATCTTTACCCCATTTTTCTGCTCGAATTTTAGTTAGTGCCGTTACTCCGTCCATTTCTGGCATGTGCATATCAAGTAATATGATGTCTGGTTTCATATGTTGAACGAGAGCTACTCCGTCTTTACCGTTTTCGGCAACTTCAACTTCAAAACCTTCACCTTCAAATTTCATCCGGTACATTTGGCGGATAACGCCGTCATCTTCGATAATTGCAATTTTAGTAGCACCCATAGTGCTTGTATTATATAGGATTTTTAACAAAATGTATTGACATGCATTTTGGAAATGTATAACATGTTATACAAGTATAACTTTTAAAGGAGTGAGTTTATGGGAAATTTACATTCAAATCACACACTATACGGCGTCGCAACAGTCGGTCCTAAGGGGCAGATTGTGATACCTGTTGATGCTCGCAAACGACTTGGTGTTAAGCCTGGTGACAAAGTTGTCATTGTTGGTCCCGCACACAAGCCGCAGTTTGTAGGTTTGTGTAATGAAGCTGTTTTCAACGAAATCGTAGAAAAAATAGACTCTCAAATAAGTAATATAAAATCAAAGCTAAATAACAAAAAGGGGTAACAAAAAGAATGCTACATCACATACCACAAAGACAAAAAGTAATCGTCATGATCGCAGTTATGTCTGCGCTATTTCTATTCGCACTTGACCAGCTAATCATCACAACCGCTCTCGGTAAGATCGTCGAAGAGTTCAACAGTTTCTCTAGCCTCAGCTGGATTATCACTGCATATCTATTAACGAGCACTATTTCTACACCAATTGCCGGTAAATTTTCGGACATGTTCGGTCGCCGCAAAGTACTGTTAACCGGTATTACAGTATTTACAGTCGCAAGTTTGTTTAGTGGTGCGGCTGGTAGTATCGAGCAGCTGATTTTTTGGCGAGCTATGCAAGGTGTTGGTGGTGGTATCATCACTGCAAACGCATTTGCGGTTATAGGTGACTTGTTTGCACCGCGTGAACGAGGTCGCTGGCAGGGAGTTTTTGGAGGAGTATTCGGTATCGCATCAGTTATCGGCCCTCTACTAGGTGGCTACTTGACGGAGCCTCACAATATAATAGGTTTCATCACAAACTGGCGCTGGACACTTTGGGTGAACGTACCGGTTGGTATTGTCGTGTTCATCATCATTGCTATCTTTATGCCGAAAATTAAGCACGAGAAGAAGCCTCACATCGACTACGCTGGTGCAGGATTGTTATCAGTGGCGCTTGCGACAGTTATCCTTGCTGCAGACAATACCGACAAAGTATTTGCAGGCTTTATGGACGACTCTGGCTGGACGCTTGCAATGGTTCGTACTGCATTACTAGTGGTGGCTGCACTCGCAACCGGTTTGTTTATATGGGTAGAAAAGCGAAGTCGCGAGCCAATCCTCAGTCTCGACTTCTTTAAAAACCGTAACTTTAGTTTGTTTATGATTATCTCTGTTCTTAACGGTGCAGCATTTCTTGGGGCTATTCTGTACATTACGCAGTTCAACCAGCAGGTATTTGGCGTTACGCCGTCTCAGGCTGGATTAATGATCATACCGATGGTGTTTGGTCTCGTAACTTCAGCAGCCGTAAGTGGGCAGATAATGCAACGAACTGGGCATTACAAGATAATAATGCAAGTTGGCTTAGTAGTTGCAGGAATTGGTATATTCAGTCTTAGTTTCCTCACGCCAACAAGCGGCTTTACTCAGGAAATCTTAACGATGATCTTTACTGGTGCAGGGTTGGGTGCGCTACTGCCAACCCTAAACCTTGCGGTGCAAAACGAGTTTGCTCAAAAAGATCTTGGTACCGTTACTGCTGCGACACAACTATTTAGAAACTTAGGCTCAACCGTCGGTACGGCTGTGTTTGGCGGAATCCTAACTGCCGGAGTTGCGGCCAGCCTCGGTACTATTACTAAAATTCCGTATATTGAATTTTTAGCTCAACAACCTCAATCTTCTCAATCTAAAGGCTTTGATCTTTCAAAAGCCGATGCCGATACGGCTCTTAACCTCAACACGCATGACACCAAGCAAAAAATAAACGATGGCTTAAATAAGGGTCTAACTAAAGCTGAAGAAAATGCTAAAGCAGCTGCCAGCGCTCAGATTGCTGCTAGCCAATTGCCAGATGCATTCAAAACAAACGCACAAAAAGCTGCTGATCAAAAAATTGAAAAGCAATTCAGTAAGGTTAAAAGTGACTTTAGTACAAAACAAAAAGACTTCAATCACGATGTGAAGTACGCATTTAGTGACAGCCTACAGGGAATTTTCCAAATGGCATCTTCGCTAATGCTGATTGCATTTATCTTTGCACTATTCATTCGCGAGAAGCCTTTGCAGCACGGTGCACCAGACGCAGCACCTGGTGTAGCGTAATAAAAATCTAGTCGAAGCCCTTCACATGCTGCTATACTGCTTATGATATGATTTCTTATTTTTACAAAGATATACGTTCTAGTGACGTACTTACTTTAGAAAAACATCGAGCGGGTTCGTGGGTCTGTGTTGAACATCCGTCATCAGAAGAACTCGACTTTCTTGTAAGCAAGTTTCACCTCGATGCTGGACATCTAAGTGACGCGCTCGACCTAGAGGAGATGCCGCGTATTGAGCGTGAAGGTGAAACTCTATATGTCTTCTTGCGCTATGCATATGCCGAAGACGACCTTGACCTCTCTACGTCACCGCTTCTTATTATTCTTAGTCCGAAAGCTATCATTACAGTTTCTGTATATTCCATGCCACGTCTGCAGCAGTTTACGGGTGGTAAAGTTGATTTTTCAACTACACAAAAAAACAAACTATTTTTGCAACAACTCGGACAAATCGTCGACCAATACAATGTACACATCAACAATATTGGTAAAAGAATCAAGGGTATTCGTACGCGACTTCGTACTCACGAGGTGGTCAACCAAGACTTTATCGACTTTGTAACAATCGAAGACGAGCTCAATGATTTCCTTTCGGGCTTGCAGCCTATGTCGGCTATGCTGCACCGATTGCTAGTTGGTAAACATATAGAACTGTACGAACAAGATGAAGACATAGTTGAAGACTTAACACTTGCTACTGAACAGTCTATTGAAGCTTGTAGAAGCTACATCAAATCTATCGGCAGTATACGTGATTCGCATGCAACAATAGCGAGTAATAACCTAAACCGTTCAATGAAAATTTTGACTGTAGCAACAGTGATTATTGCTCTGCCAAATGTTTTTTACGGTATGTACGGTATGAATGTTGATCTGCCGTTTCAACATTCACCGGGCATATATTTTGTCATAGTAGGCATTACAATTTTGCTTTCAATTTCTATATTTTTACTGGGGCGGAAGAAGAGAATTTTCTAAAAAGTTTGACCCAACAGTTCGATATGTGTTAGGCTTAAATCTGCGTTTTCGCCAAAACTTACATGAAGACCCAGGTGCACTAGGTCGACAGGCGAAAACCTATGTCCATAAACAAGGAGCTTTGACACGATGCTAATTGACATCAACAAAGTACCGAGCCGTGCGAAGAAGATCGTTGTTTCGATCGAGCCGGCAAAGTGGCAAATGTATATTGCACACTAAAGAAAAAATCCGCCCCTATAAACGGGACGGATTTTTTTATTGCAAATTTTTATTGCGGTAAAGTTTGACCGCTTGCCTTAATTGCATCGCGGATGGTATTTTCTAATTTTTCAGAATTTGACCATTTGTCTTGCTCTAATATTTTGCCATCAAGTACTAAAGTTGGAGTAGAGGTCGCGCCAACTTTTTTCCCAAGTGCTTGGTCTCGAGCTATTTTTTGAGCAACTTTGTCGCTCTCGAGGTCTTTTTTGAATGTTGCCGTATTGAGTCCTAGCTTTTCAGCATAGCCTACGAATATGTCAGTACGCTTCGAAGAGTCTGCACCCGACCATGCGTTTTGATTTTCATATAACATGTCATGATATTCCCACCATTTACCCTGTAGACCTGCGGCTTCAGCTGCAGTTGCAGCGGCAAGCGCATTTGGGTGAATGCTTGTCAGTGGAAAGTTTCTGAAAACAAATGTCAGTTGTTCCTTGTATTTTTCCTTTAATGGGTGAAGGCCTGGGTACAAGCTACCACAACCAGGACATTGAAAATCACCATATTCTATAAGTACAGTTTTTTGGGCAGTACTTCCAAAAACATGATCAGCAATACTAGTTTCTTTTTTGTCGCCAGCGACAACTTTAGACGCATTAATTTTATCAACATTTACGTCGTTACTTTTTTTGTTCAATATCAGTCCACCAAGCAGCACAATACAAATTGCAGCAAATATAATCCAGCGTGTTCTATCCATTATTCCTCCTTAAGCTACCTACCATAATACCACTAAAGTGAGTTACAATGGTAGACAATGAGTACAGAACTAACATTGTTTTTTATTATAGAAACGATACTTATATTGTTGATTGTTGGCGTAAGATCGATACTCCTGCAACCTATCGATATGACAGAGCACGAGCTGAAGCGTCGTGTTAAAGCAAAAGAAGAGAAGGCTAAGCACGAGCTGCGTAAGCATGTTGCATTTTCAGATCTTGCGACACTTCGTCAAATAGTTGAAACAGTACTTGTAGTGATATTAGTTATATTTACAGTTGGCAAACTTGGCTGGTTGGTAGGTGCTTTGGTAAGTGTGGCTATATTGGTACTTATCAATACCATAAGTCGTTTCAAAGCCGTCGCTTCAGTAGTTCGAAGCATACAAAGCAGATACGAAGTTCAGCTCTTGCAACTAGTAGAAAAATGCCAGCCAATACTACGGTTCATACGTTTGCCAAACGCACAGCCAACTAGCGATTTCGTGTTGCATTCAAAAGAGGAATTGCTACATATTATTGAAGGCTCAAAGGGAACTTTGTCTCAAGATGAAAGAGACTTACTGACACACGCAATGACACTTCAAGCACGACCAGTCAAAGAGGTGATGACTCCAAGAAGTGCAGTGATCAGCGTTAAAAGCAAAGAGCTTCTAGGTCCTTTAGTGCTTGATGACCTGCACAAGACAGGCCATAGCCGTTTTCCTGTTATACAAAATGACATCGATCATGTTGTGGGTATGTTGTACGTGCAAGACCTTCTTACCCTCGACACCAAGCGGTCAGTAACAGTTCAGAAAGCAATGGACGCACATGTATATTACATTCACGAGGATCAAACACTCGAACACGCACTTGCTGGCTTCTTGCGTACACACCATCATCTGTTTATAGTAGTAAATGAATTTCGAGAAACAGTTGGTGTTTTAAGTCTTGAGGATGTTGTCGAGGCATTGATTGGCCGAAAAATAAATGACGAATTTGATACACACGAAGATTTACGAGAAGTAGCTCAAAGAAACATCCAGAAGAATAATGACCCAGAAAGTAGAGTAGACGTATGAGCAGAGTATTAGTCAGAGATTTAGCTGACAAACATAACGAAGTAGTTACCATTGAAGGATGGCTTCATAAAAAGCGCCTTCTTGGCGGTCTCAATTTTATTACCTTGCGCGATCGTAGTGGTGTCGCTCAGAGTCTCATACAAGACAAAGGTGAGATTGAAAAACTTCGTGGTTTGCAAATAGGCACAGTACTTAGTTTGACAGGCACTGTTACTCCAGACGAACGAGCTCCAGGTGGTGCGGAACTGCATGATGTGAAAGTAGAAGTACAAGTACCAGTTACTGATGAGCCTCCTATCGAAATCGACAAACCAATCTCGCATAAGTCTGAAAATCTCGACACTCTATTTGAGTATCGAGTCCTAAATGTTCGTAACCTGCAAGAACAAAAAATATTTAAAATCCGCGCTAGTATGCTCAAGTATATTCGTGAATTTTTGAGTGAAAATGAATTTGTTGAAATCCAAACACCAAAACTTCTAGCAGAAGCAACTGAAGGTGGGGCAGAAGTCTTCACGCTCGACTATTTTGGCAAAACTGCGACCCTAGCCCAAAGCCCACAATTTTATAAGCAAATTATGGTTGGAGCATATGAAAGGGTGTTTGAAATTGGCTCAACTTTTAGAGCTGAGCCGAGTGCGACAACTCGTCATATGAGTGAAATTATGATGCTCGATATTGAAATGGGTTTTGTGAGCGGTCATGATGAAGTGTTAGATATGGTAGGAGATATGACTGCAAATGTGCTCAAAAAAGTGTATGACGAACATTCTACTGACCTAAAAACTTTCAACGCACCGGAGCTCAAACTTCCTGAAGACGGTAAAGTACCACGATTTAGTATTGCTCAGATACATGAAATGTATGAGAAGGCGACCAAAAATACAGTTGAAGACAAAAAAGACCTAACGCCAGATGAAGAAAAGTGGATATCTGAATATGCACGAAAACATTTGGGATCAGATCTTGTATACGCAATCGATTTCCCAATTGAAGCCGCAAAATTCTACCATAAAATTGATGAGGATAGAGGTGTAGTACTGTGGGGAGACCTACTTTTTAGAGGTCTTGAAATAGCTACAGTGCCACTTCGCGAGAACAACTACGAGAAAATGATTATACAAATGAAAGATGCTGGATTAGATGTTTCGCACGAAGGATTTAAATACTATTTACAAGCATTTAAATACGGCTTACCTACGCATGGTGGCTGCGGTTTTGGCATTGATCGTTTGATAGAAAAAACAATTGGCCTCAACAACGTTAAGGAAGCCACACTCTTCCCCCGCGACATCAATAGGCTAACGCCCTAAAAGAAATATTTTCGCTTCGTCTAAAGCCTAGTCTTTGGTTTATAATGGTAATAATGAATAAGCGCGTTGTTATAGGTATCTTACTTCTTCCTTTATTTGTAGTGCCAATTTTTGCTGCAACAACACACGCCGAGTCTGACATAACACCAGAAAAGCAAGCAATTATAGTTGAAAGTTGTGTTGGTGCCCAGACGGTATTGCAACGTATTCAGCACAACGACGCAGCGACAAGGGTGAATAGAGGTCAAGGCTATGAAACTCTTGTCTCGCGTCTTATGACACCGCTTAATAGCCGAGCAACATCAGGTGGCTATAACAACTCAGCTTCACTACTTGTAGATACAACTAAAAGATATCAACAAGCACTAGAAAATTTTAAAGATCATTACAAGCAATACGACAATGCAATAAGTGCAGCGCTAAAAGTGAAGTGCAAAACTGATCCTACTCGGTTCTACGGCTATGTGGAAGATGCTCGAAAGCAGCGACAAAGCCTTGCGGCTGATGTCAGTAATTTGTCGAGTTTAATTTCTGAGTATAGAGGTAATGTTGTGAAGCTAAGGAGTGAGGTACAGTAGTATGAGTTTCTTTTCGCATAAAAAAACGAATATTGTGCACAAACTAAAGCAACCTTTTTCTAAGAAAAAATCTAACAGTTGGGTTGTACGAAAAGTCGATGTGTTGGCAAGTCGCTGGGGACTTCCGTTTGGAATTGGCCTAGCTATAATCACAGCACTACTACTTACTTCTATAAGTATGACTCTATATTTTATTAGTGACACAGCGAAGCTAGACCTTTCTCGTCCCGGCTATGAATCTGCACGCAAACAAATTAAACACGATGACAGTGACAACGATAATTTCTCATCAAACGGTGCTCTCGACGGGAAAGTCATAAAAGATTTTAGTGCTATGTACGACAAGAGAGTAAAAAGTCTCGGGCAGTATGACAGTTTCAACCAAAATATTTTGGATGATTCTCAAATTGGTATAGTAGAACAACAAATAGCACCAAATGACGGTGCAAACGAATAGGTGGGGTACAAATATGCAACTATACGAACTCAATGACGAAGCTAAATGGCTATCAAGTCACTGGTTGCCGATATTCACTATTGTTCTGACTGCATTTATAGCCGAGTATGTTGGTGAACAAGTTATAAAAGCAACAGTAAGGAAGGCTGTGCATGGACGACATTTTGTTCGCCAAAATCAGCCACTAATTGATGTCAAAAAACGACAAGATACCATTATTAGTATCTCAGTTATCGTTTGGAAAACGTTAGTTATAGTAGGCGCTGGATTTGCGCTGTTCGGCGTGTTTTTCCCTGAAGTTAATCTTTTGCCACTGCTAGCAAGTGCTGGCGTGCTAGGTGCTGTAATAGGGTTTGGCGCCCAATCTGTTATTAGAGATTTTATATCTGGAGCTTTTATCATTATCGAAAATCAATTTCGAGTTGGTGATGATGTAGAGGTGGACGGAGCAATCGGAAAAGTCGAGCACATTACACTTCGTAGCACTGTAATACGAGATGATGCTGGTAATGTTCACTATATTGCGAACGGTAACGTGTTTCATGTTATTAACAAAACGATGGGCTATTCTAAAGTGTACTTTACACTATCAGTCGATCCGGAGACGGACATTGATGAGCTAAAGAATGTGATTGAAAAAACTGGCCTCAAAATGTCCAAAGAAGAGAAGTGGGAAAAGAAGATTATCGAACCAGTTACACTATTCAATCTTGGTGCATTTAGTGACCAAGCTCTCGAAGTTCGTGTTGCAGGAAGAACCCAACCGGGTGAACAATTTGCAGTAACAACAGAGTTTAAGAAACGCTTGCTAATTGAAATCAAAAAACGTAGCGATATCAAACTATCACAATATCAAGATATCTCTAGCCTTACGAAGAAGAAATAAGCTCTTTTCGAGCCCAAGCATCTATAGATCCCGCTCCCATAAGCACTACCAAAGCGCCGCTACTCAGCTCCTTGTTAATAGCAGTTTTTAGGTCTGTGTTGAGTTCAGAAAGTACTATCTTCTCAGATGGTAGCTCTTTTGTGAGCTCTTGAGGGGTTAGTATTTCAAGGCTTGGATCTTCACGGCTAAGGTAAGTTGGTAGCCAATATACCTTATTTGCACCATTAAAACAGTCACCATATTTTAACTCGTGTTGGCGAATATTCTGATGAGGCTGATACACTACTACTACATTTTCTGAAAGTTCATGCGCTAGCTGCAATGTCGCCTCGATTTCCTCTGGGTGATGAGCGTAATCGCTGTATAAATTGTCGGCTAATTTTTCAAAACGCCTACCAGTTCCTGGAAATGAATTTGCAATTTGCTGTAATTTTTCTGGTGGTTGGTTCGTAATTTTCTCTACCGCAGCCACTGCTAGTGCTGCATTACTTCGATTATGTTCACCAGTAAGTGTAATACCTTCTGAAGTTACATCCTGCCAAGTGATGGTTTGTTCACTCTGCGATTTGAATTGTTCAAATGCGCCGTCATAGTCAGCTTGTGTAGGATATGTGTCGTTATGATCATAACTTTGAGAAGCAATCAGGCTCATGAAAGGGTGGAAATGTAGGAAATTGCGGTCAAATTCATCACATTCGTATACAAAGTATTCGCTCGAAGGGTTAAAAGCACCGCTTGGTCCAAAGCTTATAGAAGAGCCAATTGAGTAACTAACTGGTAAGTCGAGCTGTTGAAACAACCATACAACCATAGCGGTAGTTGTTGTTTTACCATGAGTGCCGCTAATTGCTATAAGTTTAAGATTTTTTTCTTGCAAAATATGTGCGAGTAATTCGTCACGCTTTGAAGTTTTTATGTTGTTTGCCCTAGCAAATTCAAGCTCGGGGTGATCTTCAGGCAGTGCCGCGGTATACACCAGCCAGTCAATTGGCTGGGTAGCGTGAAGCTGATTAACAATCGCTACTTCTTGACCTAGGTGTACTTGAGCACCGTTTGATTGCAATTGTTCGAACATAGGTGAAGCTTCAGCATCAGACCCCGAAACATCGTAACCTGCATCAAGAGCAATTTCAGCAAGTGGCCCCAGTCCAACTCCGCCAATACCTGAAAAGTATATGTGCATAAAACCATTTTATCAGTTAAAACGTGCATTTCGTACTTTCTATCAATTCCAGATTGCCTACTGAACGAGCGAAAGCTTTCAGTCTGAGAGAAACGTACCCCTAGGTACGTAGAGCGAAGGGTGGAAGATTGTAGCCGTTCGGGTGTGATCTGGGGTGATGAGAAAGTGCGTAATGCATGTTAAACTAGTGGAAACGGCTAAAAAACAAACATGATTCAAAATATCCTACACATTTTTATTCGGCGGACCCACTTTTGGCGTACGGTTAGTATATCCGAAATGGCCGAGCTTTATTCGAGTCGTATGCTTCGCGTCATGGCTATGCAAATGATGGGTGGGTTTAGCGCCGTTTACTTTTATCAACTTGGGTATTCACTGCAATGGCTCGCATGGTATTTTGTTATATACTTCGGGGCTAGAGTCCTAATGTCTCCGCTTGTAGCTATGACAGTTGCTCGCTATGGGCCCAAGCACGGGACGCTTATTAGTAACGTACTATTTGTATTATCAGCTTTTATCATGGCCATGATGCCTTACTGGGGTATTTTTGCTTTTGTTTTACTTATTCCGGCCGCAGGATTTTCTCGTTCACTATATGATGTATGTTACCTTGTAGATTTTTCAAAAGTGAAGCACATAGAACATTCAGGTAAAGAACTAGGTATCATGCAGATTATAGAGAGAGTTATGCTTGCGGTTGGCCCAATATTTGGTGGTGTTATTGCACTTCTGTTTGGTCCAGTGCCTATGATAATAGTGGCAGGACTGTTGATGCTAGGCTCTGCATTGCCGCTATTCTTCACAAGCGAACCGGTTAAGGTACATCAAAAAATAACTCTAAAACATTTCAATATAAAAGTCGCTTGGAAACCAATGCTTGCTCATATTGCTGCGGGGCTTGATATGAATGCATCCGGAGTAATGTGGAATCTCTTTATCGTTATTGTTGTCTTTGGCACAGTGAACAACTCCAGCTACTTACAACTTGGTGTTTTGAGTTCTGTAGCCCTGTTTGCCTCAATTGCTATATCTTACATTTACGGCAAACTAGTCGATAACCTGAAAGGAAAGACTCTTCTGAGACTCAGTGTCATAGGGGACTCGCTTGTGTATCTTACCCGGCCATTTGTCACAACACCTTTTCAGGTAGCTGGGGTAAATGTTGCAAATGAGGTGGTAACAACAGGTTACACTTTGCCAGCACTTAGGGGTATTTTCGATACCGCAGATGGATTACCGGGCTATAGAATAATTTATATCACCGCTATGACAACTATGTTAGTTGTTGGCGATACAATCGCAATGCTAATACTTGCTGGACTATTGGGTGTGATGGGCGACAAAGAAGCTTTGAGGAATGTATATTTTATACTTGCGCCACTACTACTGCTTATTGCTCTCCATTCCACAGCAGTGTATCGTCGAGGAATACTGACTCGTTTCATCCATCGTGTATAATACACAGTAGTTATGTATAAGAGGTGGGAGCCGCACAAAAATCGCTTTACTGCGAAAAAAGCACTGAGATGGTTGAAAAAAGCCAAGACGTGGCAGCTTTTAGTGTTGCTTATTTTATGTGGTTTTATTGCCGCAACACTTCTAAGGCTCAACAATATCGGCATGATACATCACAGAGACGCAGTACTTCAGGCGGACAAAAAACTCGACTCTAGTGAGGCGAAGAAGCAGCTTATTGAGCTGCAACACTACGTTACCTCTCATATGAACAGTCAAATGGTTGGTGGCGTGTTCTTGAAAAATATTTATCTACGTGATTACGATAACGCAATAGAAGAAGCGAGAAACGCACACAATACCAATAGTGACGTCTATCAAAAAGCAGCCATAGATTGTCGTGCTCGGTTTCATGGCGGGACCGCCTCATTCAGAAACGATTACGTGACTTGTGTGCAAAATATAGTAGGTGAGTTACCAGAAAACCAGCAAGTAGCCGCAAATATTCCTCACCCTGAATCATACCGATATAACTTTGCTTCACCCCTTATTTCGTTTGATTTTGCCGGACTTTTGGTTATACTGATTTTTTCTCTTTGCTTATTCATTTTACTGAGGTTAATTGCTCTGTATACCCTCAGATTCATCATAAAAAGGCGCGCAAAAGTTCTCTAAAGTGTTGACATCTGTGACGCAGGGGTTTAATCTAAGGTTCGTAGCCATTATTTTAAACAAGGAGGAGAGACTATGGCAGCTTACGAGCACACAAATTCAAAAGGTGTAACTTACTACTTGCACAAAAAAGACGTACAACTGCGAGGTGGCAAAACGTACACAATCTACTTTTTTGCTAAAAAGCCAAAGAACGAAAAGGGTGAACCATGTGACCTACCAGGTGACCGAAAAGTTCAAGAAAACCCACGTAACGGATTTTTGACACTTAAGAAAAAATAACAACACCGATTGCTTGCCCTTGGCTAACGTTATACGTTAGACTAGGTACAAACAAAAAGGTGCTAAAAACGCCCCGGCCTCGGTCGGGGTTTTTTGGTTGTCCGAAATTCTAATAAACGGTATAGTGGTTATCAATGAGTATGATGATAAAGGTGAAAAACCTCAAAAAACGCTATGGGGACAAACAGGCTGTCAACGGTGTTAGTTTTGAAGTGAAAAAAGGTGAAATCTTCGGTATTCTCGGTCCGAACGGTGCAGGTAAGACCACGACTCTCGAGATGATGGAGACGTTGCGACCAATTGATAGCGGTACTGCTACTATCGACGGTATTGATGTCGCTAAAGACCCAGACGCAATCAAGTATCTTATAGGCGTACAGCCACAAACTCCTGCTTTTCAAGACAAAACCAAACTAACGGAAGTTGTCCAGATGTTTGCAGCTGCCTATGGTGAGCGAGTCGACCCTATGGAGTTTCTGAAAGATGTTGGATTAGAAGAAAAAGCTAGCAATTATGTTGAAGAGCTTTCTGGTGGTCAAAAACAACGCTTATCTATCACTACAGCACTTGTACATGGTCCGAAAGTCTTTTTCCTTGATGAGCCTACTACAGGACTAGACCCACAAGCTAGGCGCAACCTATGGGAATTGATCGAACAAGTCCGCGCAAAGGGTATTAGCGTGGTTATGACTACTCACTATATGGACGAAGCTGAAGTGCTGTGTGACCGCATAGCTGTGATGGATAACGGTAAAATTATCGCTCTCGACACTCCAAAGAATTTGATCAAACAGCTCTTAAAGCGAGGCTTCAAAAAAGACCAACATGTGGAACAAGCCAATCTAGAAGATGTATTTATCGACCTTACAGGCAAGGAGTTACACGGTGAATAAATCTCTATATACAGTCTTAGCTTTTGTTCGCATTAACACAAAACGATTTTTCCGTGACAAATTAGCGATCTTCTTCACTATTGGCTTTCCTCTTATATTCTTATTTGTTTTCGGTGGACTCAATAGCGGTAGTGGAGATATTTCCCTAAGAGTTGCTCTTATCAACAACTCCGACAGTCAATTTGCCAAAGAGTTTGTTAAAAATGCTACAAAAGGGGGTGTCCTCAAGGTAGATAATGATGTGAAAACCGTTGCTCAGGCAAAAGATAAAATGACGAAGTCGCAAATAGACGCGACAATCATACTTCCGGCTAATTTTGGTGAGGTTAAGCCTGGACAAGCATTTCCTAGCGGCAATGCAGAGGTACAGTACACTCAAAATAACCAGTCATCGGGTCAGGCTCTTTCATCTATACTAGACGCTCAATTCAAAAGTATAAACAGTAAATTTGTACAAACCGCCACTCCTTTTGTGGTAACTTCAAAAGAAATCAAGCAAAAAAGTCTTTCTCCTTTTGACTATGCTTTTGCTGGCCTACTTGGTTTCGCAATCATTGGTATGGGAATTTTTGGTCCAGTCAATGTATTTCCTGAGCTTAAAAAGATGGGTATCTTGCGACGTCTCAGTACAACTCCACTAAAAGTTTGGCAATATTTCCTATCCACTATGATAGGGCAGGCAATTGTAGGACTCCTTGCGCTTTTCATTATGTTTATCGTCGCAATCATTGTGTTTCACCTCAAAGTAGTTGGTAATTATGCCGAGCTTGTACTATTCCTCATATTCAGCATTACGCTTATACTCGGAATCGGTCTAGCGCTTGGTGGTTGGGCGAGAAACGAACGGCAAGCTGCGCCACTGACGAACATCATCGTTTTCCCTATGATGTTTCTTTCTGGCACGTTTTTCCCACGCTTCCTCATGCCCGAGTGGCTACAGAATCTCTCGGCTTTTCTACCACTCACACCAGTGATAGATGGTATACGTCTCATCACGACCGAGGGCAAGCATTTATTTGAACTTGGCCCACAGATTGGCCTCATGGCTATCTGGATGGTAATCATCTACGCAATCGCCTTTAAAGTTTTCCGCTGGGAATAGACTTTCAATCTGTTATAATGGTTTTCACTGGGGGTGTAGCTCAGTGGTTAGAGCAGTCGGCTCATAACTGATTGGCCGTTGGTTCAAATCCAACCACCCCCACCACGTCGGATTAAGCTGCCAGCTTTCGACAACAGAACAAAAGTAAACTTGTGTCCTGTTGTCTGTAGCTTTTCGCTAATCCTCCTTTCAATTTTGCAAACAGCCTTGAGGCTTGGTTTGCAAAATTGGATATGATGTATATATACTTGTTGCATGACGACAGTGGAGTGTCGGTCAACTACCGTCGGGATTCGGATGCGGAAACATCTCAACGGATACTAAAGGCGGTCTAGATAGTTGATTAACTAAACTTCACCGTTCGCCAAGAATGACGATTGTTGAAACATTACCAGAGGCGACAGACCTCGCTATGAGTTTTGTTACTGATCTCTGTCGGGCCTATAGGGCGCTCTCGTCATCAACAGCCTGTGCTGCACCGTGGTTCACCCTTCGGTTGCAGCACAGGCATTTTCTTTGTTGTACAATAGTCGGTAGAACATTATGAACATACACACACTTAGACATTTCATCAAAGAATACTACACGCTAGACAACATAGTATTACTCGCAGCAATTTTGATGGCTTCGGGGTTTATCTGGAGCACTATGGGAGCGCTGCAAAATAATTTTGTATTGCAAAACCAAGTTGATGTTTTGCATTCAGAAGTAGAAGCAAGTAAACTTGAGGCCGACAATTTGTCGCTCGAAAATACTTATTTTGCAAGTAGTGAATACTTAGAGTTACAGGCTCGGCAGCAATTTGGCAAAGCTGCACCTGGTGAGCACATGCTGATATTGCCTGCCAACACCGTGAGTGATACAGCCTCAACTCAGGCAAATAAAGCTAAAATTACGGTATCATCTAGTAATTTTCAAGCTTGGCTGAGTTTTTTCTTTGGTAACAAAAAAACCTAGCGATAAGCTAGGTTTTGTAATTTCTCTTGGTAGCGGGGGTAGGATTTGAACCTACGACCTTGTGGTTATGAGCCACACGAGCTGACCAGACTGCTCCACCCCGCGGCGTTTTGTTGTTAGCCTATTGTAGCACCTTACAGATTAGGATGCAATTATTTTTTGCCAATAGTACAATATTATGATATTATTTGAATCATTCTTTGATCATTCGTGATCTTGAAGCAGGTGGTCCGTGCCATTCACGGATATTCCGATCAGGGGAAGTCAGCATGAGCGTGCAAGCAGTCAAGGCTGGTAAAAAAGTTGACCCAGTACAGTTCGTGCTCGATCTTTTGTCGAGCAGGGAAGCGCCGTCAAGTACCGCCGGAAGTGAAGAACTACTGATGGGTAATGTCCTACAACTTGCCTTGGCAGTTGGGTGTTCTGAAGAGTTCATGGGCGATGTGGTGAAGGAGTTAAAAGACCAGCAGGTCGAAATCGTTTCAGTCAAGGATGAGGTGCTCGATGAAGTAGTCGAATATCTCAACACCGCTGAATCCACGGTTGCTGATTCCTTTCGCGAAGAAGTGCAAGTCACTGTCAATTTGGCGCAGGCTATAGGTCTGTCCAGAGGGGCTCAGTGGATGACAAATGTTTTTGGACCTAGGTTCAAACAACCGATCGAAACCCCGCTAGCTATAAGCTAGCGGGGAGTTTTTTTTTATATTTTTGCGCAAGCTATACGGACTGCTTCGCTCCAAGAAGGAAAAGCATGCATAGTATTAGCAACATCACTAGCCGTTAAATTGTGTTGAATTGCTAAAGTTAGTTCATGAATAATTTCACCAGCTGAAGGAGCAGCAACTGTAGCTCCCAATATTCTTCCTGACTTCTTGTCGGCCAACACTTTTACAAAGCCTTCATGAGTATCTGTAATGATCGATCGACCAATAATACCAAGGGGAACAATAGATTTTTTATAATTTAGGTCGCGTTTTATCAGATCATCTTCACTCATGCCAACCGATGCTATTTCTGGTGTTATGTAAGTAATACGTGGAATACTGTGGTAGCTTGGAGACACTTTGTTTTTATGCAAAATGTTATGAGCTACGATACGACTCTCCATAAGAGCTACATGCGTCAGGCCAAAGCCGCCCAGTACATCACCGGCAGCAAAAATATGCTTACTACTTGTCTGTAGGTGTTCGTTTACTTCTATGCCGCGGGGTGAATATTGCACACCGGCATTTTCAAGTCCTATATCTACTCTTGGAGTTTTTCCGGTTGCTAGCAAAATAGCCTCAACCTTAACGGAGTGTTCTTCGCGGCCACGCAGGAATGTGACGCGTTTTGCCACAGCTTCTTTGCTAACACGCGTTACTCTAGTCTCTGTTAGAGAAGTAACCCCGTATTGTTCAGATAGTATTTTAGCTGCGAGTTTACCTGCTTCTTCATCTTCTCTAGGCAAAAGTCTTGGAGCAATTTCACCAATGTATACTTTCGTACCAAAAGCACTGAAAAGTCTAGCAAACTCTAGCCCAACAGCACCACCACCTATAACAAAAAGACTTTTTGGTGGACGAATAAGTTCCAACGCGCTTGCGGGTGTCAAAAACTCAACTTTGTCGATGCCACTTATTTTTGGCATTGCCCACTCAGCACCGCTAGCTACAACAATGTACTCTGCAGATATATGACGCCTGTTAACGGACACTTCATGAGGACTTATAAAATGAGCCAAGCCAGGAATAACTGTCACTCCAACTGACTGATAATATCTTTTTCCACCACCCGAGCTTGTTTTGCTAACAACTTTTTCTTTCCAAGCTTTAATAGTCGGGTAGTTGTAGCCAATGGTATTTGAACGTATTCCGAACTTACCAGCCCCTTTTGCTTCAGAGTATATTCTGGCAATATTGATCATTGCCCCAGCAGGTACGTCTCCGAAGTTTGCACTGTCACCGCCGAGTGCATTCATCTCAATTAGTGCGACTCGTTTACCTTGACGAGCAATCGCTGTTGCAGCAATTGAACCACCGGCTCCGCTGCCGATTACTAGTACATCATAGTCAAAAATTTTCTTCGCCATTTATATCCTTACAACATTGTTTTATAAGTTTCGTAAATATATGCAGCTTCTGGTTGGTAAGTTTGCAAATTTAAAGCAGCTACACGTCGTACATCTTCGCTCGTTACTTCAGTTTTTGTTTCAAGCCAGTCAATTACTTTTTCTGTAATTTTCTGCGCTACCATATGTGCCTCACCCTCAAGCGCTCGAACAGCCAGACATGCCGCCATAAGCGAGCCGTGCAATTTCAAAGGGTCAAATATTTCACTTTCATGCATGCCGCCACTTTTTACTACATATGAGTTCATAGGTTTGCTCCTATAAATTTATCAACCAGTACAAAAGCACCTAATATAACAAGTCCGCAACCTGCACAGTATTGCAAGAAAAGTTTGTTTTCTTCTCGCCATTTTTGGATATGACTAATCTTATGGCCACCGCCGACAAGTGAAACTATAGCAACAAGAGGTGCTAAGGCGATAAGGCTATAGGTGAGTAGGCTAAGTAGTTGTAGCTGCGCACCCTCAAGAGTTAGCGTGTAGAGCACCGCTACTGCGAAAGGTCCAATAAGAAATGGAGTTTCAGCTAATACCGAGCCGGCACCCAAAGTAAAAGCTTCTCCTGTATGGTCGGTTTTTTTCACTCGTTTACTGAGGTATTGAGCCATCGAATCAGGAATCCACAGGCCTGTACCTTTTTTTCGTCGATAATAAAATATCATTACAGCAACACCTATGACTATGTTGATAAGTGCGGTGATTAGCCATGCAATTTGAATGTTAGAGCCTATGCTCAGTAGTGCAAAATACGCCAAAGCTGCAAATATGAGTATCGTGATAACAGTTGCTCCAAAAAGGTAAGCGATATTGAGCCGCATGAGCTTGTGAAATGACCTATTAATACCCAAAGAATGACCACTGAGAAGTGTTAGCAAAGCGACACCAAGTTGAAAGCTGGCGTGGAGTAGGCCTGCGAATGCTATGACAAAAATAGGCGAAGCACTGATCATTTTTTTGTTGTTTTTCTTTTTATAGAGTTTTCACCCTATAGACTATCACAAAACGCTTACGGTAGTCAAAAATACAACCATAATCATATTGACTTTTTAGCGAATATATGCGAATATAGACATAACCAAATAAATAAAACAAAAAGGGTTAAAAGCAAAAATGGAAACAACAGCAAAAGGCATCGAGCCGGTCACCTTATCAGAGGTATTGGCGCTAGATACTTGGAACGAAGCGCGATCAAGCGAACAGTTGCAAGGATTTATCTCACGTCGTCACGAAGCGGTAGCCGATTTAGAAGAAGAGTAGGGCAGCGGTAGGGGATACTCCCCCACCCCTATAGTTTGTGGTATAATCTTTGGAGCGCACGCTTCACGGAGGGGTACCCAAGTGGCTTAAGGGGACGGTTTGCTAAATCGTTAGATCGGGGCAACCTGGTGCGAGGGTTCGAATCCCTCCTCCTCCGCCATCGTGGCAGCGTAGCTCAGTTGGTTAGAGCGCAGGACTCATAAGCCTGAGGTCACAAGTTCAATCCTTGTCGCTGCTACCAATAAAAAATGATCATCGAAAGATGGTCGTTTTTTATTTGGTTTTTTTACGATAAAGGTTATGATTGTTATATGGGAAATCGGGCAGCTCTACAACGAGGGTTTACTATAGTAGAACTTTTAATCGTCATAGTGATTATTGGTATTCTTGCAGCGCTCGTTATTGTTGCCTATAACGGTATTCAACAAAGGGCAAACAATGCACAAACTGCGACAACAGTTACGGCTTATAAAAAAGCACTTATCCAATATGCCGTAGCGAACGGTAGCTATCCGGCAAACAGCAACTTCTGTCTAGGCGAAGGCTATCCAAGTGGCTGTGGCGGGTCTGGAGGTATAGCCGAAAATGCGACGGTAAACAACCTCCTTCGGCCATATATGGGAAATGCTTCTAAACTTCCCCTTCCAAGTACAAAAGCAATACCATATTTTAGTAACACCACTAGAACAGGTGCTTGGTTTCAATATGTTGCGAGCGGCTGGACATTAGACGGTGTTACACATTCGTGGTACATCATGTATATGCTCGATGGATACCAGAAAAGATGTGAGTCAGCGCCAGTACTAAGCTTTAGTCCCTATGGAACATTTTCATCCACCACACCAGTAAGCGGATATTCAGAAGCGTCATCAAGTAATGGCGGCGGTACGTTTTGTGTGGTAGGGTTGCCAAATCCGACAACATTGTAATGGGCAAGCAGATTCATGCGGTAATCTACATCACAGGCTTGAATGACTCCGATCCATCATTTCAAAAATTTGCTGTAAAATCTTGGCGAATATATGGCGTTAATCCAATTTTTTTCCAATCAAAATGGGCGAGTAATGAAACCTTCCCAGACAAGCTAAAAAGGTTAACGGATGTCATAGATCAAAAAACCAAAGCAGGAAGTAGGGTTTCACTTTTTGCAGTTAGCGCTGGAGCAAGTTTGGCCGTAGGGGCGTATGCAGAACGAAATGATATTAGTTCAGTAGCATTTGTATGTGGCAAATTGTATCGACCCGAAGCTGTTGGCGAGAAGTACTATCAGCAAAATCCAGCGTTTCGTGGAGCTATGGAAATACTAGATAGCAATGTCGCAAAATTAAATAAAGCAGAGAAGTCGAACATAATTTCCATCACTCCCCTTTTTGATGAAATCGTTTCCGTAGGTGATGCAAGGTTAAAGGGAGCAAAAAATATCATACTCCCTACCCTATTTCATGCTCTCACCATCGGTTTGGCTATTAGTATATTTTCGTTTATTCCAATATTTTTTCTTAAGCACCGAACAAAAAGGGTAGAATAGAAGTATGAACAAAGGCGTCCTCACACTCATGGCAGGTATATTTGGTACGATTGGTGCATATTTACCAATAGTTCTAGGCTGGGACCCGAACGGACTCGGCGGCTTGAGTATACTCGGCGGCCTTATCGGCGGCCTACTTGGTATTTGGCTCGGTACAAAAATAAGAGTATGAAAAACCCTCGGCTATTACACCGAGGGTAGTTCTTTACACTGGTTGCGGTAGAGCATCGTTACTACCAAGTTTGTCTTTCGCCTTGAGAGCTAAGCTTCTCAAACGTTCCGAAGCACGTTTCAGCAAACTCTTCCCCCCGCTTTGATGATCAACCAAAAAACAGGTTGCCGTGTAGTTCAACACGAAGCATACAAAGGTACCTATCGCGTAAAATGAATGATCACCCAAAAGGATGAAAAGCCCAAAAAGACTGATATTCCATATGTGACCAATAATCACTGAAGGAATAGCAATAATCTCTATTGGCAAACTCTCCCCATCTAGCTTTCGCATTTTGTTTGCAACTGAGGGTAAGTAGAAAACTATACCTGGCATGATCGTGGATGCAATCAAGTACACGGCTACAAGATTCAAGAGTCCAAAGACTCCTGGTATACAAAAAGCTACACCAGTCCAGAATGTGGCTTTTGACCAAAAGTAGTTATCTTTGCCACTATATGTACAAAGCCAAACCAATGGTCTATGAAGTATTGCGCTTGCGACCACATGGATCAGCAAGAAAAGCACGATAATTTTACGAATAAAATTCATCGGGTACTGACCCTTCTACTAGAAGTATAAAGAACGGAATCACCTCCGAGGTGATTGTACTAAGTATTACATCATATAAATAACATAATCACAAGGTTCATTTTGAGTAAAATGTATCTATAATACCTGTAGTGGATAAACTAGAAGAACTCGTTAGCGGTACGTATATTGTAGCTGTGTCAGGCGGTGTCGACTCGGTTGTATTGCTTGATTTACTACATAAACAGCCCAATCTAAAACTTATTGTTGCGCATTTTGATCATGGTATTCGTGATAATTCTGCGAAAGATTCGCAATTTGTGCAACAATTGGCAAATTCTCTTGGATTGCAATTTGAGCTAGGTTCGGCAAAGTTAGGTAAAGATGCCAGCGAGGAACAGGCTAGAGATGCTCGCTATGCTTTCTTACACAAGTTAAAAAACGAACACAACGCTCTTCAAATTGTTACGGCTCATCACAGCGACGATATAGTTGAGACCATCATTCTCAATCTTATTCGTGGAACTGGCTGGCGGGGACTCAGTTCGCTGCGCAGTACCGATCATCTACTGCGACCACTGCTAGATTACACGAAGTCTGATATTTTAAACTATGCCAAAGATAACAAGCTAGAGTGGGTAGAGGATAGTACAAATCAAGATATTAAGTACTTACGAAACGAAATTCGCCACAATGTTGTGACGAAAATGAATGACAAGCAGCGTAGTGAATTCCTTCAATTATACAGAGACCAAATAGAGTTAATGAACGAAATAGATAGCCATACAGCAAGCCTTATGAGCGATCAAAGACACAATTACATTATGTGGCCGACGAGCGTCTCGCTAGAAGTCCTACGATCACAGCTGCAGCTAACTCGCCCACAAGCCAAACGCGTACTGATGGCAATCAAAACAGCAAAACCCGGAACAAAGTTTGAAATCACAAAAGAAAAAAGCCTATTATTTACAGACAAAACTGTATCTACCGTGGTAAAATAATACTAGTAAAAATATGCTTAGGAAGGAAAAACGGCGGCTTAGTTTATGGTGAAAAAACAAGACAAGAAACAGTGGGGAGTAATAATTCGTAATACCCTTTTTTGGGTTATTTTAGCGCTTTTTGTACTCACACTTATCGGACTCGCATCCCCTCGTGACACACTAAAGAGTGTTCCTTTCTCGGAAGTTATCACTCGTGCCAACGAAGGTAAGATAACAAAAATACAAATTGAAGGAAATGACCTGAAGGTAACTCCAGACGGTAAAAAAGAGCCAACCGAAAAATCATACAAAGAAGAAGGTAGCTCTATATATGAGCAGGGTTTGAGCCACAAGGCGGATGTGGTTGTTGAGGTAAAAGAGCCAAGCAACACTAGCTCAACAATTTGGAACCTCGCTTCCCTATTCTTGCCTATCCTACTTATCGGAGGTCTCTTCTGGTTTATGTTCCGTCAAGCGCAAGGGCAGAGCAACCAAGCTCTCGGTTTTGGACGTAGTAAAGCAAAACTCTATGGTAGCGACAAAGAAAAAGTGAAGTTTGACGATATAGCCGGCAATGGTGAAGCAAAAGAAGATTTGTATGAGGTAGTTGACTTTCTAAAACATCCTAAAAAATACCAATCAGTTGGTGCAAAAATACCAAAAGGCGTACTGCTTGTAGGCCCTCCAGGAACAGGTAAAACAATGCTTGCTCGTGCAGTTGCGGGCGAGGCGAGTGTGCCATATTTCAGTATTTCTGGTTCAGAGTTCGTTGAAATGTTTGTTGGTGTTGGTGCATCACGTGTGCGTGATTTGTTTGCAAAAGCCAAGAAAAATTCTCCTGCAATTATATTCATAGATGAAATAGACGCAGTTGGACGCAAGCGTGGCAGTGGTATGGGTGGTGGCCACGATGAGCGAGAACAAACCCTCAACCAAATACTGGTTGAAATGGATGGTTTTGAAACAGGGACAAACGTTATAGTTATAGCCGCGACAAACCGTGCCGATGTGCTTGACCCTGCCCTACTCCGTCCTGGTCGTTTTGACCGTCGTGTGCAAATTAGTCTTCCAGAGCGAGAAGACCGAGAAGCGATTTTGAAAGTACACTTCAAAGACAAGCCTGTTGATAGTAGCGTTGATATCAATTCGTTAGCTGCAAAAAGCGTCGGTTCATCTGGTGCAGATCTTGCAAATATTGCAAACGAAGCAGCAATTGTGGCTGCGCGAAACAACCGAAAAACCATACAGAATGACGACCTTACTGAGGCGTTTGAAAAAATAGCTATCGGTCCAGAGCGAAAATCAAGCATCATGAGCCAGGCAGACAAAGAAATGACAGCCTATCACGAGGCAGGCCACGCAGTTGTCGGGCACGTGTTGCCAGACAGTGACCCAGTACATAAAGTCACAATAATTCCACGTGGTGGAACAGGCGGTGTTACGTGGTTCTTGCCTCCGGAAGATAAGAAGTATACTTCAATCGTTGAGTTTAAGGATATATTGGCACGAGCGCTTGGTGGAAGAATTGCCGAAAAACTAAAATACGGGGCAGAGCGTGTAACAACTGGTGCTGGTAACGACCTGCAGAAGGCAACTGAAATTGCTCGCAATATGATCATAGAACAGGGTATGGGTACTAAGTTACGTGACCAAGTTTTCCACGAAGACGCTGGCGGTATGATGTTTGACCGTATGGTTCGCGACAGGCCTTACAGTGATGAAACAGCTCGCGAAATAGATGCTGAGGTAGCAGAGCTTGTTAAGGAAGCAGCTAAGCGAGCCGAAGCAATTTTGAAGCAAAACCCAGAGCCATTAGAGAAGTTAACAAAGGCTTTGCTTGAAAAAGAGACAATAGAAGAAAAAGAAATCGCTACGATTCTGAAAGGTGCGGTCTTACCAAAACAAGCCGCATTGTATTAAGAGAATATATACATGGGAAGATTCAGTGTTGCCTTAGCCAGAGCCAACCAAAAGCTGTCAATTAGCTTAGCAGCTACATTGTTGGCGAGCGCAACACTTGTATCTAGCCTACTTGGTTTATTTAGAGATCGGCTTCTAAACGCCAATTACTTTGACACTTATCCTGTGGGAATCGATGCTTATACAGTCGCCTTCACCATTCCCGATTTTATGTTTTTCCTTCTCGTTTCGGGTGCTCTAAGTGTGACTTTCATACCGGTCTTTAACGAAAGATTGGCTAGTGGAAACAAAAAGTCAGCTTGGGATCTTTCGACAAGCATGATTAACTTCATGGCGCTCCTGACACTAATCGCCAGTGTTTTGATTATTATATTTGCTGATCAGTTAGTTAGCTATGTGGTTGGCCCAGGTTTGGACGAATCTGGGCACGGGCTCGCTGTGAGTATGATGCGCGTCATTGCAATCAACCCGTTTTTGTTTGCAATCTCGGCTGTTTTTGCCAGTATGCAACAGGCTGTCGGGCGGTTTGTATTTTACGCACTCGCCCCTGTTCTCTATAACATCGGTATTATTATCGGTATTACAGTTTTTGCAAACGGAATCACTATTTTCGGTGTACAAATATTCGAAGGTGGAATTATGGGAGTTGCACTTGGTGTTGTTCTAGGTTCGATTATGCAGTTAATTGTTAGCGCCTGCGGTCTCATTGGGCTTGGCTTTGACTATAGGCTAAAGATTCATTGGAAAAATCATGGCTTCAAAACTGTTTTACGGTTACTTCCACCTCGCAGTTTCGACCAGGGAATAGACTATTTCAATAGTCTGGTTGAAACAAACCTAGCTTCTCGTATGGCTGCCGGTACAGTTCGTGCTTATCAACAGGCGACCACACTGCATATGCTACCAATCACACTGATCGGAGTTGCAATTTCAACAGCCGCCTTTCCTAAAATGACAGAACGTCTATCTCAAGGTAGGCCGGATCTTTTTCGAAAAGAGTTACAGGCAATTATTAGAGTTATCATATGGCTCGCATTACCTACTGCCGCTGTCGCTTTCTTTACCAGAGGCTACTTGGTGCACTTTATCAAAAACGGTGGAGAAGCGGTCATTGCAAATATTTTGGGTATTTTGACTATAGCGATTTTATTTCGTTCTGTTTATCACATCGCGGCGCGTAGTTTTTATGCCCAGCAAGATACCAAAACGCCACTGTATATATCGATATTTACCATTGGCTTAAATATATTCCTTGCAGTTCTATTTACCGTGCACTTTGACATGGGAGTGTATGGTTTAGCATGGGCACAGTCGCTCGTCGCGATGATCGAGGTGATTATTTTGTTTATTGTTATGCAAAGACGGATTCCGAAACTACTTGATAGACCGTTTTTTAGCGAAGTGATACGTATGCTTTCTGCAACCGGTTTTACCTCTGTAGCAGCCTACTTTGCAGTCAATACATTTAGCCTGCAGGCAACCGACCAAAGCTTTATCTCTCTCTTCCCTAAATTTATCATCATCTGTCTGTTATCTGGCTCCGTGTATCTGTTATGTAGTAAATTAATGAGTATTAGTGAGGTGGATCCTGTGCTGCACAGGATTAATGCGATTGTTTTTGGACAGCTAAAGAGTAAATAATTATGAGTTCAAACATTCGTAATTTCTGCATAATCGCTCATATTGACCACGGTAAATCAACACTTGCAGACCGTATGATGGAAATGACGTCTACGGTGCAAAAACGTGACATGAAGAACCAGCTGCTTGATAGTATGGATTTGGAACGTGAAAAGGGTATAACTATCAAGCTCGCCCCTGTGAAAATGCACTATCAAGGGCATGATTTGAACCTGATAGATACCCCTGGGCATGTTGATTTTAGCTATGAGGTGTCTCGTAGTCTTGAGGCGTGTGAAGGAGCGGTTTTGGTTGTTGACGCCTCTCAGGGCATTCAGGCGCAAACCCTAGCCAATGTTTACCTTGCTTTGGCTGCTGATCTGACAATTATTCCAGTTCTGAATAAAATTGACCTTCCAGCTAGTGATGTGGCCAAAGTATCAAAAGAAATCATCAATTTACTGGGGTGCGAAGAATCAGATATCATTAAAATTAGCGCAAAAACAGGTGAAGGCGTAACAGAGGTGCTGGATGCGGTTGTTGAGAGGATTCAGCCACCAAAAAGCAGCTCAAACGAAGCCACGAGAGCTCTAATATTTGATAGTTATTATGACGATTACAGGGGTGTTATCCTGTATACTCGAGTTTTTGACGGATCTATCAAAAAAGGTGACGAAATCCAGATGTTAGCAACAGAGGCGCATGGCCTCGCATTAGAGGTGGGGTATCTCTCGCCAAGTATGAAAGCCGATAAAGCTATAGAAAACGGTCAGATTGGTTATATTGTGACAAACCTCAAAACTACCAGAGACGCACGTGTAGGTGACACGGTGACTGTTAAACGTGCTACTGCAACAGAGATGCTACCCGGCTATCAAGACATTAAGCCTTTTGTATATGCAGGTTTCTTCCCTGTTAGTAACCAAGACTATCAAGAACTAAAAGATGCCGTTGAAAAGCTCTCTTTGAGTGACTCTGCATTGCAGTTTGAGCCTGAAAACTCCCCTGTTCTAGGCTTCGGTGTTCGAATAGGCTTCTTGGGGCTTTTGCACATGGATATTGTACGAGAAAGGCTAGAGAGGGAATATAACCTCGATTTGGTCATCACTAACCCCAGCACGGACTACCAAGTGTCACTTGCGGATGGAACAGAGGTAGATATAAAATCCGCCTCTGATCTTCCAGATGTCAGTAAAATTGCCGAAATTCGCGAGCCCTGGATAAAAGGTGAAATTGTAGTACCACAGGTGTATGTCGGAGGTGTTATCCAGCTGATTGTGAGTAAGCGGGGGTTGCAAAATAACCTCAGTTATATAGACGAAAGAGCGCTCATTAGTTTTGAAGCGCCTCTGGCTAATCTGTTAACTGACTTTTATGATCAGTTAAAATCTGTTACCTCAGGTTACGGCTCGTTCAACTACGAATTAGATGAGTACAGGGCAGAAGATTTAGTACGAGTCGATTTTTATGTAGCCGGTGAGATTGTCGATGCTCTCTCTATCATGACCCACCGCTCAGAAGCGCAATCACTGGGGCGAGAAGTAACCTCAAAGCTAAAAGATGTTATTCCACGTCAAAACTTTAAGGTAGCCTTACAGGCAGCAATCGGCGGTCGTTTTATCGCTCGTGAGGATCTTTCGGCGTATCGAAAAGATGTCACAACAGGGCTATATGGCGGTGATGTATCTCGTAAAAAGAAAGTCCTTGCCAAGCAAGCAAAGGGCAAAAAACGTATGAAACGCTTCGGTAAAGTAGATATCCCGTCTGAAGCCTTCACAGTTATGCTTAAAAGAGACTAGTCTTATCAGATGAAAAAGCTTGTGTTAAAGCTTAAAACATTGTAAAAAGTATTGACAGAAATCACTTTTTGTGATAATCTGGTATATGAAATCGCATTCCGAGGTGGAGACCGAGATTTTTGCGAGGTAATTTAACAATCAGGCTTTATTAAACAGTTTGTGAGTTTTTAACCAAAACAAGCAAACTAGGTAGTCATGGGTTTTTAACCCAAGATATACCAACTACAATATATTTTTTGGTTTGCGTATCCGATTATTGAACATCATCTTAGATGTTTACTAATCGGATGCGCAAAGGCCTTTGTGCGTCCATCTTCAATAGTAGGGCGCACGGGTGCCCCACGAGTCTCTAAGGAGAAATCATGGTCAGAAAGGTAACAATCGCGTTCATGGCCCTCGTGGCCGTGCTCGCGCTTACCACAAGCACAGCTTCGGCTGCTGCAAAGAAGGGGCCGAACGGGTGTAGTTACACCCACAAGCCTTCTTCTAACCAGTGCGAGGGTCAGGTCGGCCACAAGTCGCCCGTTGACACCTCGTTTACCAACCCGTTCCTGAGCCTTGCGCTCCCGGACGTGTCGGTGGCTGGTGCAGAATCAGTGGCTCGCGCCAACATCACCATTCTGTCGTTCGTGAAGGCCAAGGGCCTCACGAAGAAACAGAAGTCGAAGATGAAGTGCGTCCGTGTGCCAGCGGGCACCGGATACTGGAACTCAGCAAAGCAGGCCGATGGCTCGCTGCGTTGGTTCTGGGACACTCGCGCTGGTACAATCTGTACCGACAAGCGCGGCCATCAGTACCGTGCTGAGTGCGGTAATGCGGTGCGCAAGAAAATGCCTCCGAAGGTTGTACAGGGCGAAATTCGCCTAGTACGTACCTTCGGCTCTTTCAAGATCTCGGTAACGGTATCTGAGAGAGTACGGGTAGATGGAGTATGCGGATTCGCTGAGGCTACGGCATCAGCATCAGCATCAGCACGTGGCTACACCAAGGTGCAGGCTCGTGGAAACGCGCAGATCATTGCGAGTGGAAATGCAAAGGCCGAGGCATATGCCAGAGCTGTCGCTGCCATTCACTGTGCTCCTACCACACCGCCTCCTCCGCCGTGCACGCAAAACTGCACACCATCAGTGCTAATCCTCTCGATGACTGATTTGAACGACATCCCCACAGGGAAGTCTTCAGGTCCGTACTACGTAGAGGTGTCTGCCAGTGATGCTGGAGGAACGCTGACCGTTGACCCAGGGATTGGGTCTATCGCGGACTGCAACGGAGGTTCTCGACAAGGAAGCATGACGCTTCCTGTGCCGAAGGGCGTCACGAAGTTTTGCTTCGTGATTTGGGCGCCGGACGATCCCGCCAAGCCGACAGAAATGAAGGTTACGGCAACGGCCGTTCTGGGCAACTCATCTGCCTACAAGGAAGATAAGTTGGGTATTACTTACCCAGTCCGTCCGGAGTGAATGTAGTTGGTATGGGTGTCCGGTCTTTATGACCGGACACCCAATACTTTTTCTTAAAGACACTATGTCTACCTAGTTTGTAATAATTAAATTAATTTTTTAGCAAAGGAGATCAAATTATGATCAAATCTTTAAAGATTGCTGTACTTGCACTTTTTGTGTCAGTATTAGCTTTTAGCGGAAGCTCTGTTTCTGCAGCTTCAGCCGGACAATTAGCCGGTGGTGATAACTACGTCGTAAAAAACGTAACAAAAGGTGGTGCATACGCAAACAGCGTTAGTGCTACATGTAACGAAGAAGTTAAGTTCAGCATGCAACTGAGTAACACTCAGTTTGGTGCTCTAGAAAACGTAAAACTTAGTGCAACTCTACCAAGTACTGGTGGTACAAGTACTGCTACAGCGACTACCGCTCTTGGTGGTGCAACTGGTACTACAGATACTGCAAGCGTAACTCTTGGTGCAAACCAAACAATTGCTTACGAAGCTGGTTCAACAGTTCTATATGACGACAGCGGTAATGTTATCCGTACACTAGGTGACGGTGTAACTGCTGGCGGTGTAGATCTTGGTACTATTGAAGGTTCTACAACTAAGTTTGTTAAT
>CAZVTQ010000002.1:0-237426 GCA_964630185.1 uncultured Candidatus Saccharibacteria bacterium
AAACACAACAGACTGTAAATCTGTCGGCATTCGCCTTCGTAGGTTCGAATCCTACTCCCAGCACCAGAACTTATACTTGAATTATATATTTGACTTAGCGATATTATAGTGTTATAATAACCATATTCTAGTAGATACCCTTCTAGATAATGCCTTCGAGTCCAAAGGAGAGTGCTAAGATGGACTGGCATGAAGTATTGGAGAGAGACGACCTTGTTGGTGGAGACCTCGAAACTCAAGAAGACGGCCACGTTTTTCGAGGCCCTATCCTGAGTATTGAACTTCGAGACGACAAGATCTTTATCGAGTCTGAGTGGGTGGCATATCTCAGAGGAGACGGCAAATGGGAGAAGTGGCAGAACAACGGTGTCTTTGTGAACATCGGCCACTCACACCCAAGAGAGATCAGTGAAGGACGTATCTTCTTCACAATGCCCTACTTGGGAGTCGCGACAATCTTTCCGAAAGGAGGGAGCAAGCTCGACCCCTCGAAGGTAGAAGGTCTCGACCAAGTCGCTAGCAGTTAATACTCGCGACAAGCCGGGTTTCACTATTTGTGAAGCCCGGCTATTTTTATTCATAGCACTTGTCAGTAACAGATAGAATTGCTACAATTGTATTCACGTGCCGCCTTAGCTCAGCTGGTTAGAGCAACTGTTTTGTAAACAGTAGGTCCCCGGTTCGAATCCGGGAGGCGGCTCCAGATATAATACTTTATTTTAATCAGTAAATGTGCTAAAATAAACCTAATACGAATAATAACGTTAATAGAGAGAATATATGGCAAAGACGAAGAGTAAACGTAAGTTAGTTGGTTTGGTGAGCGAAGAAAGCAATCACCGTACTTACTACGTGACAAAAAATACGCAAAACACCCCTGATAAAATCAGTCTTCGTAAGTATGACCCAGTTCTTCGAAAGCACGTTACTTACACTGAAACCAAGAAAAACCTCGGCCGTAACGAAATCAAGCCTCGTAAGGGCTAGTTAACAGCAAGTCTCAGTAGCTGAGAGCGTATATTGCCGTCAGCTAACAGCTTTTCTTGAGTAAATACGATATTAGCAAGCAACCCAGCCAAACTAGCGCTGGGTTTTTGCTTGATAGAAATTTCAACAATATGAGCAGAATCTTGAAGTAGACTCATAGCCTTTTCTCTATCGTTGCCTATTTTGTAGCTTGTTATGAGTTTTTTGTATGTTGCGCCCTGTATAAATTCTCGTGCTTCTTTGATTGATGCACTTCTTTGTTTAAAATACTCTTCGTTTTCAGCTAGTCTTGTTAGCTCTGCAGGTAATCCTACGGCCATATACTGTAGCTGCAAGCGTTTTTTGTCATCATTAACTGATAAATTACCTAGTAAATCATCGGTTTGTTTACTACTAATTGGCAGTATTTCAACTTTTTGTACTCTGGAAAGTATGGTTGGAAGTAATATTTGAGGCGTATGAGCAGTAAGAATAAACATAACATGCTCTGGTGGCTCTTCTAACAGCTTTAGTAGCGCGTTTTGAGCAGGTGCTTGCATAGTGTCGGCATCGTCTAATATAATCACCAATTTTTCACTTTGCTTTGTTCGAGTATATGAATACAACTCTCGAATACTTTTAATTTTTATTGAACCTTTTTCATCTGGATTTACCCTCATAACACCGGCTTTGCTTGTTAGCTGCAGAGCTAGATCTTGAGCTGCGCTACCCAGTCCTACGCCAAAACGGCCGTGCAGTAGTACTGCGTGAGGTGAAAGTTTCACTATCGACTTGAGCTGCTTTTGAACTGTTGGCTGCGTAATCATTATTTTTTGTTCATTTCTTTTTCAAATTCATCAGGCAAAGGCGCTTCGAATACTTTCCTTTCGCCGCCCGGTAGGGTGATTTCTAAGCTTAAGGCATGTAAGTACATTCTATCTGCAGCTTTACCGTATACAATATCCCCTATGATAGGGTTTCCGATGTGCGCCATATGCACACGTAGTTGGTGAGTTCTGCCGGTCTCTGGCTTCAACCTCACCATAGACTTACCATTTTTTGATTCTAACACTTCATAAGTAGTCGTCGCATACTTGCCATTTGCGCCTACTCGAAATTGGCTTGGGTGAGAAGGATTTCGCTCGATTGGCAGTTCTATATGGGCCTCAATATCTTTTGGAGTACCTTTTACGATAGCAATATAGGTCTTTTTTACTTTTCGTTTGCTAAATTGTTTTTGCAGTTGCGAAGCTGTTTCAACATTTTTAGCACCGAGCATGATGCCACTAGTTGCTCTGTCGAGCCTATGTATAATACCTGGGCGATTTGTATCGCTACCGTAGCTAGTCTTGTCTTTAAAAAAGTCTGCTACTGTCGCTTCTTCCACGATTCCGCCCTTTGCATGCGAAAGTATTCCAACTGGCTTGTTGATAACTACTACATTGTCGTCTTCATATATAACTGGTAAATCAATACTAAAGTCGTGAAGCTTGGCGTTTGTGTCTGCAGTTACTTCATCGTCCTCACCAAGTGTAAGTTTGTTGCTTGTGACTACTTCACCGTTCACCTTTACATTGCCAGCAGCAATGTATTTTTGCCATGCAGAACGAGAATGCTCCGGGAAGTACTGAGCCAAATACGCATCAAGTCGCATATTACCTCAATCCAACAGCTTTTTGGGCACGAAGTAGAGTTTCATTGGCGACTTCGTTTGCATGCGCTTCGCTAGTGCTTAGCTTTGTCTGAATAGCTTCATCGCTTACTTGCGCTAGTTTGGCTTGAAAGTCTGTTAGGAAAGCTCGTACTGCGTCTGCAACTGCTTGCTTGAAGTCGCCATAACTACTTTTGCCTTCCCACTCGCTAGCTACTTCATCTTTAGTTTTACCAGTTGTAAGTGCTAGGATTTCAATTAAGTTACTAATGCCGGGCTGAGCTTGTGGATCGTACTTGATACTAGCTAAATCGTCAGTCGTCGCGCGCATTATTTTACCAGCTGCAAATTCAGGGTCTTCACTGAGGAATATAACCCCTTTGCCAGATTCGTCTGATTTGCTCATCTTTTTCGTTGGATCTGCGAGGTCTTTGATGCGTAAGCCTTGGTCTTTACTGAATAGTTCATGTTGCTTTTTAACAGCAAGTGGTACTGTAAAAATGTCCCCAAATCGTGTGTTTATACGCTCTGCTATATCACGAATAAACTCTAGATGTTGAGTTTGGTCATCACCTACTGGGACGTAGGTGGCGTTGTAGAGTAGAATATCTGCTGCCATTAGCACTGGGTAGTTAAACAAGCCAACAGAAACTCTGTCATCGCCTAGTTTCACTGACTTATCTTTAAATTCAGTCATTCTACCCATCTCGCCAACACCCGTGAAACAATCCAGTATCCATGTAAGTTCACTGTGTGCAGACACATAGCTTTGGCGATATAAATGTACATCATCATTATCTAGCGGCAAACCTGCTGCTACAAATAGTCGCAGGTTGTTCCAAATCTGCTGTTGCAAGTCACTGTGATCAATCGGAGTTGTAAAGCTATGCAGGTCTGGCACGAATAGATTAATCTGATATTCATCGGATTTATTTTTAGCCATGTCGATAATTGGCAATAAGCCACCAAAATAATTACCTAGTGTAAGGTCATTGTTTGCTCGAAGCCCTGTTAGAATTACTGGTTTACTCATTTTATCTCTCTTATTGTAGCAGTTTTACGACATATTCTTTCAAAAGTTGGTAGAATTTTTCGACCTCGTCTATAGATACCCATTCGTTATCACCATGCGCGCCGCCGCCTTCTGGTCGCAACATAATAACAGGAATGTTTTTTTCGGCGAAAAAACGAGCATCGGACGAGCCGTGTGATTTATTTTCAGCTATTGTTCCGCCGAAATGTTTCTCATATAACTCAATAAAATGTAGTACATCTTGGTGATTGTTGTCTAGCTGGTAATCGCTACCTTCAACTAGATTAACTATCTCACCATTGTATTCTTCTAACTTTTGTTCCAATATCTGCTGGACTCTTTGAAGATCCTTTTTGTCGCGATAGCGTATATCTAATGTTGCTTGTGCGCTTGAAGGGCCTTTATTGTCAACATCGCCGCTTTTCAGTACAGCTACCGTCATAGTTGTATTGTCACGACTTGATGGATCAAAAGCTTGTTCAAACTCATGCAAAAAGTGCACTAGCTTGATAGCAGCACCATCGCCTTCCCACGGTCGTGAGCCGTGGTGGGATTTACCATTAATTTTTATAGTACATGAATACACACCTTTTGCCGCAGTGTTGAGCGCACCAAAACTTTCGCCAGCATCTGGCAATATACAAACGGCTGTTGAATATCCATTTTCTATAAATGATTTTACGCCATGAAAACCACCAAGTTCTTCATCTCCACTTAACATAATGCCTAGGTCTAAATCAGGTATGGTATCTGATAGTTCATCAAGCAATCGCATATAGCATGCAGTGGCAAATAACATATCATACGAGCCGCGCCCATAGTACTTACCATCTTCGACTTTAAAGGGCTGTTGGGCGCCAGGTACTACATCTATATGAGCCTGTAGTAGCAGGCGACTTTTCTTTAGACCTTTCGGATGAGCATAGAGACTATGAATACCGCTATCTAACAAAAACTCTGACTGCATATTGTGATTATCAACATGAGTTTTTACGTATTCTAAAAGATTAAGTACATTTTCCTGCTGTGAACTGACCGGATAAAAGCCGACTAATGTTTCAAGATATTTTTCCATACTATCTATTCTACCAGTACTGCACCGGCAACAGCATTGGAAGCGCCGTGGACAATGAGTTCTGGCCTTGCAACGTAGCAACCTCCGATTGCTTCTGCAGTAACTTCGCCGTCTCTAGAGTCTAATAGTACAAAGACACGCATAATAGCATTACTTCTACCTTCATTGTTTTCGAGCTGTATCGGGGCTACGAAACGCTGCAATAATGCACCACCACGGTCTTGGTACTCTACTATTTTTGCACTCAATTTTGACGCTGTGACAGTTCCGCGTTTGCCATACTTTTTGCGTTCAAGAGGATTTAAATACATTGATACGCCCATAGCCATTGAACCCAGTCTGGATTTTGCAACTTGCGATGCAAGCTCTCCATCCGCACATAGCAGCAAGTCTGTCTCTGATTCTACTTCTTTTAGATCACCCATGCTTACTGCGTAGCTTTTGTCGCCTTCCGTAGCTAAGGGTGCGACTGCTTGTGACTGTAGATGCAAATAAGCAGCATGAGATTCTTTGATACCTGGAATTGCTTTTACTATAACAGGGCCATCTACACTAGCTGGTATTTCATTAAATAAATACTTTTCCTGACCTACAATAATATTGTCGTCGGTGCCATGTGATCGATGTCCTGACACTAATACGTGAGGTATATCACCGATAGCGTCCGTGTAGTGATCTATTAGCCTTTCTTTTATACCTTCACCTTTTATGTGGCTATGAACTTTATCCGTAATACCTTGTCCGGATGGACTATCTTCAAGCTCATAAGCAACAATGTCACCATTTTCATCAATAGTACAGTCGATTCTTACGATTAATGAAGGAATTCCAACTAACTCCTGGACGTATGTCGGTTCTTTCTGACCCTGTCTGTCACCGTATTCACTAGCTGCCTTTTTAGCGTACTCTTCTATTTGCGTTTTATGCTTTGTACTTAGTGTGATGACATCTTCTGAAATAGGCGTTTCAAGCCCGTCGTATATATTGAGCAGACCTGACTGATTTCCACCGTCGATAGGCCCTTGCCCAATGTCACTACTTATTATTTCTTTCATATTGTTCTTTCGTTTATTCTGATATTAAAAAATCGCCTCCAGCGTGGCGATCTTTTCGATATATTTGATTGTGTATTTTAGATTAATGCAAACACACGGAGAAAACCGCCACGGAAGTGTCGGTAAACCAATATTGACTTGTTTGCATTTGAGTCATAATCATTATTCTATACAGTTTCTTGTGTTTGTCAACAAAGTACGGCTGTTATACTATAGAGAATAATGACGGATGGGCAACTAGAGCATAAAATAAAACATCTTTACCAACAAAATAGAAGAACAGTTGGTAAATATAGTTATACGATTCCAAGTACTAAGACTTATCCGTATCAATGGCTATGGGATAGCTGTTTTATGTCGATCACAATGAGTTACTTTGATATACCTCAAGCGAAACAAGAATTGCGAGCATTGGTGTCAAAACAGTTTGAAAATGGCATGATACCTCATATGATTTATTGGCAACATACTAACATGCCGGATCATCTGAAGATTGCTTGGGGCAAGCGCCAGACAAGTAGCATCACTCAACCGCCACTTCTTGCAGAGGCTGTGAGTAAAATATATGCAGCGGACGGCGATATTAAGTTTGTGCGTGAAATGTTACCGCATATTCATAACTTTCATCGTTTTTTTTATAGAGACCGTGACCCGCGCAAATCTGGGCTAGTCGGCATAATCAATCCCGACGAATCTGGTGAAGACACCAGCCCTCGCTTCGACCAAGCACTCGAGCTCGGCCCTAGCTGGACGCTAGCCGAAAATTATGCCGCTCGCATGGAACTCGTCGAAGACTGGCGTGAAGCTAGGTTCGTTGTACGACAGCGTATGGACTTAAAACATTGGGTACGAGATCTACCTTTCAACTGCATATTGCTCGAGAGCCTCAACCAGACAGCTCGGCTAGCTAGTTTAGCTGGTGAAAGCCGTATAGCCCAGTGGACACTGGAACATGCTGAAAAAACATCCAAAGCTATCCGTGAAAAAATGGTTGCTGAGGACGGACTGTTTTGTTCGACTATGAACTCGGGTGACAAAGAGCTAAAGATTAACATACGCACATGGGCGTTATTTGTACCGATGTATGCAGGACTAGCTACGCATGAAGAAGCCAACCAAATGGTCGGCATGTTGTCTGACCCTGATTTCTTTGCAACTTCGTTTGGTGTGCCGACTGTTTCAGTAGATGAGCCCAGTTTTGACTTAGAAAATACTTGGCCATGGCCAAATTGGCGCGGGCCAGTATGGATGGGTTCAAACTGGATGGTTGTAAAGGGCTTGCGCCGATACGGCTACAACGAACAAGCCGATAGATTGCGAGATCAATCGATACAACTACTAGAAAAATCAGGCTTTAGAGAATTCTATAACCCATTCTCCGGGGAAGGCTATGGTGCTGAAGGCTTTACTTGGGGAGGACTAGTACTGGACATGTAATAAAAAACCGCCGTGTGGCGGTTTTTTGTGTAACGAATTAACGTTTCGAGAATTGTTCTTTTTTACGTGCAGAACGTAGACCGTATTTTTTACGTTCTTTCTCACGTGGATCACGCTTGAGAAGTCCTGCTTTTTTCAGTGTAGAACGAAGATCTTCGTTCATAATACTTATAGCTTTGGCGATTGCTAGTTTAGCTGCATCAACTTGACCGCTCAAACCACCGCCTTTGATAACAAGAGAAACATCATGTTCTTTTTGTTTACCAATAAGTGCCAATGGGTCTGTAAGTTCAGCAAGAAGACTGGTGTTTCCGTCTAGGTATTCACTAGCAGGTTTGCCGTTGATCGTAATGACACCTTTGCCTTTTGTTAGACGAGCTCGTGCAGTTGCACTTTTACGTCGGCCTAGTCCATAAAAATAACTATTTTTGGTTGCCATATTACTTTACCTCAACTTTCATAGGCTTTTGTGCAGTGTGATCGTGTTCGCTACCAGCAAATATTTTCATACGCTTCATTCTTTCAGCTGCTAGCTTGTTTTTTGGTAACATACCACGAACAGATGCTTCAATAAGGCGTTCTGGGTACTTTTCACGCACTTCTTTAGCTGTTGCGCTTTTGATACCGCCTGGGTAGCCACTGTGACGATAGTATGTCTTAGCTTCTTCTTTATCACCAGTTAGAACTGCTTTTTCAGCATTTATAACGACTACGAAGTCACCACCATCAATGTGCGGTGTGTAGTTTGGCTTGTATTTACCAATAAGGTACTTAGAAATAAGAACAGAAATACGACCAAGAGGAGCTTCTGACGCATCAATAAGAATCCACTTACGGGTTACTTCTGAAGGCTTTTGTGAATAAGTCTTACTAGTCATGATTTATGCCTTTACTTTCTTTGGAGCTGCTTTTTTAGGAGCAGGTTTCTTTGCTGCAGGTTTTGCTGCCTTTGCTGGTTTTGGAATAGACTTCAACTCGTCTACAAACTCTACGATAGCCATTTCTGCGTTGTCGCCGCGACGTAGGTCGGTTTTTACAATACGTAGGTAACCGCTGTCGCGCTTAATTTGTGGAGCAATTTCGTCTACTAGCTTGTTAGCAACAGTTAGTGTTGAAAGACTAGCTATAACTTGACGTCGAGCACTGAGGTCACCGCGTCTTGCTTTGGTGATAAGTTTTTCAGCAGCCGGACGAAGGTCCTTAGCTTTTGGCAAAGTAGTCTCAATTTTGCCGTGCTCAAACAGACTAGTCATCAAACCCTTCATAAGAGCTTTGCGCTGGTCTCGTTCGCGGCCAAATTTGCGGCCCTGATATCCGTGACGGTGCATTGTTAAAGCTCCAACTCCGCTAGCTTATCTTTTACTTCGTCTAAAGCTTTGCTTCCAAAGCCTTTTAGTTCACGAAGGTCGATTTCGCTAAGATTTACTAAGTCTTGAACTGTGCGGATATCGTTGTTGATAAGCGCGTTTGCAGTACGTGCAGTAAGGTTAAGATCCTCGATTGGAGTATCAAGTTCACCGTCATCGTCTGCTTCGCTTACTAAGCTAGGAGCAGCTTCAACACGAGTACTACCAGCAAGAGCTGTGTATTGGTTGATAAGTAGTGCAGCAGCTTCTTCGAAAGCGTCTTGAGGTGTGATTGAACCGTCGGTGTCAACTGTTAGAGATAGTTTGTCTAGGTCAGTTACTTGTCCAACACGAGTTGAAGAAACATTGTAACGAACGCGTCGAACTGGGCCAAATACAGCATCTAGGGCAATCATGTCGCTGTGCGCACGCTTGTCGCTAGATTCTTCGATAGTTCGGTAACCGCGGCCTGCTTCAACAACAAAGTCAATATGTATGCTAGCTTTAGGGTCATCGATAGTAGCAATAACCTGTTGTGGGTTAACAACTTCTACATCACCTGTAGTTTTGATAGAACTTGCCTTTACAACACCAGCGCCTTTAACATCAAGAGTTAGTTCAACTGGCTCATCAAAAACGTTCTTGAAACGAATGTTCTTGAGGTTTAGCATGATGTCTACAACATCTTCTTTGATACCTGGAATAGTAGTGAACTCGTGAGTTACACCTTCTATTTTAAAAGCAGTGATAGCACTTCCAGCGATGCTAGAAAGCAATACTCGACGCAAGCTGTTACCTAAAGTCATGCCGTAACCACTGTGCAGTGGCTCGATCACGAAGGTAGCGCTCATTGGTGAGTGCTGAGTTACGTTTGCTAATGTTGGGTTATGTATGACTTTTGACACGGTGTTTCTCCTTCTTTTAAAGTCTTAACGTGAATAATATTCGACAATTAACTGTTCATCTATGCCGTCTTCGGCTTCTTCTCGGGTTGGCTTGCCTGTTACTTTGATTGAAACCTTTTTGACGTCGCTCTTGAGCCAGCTGAGTGGCTGTTGAACAGTGTCTTTGTGGGTTTCTTCAATAGTAGCGAAGTAAGTGTTTTTGCCAGATTTCGGACGTAGGGTGATTTCGTCACCTTCTTTTAGACGGATTGACGGAATGTCTACTCGGCGGCCATTTAATAGGAAGTGCCCGTGAGTAACTAGTTGACGACTCGCACGACGGCTTGTTGCAAATCCAGCTCGGTATACTGCGTTGTCGAGACGACGTTCAAGAAGTTGTAGCAACAACTCGCCTGATTGACCTTGAGAGCGTGATGCTTCTTTCATAAGACGTGCAAATTGCTTCTCCAAAAGGCCGTATAAGCGACGAACCTTCTGCTTTTCACGAAGCTGTGTCGCATATAGGCTTGGTTTTGCCTGTCGTGAACGACCGTGTTGGCCTGGAGGCGTGCTTTTCTTCGCCATAACCTTGTGGGCTTTAGGGTGAAGTGCGTAACCTTCGCGACGACTTTGTTTAACAATTGGACTTCGATCTCGGGCCATTATGCTCTCCTCGCTTTACGTGGACGCGTACCACCATGAGGGATACCAGTAACGTCTTTGATGCTTTCTACTTGAATATCGAGGCCAGTAAGTGCACGAATAGCTGCATCTCGGCCTAGACCAACACCTTTTACGAATACTTCAACGGCCTTAACGCCATGTAGAGCTTTAGCTGATTCAGCTGCTTTTTCGCTAGCAATTTGTGCAGCGTAGGCTGTACCTTTTTTGCTACCACGAAAACCGCATGCTCCAGCACTACTTGCTGTCAATTTGCCGCCTTTTTTATCTGTAAAAGTAACAATTGTGTTGTTGAAAGTAGCTTGAATATGCACTTGTCCAGATGGAACTGAGCGCTTTTGCTTCTTTTTAGAGGTTTTAACCTTTGGTGTAGGGGTTGTTGTTGCTTCTGCCATAAAATATTCCTAAGTTTTACTCGCTGCTTTCTTCTGTGTACCACCAACAGCAACTTTTTTACCACGCCTTGTACGCGCATTTGTACGAGTACGTTGACCACGTGATGGAAGGCTGTTCTTGTGGCGAAGACCACGGTAAGAGCCAACATCTTTTAGTCGCTTGATGTTATTTGTGACAATACGTTGTAAGTCGCCTTCAACGTTATAATCTTGATCGATAATGTTACGGATTTTAGTGAGTTCAGCCTCTGATAGGTCTTTAACACGCTTCGTAGGCTCAATTTTAGCTGTTTCTAGAATATCTCCAGCGAATTTTGGACCAATACCATAAATGTAGGTTAGAGAAATCTGAACCTGCTTTTCAGTTGGGATTGTTACGTTTGCAATTCGAGCCACTTATTTAACCTTGCCTTTGCTTGTTTTTTGGACGTTTCTTATTGATAACACGAAGTTTACCCTTGCGGCGAACAAGTTGGTCATCTGGACTAATTTTCTTGACGCTTGCGCGAACTTTCATGATTTCTCCTTATAAGAACTTCACTTAGGTTTAATTATCTTTGGAGCGGAAGGTGATTCTACCCTTTGTTAGATCGTAGGGGGTTAACTCAACTTCCACTTTGTCACCAGGGACAAGACGAATGTAGTGCTTGCGCATCTTACCCGAAATGTGCCCGATGATGGTATGGCCGTTCTCAAGCTCCAGTTTGAACTGGGCGTTCGGTAGAGCTTCTATCACTTTACCTGTTAACTTGATTACTTCCTTTTGAACAGCCATAGACTACAAGGAATGATTATACACAAGTTACAGGGCTAAGTAAAGAGTTTTCCCCAAAAATCTCTTCTTTGGGAAAATAAGATTAATTAATACATATTATTGTAAGCAATCACGCCGTGACAGTCAAATATATGCTTATCGTTACATTTAGCGATATTCGTCGTATGTGACCATAAGAGCGCGAGAGTTGATCTGACGCAAAGCTTCAAGCGCAACAGAGACAACAATCAGAAGACCAGTACCACCAATAGCTAGGTTTGTGAGGCTTACACCGAACTGTGCGCCTATATATTCAGCCGCAAAAGGCAGGATAGCAATAATACCAAGTGTTACAGAGCCAAAGAAAGTTAAACGATTTACGACGCTACGGAGGTATTTCGCAGTTGCTACACCTGGGCGTATATGAGCTATGAAACCACCTTGTTTTTGAAGATTTTCTGCAATTTCGTCTGAGTTAAAGACAATTCCTGTATAAAAATACGTAAACAGCACTACTAGTAAGAAGTACGCAGCCGGATACACCCAACCACCGTCTGCTAAGCTTGTCAGTCCTCCAGTTGGCGCTTGGAACCATTTGATGAGGTTGTTTGCTAGCTCAGTATACTGTGGGTTTTGGGTTGCCTTTAGTATTTGACCTATGAACGCAGGTAAGGATAGAAAGGCAACTGCGAAAATAACAGGAATCACACCTGCAGTGATAATCTTTACAGGCAAGATACTAGTTGTACCACCGTAGGCTGTATTACCCTGAACACGCTTGGCGTAGTTGATGTGTATAATACGCTGGGCTTCGTTTATTTTTACCAAAATATACAGCACAACTAGGCTAGCTATTCCAACTGACACAATTGTCCAAAAACTCGTAGCATCTACAGGGAATGTGTAGTGAAGAATTTCAAGTTTGTTACTACTAGCTTGAGTCAACGAACTCCATAAAGTACCAAGCGTAGTTGGGATTTGAGAAATAATACCAGCAAAAATAAGAAGGCTAATTCCGTTACCCACTCCTTGTTCAGTAATCAACTCTCCCATCCACATAAGCAGCATTGCACCAGCCGTCATAGCTGTCACCGCAACTACCCACTCTACAGGTGTAGTGCCATTTAAAACTACAGTGTTGCCCGCAAGAACGCTTTGTCGAAGAATGAATATAAAGGCTATTGATTGAATAACTGCGAGAGGTAGAGCGATCATACGTGTCCACTGATTGATTTTACGCCGTCCAGATTCACCGTCCTTGTGTAGCTCCTCAAGACGAGGTATAACCTTGGTCATTAACTGCGTGATGATCGATGCCGTAATGTACGGGCTCAAACCAACCAACACAATAGAGAAACTAGCCAATGCTCCACCAGATAGCAGGTTCAAAAACCCACCAAAATCACTTCCAGTAAGAACTGTATCGATAACTTTCTTCAGTTGAGTTGGCTCAGCTAAAGGAACGGGAACATGAGCAAGAAAGCGATATGCAGCAATCATTAAAAGAACAGCTATAAGCCGTTTGCGCATATCGGCACTCTTTAGCGACGCAAGAATAGTCTGCCACTTCATTGCTTATAACCCTCCTTTCTTTACCCTATTTTTTAACTGGTTTTTTTGCCTTTGGCTTCTCGCCTTCTGGCTTTTGACTCTTCCTCAATGGTACAGGAACTTTATCAAAACTGCCACCAGCTTTTACGATAGCTTCCTGTGCTGACTTACTAGCAAACTGCGTTTTAACAGTTACTTTTGCAGTAAGCTCACCTTTAACGATGATTTTTGCGGTATGGTAAGGGTTTTTAATCAAACCAGCTTCAAACATGCTTTGGTTGTCGGCAGTTTTACCTTTAAGAACATTGAGGTCTTTTGTATATACAGCCTGAGCTGGTTTTCGGATAGTTTTGAAACCGCGAGCTTTAGGAATAGCCTGTACAAGCGCACGTTGGCCACCCATGAAAGTAGCGCGTAGTTTTTTACCAGTACGTGAATTTTGACCTTTTGTACCACGACCGGCAGTTTTACCTTGACCGGCAGCAATACCACGACCAACACGTTTTCTAGTCTTGTTAGCAGTAACTTCTAATTCGTGATATTTTGTCATTATTTAGTCTCCTTTTTTGCCGGAGCTTTTTTCACATTCTTTTGGCTAGTTGTTACCCAATCTTCTCGTGGAACGAGTGATTTAAGAGCTTCAACAGTAGCGTATGCAATGTTTACTTTGTTTGTACTACCTAGTGATTTAGACAGTAGGTTACGAATGCCTGTAACGCCGATAACTTGACGAACAACACCACCAGCGATAGTACCAGTACCCGGAGCTGCAGGCTTGATTAGCACTCGTGCGCCAGAAAGTTTTATTTCGGCTTCATGAGGGATAGTCTCGTTGATAATAGGGATAGTGATGAGGCTTTTCTTTGCCTTGTCAGTAGCTTTAGCAACCGCAGATTGGACATCCTGCCCTTTGCTAACACCTACACCTACTTTGTTTTTGCCGTCCCCAACAACAACAAGTGCTTTGAAACGGAAACGACGTCCACCTTTTACAACACGAGCAACACGGTCGATGTTAATAACGACTTCTTGATATGGAGAACTGCTTTCACCTGCGTTTTGGTTTTGTCCACGATTGGTACGTGCAGTTTTTTGGTCTTTTGTAGTTTCAGCCATGGTTATACCTCAATTCCTTCTTGTCGCACTGCTTCAGCTAATGCTTTTAGACGACCAGCGTATGCTCGACCATTACGATCAAACACTACTTTTGTTACTTTCGCTTTTTTAGCCTTAAGAGCAATATCTTTGCCGACGATAGCAGCTTTTTCGCTAATAGTTCCTTTTGCTTTAGTGCCTACAGTAGTGGCGTAAGCAAGAGTTTTACTTGTTTCGTCGTTGATTATTTGAGCACTTACATTTAGGTTACTGATAGTGACAGTTAGTCGAGGACGTTCGCTTGTGCCAGAAACACGTGCTCGCACGCGACCTTTTCGCAAGTTTTTACCAAGTTGTTTTTTGATTAAATGATTACTCATGGTTATTTACTCCCTGCCTTTCCAGCTTTACGCAGGATAACTTCGTCAGCATATTTGATACCTTTACCTTTGTATGGCTCAGGTTTTTTCAGGCTACGAATTTCAGCTGCAATTTGTCCAACTTGTTGCTTGTCGATACCACTAACAATAATGTTCATTTTATCAACTGCAATGTTCACGCCTTCAGGCGCTGTGTATTTCACTGGGTGTGAAAAACCAAGTTGCATTTCTAAGTTTTGGCCACCACCACCTACGCGAAAACCAACACCGTTTACTTCAAGTTTTTTCTCAAAACCTTTAGTTACACCTACAACCATGTTGTTTATAAGTGAACGAATAAGCCCGTGTTGAGCTTTGCTCATTTTTTCGTCATTTAGACGACTAACGACGACATTGCCGTCTTCAGTTTTAACAGTGACTCGGTCTAGTATAGGTGTTGAAAGTTCGCCTTTAGGGCCTTTCACCGCCACAATACCGTTGTCGACCGTGATTGTCACACCATCTGGAATAGCTACTGGTAGTTTTCCGATTCGACTCATTATATTTTCTCCTTAATATTCTTTCTAATACACACTTAGCAGTACTTCACCGCCAAGTTTCTGTTTTCTTGCTTCTGTACCACTAAGTACACCTTTTGATGTACTGACAAGCACTACACCACGGCCACTTTTCACCTTAGGAACATCTGTTGCACTTGTGTACACACGACGACCAGGGCTGCTGATACGCTTAATTTCGGTAATAGTAGCGTTTGTACCAGGCTTGTTAATAGTAATAACAAGCGTGTTACGTGGACTACCTTTTTCTTCAGTCACTTCATGTAGATATCCGGTTTTTTGCAATTCTTTCGCAACAACCACTTTCAATTTACTTGAAGGGACGTGAATTTCTGTTTTGCCAACCATAATAGCGTTTCGAATACGAGTTAGTAGGTCAGCGATAGGATCTGTAGATTGTAATGACATATATTTTCCTTCTCCTTCCTTACCAACTACTCTTTGTTATACCGGGTATTTCACCCTTTGATGCTTTTTCACGGAATGTAATACGGCTGAGGCCGAAACGACGCATGTAAGCGTGTGGACGACCTGTTATGACATCTCGGTTCTTCCAGCGTGTTGGGCTTGAATTGAGAGGCAATTTAGCCAATCCTTCTTGGTCGCCAGCAGCTTTTAGCTCCGCTCGTTTGGCGGCAAACTTCTGGATCATTTTCTTTCGTTTCTCATCACGAGCAATTGCAGATTTTTTGGCCATGTTATTTGCCTCCTTTCTCAAACGGCAAGCCGAATTTTTCTAATAATGCACGACTCTTTTCAGGAGTCCCTTGATCAATAACAAATGTTACTTGCAAACCATGTAGTACGTTGGTGTCTTCGTAACCTAGCTCAGCAAATACTGATTGGTCGTTGATGCCAAGACTGTAGTTACCTGACTTGTCAAAAGCTTTGCGCTTGATACCGTGAAAGTCACGAACACGTGGCAATGCAACATTTGTAAGACGGTCTAGAAACTCATACATACGGTTGCCACGAAGAGTAACGCTGACGCCAACTCGGTTCATACCGGCACGAATCTTGAAACCGGCAATTGATTTCTTTGCCATGCGATCAACTGGCTTTTGACCACTGATTTTAGTCAAAGTGTTTGTCACAACTTCGTAAAAACGTTTGTCATCTTTGTTCTTACCAATACCACTTGAGATAACGATCTTTTCAAGCTTTGGTGCTTGGTGCTTGTTTGAAAGATTGAGCTCTTTTACCAACTCGTCAACTAACTTGTCATTATAAAGAGACTTCAATCGCGGCAATGGGATTGTAACTTCAGATTTAGCCATTATTTTATCTCCTTATTCTTTAGTTGTCGGGCGATTCGAACCTTGTCGCCACTTGGTTTTGTTTGGTAGCCAACTCGGCTGGTCTTATTTGTCTTTGTGTCGACAATAAGCGCGAGGTTGCTGATGTGTACTGGTAGTTGAATATCTCGTTTACCAGCTGGTGCTACAGCGTTTGCAGCTTGGTGACGTTTTCGGTTACCGATGCCTGAAAGATATACTTTGTCACCCTTGATAGTTTGTACAGTGGCGATCTTGCCTTTTTTGCTACCACTAACAACTTTTACTGTGTCGCCTTGTTTGATGCGTGAAATAGCCATATTAGAGTACCTCCGGAGCTAAGCTCACAATTTTTGCATAGCCAAGTTCACGTAGTTCACGTGGGATTGGACCAAAAACACGAGTTGCGCGAGGCTGCTTGTCGTCGCCGATAATTACAGCTGCGTTATCGTCAAAAGCGATAGTGCTGCCATCTTTACGGTTAATCTTATTAACAGTACGAACAACAACGGCTTTCACAACTGATTTCTTTTTCACAGTTCCAGTTGGACTTGCGTCTTTAACGGTAGCAACAATGATGTCGCCAACACGAGCATAACGACGACGAGTACCGCCAAGAACACGGATACAAAGAATTTCTTTTGCACCACTGTTGTCGCAGACTTTTAGTCTAGACTCTTGTTGAATCATTTGGCTTTCTCCTCATCTTTGTCCTTTTTGGCTACTTTCTTAGTAGTCTCCTCGACCTTTACTTCAGCTTGTGCTGCAGGTTCTTCTTTAATAACAACTTGCTCGTGACCACGCTCTAGAACTTGGGTAAGCTTAAAGCTTTTTGTCTTGCTGATAGGTCGAACTTCTTCGATTTCAACGCGGTCGCCAAGCTTAGCTTCATTCTTTTCGTCATGAGCAGCAAATTTACGGCTACGAGTGTATTGTTTGCCATAAAGAGGATGGGTTAACCTGCTGGTAACCGTAATGTGGATTGTTTTGTCAGCTTTGTCGCTGGTGACAATACCGGTAATTTTCTTAGCCATTATTTCTTCTCCTCTTTTGCTTGTAGGCTCATAGCTGTCTTAATACGTGCTATTTGCTTACGAAGCTCTGTTATACGTGCTGTGCTCACTAGTTCTCGGGCTGCGTGTGAACGTCGGGCTTCGACTAAATCAGTCTGCGCTGTAACGAGTTCACTAGCTAGTTCACTAGTAGTTTTCTTAGTTAGGTCAACTACAACTTTCTTTGTAGTTTTTTTAGTAGCTGTCTTAGCCATTACGCGTCCTCCCTACGAATGAATCGAGTCTTTACTGGAAGTTTATGTGCTGCAAGACGCATAGCCTCACGAGCTAGCTCTTCAGAAACACCCTTCATTTCGAACATAACTGTTCCAGATTTTACTTTAGCTACAAAAAACTCTGGGTTACCTTTACCGCTACCCATTTTTACATCTTGTGGTTTACGAGTAACTGGAGTGTGTGGGAAAATACGGATCCAAATTTTACCACCACGTTTGATGTAACGAGTCATAGCTTGACGTGCAGATTCGATCTGACGAGAAGTAATACGTTCGTTGGTCATACTTTGCAAACCGTAGTCACCGAAAGCAATGTAGTGTCCACTTGTAGCAACACCTTTGTTTTTGCCTTTACGGACTTTACGGTATTTGGTCTTCTTCGGTAGTAACATTAGACTGCCTCTCCTTTGTAGATCCATACTTTCACGCCGATAACACCAGCTTTGGTCTGAGCACGTGCGCCGTGATAGTCAATGTCAGCTCGAAGCGTATGAAGTGGTACAGAACCATTGATTAGCTTCTCACGACGTGACATTTCAGCACCATTCAAACGACCTGCAACTTCGATACGAATACCTTTTGCGCCTGCATTCATAGTGTTTTGCGCAGCCATCTTTGTTGCACGACGGAAGTTAATACGTCGTTCAAGTTGGTGAGCGATGTTTTCAGCAACAAGCTTTGCAGCGAGGTCTGGGCGCTTTACTTCTTCGATGTTAATACGAACTGGAAGATCAACAATTTTTGCGATACCGTCGCGAAGTTCGTTTACACCAGCACCACCACGACCAATAACAACACCAGCTTTAGCCGTGTGAATAGTCACTTCTAGCTGTCCGCCACGTCGTTCAATTTCAATAAGGTTGATAGTTGGACGAGCTGAGAATTTCTTCTCGATAAGATCGCGAATTTTTACGTCTTGAGCAAGCCAAGCAGCAAAATCACGTTTGTTACTTACAAACCAACGAGAACGCCAGTTTTTTGTGACCTGGAGGCGCATGCTAATTGGGTTTACTTTTTGTCCCATTATTTAGTCTCCTCTTTATCAGCTTTTTTCGCAGCTGGTTTCTTCTTAGGTTTCATTTGACCACTAACAGTTACCTGAATGTGGCTTGTACGCTTTACAAATGGATTTGCAGAACCACGAGCAATCGGACGGAATCGTTTCAAACGTGGACCAGCAGTTACCTGCATGTTAGTTATAACAAGTGTGTCTTCCTTTGCGCCAAAAGTGTTGGTTGCGTTAGCAGCTGCAGAGGCAATTACTTTATATACAGGCTTAGCAGCACGTTTTGGAGTGTGCTCAAGGATAACAAGAGCGTCAGCAACAGTTCGTCCACGAACAAGACTCGCTACAAGACTAATCTTGCGTGGAGTTTGAGTAACGCCTCGAGCGATAGCTTTTCCAGTAACAGTATCACTCATGGTCTACCTCTTGTCCTTTCCACCGTGCTTACGGAACTTACGAGTTGGCGCAAACTCACCGAGCTTGTGACCAACCATGTTTTCAGAAACATATACAGGGACATGCACGCGACCGTTGTGTACAGCAATTGTACGGCCAACCATCTCAGGAGAAACGGTACTAGCACGAGCCCAAGTTTTGATAACGGTACGATCATCAGCTCCAAGAGCAGCTACTTTCTTAGCTAGCTTGAAGTCAACAAATGGACCTTTTTTTAAACTACGACTCATATTCTACCTCTTCCTCTTTGCTTCATGTCTAGATTTGACAATCAATTTATTGCTGTATTTACGACGGCGTGTTCGATAACCAAGTGTCAATTGTCCCCACGGAGTACGTGGTGCTTTACCTGGACCGTGTGATCCACCATCACCACCACCATGTGGGTGATCAGTCGCGTTCATAACAACACCACGGACAGATGGACGAATACCTTTTTTACGGTTACGACCAGCAGAACCAATCTTGATGTTTTGGTGCTGAACGTTACCAACAACACCGATACTTGCCATACATTCTATACGGAAACGACGAACTTCGCCTGATGGCAGTTTGATTTGTGCGTAGTCGCCTTCTTTAGCCATTAACTGAGCTTTTGTACCAGCACCACGGGCAATTTGACCACCTTTACCAGGTGAAATTTCGATATTGTATATAGTTGTACCGTTTGGAATCTGAGCTAATGGTAGACGGTTGCTAGACTCAATTGGTGCTTTTTCACCAGAGTGAATCTTGTGACCTTGTCGCATTTGAGTATCAGCAATGATGTAGTGATACAAACCGTGTTGGTCTTTAATACGTGCAATACGTGCGCTGCGGTTTGGATCATATTCAATGTGCTCAACTGTTGCTTCAATTCCTGGAGCAAGTTTGTGGTTCACAAGACGATAGTGACGCTTTACACCACCACCACGGTGACGCACAGTTATACGACCAGTGTTGTTACGACCGGCGTTTTGCTTCTTAGTCTTGATGAGGCTCTTCAACGGTTTTCGAGTAGTAATCTGATCGAAATCCTGAGAGCTCATGCCTCGACGGCCTGGAGTAGTTGGCTTGTATTGTTTAATAGCCATTATTTCTTCTCCTCTTCAGTCTTAGGTTCTTCAAATAGCTTAATGCTGCTGCCTTCGTTTAGGCTGACATAGGCTTTCTTCACATCTACACGCTTCGTTGTAGTAGGGCGTGAACGCTTACCACGAGAAACAGATATAGTCTTGCCGTTCTGGATCAATGTACGAACATCTTTGACGCTGACGCCATATTGGGCCTCAACTGATGCAATAATTTGTTGCTTGTTTGCAGTCATAGGGACCTTAAACACGTATGTGTTTGTAAGGCTTGTTCCATATGCCTTTTCACTTGCTAGTGGGATAATAGTAAGAATACTCATTATTTATCTCCTCCCAACCAAGCTTCGATCTTTTTAAGTGCAGCAGTGCTTACAACGATTTTGTCGGCATTTAGTATGTGATACACAGTTAGGTATGTAGGACTAGATACTTCAAGACTTTGTACGTTACGCGTAGCACGGGTTATTTCAGGAGTTTTTACATCTGGAATAAGTAGAATACGACGTACATCGAGTTTGTGCTTCTTCAAAAATGCTGCAACTTCGCTGGTTTTACCTGTCGTTTTTAGGTCAGCTACCAATATTTTGTCAGCTTTTTTAGCTAGAGTAAGCGCTTGGCGTACTGCAAGACGTTTGCTAGCTGCTGGAACGGTCTTGGTGTAGTTTTCATTTCCGAGTGGACCAAAAACTATACCACCACCGCGCCAAATAGGGTTTCGGCTAGAACCGAAACGAGCTCGTCCAGTACCTTTTTGTCGCCAAGGTTTCTTACCACCACCGCGTACTTCGCCACGACGCTTTGTCGTTGCGTTTGCGCCACGGCTGTTTGCAAGATATGAGTCATATGCAAGCTTTAGAAGCTCGTGGTTTTTTACTTCCACGTCAAACACTGACTTAGGAAGAGTTGTTTTAGTTGTAGTTGCTTCAGCCATTAGACAGCTCCTCCTATAGTTACAAGACCTCGACGAGGGCCTGGAACAGCGCCACGTACGCCAATAAGATTGTCTTCAGAGCTGATATATGCAACTTTAAGACCTTTGACGGTGACTTGTTCTGCACCCATGTGACCAGCCATTCTTTTGCCTTTAAATACCTTTTGAGGGTACATAGAGCCAATCGAACCTGGTTTACGAACGTTTCCGTTACCACCATGAGTACGCTTACTAGTATTAAAGTTGTGACGCTTCACGGTTCCGGCAAAACCTTTACCTTTTGAAGTTCCTGTCACGCTCACCACTTCGCCGAGTTCAAAGACACTCGTATCGAATACATCACCGACTTTGACGTCGGCTGGTAATTCGGCAACCCGCACTTCCTGCAGATGCTTGGGGGTGATTTTGCTGGACTTAACGTGTCCAGCGACGGCCTTGCTCAGGTTCTTACCCATGCCAAATCCTACTTGTACTGCGTTGTAACCATCTTTTTCAACGGTCTTTACCTGAGTCACAGTAATAGGACCAGCTTGAATCAACGTTACAGGTGTTGCAACGCCGTCATCGCCGATGACTTGGGTCATACCAATTTTGGTGCCTAAAAGAGTTTTCATGCTCTTCTCCCATTTAAAATTCTTGGTTTCCGGTGGTATCCCGCTTACGCAGGACCTGCCGATTCACCAAGAATCATCTGTTATTTTCGATAATTATTTAAATCGCTCACACCATAGTAACAGGTCTCACCCCTCTATGTCAACAGATAATACGAAGTAAATGATTGTATTTTTTAACTAACTAAGTCATAATGCTAATCATTAAAAACTATAGGAGAAAAATAAAGTGGCTACACGCAAGAAAACAACCGCTAAAAAAACTGCTAAGGCAACCGTAAAACGAAGTGTTGCAAGTAAAAAGACAGCTAAAAGCTCTTTTTGGAAGATTGAGTTCAGCATCAATACTGTATATTGGATCGCTATTGGAGTTGCAGTTATTGCAGCAGCAGCAATCTCTTACAATACAAACATGCAAGTAAACAACATCTACGACAAGATCGACGAAGCTGCAGTTAGCAACTAGTCGCTGCTGGTAAAACAAAAAACACCCTCTCGTAGGGTGTTTTTTATAGTACTATGCCTGCTGGCACAAAATACGTCACAATTGTCATTACTATGAGTAGTACGTATTCAATTTTGCGGTCAATCTGGAATCTGTCTTGACTAGCAACAATAAGCCCAATAAATAGCCCAATAGGGACTCCGTAAAGCTCTGTGAAGCCTATATCGATAGGAGTTTGGAACTTTATCCATATAGAGGCCAATATAACGTACAGTACAATTTTTAGAAGAAACGTGCTATCGGCTTCTTCTTCAGCATTTTTTTTATTTTTCTTCGGCATTACGTCGCCATTATAGCAGAACGCTTACGCTTTTCTAGCGTAAAACAACATCATTTAGTGAACCGACAGCAAAGACTTGCGCACGAGCAATACTCTCTAGCCGATCATCAAGCTCTTTTTGATCATCAGGATGAATCTCGAGTGGCGTTTTTACTACAGGTAATGAGTCTTCAAATTCAACAATTCTGCGTAGTTCTTCAAAATCATTGACTCTTTCTTCACCGTTTTCCATAAGTAAAGTCTATTACATACGAATTTCAGCGTCAACGCCAGCAGGTAGAGATAGGTTTTGCAAGCTATCAATAGTTTTTGCTGAAGCGTTAGAGATGTCGATGAGGCGCTTGTGAATACGCATTTCAAATGCTTCTCCACCTTTTTTGTAGACGTGTGGGCTTTTTACCACTGTGTATGTGCTACGACGTGTAGGTAGAGGTACAGGACCTGCTACAGTTGCACCGCTACGAAGTGCAGTGTCGATAATTTGCTTTGCTGACTGGTCGATCACTTTGTGATCATAGGCTTTTAGACGAATACGAATTCGTGGTGCCTGTGGTTTGGCTTCTGCCATGAGTTGTAACTCCTTTATGTGCTACACCGTAACCTCTGCTCGCTTCAAATCTTCTCTTGGCTGGCCGAGTTCTCGGTATGATTAATTGATATACATAGCATTATACATGTATTACCCCATAAAGCAAATTGACGTAATACGCGTAAAGTGTTATTGTACTGACGTACAAGCTTCGTCATCTACGAGTGGAGGATTAAGGTGAAGCAAAGCGTACTATCCTTGCTTTTGGTCATTGCTGCAAGCGTCGCTCTAGGCGGATGTTTTCATATCACAAGCGCTACCTCCGGCAGTGAGCATCAAGCAAAAAAGGTTGTTCCGAAGCGGAACACAAACCCCAGTAAAGGCTGGGTGAAGGTTTTCACTCAGTACGGTGACTACAGTCCAGCAGACGACGTTGTTGTCTACAAGCGTTGCAATGGACGCAATCTTGTGTACATCAACACTCAGCCAAATGACTACTACTCTAATGGTGGCATTTCGGTCATACCTGAGAGCAAGCAGTGCACTAAGCCGCAGTAACTAGCTAAGGGAGGACTTGATGTTAGGCTTTTTGCTTTACATCACCCTCGGGGTTGCGTTCATCGTCTTTCTCGACCACGTGTTTATCACACCTGGCCATAATGAACAGAGAGAAAGATACGGCAAAACGCCGGAGGCAAAAGAGCCTCTGGGCTCGTTTTACACCAATGTCAGCTCGATGAGCGACAAAACATGTGCAGTACTGTACTGTATGACCATAGTAGCCGCAATCTGGATGGCTAAAAGTTTCATACACTACAGCTAGATTTAGCCCGTCAATGTCTTCGGATGTTGACGGGTGTTTTACTTTGTGTGGTAGTATTGCTTTTTATTACAAAATAGTGTATAATTGTACCCTATGAATACAGAGAGGAATTTGCATTTACCTCATAGGCCGTCAAAAGAAACGGTTAAAAAGGGTGCTCTTTATACTGGTGTTTACGGTACTACTGTTAGCGCTGGTGCTGTTTTGGGTGCTACAACAGCTAACCAGATAGCCGCACCTCGTGTACAATTAAGCCGCTTTGCAGAGGTACAGCCTACTCTAGACTTCGGGGGCAAAGGCCTTGAAGTGACATACGGGTCATCAATGCACCTACCTCACGCTTTAGAAAACCTTCCTAACATGGGCGTAGATATTAACATCACACAACTTAGCGCTAGTGTAGACGATCCTTCTTCTTTTAAAGAGCTTGCATCTCTAGCTGCACAGTACAAGCCAAACATTGTTGAGCCTATTCAACACGCAATGATGGAACGACTAGCAGTTGGCGCAACTATTGGTGCTGCTGCTTTAACGGCGGTAGGTTTCCTTGCTATCAAAAAATACAAGACTCGACCTGAAGGTTTCAATATCAAAAAACGATGGGAAAAACTAAAAGAGTCTAATATAAAAACCAGAGCCGTAGCTGGTGTGATCGGCTTAGTCGCTCTCGTTGGAGCTGGAAAAACAACTGGCGACACAGTTTTTACTTCGAAAAGCGACGGACAAGTTATAGTGAAGCGAGCATTGCCAAAAGCTATTACCTCAAAAAGCCCAATGCTGAAAGACGCTTGGATGGAAGGCTTTGGATCTGAGCTACCACAAAAAGCATTTGGTGCTTTTGTTGAATACAAAAAGAACGTTGAAGAAGAGCTCGATATATCGAAGAAAGCTTTTGAAGAGCAGTTTGCCGCATATCAAGCAAAAAGTAGCTCACTTATTAACAACCCCAACTACAGAGTCGCTATGCATGTTTCTGACGCGCATTGTAACTACGCTATGTTCAAAAAAGGTCTCGAACCTGTCGTCGAAGCATTCCAACCGTCTACTATATTTAACAGTGGTGATACCTATACAAACAGCGGCACAATGCCCTACGAAAAGAACTGTTTTACCGATTTTCGAGCAGCTGTAGCCAAAGGTAACGAGAAAGCTACTATCATCAACACTATCGGCAACCACGACCCGAAAAACTTTATAAATATCGACAGCGATCCGAAGGTTATTACCCCTACTGAAGGTGATAATTACACTACCGAGTCTGAGTTTGGAAAAGTTGTAGTCACTCCTGACGAGTCGAAAGCCACATGGCAATCTATGCCTGAAGAGAAGACTACTGAAATGTATGAGCTTATTGCAAATCAAAGTGCCAAAACTGAAGAACAAGCCTGTAAACTTACAGAAGAAGATGGGCGCGAGCCTATCGTGATGGTTCATCGACCGCAGGTTAGTTTCGGTACAAGCCTGAAAGGCTGTGCGAGTCTCCTACTAAAGGGTCATACCCACAAAAACCAGAAGATCAAAGCAGTTCTTTCTGACAGTGGTAAAGAAGTTATACACCATACTGCCGGAAGTATGTCGGGTACTGGCAACACTATTGCTATATATGAAACCCCTAAAAAGCCAGCTACTTTCTCAATGCTGTACTTTAATGACGCAAACGAGCTTAGTGGTGCAACAACTGTAACTTTCTACCCTGGTGGTGACGTCGAGATAAAAGACGAGAAAATGCCTAAGAAAATAGATAAAGACCTTAATAGTGCTGTGCGAACACCTCTAAAAGAAGCGGTGACTGGCAAGTTATAATAACAGGAGAATAATATGGAATTTTTCACAGACGATGACAAAGAGTTACGTAAAAAACATGAAAAGCTTGAAAAAGCTGGTTTGCCAGCTGCTTTTATTCATACTGAAACAATATCCACTGGTCTACTAGAAATACTGAGAGAATCCTTTAGGAAAGGAGATGAGGAAGTTTCTGGTGAAGTTAGCGTAAAGCCAGCTGATCTACTTAAAGCTTTTAATATCCAGTTTACTGACGAACACCCACTTACCGAAGAAAATTACACTAATTGGGCTGAACTAATAGAAGAGAAAGCGCGTGAGATAAGCGGGTTCGGCGAAACGCTAACCGTGAAATATGTTTATGAAGAAATTGATATGCCTGGATCTACTGCAGGCCCTAGCTCTTATGGACCATTCACAGCGGTTAGTAGACACTTTCGCGTGGAGCTAGCCTCAGAATAATAAGAAACCAAACTACACACTAAAAATACCTCCCGAGATGGGAGGTATTTTTGTTTGGCAGTTTAGCTACTATTTAGTAACTTTGGTTACCACACCAGCACCTACAGTTCGGCCACCTTCACGGATAGCGAAACGTAGACCTTGTTCCATAGCGATTGGAGCAAGTAGTTTTACCTTAAAGGTGATTGTGTCACCAGGCATAACCATTTCTTTGTCAGCTGGAAGTTCAACTTCACCAGTTACGTCAGTAGTACGGAAGTAAAACTGTGGTTTGTAACCTTTGAAGAATGGAGTGTGACGTCCACCTTCTTCTTTAGTTAGAACGTATACTTCAGCATCAAATTCTGTGTGAGGTGTAATAGAACCTGGCTTCGCGATAACTTGACCACGTTCGATGTCGTCTCGTTCAATACCACGTAGCAAGATACCAGCGTTGTCACCAGCTTGACCCTGGTCAAGGTTTTTCTTGAAAGCTTCAATACCAGTTACAACTGATTTTTGGCTAGCTTTGATACCAACGATTTCAACTTCGTCGTTGATTTTTACGATACCAGTCTCAATACGACCAGTGGCAACAGTTCCACGACCTTTGATAGAGAAAACATCTTCGATAGGCATTAGGAAAGGCTTGTCGAGGTCGCGCTTTGGCTCTTCGATGTAGTCGTCCATAGCTTTAACTAGTTCCATGACAGCGTCTTGGTACTTAGCGTCGCCTTCAAGGGCTTTAAGAGCAGAACCTTTGATGATTGGAGCCTGACGGTCGAAACCGTTCTTGTCTAGTAGGTCACGAACATCTTCTTCAACTAGTTCTACTAGTTCTTCGTCTGCCATGTCCATCTTGTTTAGGAATACAACAATCTTTGGTACACCAACCTGGCGAGCAAGTAGTACGTGCTCACGAGTTTGAGGCATAGGACCATCGGCTGCAGATACAACCAAGATAGCACCGTCAACCTGTGCTGCACCTGTAATCATGTTTTTAACGTAGTCAGCGTGACCAGGCATGTCAACGTGAGCGTAGTGCCGGTTTTCTGATTCGTATTCTTGGTGTGAAGTAGCAATTGTGATACCACGTTGCTTTTCTTCTGGTGCGTTGTCGATTTGATCGTAGTCAACTTTTTTGTTTACGTCGCTTGGAAGCTTTGCTGCCAATGTAGCTGTGATAGCTGCAGTCAATGTTGTTTTACCGTGGTCAACGTGACCCATAGTACCAACGTTTACATGAGGCTTGCTTCGGTCGAAATCTGCCATTTATTTCTCCTAGTTATTATTACTTGATGTTTTTCGCACGCAGGCTTTAAGAAACCTCCGCATAGCGTATGAAACCCATTGTACCTAACTGAGAGGAATGTGTAAAGAGTTTTTTACCAGCTTCCGCCACCGCCACCGCCAAAGCCGCCGCCTGACGATCCGCCGCTAGAGCTAACAGAGGTATTGCTCGATACTGCACTTGAAAATCCACTATTTAAATCACTCACCAACATGCCTGCAGAAAATGCTGCCATATTTTGCCCGCTGTACCAACCGTTTGTAGATTGGGTAATATCTATCCCCTCAAACTGCTTCGCCCACTCCTTTTCTACGCCGAGGGCTATTGCAAATGGCAAAAGTCTGCTGAAGCGTTCTGGCGTTTTTTCGGGTGCGTCGGTAAATTTCAGACGATCTTTTTCGACGACGTTTAAGTACAATTTAAAACCGTCGACAAGCGCCCATTCTTTTGCGCCAATATCTGTAAGATTACCCTTTTGTAGCAGACCACCTTTTTGGCTATAAAAGCCCTTTTCTTCAAGTGATTTTTTGGTCGAAGCTTTAAAAGCTGCGATTTCTGTAGCCATAGTACTTGCACTTAGGTCGTTAATCTTCACTTCTGGACCACTAGAGAAAAACGCATTGAAAAGTCTGGCTTCTGCCGCAGGCAAATCGGTACTTGGTTTTAGCGAATTGAGCACATACTCATTGCCGCCGAAGATACCGCCTAGTCCTGTTTTTTCCCTTTGGGTTATCTTAAGGTATCCGCGCACGGCGAGACTTATGAGCGTGGCTGTTATTTCTGCCATATCAGAGCTGTCGTCTTCAAGATGACCAATTTCTGCTGGGCTTAGGCTTGCAGGTGGTTCGTACTGAGCAACGACAATCTGCTTCTTACGCTTTGAACGAGCTACCCACCAGCGCATAAATAGAATAGCCCCAGCAATTACAAACCCGCCGATTACAACTAGAAAGATGCCTACACCAGTAATAATCCCCATTACATCTACTGGCCTCTTTTGATTTGGCTGCAAATAGGTGGATACATAGCCATCGGGTAAATTGGCATTGATTGTCATACCTTGATATGGAGATAGTTCTGTAGCTTTGCCAAATTCTTTACATTCTGTGGTTGAGCCTTGTGAACCAACAAAACATTTTGTATCGGTGAGTTTGGCATCGCCTTCGAGTGTAATTTGGGATGTAGCGGTGGTTATTGGCACTTCCCAGCCATTACCCGTGATATCGATATTTAGAAACGGTTTACCACCTTTTTTCGTCACTATAGGAGAAAGTTCATAGTTGATTTTGTATACATGTAGACCCGTTAAACTGCCGTCATTTGGGTCGCCTAAGCGTATACGGAAATTGCCACCTTCTTCACTTGTTTCGGCCTGTACTTCTTGGCCGCTTTCGTTGGTTGTACCTAGGTATTTTGCAGTTACGTAATATGTATCGTCACCATCGTGGTAATCTATCGGAATATCTCGGTATATGCCGTGGTGGCCAGTGGAGCCTAGGTCGTAGCCAATTGTTTCGCTCACAATTGCTTTGTTTTGCTTTGTGATTGTTATTTTACTGTCAAAGGTGACTATTTTTTCGTCGAATGAGGCTGCTTTTGCAGCATTAACAAACAACAAACTAGTCGTTACCGCCAGTAAAAAAACAAAAAGCTTCTTCATATGAACAAGCTTATCATTATTTTTCGTGGTGGGCGAGGCGGGACTTGAACCCGCACGTCTTTTGGACATTCGATTTTAAGTCGAACGCGTATACCAATTCCGCCACTCGCCCGTAAAATCAAGTATACCATCTGTTACAATATTCAATATATGAAACAAGTTTTGATCATACATGGTGGCGACAGCTACCTTTCGCACGAGACATACTTGAAAGCTCTCAAAGAGAGCCGAATTGAATACGAGAGGCTTATCAAAACACCAGGATGGCGCGATTGGATAGCAAACGAGCTTACTGATACCGATGTTTTAATGCCTGATTTTCCAAACAAACAAAATGCACAATATGAAGAATGGAAGATATACTTTGAAAAGCTCATTCCGTTTTTTGGTAGTGATGTTTCTCTTATTGGCTACTCTCTCGGAGCAATGTTTCTTGCAAAATACCTCAACGAATCACCTCTTCATGAAAAAGTCCGGCGTATCATACTCGTCTCGCCTTCTCATAGTGACGATTCTGTAGAAGGTGTCGGCTCATTTTGCGTTACATCAGCGAAGAATCTGGTTGAAAGTAGCGACGAAATACATTTGTTTCACAGCAAAGACGACCCCATTTGTCCGTTTACAGAGTTTGAGAAGTTTCTTACAGAGCTTCCAAATGCGACTGCTCATATATTTGAAGACCGCGGTCACTTTTTCCAGCCAACTTTTCCTGAGCTACTCGACGTCTTAAAACAAAAATAGCCTGGATTTTCATCAGACTATTTAAAATATGGAGGCACCTACGGGTAACGCTCCCGTCTACACGGTTTTGCAGACCGTTGCCTAACTTCTCGGCCAAGGCGCCATAGGATACATTGTAGCAAAAAGCGTCAGTTATTTGCGCTTATCTAGGGGTTTTGTTGATGCAGCTATACCAATAGCTACCGCAATGACAACTACATTTTTGATAATATATTGGCCTTCTAGTGTCGGTACTCCAAACTGCTGCCAAGTATAACTAGGTACGAGTAACAGTGGTGAGCAGACGATAAGCATATGAATCAGCAGTAATGGGACTACTATGCGAGTCGCTTTGGGAAAGAGGAATAAAATTCCAATAGTACATTCTAAAATCGCAAGCACATAAAACAATATGTCGAAATATTGTGTACCAACCGTATTTGCCACCAAAGCTTGTGCGAGTGGACTAGCAGGGCTCAAACCAAGTAACTTTATAAATCCAAACCAAAAGAATATAAGAAAGATAGAAAACCTAGCAACAGGGATAAAAGTTCTCTTAAAAAACGCTATGAGCTTTAAATCTATTGCAGTTACGTTTTGTTTTGCCATAGCACGATTGTACCAAGAAACAGTCCAAGTTGTGCTAACTCGGTAATTTCGATATAATCGGTCGGTACATGCGGGTGTAGCTCAGTTGTTTAGAGCGCTTCCTTGCCAAGGAAGAGGTCGAGAGTTAGAGTCTCTTCACCCGCACCAAATTTATAATGAACAACAAATGTTCAAGGGGAGATAGACATGGTTACAGGATATTGCGTTAAATGTAAGGAAAAGGGCGTTGAATTGTCAGCTCCAGAGATCGTACAAACTAAAAAAGGTGGCTACATGGCCAAGGGCAAGCACGCGAAGTGTGGAACAACTGTTTGTGCAATGATGTCAAAAGACAACGCTGAAAAAGCAGTAGAAGACGGCGCGAAAAAAGCTTACTAAGTTTTTAACAAACCACTTAAAAGTACCGGACTTAGTGTTCGGTACTTTTTTGTTATCATTAGAATATGAAACCTGACTACGAAATCCTCCCATTCAAAGATTCTGCAGCGTGGCGCCGCTGGCTAGACAAAAATCATGCCAAAGTCGATGGTGTGTGGCTGAAAGTCTATAAAAAGGCATCAGGCGTAAAGTCTGTTACCGCAGCAGAGGCTTTGCAAGAAGCATTATGCTTTGGCTGGATCGATAGTTTAGGAAAAGGTGGAGATGAACTTTACTATCTTCAAAAATTCACCCCGCGACGCGCAAAGAGCATGTGGTCGAAACGCAATATCGAATATATTGCACGACTCACCGAGGCAGGCCTGATGATGCCAGCCGGAATATCAGAGGTAAATCAAGCAAAGGAAGATGGACGTTGGGATGCCGCGTATGATACACCTAGTCAAATGACTGTCCCTGATGATTTCCTTGCTGAACTAAAAAATCATCCTGTTGCTGAAAAGTTTTATGCGACTCTCAACAAATCAAATACCTACGCTATTGGCTGGCGTCTACAAACAGCCAAAACAGAGGAAACGCGCAAACGCAGGCAAGATAAGATCATTGCTAGCCTGAAAAACGAGCAAAAGATCGTTTAATTTTGTACAATTAGCTCATGGAAAACGACCGCTCAGTTACTATTGAAAAAGCCGCTCCTGACGATGCGAAGATTATTTGTTATATCAGGGACAGAGCGTGGATCGAGGCACATCCGAACACAGAGCTGGGTATCACCGCAAAAGGTTTAGGGCTTTGGCCATTCAGTGTTAATTATTCGTTCAAGCTGTGCTTTTGCATTAGGATTGATACTTTTTGAGTGAGTAACTCTGCTCGTGATAGAACGACGATTAGGAATTGTGTTTAGTTGCGCAAAGTATAGGTGGCTACGATTAAAATATTGTAGCGAGCTATACTCTTGTGGCTGGTCCTTAAGTGACTCGTATGCCGCCTCAAATATGGACTGAGCATGGTTCTCGTTGGGGTAGAGTGCGGCAAGGTAATTCTGCTGCCCCACGAAGTTGACCAAAGATGCCGTGATGAGAGCAATCTTATCTTGAATCAGGAGTGCCCATAGTAAGTCCTTATTACGTAACTTGTCTGAGGCGAATAACATCCGCGCACGCAGGCTAGAATAGTCGTTGATCTCAACAAAGCTTTCAAGTAATATCGCATCGAGCTCATCGAAAGTGAATAAATTGTGCCGTACGTTTTCGTCACTGCGGCTCCACATAGCCTGATCATCCGCACGAAGCAATGCACTTATTTTGGTACGCAGCTCATCCATAACATCTTGGTCCAGATAATCACTGATAAGCTCTATAGCTAGATTGCGTTCTTCTTCGTCACGTCCAGATACGTAGGTGGTCACTAGCTGGTCTTTCGCTGGAGTTAGATATTCATAGAGCGCATCAGTATTTGTTATGCCTAAGACCTTTTTAAATGTCGTGATAGCGGAGCTAGGTTCGATCTGCATGTTATTCACGAACCAGCCGACAACCATTTTTGATAGTTCCAACGACAAGGTATCACGTTCGGCCAATTCAATTATGTCTTCTTCATTTAATGCCTTAGCGAATTCAAAAGGCACTGCTACAGAGGTGTTCGTATGGTGCAGCCAAGATGTGTAGGCAATCAGCAGGGCGTTGCGTATCGCAGTATCTTTGCTTGCATCAATTGCGCTCGATACAACCGAGGGGTCAATCTGTTGCTGTACTTCATTCTGGACAGAGAACCTTTGTTCCACTAACAACATGCCGCCGTATAAACTCTGCAAAAGAGTTGCTGAATTTTCTGGTGACGTTTTTATCTCATCGAGCACCTTTTTGATAACTTTCTGCATTTGATCATCACCTAGGTTTTCGATTATATTTTTCAGATTTGTAGCGTCAGCGCCCTTAAGTCGCTCAACAAACTCGCTTGGAGAAAGCCCTCTTTCATCCCCGAAACTCGAATCACTCGATAAGTAGAAGTAGGGTGTAAAGCTTCGGACCTTAACCCCCGTTCCGTCGAAAAAGCGAGGCGTGTCTTTTAATAGGTTTCGCAAGAGTTTTTTCTGCTCACTGCTGAGAATACCTTCGTACGATTCGAGCAGCATGTTTAATTCGATATCGTTACCGCTTGCGGCTATCTTCTCTAAATCTTTAAAAACAGAAGTGTCTGAAAGAGCGACTTCATAGAAAGGATTAGCTATTTCCTCTAGTAGCAGGATGCGCACAACGTGCAACGGATGCCGTTTCATGTCTTTGAAGTATGTTTTCTTTTCGTCGCTAATCTCATCGTTATTGAGCTGCGCATCAATAACATCAAAAGAAAACTCAACACGCTCAACAAATCTCAGCATGTTCCTGAAGTTATTATCAAAATAATAAGAAAGTTGTTTTTTGAATATTTCGCGTCGTTCTGAATTACCGAGTATTAGGCCAACTCTCGTAAGTAATTTGCGGCCATCTTCGGTCCTGTAATTGAGCACTCTTTCGTCTATAAATCTGTCAACTTCAGGGACTATTGGAAGAGGCAGCCTCCAGTATACGTTGAATATTTTTTTAAGGAATCGTCGCCCTTCTTCATTTCGCTCAGCCGCGTTGGTACTGTCGGGTAGCAATTCCTTACCGAGGTGTCTCTCGATTACTGTGTGATCTCCTGCGACCAGAAAGGCAAATGAGCTATTATCAAAAAATGTACGCAGATTATCTAGGACCTCTATCGCTTTGCTACCAGTAACTCGGTCAAGATCATCAACGAAAACTAATAGCTGGGTTGGATGTTTGCGTGGCCATTTTGTACGCAGTAGCCAATAGTAGTGATAGTGAAAGTTCCTTGTGATTCGCGACATTAGTTCATCAAAACTATCTAACGTCGTTAAGGCGTGGTGGCTTTTCTGGCTGGTTATTAGCGCTTGGCCTGCTGCCAGCACGACAGGCACTATCAAGGCGGTAATGAACCACTTGTTCGTAGTTATAAAAGTCTTTATCTCAGCGCTCAGCAAAAAGTTATATACAACGATCAGAACACTCACGCTGATGAGCGCTAGTATGAGCATCGGGTAGTTAACGCGATTCCTCGAAACATCGTCGTATAGCGGGCGCAGCTTGCGGTTGCGACTCCACTTGGTTGTCCAGCGCCATAATTTACGCACAGCTAATAGTTTCGTGTGCTTAGATTCTACTAACTCAGAGTAGGGTACGACCTCATTTATCTTCTTCAAAAATACTCGTAGGAAGGACACCTTATCATCTGCATATTTCCATGGATTTACTTTCACAACTCGGACATTATCGGCTAACTGTTCCTCTAGTGAATCTAGAAATGTCGTCTTGCCTTCGCCCCATTTACCAGAAAGGCCAAAAATATAGGCTTCATCATTGTCATCATTGAAGCTATCTTGGATATTACTAGCTACTTGTGCAACAAACTGGTCGCGGCTCTTTATGTCTGTTTGCTTTTCAACTTCCATGATGATATTAGTATATGTCTCTTACCTATGTCTTCAAAGCATGAGCACTTACAGCACCTGGTGTTACTCTCTAAGGAAGCATTAATAAGTAGTGATAGTCTGCACCCAGGAAAGCTACCAACAGACACAATAAATAAACCGCTTGAATCAGAGTTTATCTAGTTTGTTACAATATAAGCATGAGAAAAATAGTTGTTTTATCTTTCATTAGTCTCGATGGTGTCATGCAAGCTCCGGGTGGGCCAGATGAAGATGTTGATAGTGGGTTCAAATACGGCGGCTGGACAGTACCTTATTCTGACGAAGTGTTTGGCAAAATGATGGTCGAACAGATGAGTATGCCTTTTGACTTGTTGCTGGGTAGAAAAACCTACAATATGTGGTCTGGTTATTGGCCAAAAAATGAGAATAGCCCTATTGGCGCGAGTTTCAAAAAGGCAAAAAAGTATGTCGTGTCGAGCGATTCCGACCTAGATCTACCGTGGCAAGAGGCTTCATTGATCACTGGTGATGTTGTGGCCAAACTAAAGTCTCTGAAAGTAGAAGATGGCCCTATGCTGCAAGTCCAGGGCAGCGCCAATCTCGCACAGACATTATTCCAGCAGGACCTTGTAGACGAACTATGGCTAAAGACATTTCCAGTGCTACTGGGCAAAGGCAAAAAACTCTTTGCCGAAGGCACAATCCCAGCTGCATTTGAACTAATAGAAACCAAAACCGCACCTAGTGGCGTGATATTCGCTAGCTACAAACGCGCTGGCGAAGTGAAAACTGGTTCGTTTTAACAATATTTGAGCTGATATAATACCAACATGACCGAATATAATAATTCACCAAAGATTAGTCCTGAAAAACTGACAAAGGAACTGGCTGAAAGGTTTGCAGTTCAACTAACTGCACTGGCCAACCTAATACCTGGCGTCGAGTATACGACTGATGACATACTAGCTGAGACAAAGGGAGACAGAGTACTGCTGGACAAGTGGGAACATAGTTTAGTTCTGCTTGAAAACGACGAACCAATTGCTATGGTCATGGGCTATGAACGGGCGTCTGAAGGCAACGAACAATATCCGCAGGACACGCTATATGTTTGCGAACTAGCTGTCAAAGAGTCACATCAACGTCAGGGTATCGCTCGGGAACTGCTAAAAGCTTTCTTTGAAAGAAACAACGAAATCGGCATGCAAAATACCGATATACCACTAAACTACAGTATCCAAACAAACTCGGCCGAATGGAACCAACATGTCATAGACCTATATAAATCGTTTGGGTTTAAACAACGAGCCACAAAAGAATACCCAAATCGAACTGATTTAGTGCTTGGCGTCAACTCAGAAGATCTGATTTTATAAAATCTTTTTTGCTATAGTTAGACTATGAGTAACGCAATTATCCTTCATGGTCTACCTGATAAAGATGAATACTATAACGAGGCATATCCAAGTGCTAGCAACTCTCACTGGTTGCCGTGGCTACAAAAGCATCTAATGATCCATGGGATCAAGGCAGATACGCCCGAGGTACCAAATGTATACGAGCCAGTATACGAATCATTCGTTGCAGAAGTAGAAAGATTTGATATCAATTCGGACACGATACTGGTGGGTCATAGTATGGGCGCGGGATTTTGGGTACGTTATCTCAGCGAACATCCTGAACTTTCTGTAGATAAAGTCGTACTCGTAGCTCCATGGCTTAATCTTGATCATGAATATGACATTGATTTTTTTGATTTTGAAATTGACCCAACTATTGCTGACAGGGTCAATAAATTATTAATCTTCTCATCTGATGACGACGGCAAGCCTATGCATGAGTCAGAAGATTTTATTAAAGAAAAGATACCCTCTGCCACTGTTAGAACATTCCACGAATATGGTCATTTTACCCTTCGTAGCATGAAAACTGACGCATTTCCCGAGCTCCTAGAAGCGCTGATATAAATTTGTTAAAGTATTAGTATGAGAAAAATAGTTGTTCTATCTTTCATCAGCCTCGACAGGTCTTTTTAAAAATTAGTCGAAAGATATAGACTTGTGATAACCCTCAGCTTCGGCTTCGGCCGAAGTACAAAATTCATAAGAACTCAATGGATCAGGGCTCCAGTATTCTTTATTATTCGGTAGCTCATATGAGTAAGAAGCAGCAAAATTACTTGATTTGACAGGAAAATGACCACACTTTACAGTACCGTAGGTAAAAGGGATAGCTCCAGAAATAAGCCCTACTACTACAAGACCAACGACTGCAAGCACAGATAACAGTATCTTTTTCTTTTGTATTTTCTTCATTGCTAATATTTTAGCATAACCACTTCAGGCGCATTCAACCTTATGCTTGCACTTAGTGTAGATAGCTCCGATACTTGAACTATGAACAAACCAGACGTAATTGTAGAGAGATTGAATGAATACTCCGAAGCTGACGCTGCGGGGATTGGCAGGCTTATGCCCTTTTTGTCTGAACGACTGAGCGATGAGCCAATGGCTGAAGATGTACTACGCGCTATAGTCGAGTCTCCTCATCATGACCAACTTGTCGCAAGGCTTGATGGTTTGATAGTTGGAGCAGCGACAATGAATCTTCTGATGGGACCGGGGGTGAGCAAACAAGGATATCTTGAAGATTTCGTTACCGACCCGCAACTGCGAGGCCAAGGTATTGGCGATAGAGTGTGGCAAGCTATGATGTACTGGTGCGAAGAGCAAGGCGTCGACCTTAGCTTTACATCCAACCCGAGTCGAAAGGAAGCACATCGCTTCTACCTCAACCACGGAGCAGAGATTAGAGAGACGAGTGTCTTCCAAGTCTCGGTTAAAAGAATTGGTGACAATTAACCTGTTATAATGTAAACTTGTTGTTACCGTATGTGGCTCTTTAGCTCAGTTGGTAGAGCAGAGGCTTGAAGAGCCTTGTGTCCTCGGTTCGAGTCCGAGAGGAGCCACCAAACAATAAACCTGATACTTTAGTATCGGGTTTTTTGTTTGCTTCTCTATTCACCTACTTGAGGGTTTTTGGCGAGTGCTAGAGGTAGATAATGAGCAAAATGTATGGCATTGACTGCAATGAGGAGTTGTTGCTCATTGCCATTGTTTTTGATGACGTCGTTTGCACGTTCAAGTCTCTGCCTTCTGCTAAGTTGCAGGCCCATTATTTCATCGACGGTTTCAAGGTCTAACCCACGAGATACTGCACGCCTTCTTTGTACATCTTCATTTGCATCTATGACTAGAGTTCTGTCTACCTTTTTGTCACTTCCAGTTTCAAAAAGCAAAGCAGACTCCATGATTGTGTAATGCCCATCAGGATTGGCGAGCTGTCTTTTCAACTCATCGGCTATGTATGGCCTCTGTATTGCCTCGAGTTTTTTGCGATCTTTTATATTTTTAGAGTCGAATATATGTTTGCCCAGTGCCTTTCGTGCAATGAACCCTCGAGAATCAATAAAATCGGGGAAATGCTCGGCAACTTCTAAATAAGCTGGCAGCTTCGGCTGTGTTACTTGTCGAGAGATATCATCAACATCAATTACTTGTACGCCAAGTCGCACAAACTCCTTAAGAGCAGTACTCTTACCGACACCAATCCCACCTGTCGCGCCTATGATAAGTCTGTTTGGATTGTTCGTAATATTTGCCATGATATATACATAATTACTATATCACACAACAAATTGTTTATGCTTGCAAAGTCTACTGTTTTTTCATGATGTCGCCAACGGCGCCAACTATGTCGGTAGGTAGTACGAGAACGGTCTTTTGTGATGGTTCTACGGCAATTTTCTCGAGAGTTTGCAATGTACGTATGCTTATACCGCCAGGAATCCTACTTAGCATGCCTGCAGCCTCTGCTACAGCCGCTGCAGCTGCTTTTTCACCTTCTGCCGTAATAATAACTGCGCGGCGCTCACGCTCGGCCTCAGCTTGTTTGGCCATCGCTCGTTTCATGTCTTGAGGCAGCTCAATGTTCTGAATTTTTACATTTTCGACATCAATTCCCCATTTGTCAGTTTCGGCATCGACAATCTCTTTTATTTGTTGAGAGATTTGATCGCGCTTGCTGAGGAGCTCGTCCATGTCAGCATTTCCGGCTACATCACGAAGCGCTGCTTGAGCGAATTGGCTAGTCGCATATACATAGTTGGTTGTTTCGAGTACAGATTTTGGTGCATCAATTACTTTAAAATACACCACAGCATCGACACCAACAGTCACGTTATCTTTTGTGATGACTTCTTGTTTTGGTACATCTATAGGTGTTGAGCGAATATCAACTCGAGTTAGCTTTTGGAAAATAGGAACTACAATGCGCAGCCCCGGCTCGCGAATACCGCTAAAGCGACCAAGCGTCAGAACAACACCGCGCTCGTATTGGTTGATAACTTTGATGCCGCTAAGTATCAATATGATAAATGCTATCAATACTACAAATAAAAATTCCATATTATATCCCCTTTGATTTAGTACACATTATAACAACTCTACTTCGCATTTGAGCATACATCGCAATCTTCTTCTTTACCAAACTCTGTCATCCACTGCTCTGATGCTTTCCACCACGGCTGCAGGTCGTGATAGCCAACCCAGTCGGCTGCTTGTCGTATGAACCAGCCAAGCCAACCAGTAATTCTGAGCTTTTTGTATTCAAAAGCCGCCCAGCCATAGCCAACAGGCACTACAGTAGCAGGATATTTCGGCCTGTAGGCGCTACCTTCGTTGCCATGATGTTTGGCTTCGATATCATGTGCAACATAATGTCCGTCATACACAGCAGTCTGCGCTAAGCCGGAGTATGGCGTGCTGGCGTTGTCGCCTATAACATAAACGTCTTTTTCAGCCATTAGATGTTCATCTACAGCTACTTTACCTCTTTCTGTAAGAGTGAAATCGTTTAGTTTAAAGAATGGATTGTTTGACGTACCGGCAGTCCATACAACTGAGTGGCTTGGTATATCTTTGCTACTTACCATTAAGCTGTCTTCGTCGAGCTCTTGGACTATTTTGCCCACCAGTACTTCAACGCCGAGTTTTTTGAGTCGTTTTGCTACGGCTTCGGATACTTTTTCGGCTGAACGAGGCAAAAGACGAGGTGAGGCTTCGATAATTTTGACATTAATTTTTTTGCGTTTTATATTGTGGTGTTTCATGATTTGCTTCATGTAGGTAGGTAGCACGCCGGCTAGCTCAACACCTGTAGGACCACCGCCTACGATGATGTAGTTGACGTCTGGCTTATGCTCAGTTTGCAGTATTGTATGTAGGTGCTTTTTGAAGTGAGCGACTTCTTCGGGCGATTTGATACCATATGAAAATTCTTTTAGACCTTCAACGCCGAAGTAGTTTGTCACCACTCCAAGTGCGAGTACGAGCTTGTCGTAAGCGACTATCTTGTCGTCACTTAGCTCAATCGAGCGAGTCACTCTGTCTATTTTGACTAGCTCGCCCTGAATGAATTTGATATTTCCACCACGGAGTATTTCCTCTAATGGAATTGCAGATTGGCGAAATAACCCACCAGTTGCGGTATGAAAAAGTGTTGGGTTGTAGCGAAAGTCGGCTTTGTCTGAGACAAGTGTGACTTCAAACTCTGAATTGCGACTAAGCTCTAGTGCTGCTTTTATGCCACCAAAGCCTCCACCGACAACGACTATCTGTCGTTTTTCCTCATTTGTTTTTTTGTTGACCATTGTGACAAGTATATATCTCTTGCGTCTGAGCTGCAATAAGTTTATGCTTGTAAGCAATGAGTGAGTTTAAACACGATATCCGAGAAATCGGGTTTAAGGGTGAGCTGTTGACTGACGATGAAACTCTTAAAGCATATTCGCATGATGCGAGTATGTTTGAGATAGTTCCTCGACTGGTTGCCTATCCCCTTGATAGTGAAGATGTTGAGCTGTTGACTCAATTTGTAAGCAAAAATAAAAAGAAGCACCCCCATCTGTCTCTCACCGCCCGTTCAGCTGGTACTGATATGTCTGGTGGCGCGATAAATGACTCGATTATCGTTGATTTTTCTAAGCACCTCAATATGATTATTGATGTTAATCACGAAACCGCAACAACTCAGCCGGGAGTTTACTACCGAGATTTTGACTTAAAAACTATAGAGCATAATAGTTTACTACCAAGCTACCCTGCTAGCCGCGACCTGTGTACGGTTGGTGGTATGGTAAATAACAACTCAGGTGGTGAAAAATCTCTTGAGTATGGCAAAACTGATAAATACGTCACATCTACAGACTTTATATTTGCAGATGGTGTGCGCAGACAAGTAAAACCACTCACTCGCCCGCAGCTTATAAAGAAAATGGCTCAAAAAGACTTTGAAGGCAAAGTATACAAGGAAATGTATGAACTACTCGAAGATAACTACGACCTTATAAAGAACGCCAAGCCAAATGTGAGTAAAGATTCTACAGGCTACCACCTATGGAATGTGTGGGATCGTGAAACAGGCATATTTGACCTAAATAAAGCTATAGTTGGAGCTCAAGGTACTCTTGGACTTGTTACTAAAGCGCAGTTTAAGCTCGTAAACCGGCGTAAGCACTCTGGACTTCTTGTGTTGTTTCTTAAAGACATAGACGACCTCGGTGAACTCATACCAAAAGTATTAGCGCATAAGCCCGCGACTTTAGAATGTTTTGACGATGCAACAATGCTACTAGGTATGAAATTTTTGCCAAGCTTCTTACCGAGATTAGGCCTGATGAAATGGCTCAAATTGCTATTTGGACTTGCACCTACTGGCCTGCAATTTTTGCGTGGAATTCCCAAGCTTATTCTTATGATTGAATTTAACGGCGAGACAGAAGATGTTGTGAGAACACGAATAAAAGAAACACATGCAGCCCTTAGTAAATATCATGCTCGCTATGAGATTAATGGGTTTGAAGAAGATCCAACCGAAGGAAAGAGCGAGAAGTTTTGGATAATGCGCCGCCAAAGTTTCCAGCTACTTCGAAGCAAGGTAAAAGATAAGCATACCGCGCCATTTATTGATGACTTTGTAGTAAATCCTGAGCATCTAGCTGAATTTCTACCTCAAGTTCGTAAGATTATCAAAAAGTACAAACTACTTGCGACAATTGCAGGCCACTTGGGCGATGGAAACTTCCACATCATTCCACTTATGAAACTAGAAGAGCCAAGTGACCGACGCAAGCTACTACCTGCGATGAAAGAAGTTAATCAATTGGTTCTGAAATATGGTGGAAGTCTAAGTGGTGAGCACAACGACGGCTTGGTACGTGGACCGTGGCTAAAAGAAATGTACGGACCTGAAATGCTAGAAATTTTTAAAAAGACAAAATATATTTTTGACCCTGAAAATATATTCAATCCTCACAAAAAAGCTGACGCCGACTGGGACTACAGTTTCTCTCATATACGAGACCATTTCTAGACACCACATATATATAGGCGTATCATAAAAGTGATATGGCTGATCGTGATAAAAGCATCGCTACTAGCCTGCTGAAGCTTGCGGGTATAGAGATTAACGGTCCTAGAGACTTTGATGTACAAGTACACGATGAACGTTTTTATACGAGAGCAGTCCGACACCAAGGTCTTGGCATTGGCGAGTCTTACATGGATGGCTGGTGGGATTGTAAAGCTTTAGATAAGCTGATGACTAAGGTTATAAATGCCAAAATAGAAGAACAAGTACGACCTAGTCGTGAAATTGTTTTACTCAGTGTTGTGACTCTGATAACCAATAGACAAACACACAAACGTGCCAAGAAAAATGCCTCTCACCACTACAATATTGGTAATGATTTGTACGAACGTATGCTCGACAAACGAATGATATATTCTTGCGGCTACTGGAAAAATGCCAAAACATTAGACGAAGCGCAAGAAGCCAAACTAAAACTTATATGCGATAAGTTGGAGCTCAAAAAAGGTATGACAGTACTAGATATCGGCTGCGGCTGGGGTGGATTTTCCGAATATGCTGCTAGAAATTATGGGGTAAAAGTAACGGGCATTAGTCCTGCAGCTGAACAGGTCAAACTTGCTCGAAAACGCACAAAAGGCTTAAGTGTAAAAATAATGCAAAAAGATTATAGAGATATGACGGGTAAATTCGACAGGATTGTATCTATCGGTATGCTGGAGCATGTTGGTTATAAAAACTACAAGAAATTCTTTGGTATATGCCAAAAACTACTTAACGATGATGGGTTGATGCTGCACCATACAATCGGTAGCAATTCATCTGTTAGATCTGGTGATCCGTGGATGGATAGATATATTTTTCCTGGCGGCAACCTACCTTCAATCACTCAAGTATCTAAAGCTATTGAGGGTAAGCTTGTGATAGAAGATATTCACAACTTTGGCCCCGACTATGACAAAACTTTAATAGCGTGGCACAAAAATTTTATAAAGCATTGGAAAGAGTTGGGGAATTTTTACGACGAAAGGTTCAAGCGCATGTGGGAGTACTATTTGCTTTCATGTGCCGCGGGTTTTCGAAGTCGCAACCTTCAGCTATGGCAAATCGTCATGAGACACCAAAAGGAATCGCCTACCTACAAAAGTATTCGCTGACATGAAAAAAGGGCCTGGCGACAGCATTATGCTGCACACCAGACCCATCTTCACACCTTCACTTAGACGCGAGCCATCTTTGGTAGGAACTCGCTGAGCTTTGCGATCATCTCGTAGTTCTCGATGATGCCATCTACGGCTTCATCGACGGTGTTGTTGCGAACAGCGTCACGAAAGACCTGCTTGTCGAGCTGATTGCCGTCACCGTCACGAAGGCGCCACTCGTCGTTGGTAATGACATCTGCCAATACCAGACGTTTGCCGCCCAGACCGTCCTCTACCAGACCGAACTCGATCTTCATGTCATACAACACGAGGCCGAGCTCTAGCCAAGCTTCCTCGAGGATGAGGAAAGCCTGAAGAGCAATGATGCGCATCTGATCGAAATCCGCGTAAAACTCAATGGTCTTGAGATGGCTGACATGCTTTCCGGAATTCGTGGGCACATCAGCTCGGTGGAGCTGTAGAGTGCCACTCCCGTAGATATGGTCAAAGACCACAAACGGGTCGTGCAGCTTGTCATCCTTGTAGAACAATTCGTACTCGATCATGTCGAAGACGTGATCCTTTGGAACTTCCGGGTTGCGTTTGAGGTACGAACCTGCTGCAAACCTTCGTGTGACAACCTCGAGCGGAATCATTTCTGCCTGAAGTGCCAGAAAGCTCTTGTCGTCATACCAACTCAGAAAATGAGTCGGTATGCCTTTGGCTTTGAGCAACTTGAAGACATTGACCGTCGTCGTGTTGCACGCCTCTGCCTTGCCCGAAAGTGTTTCACGAGCCTTGCCATCACCTGCGGTGATGTCGTCTTTGGAGACAATCAGTACCTTTTTGCAGGTTGTACATCCGTGATCTGGAACATCTTGGCCACTGGCATCGTAAATGACCTTGGTTTTGCCTTCAGCGATTTTTGTCGCCGTCATCAGAACTCCTTGTTAAGGTGTGGAATGTTTTGCGTAAATACGCTTTGTATATTGTAGTATATATTTTTGAATTGACCAAGCATAAGGTTGTTGAAATTATACAATTTTTATGTTAAAGTACTACTGTTCGTAACTTCTACTTGAAAGGTGGTGATATGATTGTCACACTCTCACGAACACGCACATTCACACAGTGACGAATGTCACCACGGCCATGACGCATCGGACGAGACTCTCGGACGTGCAATCAAAGTATTTCTACTGCTCGGCATGTTGCAGCTTCTGGTTGCAGTGCTAGGCGGAAGAATTGCTTTGGCAGTTGATGGCGCACACAACATGGCAGAGGCCCCGATATTGGGACTGAACCGTTGGGCACGTCGCATGGAAGGTCAGAAGTTGTCACGTTTGATGACGTGCTACATCTTGCCTCTTGCACCCGCTCTCAGTGCGCTTGCAGCGATTGCAGCTGCCTGCTTGTTCTTCCTGATTGAGTCTTCACACGAGACTGCATCGGCAGGAATTTGGCTGGCATTTGTGCTTGCAGGTTCGAGCTTTGCCGTTAATTGGCATTACGCATCCAAACTGCACTCGCACGCACATGACGACAGCAACGCAGTCGCTGCTAAAATTCACCTTTTTGGTGATATGGCAGCTTCAGGATTGGCCTCTTTGGCCTACCTGATCATTGGTCTGAGCAAGAGTAACTTCTGGCTCGACCCTGTGGCTGCAATACTTGGTGTCGTGATTATTACGGTGGTACACATCAATCCCATCAAAAACTCACTACGCGAGTTCAAGCGTCATCGCGGCCCTCACGAAAACTGTGTGAATAGCCCGTCCCATTGTCATTAAATTGACTGGGGCGGGTTTTTTACTTTTTGTCGTAATATACTTTGCTGTATCCGCCACTTGGAATGACGAGTTTGCCGTTTTTGCCGCTATTTTTGTCAAAAGCATACGTCGTCACACCACAGTTATCTGGTCGATTTTCACGGTTTTGCCTAATAAATTCTACATCTTTCCATCTTTCATGATTTGCGCGCCATGCAAGTTTGAAAAGGTGGTGAGTAATAACCATAACATGCTGGTCTGCATGTTCACGAACAAAAGTTGTAAACATAGACCTAGCTCTTTCACGAACATCCGGTACGTTTTCGCCCTGCGGGTATCTGTACCAGTAAGGACCTTGAGCTGAACGAAGTAGTCTTTGGTCAGGAAACATAACCTCAGCGACACGCCAGTCGGCATATACAGTACGCAAGCCATGCTCTTGTTCGCGTAAACGCTCATCTTCGACAACTTTGACTTCACTCAGTTCCGGCCAGCCTTCTTGTAAAAGTCCAAGAGTTTTTTTGGTGCGTAGATACGGTGAAGTGTAGACAATATCAGGAACTGCGTCGCCATATTCCTCGCGTAGCCCAATACCTGTTTGTAGCGCCTGATATTCTCCGTACTCTGTGATATCTGTATTTGCATCGTCTGCACCAACAACAAATGTTTTGTCATACATTAGCTGCTCGCCTAGCGCCTGTGCAGCGATGAGCGCAAGCTTGGTTTCTTCGCTGAAGCCTACAAATGTCTCAGCTGATGTATCTTGGTTGCGTAGTTTTATGTAGTCGTCACGAAGTTTCAGAAACTCGACGTATGTCGGGTTTTGCTCACGTAGCTCTTTGCCTTCGTTGTAGTCGGATTGAGCATGACGTACCTGTGTGATGATTCTTGGTTTGTCTATTGTCTCTGCCATAACTTCGCTCCTACATATTCTTATAACTATATTTTATAACAATATAAACAATATTGCAAAGTTTGTAATGTAGTTACTATTTTTTGCGTTTGCGTTGGTTCGGGTCTAGATGTCGTTTACGTAAACGTAGACTTTTTGGAGTTACTTCTAATAGCTCGTCATCTTCAATAAAGTCGATTGATTGCTCAAGTGAAAGGTCGGTAAAAGGCGTTAGCTGTACTGTTCCGTCACTGCTACTTGTACGCATGTTGGTAAGTTGTTTGCCTTTACATACATTGACGTCTAAGTCACCTTGACGGTTATACAAGCCAACGATCATACCTTGATACACAGTTGTGCCTGGACCTACATACAAGATTCCACGAGCTGCAGAGTTATCTAGAGCGTAGGCAGTTGTAGAGCCGGCTTCGGTTGCAATCAAGGCGCCGTTTCGGTGCTGCTGTAGTTTTGGACCCATTGGTTGATAACCATGAGGCAAACTGTGCATGATAACTGTACCTTTAGTCGCAGTCATGAGTAAGTTTCGAAGGCCAATAAGGCTACGTGTTGCAATAATATAGGTCTGACGTATTGCGCCTGAGCTAGTTGTTTCTTGATGTGTCATTTCACCACGACGTTGACCAAGTTCTTGTGATATCGCACCAACAAATTCTGAGCCAACTTCGATTAGTAGCTCTTCTACTGGTTCTTGTTCAACACCATCTTTTTGGATAGTCACTACTTGCGGGCGGCCAACTTCAAATTCATAACCTTCACGACGGAGTGTTTCGATAAGAACTGAAAGGTGTAGCTCACCACGACCAGATACTTTGAAACCAATGCCTTCGTCTTCTACTCGAAGTGCAACGTTTGTTTCTAGCTCTTGCTTCAAACGATCACCAATCTGGCGAGATGTCGTAAATTCACCTTCTTTACCCTTGAGCGGGCTGGTGTTTGGGCCTAAATACATAGAGAGTGTCGGCGCTTCAACTTCTAGTACCGGCAAAGCTTCAGGATTTTCGCTATCGGCAATAGTTTCACCAATATGCGCGTCGCCAATACCAGTTAGAGCTACAATGTCACCAGCAATTGCGCTGTCGATTTCTTCACGGTTGAGACCACGGTAGGCAAATAGCTTGTCGATTTTAGCATTTACTTTGGTACCGTCGGCTTTTATCAGTACTACTTGTTGAGCTTTTTTGATAGATCCACGAGAGATACGACCGATTGCGTATTTGCCCAAAAAGCTGTCATATTGCAACGATGTTACCAAAAGTTGGAGTGGTTTGGTTGTGTCAACTTCTGGAGCTGGAATATCGTTTATAATTGCGTCGAATATTGGAGCTAAGTCACCTTTTTCTTCGGGATTTTCTGGCATTTCCTTCCAAGCTTTACCTTCACGTCCAATTGCGAAGTACATAGGGTAATGGAGCTGAGAATCGTCGATTGCGAGCTCTAGAAATAGATCGTCAATTTCGTCTTTAACTTCAGCTATACGTCGAGATGGTTTGTCGATTTTGTTTACGACGACTACTGGCTTAAGCCCTAGCTCAAGTGCTTTAGACAACACAAACTTTGTTTGTGGCATTGGACCTTCTTGGGCGTCGACAATCAAAAGTACGCCGTCGGCCATATTGAGGGTACGTTCTACTTCTCCACTAAAGTCTGCGTGTCCTGGGGTGTCGATAATGTTGATTTTGTAGTCATCGTGATAGACCGCAGTTTGCTTTGCAGTGATAGTGATACCACGTTCGTGCTCTTGGTCACCGCTATCCATGATGAGATCTTGGTTCATTTCCGCCTGATTGTCACGGAAAGTGTTAGATTGCTTTAATAACCCATCAACCAAAGTAGTTTTACCGTGGTCAACATGGGCAATAATAGCAACGTTACGAATTAGTTTTGGGTCTGTCATGGTTTTAAACAATAAAATAAGCCCTCATGGGCATTCCTCTTACAGTTATTGTAGCATATTTTCCTGAGAAACTACAGAGATGATATAATGAGGTTCACGCGCGAGTGGCGGAATTGGTAGACGCGTCAGCTTGAGGGGCTGGTGGCCTTAGGGCCGTGGAGGTTCAAGTCCTCTCTCGCGCACCAAATAAATTGTCGACTTTACGAGTCGATTTTTTATTGACAAAAGTTATATATTTATACTATAGTATACATAGCTCTTGTGTAGAGTATTCGGAGGGCAGCCTAGTGTGGTTAAGCAATTAACCCTATCAGGCTGCTCTCAATTTATTGAGACTGCTTTTACAAAAAGGCACTATCAACAACCCTACACAAGGGAGTACCATGACAACAAGCACAGAAGCGCTGCTTGCTGAAGATGCACTAGGTCTGTTCATCGGTGGAGAAGATAAGAGTCATATGGACTCGTCCACCGCTGTAACTTGGTGTATTTCGAAGGCAACGGCAGCGAACCTTCAGGCGATTGGGGATCCAAACCCTCAGCTTTTGATCGTCATCACCAATGATGAAAAGGAAGTCGATCGCTACATCGTGCCTCTCAAGAACATGATGAAGCACATTCGTTTTCGCCGCCCAGGCAAAAACATCGTTCACGCGACGATTGTCTGGCCTAAGGATGGTGACGACAAGAACACACCAAGGAGCGTCTTTTCGGACCGTTACGACACCGGTGGCTATAGAGCAACCGTTGTCTCTAGGTATCAGCCTCGTGTGAGTTTGCTTAACAAGCAAATCTCCAAGCTTGAACGAGAGTTCTACGGCGAGACATACCACCCCGAGGAGCAAGAAAAACTGTTCTACAGGGAAAGAGGCGCTTTGTTGAAACAGATCAACGAAATCGAAGCTGACGAACCGTCTGTCTTCGGCATCAGAAATGATTTTGATGGCGTAGAACAGATTGGCATAGAAGCTCAGATCGAAGTGATCGTTCCAAAGGAGATGTTCGCTAAGGATCCTCCTCGCTGGATGAAGTGGCTCGGCACCCGTTTCGACTGGTGGCCCGCTGCTGCTATCGACCAGTGCGATCTGAGGCGTCGAGCTCTGATCACAGGGTTCATACTTCCACCATGGCTGGTGATGAAGTGGACGTTTATCCTGATTGCTGGATTTTTCATTGAGATTGCAAACGTGGCCGCTTTGGCACTTTGCCTTCTATTTGGGTTTCGAGGGATCAATCTGAATCCCCTCATACATCCCTTTGAAGAATCTCCGGCTGCTGTCTTTCCGGACGATCATGAGATCACATCTGTCTGGTTTGAGAAGAAAGTTGTGACGACCCATACGCGGGAAGATAAAAGCACATACGAGACGACTGCATTTGAATTCCGTAACCCGGTTTTCTTTGTACTCAACCCGGCAAGCTTGCTGATCATCTTCGTCGTTGGTTATGGATTGTACTGGGCACTTGGTTCAATCCTGAACGTTGCTATCGCCGTCGCTGTCGTGTCGGCAGGGATTGCGCTAGTCTTTGGGATTCGAGCGCTTGTCGCTCGCTCTTCTTCTAGCAAATGGAAGAAGAGCGCAGCTAAGCAGCAGAAAAAGTACGAGAGAAGGGCGAAGGAGCGTGAGCAAAATGAAGCACGCCTGAGTCGTGAACTCGAACTGCTTGCCTGCAACAACAACCAGAGTCATGAAGTCAAACTGAGTGCTTTGCCGAAGGAACGGCGAACAGTCAGTCTGCGTCTTGCGGATACTAAGGCAAAGGTCTGTCGACCTTTCGCCCAGTAACCCTAACGCAAGGGTGTGGGATCGAAGAGTAGCAATATTCTTTGGTCTCACACCCTATTTTTTTATATAAAAAAATACCCTACATGTGTAGGGTTATTTAAATTCAGTAAAATGTGACTCACTTGAGATGCCGAGTTGGGCCGAGGCTTTTTAAGGCCTCGGCCCATGACCGCAATTGCGGCGCCATGCGTTTTGACGCGTGAGTGTTTCGTTGTGGTGATTTCGCCAATTCTCGTGGCTACAAGTAGAAACCTGTTTGCAAGGCTCTTCACTTGGCTGTTTTTGCAGCTCTGCCCGAAGGCGTCGTAGTACAAAATCAGCTCCAGGCTCATTGTTTGCAAGCGCGCTTTGCGCCTGACCAATTCGCCTCACCAGACGCGTAGTTTCCATTTCTGGATGTTCAACGTCGATAAACGATTCACCCGTAAGCCAGGCTTTGACAACTTGCCAAAAACTGACTGTCTTGATGTTGTGCTTCCTCTTGAGAAACAGCTTAATCACTCTCCTTAGTGAGTCACGAGCTAGAAGTTACCCTCCAACTATGGAACAGATTATACACTATATAACTTAAAAAAGCAAGCATAAGCTTGCTCTCTTAATAGGTAGGGTTGCTACCTGTAATGCGTAACTACGATTGTCCACCACAACAACTTCTAAGTACGTACAGACACACATTCCCTACCTAACTACGGATACTACCATAAGCTTGTTTGCTTTTAAATACCCAAAAAAATATAACTGTGGAAAACTTGCTGTAATACTATATACTTACTCTTATGAGAATTATTGCTGGAAACTTGGGCGGATTACAATTTAAGGCGCCAAAAGGACATCGCACACACCCAATGAGCGACCGAGTTCGTGGTGCTTTATTTAACTCACTAGGCAGCATCGAAGGACTTAGTGTGCTTGATGCTTTCGCGGGTACCGGTGCACTTTCGTTTGAAGCTATTAGCCGAGGTGCTAAAACTACTGTGTCTATCGATATAGACGTAAAAGCTGTTAAAGTGATGCAAGAAAGTGTGGCTAAGCTTAGAATAGAAGATCAATGCAAAGTGGTGCGAGCAAATGCATCCAGCTGGTCTAGTAACAACAAAAACATGTTGTTCGACATTGTTATAGCTGCCCCACCATACGACAACTTGCAGCCTTTTGTTGTAGAGAAGCTAACAAGGCATGTTAAATCTGATGGCATGTTCTTGCTTGATTGGCCAGCCTCCGAGGAACCGCCAAGCCTAAAGTATATGAAGCTTATTGATGCGAGGAAGTATGGCAACGCTCAAATAGCTTTTTACGTACCTCTCTAGTTTTTTCTTGTACTTTCTAGCCAAGCGAATGCAACGGTTTTGATAATGATAGGTATTAGTTCATTTTTAGTTTGTCTAGCAAGTGTAGGAGTCCAGCCCCAGTGAGTAAATGTTTCGTACATGTGCAAACTTGAAATTTCTTCGAGTGATTTTAGAAACACCTTTTCGAAACCATCTTTTTCAAGCCACCTTATGTCTTCGTTACTAAGTGTGAGTTTACTGGCACGAAGCGGCGTAATTGCGCTGGCAACGCCTAGCTCAAATAATACATGAGAAGTCATAACACCTTTAGCGCCCCAGAAATCCCAGTTATTTTTGATCTTTTCGCGCTTACTTTCGCCAGGAATGACAAGTTTTTTGCGCACCGTGTCTCGCGTTTCCTTTGGTTCGCCACGCACTTCTTCAAGATGTTCTTCAAGAGGAAAGTGATGTGCGGGCGTGAGACCGTCTACAACCGCGTGCGATAACCATGCTGCTTCAAAAGCTGCTCGCTCTTCGTCATTTTTTGCCAAAGCTTGAGTGAGGTTTTCTTGATGATGCTTAATATGACTAATTAGCTCATTATCTGTAGTGTCTTTTGGGTCAATGAAGTGCCAGGGCTCGTCTGCACCAGGGTTTTTGCGCTTGATACCGTCGGGACCATTCTTGCCTTCGAAGTGCTGAATGTTTTTTAAAGTTGGGAAAAAAGAGTCGTCACGTTGGCTTATAAGCCTATGTGCTACTTTGTTTATCTTTTGATGCACACCTAGTACATTGCCAGATTTATGGTGAAAGGTTGTTCCAGAATACATAGATTGTTTTTAGTTTAGTGAGGTAACTCTTTGATATTTTTTAACTTGTTCGTATAACTGTGTATATTGTACCAAATCATCACCACTTTGCACGAAACCCTCTACTGCTTTTTGCACATTTGCTATAGCCTTGGTATCCGCCAGTGACGCTACTTGTAGGTTTAATTGACCATGCTGAGCATGCCCATAAATCTCACCCGGACCTCGAAGCTGCAGGTCGACTTCACTCAGATAAAAACCATCGTTTGACTTCTCCAGTTCACGCAGGCGTCTTGTTGGACGCAAGCTATCACTCGACACCAAGAAGCAGAAGCTTTGATGAGCGCCACGACCTACTCTACCGCGCAGCTGGTGAGCCTGTGCCAAGCCAAACTGATCGGCATTTTCGATAATCATAATAGTGGCATTTGGAACATCTACTCCTACTTCAATGACAGTGGTACTTACCAAAATATCTATGTTGCCCGCGGCAAATTTTTCCATAACTGCCTGCTTTTCATCACTGCTCAGCTGTCCATGAAGAAGGCCGATTTTGTAGTTTGAAAATACGGTTTTTTGTAGCTTTTTGTACTCGGCTTCGACTGAGCGCTTTTCAGACTCTGGATTGTCGTCGATCAAAGGACATACGACATACACTTGGCGACCAGCTTTTATCTCTGTATCGACTTTTTGGTACATAGTTTCCCGTGAGTTTGGTGAAACAATTTGAGTTTGTATTGGCTGACGCCCTCGTGGCATTTCTCCTAGTACTGAAACATCGAGTTCACCATATACTGTGAGTGCTAGCGAGCGTGGAATCGGAGTTGCCGTCATTGAAAGCAAATGAGGTAGATGAGCTGATTTTTCTAGCAATTTTTGCCGCTGAGCAACACCAAAACGATGCTGCTCGTCGATAACTACAAAACCTAGCTTATGGAACTTTACCTTATCTTGAATAAGTGCATGTGTCCCAACAACAACCTGAACATCTCCGTCTGAAATGCGATCGTACAGTTGTTTTTTAGCTGCAGGTTTTACTGCTCCAACAAGTAGACCAACGCTTATATCAAACGGTTTTAACAGCTTTGTGAGCGTTTCTGCATGCTGAGAGGCTAATATCTCCGTAGGAGCCATAATAGCCGTCTGAAAGCCCTTTGAAGCAGCTAAGCTGGCACTCATGCCCGCTACAACTGTCTTGCCCGAACCTACATCCCCTTGTAATAAGCGGTTCATAGGATGTTCATGTTCAAAGTCTTGAGCTATTTGCCATATTGCAGCCCTTTGAGCGTCGGTTAGTTGAAATGGTAAATGTGCAACAAAATTTTTGGCGTGAGTTTGGTCGAAAGGTATTTTCCAGCCTGTTAGTTTGGTATTTTCAGCTTTGTTTAGCTGACCAGCTAAAACTAGTGAAAACAGCTCTTCAAAACCAAGTCGTTTTCGTGCTTGTTCGAGTTGTTCATCACTTTCGGGAAAGTGCAAGTAAGTGAGAGCATCGGAACGAGAGACAAGTCCTTGTTTTTTGACAATGTCAGTAGGTAAAATTTCATCGAGCATAACTATCGCTGGCCGTAGCTCAGTCAACACTTTGCGAACTACGTGAGATTTTAGGCCCGATATAGCACGATAGATGGGCACTATTCTTCCAGCATTGACGTGTTTGCCGTCCGATTTCTCCACACTTGGGTTGGTAATTTGATATTTGTGTCCATTGAGGCCAAATTCACCTGATATAAGCCATTCGCCTTTTTCTTTCCTTAACTGGTCGGCGCGATAGGGTTGATTGAACCACACCGCTGCAACTTTACCAGTTTCATCCGACAAGGTAGCTTCTGTTATGTGCATACCTCGCCTCACTCGACGAGTATTTAGGTGCTCAATTGTAGCGCGCAATGTTACTTTGCCCGGTTTTATGTTGCCAATTGGTGTTACTTGGGAGTAGTCTTCGTAGCCACGAGGAAAAAACTCTATCAAATCTTTAACAGTAAGAAGTCCTGCTTTAGCTAAACTTTCCGCAGTCTTTGTTCCCACCCCTTTTATGTTCACGAGTGGAGTTTCAAGATTCATTAGCGTACCAGTACGAAGCTATTTTTGCCTTTTTTGACTAACGAGATCTCCGTTATTTCTCGATCTTCAGAAATTTTCTCTCCATTAACAGAGATAGCTCCGCCTTCAAGTAGCCTTCTGTATTCACCCTTTGAATCAACAACGCCCGCTTCTACTAGTTTATCTCCTAGTGTTCCGAGCGCTATAGTTGGGATTTCCTGAGAAAGAAGGTTGAGTTGGTCTTGGTCAAGCTGAGTGACATCGCGGTTATTGCCAAATAAAACTTCAGTTACCTTTTTGGCACTTTCTGCCCGTTCATTTCCATGAACTAATTTTGTTACTTCGTAAGCCAACGCTTTTTGAGCAGCTCTATCGCTAGGGTTACTGACGCTTTCAACGCCAAGTCTGTCAATTTGTTCGCGAGATAGTAGTGTGTAGATTTTTAGGTAATCTACGACGCCGTCGTCATCGACATTAAGCCAGAATTGATAAAACTGGTAGACACTTGTCTTCTTCTCATCTAGCCAAACCGCACCTGCTTCGCTTTTACCAAACTTCTGTCCCGTAGATTTGTTGATGATTATCGGAGTCGTATAGACATCGGCAGATTTATTTTCAATCTTACGGATAAGCTCCACTCCAGCAAGTGAGTTCCCCCATTGATCCGCACCGGAGACTTGTAAAGTAACGCCTTTTTCACGGAAGAGGTGAAGGAAATCGTAGCCTTGAATAAGTGAGTAGCTAAATTCTGCATAGCTAATACCGGACCCACCTTCACCTATGCGACTTTTTACAAAATCACGATCGAGTAGCTGGGTCATAGAGAAATGCTTGCCGTAATCTCTTAAAAAATCAACATAGTTAATATGCGAAAACCATTCATTATTGTCTACTACTTCAAACTCTAAGCCCTCAAAAACAGTTTTGTATTGGGCTACAATGGCGTTTTTGTTGTTTTCGATTTCATCACGCGTTTTTAAATCTCTTTCTTGGTTTTTGCCGTCAGGGTCACCAATAAGACCAGTTGCACCGCCTACTAAAAGAACAGCCTTGTGTCCTGCTTGAATAAACTGACGAACCATCATAGCCGCCGCTAAGTTTCCTACAGTCATACTGTCACTACTAGGGTCAACGCCCCAATAAAAAGTAATTTGCCCTTGATTGAGTACGCTGGTATCTTTGAGGGTTGTTTGGTTTACAAAACCTCGCCAAGTTAGTTCATCAGTTAGATTCATTATCTGTTTTTGCCTGCCAATTAAGTAAGAATTTATCAACCGTGTTTACTAATGTTTCGCCTGTATAATCTGTTTTCACTAAATATAAGTTTGCACCCCAGTCGAGTGCTTTCTTCTTTTTCTCTTCGTCTGGAAAGGCTGACATTACTATGACAGGCGCTGTACATGATGTGTTTGCGCGTAAGTTAGATACAAAATCATAACCATCCATTTCGGGCATCATGAGATCTAGAATGATGATTGTTGGATCTATCTCTTTGATGTCTGTAATAGCGGCAAGACCGTCTTTACTAGTAAATACTTTGTAACCAGCTAGTTCAAACGAGGTTGCATAGATCAAACGTATATCCGCATTATCATCTATAATGAGTACTTTTCTATTTTGTCCGCTAACATCCATGCATCTACTATACCAAAAAAACGACCTAATCATAGCAACACTCCAAATGAACGAAAATAAGCATAAATAATTAGTATTTTTAGCCTAAGTTGATGATATAATGGGTATCAGATTTTAAGAGCGAGGGAGAAAAAAAGTAGTGATCCGAAAACGACGATCGAAATTTGCAGGCGCAGGCAAAAAACTGAGTGTTTACTCTAATCTATCAGCGAAAAGAAAAGCAAACAAAGATGCCCGGTCACGTAAAAAGGCCGAGTATTTAGCTAGTTTGCCAAAAAATCCTTTTTCACGGACGCTTCACCGCATACACCCTAGACGAATGGCTGCTTACTGGTTTAGTCGCGAAGGACTAATGATGGGTTTGAAAATATGGGGAGTTGCTATACTTTTTGGTGTTCTCGCGCTCGGTGCTGTATTTGCCTACTACCGGCGCGAGCTTGATGCTATTCGTCCTTCCGAACTTGCAAAGCGTGTCCAAACGACTGTTACTAAATACTATGACCGCAACGGTACTCTACTCTGGGAAGACAAAGGAGCCGGTAACTACCGACTTGTTGTTGACTCAAAGAATATTGCTCCTTATATGAGAGAAGCAACTATTGCTATTGAAGATAAGGACTTTTACAAACACGGCGGAGTGAGTTTCACTGGTATTGCTAGAGCAACCTACAACAACTTCTCCGGAGGAAGTACTCAGGGTGGATCAACCCTTACTCAACAGTTGGTAAAACAAGTATTTTTCGCGGATGAATCACAGCAAAGAGGTATAGCTGGTATCCCGAGGAAGCTAAAGGAAGCGATTTTGGCCGTAGAGGTTGAGCGCATGTACAACAAAGATCAAATTATCAACTTGTATCTTAATGAGTCCCCATATGGTGGTCGACGAAACGGTGTTGAGTCGGCAGCACAAACATATTTTGCAAAATCAGCAAAAGATCTAACTTTGTCAGAGTCTGCCTTACTGGCATCTATCCCTCAACAGCCAGGACTATATGACCCATATAATACTGCTGGCCACGAGTCACTACTCAAAAGACAGCACTTGGTACTCGACAACATGGCCGAGCAAGGATATATAACAAAACGTGAAGCCAGTGAAGCCAAAAAGGTACCTGTACTTGAAGAATTGAAGCCGGAAACTGATCAATACGCTAATCTCCGTGCTCCACATTTTATTCAATATGTTCGTTCTCAGCTAGAAAAAGAACTTGGTAAGGCGACTGTTGGTAAAGGTGGACTGACTGTCAAAACAACCCTTGACTATCGCGTACAAGAAAAGGTAGAAGGTGCGATGAACACTTTGTTTAGCTCTTACCTACCTAAGTCGGCAAACTTCGACAACGGAGCGGTCACTATAATAGACAACAAGACTGGCCAGGTGCTGGCGATGCAAGGTAGTCGTGACTATAACTATCCAGGCTATGGTCAAGATAACGCAGCAATTTCCTACATACAACCAGGTTCTTCAATTAAACCTTTTGTGTACTCGGCGCTTTTCAAACAAAAGCCAAACGGGCAGCCAAATTACGGTACGGGATCGATTCTTAAAGACGAACCGATAGATCAAATTTACGGGGCAAAGCTTGAAAACTTTGACCACAAATACCTAGGCAATCTGACGATCAGGCAAGGCTTGGCTCAATCGCGTAACATTCCTGCAGTGAAAGCTATGTATATAACCGGACAGAAAGCGACAATTGATACAATCCACGATATGGGAGACAAGAGCTACTGTATGGACGGTGTCGACAAGCAAGTAGGCTTAGCATCTGCTATTGGTGGTTGTGGCCTCAAACAAATTGAACATGCCGACACGTTTGCTACTTTGGCGCGCGGTGGTGTGTATATACCACCAGCTACAGTACTAGAAGTGAAAAATGCTCAAGGTGAAGTGGTGAAAAAATGGAAAGAAGAAAGTAAAAAGGTTCTTGATCCGCAAATTGCATACATGTTGCAAAGTATATTGAGCGATGATAATGCACGTGCTCCGAGCTTCGGACGAGGTGCCAGCGGCCTCAATGTTCCTGGAGTTAAGACATTTACCAAGACAGGTACATCTAACTTGGGTACCAAATCTAAGGACCTTTGGATGAATAGTGTCAGTACAAAAGCAACTATGAGTATTTGGGTTGGTAACCACGACACAAGACCGATGAGTAACGCTCTTTCAAGTATAGTTGGACCAACAGTCAATAAAGTAATGGGGCCAATTCATACTGAGATATTTGCCAAAGAAGGCTCTTGGAAGAATGGTGACTGGTTCACAGCTCCTGCAGGTATTCAGACTATTAAGGGCGAGCTATTCCCTTCTTGGTACAACCAAAAGCAAGCTTCAACCAGTACTCAAATGGCATTTGACAAAATCTCACGTAAAAAAGCCACTAGTTGTACACCAGAGGCTGCTAAGGTAATGGTCAACGTTACAACTGCGCTAGATCCTGTGACCAAGAAAAATACCATCTTTGCCGACGATGGATACGATGCAAGCGCTGATGACGACAAACACAAATGTGACGATGTAAAACCGTTTGTTAATGATATAACATATGGCTCAGGCAAAATCACAGCAACTGTGACTCAAGGAACAAATACTCTACAGACAATTAGGATAACAGTAGATGGCAATGTTAGTGAACAAGGGGCGACTGGTAGCGGAGCATACGTTGTATCTGTAAGCTTTGCACCATCATCTACTCACAATGTTAGCGTAGAAGTTATCGACTCTGCACTCTACTCAACAAGTACGCCTAAAACAATCTCTGTACCGTAGTCGTTATTGATTAGCTAATTTTACTAGTGAATCTTCTGGTGATTGTTTTTTACGAGAATTAGACTTTGGTTTCTTCACTATTGGCTTTCGAGATTTTTGTGGACGAGCTTTTTCAGCGCCAAGTTTTTTAGCAAAAAGCATTTTGCCTGCAGCTGTTTGTAGGGCTCGTGTAAATTCTACTTCAACAGACTGTCCTATTTGACTACCAGCATTTTCTACGACCACCATAGTGCCGTCTTCTAGGTATCCCACTGCTTGAGTTTTATCCTGACCTTTGTTTACTAGCGTAATATGACGTTTTTCACCAGGCAAGTAACTCATGCGTAGTGTCTGAGCAAGCTCGTTGATATTAAGTACTTGTATGCCTTCTGCGGCAGCAACTTTATTTAAGTTGAAGTCTAGTGTGAGTAAGTCTGATTTATGTGTTTTTGAAAGCAAGACTAATCGTTCGTCTACTCCACCGTCACCTGGTAAACCATCGTCAAGTATTTCAACTGTAGTATTTGGCAATTGCTGAAGTTCTTTAACAACATCTAGCCCGTGCCGTGCACGTGAACGTTTTTCGGAGTCTGCATTGTCTGCAAGATACTGCATTTCTCGCAGTACTGAGCTTGGGACAACTAGTGTGCCACTCAAAAAACCAGTACGAGCCACATCAACGATTCGTCCGTCGATAAGCGCTGAGCTATCCAGCATAACAGACCGTGAAGTTGTGTTTTTAAGTCTTGGGGTACGCTGCTTTAAAGCAAGGTAGAGTGTTAAAGCCGCAACCAAAAGCAGCAAAATTGTTTGAATAATTTCCATATTATTTCCTTTGTATTATTTTGTAGATTGTGACTATTTCAGATAGTCGACTAAGGCTGAACGTAGGTCGGTTACCTGACGTGCAAACTTGGTACTAGTGCGTAATTTTGGTGTGATGGCTTTTGTAAAACCGAGTTTCTTTGCCTCATCAAGTCGTCTGTCGCTTGATGCTGCTGATCGTACCTCGCCACCCAGTCCGACTTCGCCAAAAACGACAATGCCGTCACCAATTTTTCGACTAGCTGCTGCAGAAGCAATGGCCATTGTAATAGCCAAATCTGCCGCGGGATCAGATAATTTCAGTCCACCAACTACGTTAATATAGATATCGCTCTCAGATAATTTCAATTTTGTACGCTTTTCTAAAACTGCGATTAAAAGATTGAGGCGGTTGATATCAAAACCACTAGCCGTACGTTTAGGATACCCGAAATGCGTTGGATTAACAAGCGCTTGAATCTCAACAAGTAGCGGCCTGTTGCCTTCTAGTGTGGCTAAAATGACCGAGCCGTCGGTGTTTTGGCGCTCAGCTAAAAGTGCTGCTGACGGGTTTTCAACTTGTTTCAAACCTTCTTCTGCCATTTCGAGAAGTGCTACTTCGCTCGTCGCACCGTAGCGGTTTTTTACTGCTCTAACTATTTTGAAGCCACCATAGCGATCACCTTCAAAGTTTAGGACAACATCGACTAAATGTTCAAGCACTTTTGGACCAGCAATTGAGCCTTCTTTGGTGACATGACCTACCAGTACAACTGAAGTATTTGCCGCTTTTGCAGCACGAATAATAACATTGCTTGAGTTGGTTATTTGGCTGACTGTTCCAGGTGCAGATGTTATTTCGTCGAGTGATAATGTTTGAATAGAATCGACGATAACGAGGTCGTACTTACCTTGACTTATAGTAGTACCAATATCGTCGGCACTTGTACTGCTCGCTAAACTCAAAGCGTCCTGCTTGTGAGCCCCTAAGCGTTCTGCTCGAAGTTTAATTTGTCCAGCAGATTCTTCTCCGCTCACGTACAAAACTGACTTCTTATCTGCCACATTGGCAGCAACTTGCAGGAGTAATGTACTTTTACCAATTCCTGGCTGACCCGCCATAAGCATGACTCCACCAGGCATTAAGCCGCCGCCAAGTACTTCGTCCAACTCACCGAAGCCTGTTGTTAGTCTGTTCTTTACGCTGTCTAGTTTTACTTCACTTAGCTTCTTTGGGATCAAGGCCTGTCCACGACTTTTCGCTATAGCTGACTTGCCTGTACTTACTCTTTCTTGTTCAAGCAGGCTATTCCAAGCACCACAGTTTTCACACTTACCCACCCACTTAGAGTAAGTGGCTCCACACTGCTGACAGATATATTGAGTTGTTGATTTTGCCATTATTACAAGTGTATCAGAAGCTTACAGGTTCGGCACGCTGGAGCTATCTATTTTACTATTGAGATCTTTCACTTTAACATTTATAGCATCAAGTTCGGCACGCTTTGCTTCGTACTCATCGACTTTGCTATTTACAGCTACTCTTTTTGCTTCGAGCGCATCTCTTTTTACTAAAAGCTCTGACCTTGCAGCGTTAAATTCTGACTGCGTTTCGAATTCACCTACAGTATCCGCACGTTGGTTAAAGGTGTCTATATCTTTATTAAGCTGTTCACTGCCTGAATTGTATTCTGCTGTTAATGTATTTATTTCCTCCGCTAAACTATCAAGTTGAGCTACAAGCTGATCTTGTTGATTTTTTACATCTTCAAATATCTTGTCATATTGGTCGGCAAAGGTAGTTATGATACTTCGATTTGTAAAATACTGCTTATAGTACTGTTCAAGCTCTGCAGGTAGCACTGCCGCTTCAGTACCTAATATTGAATGAAGCTCATTGTCGCGTTCACCTGGCTCGGTTTTGTCATATACCTTTAACCTTGCTGCTAAATCTGATTCAGTTTTTTCAACCTCTACTACCGCCGCCTCGACTAATTTGTTGACCCTCTTCTTCTCACTGTAGCTGAGACGATCATATGCAACGTGTAGCATTTCGTGCGCGGCTGTAACCTGCCTGACGCCGCTTAGTCGCGGATCTGTAACATTGTAAATGTATATACGCTGTGGCCCAATATAACAGCCTAAAATGACAGTTTGTTCAGACTTTTTTTCACAGTGTTTATTAAAAGTAGTGTGGTCATCAAGCTGTGGCTGTGCGGCCATAAAAAGCGTGCGACCTTTTTGTGTAAATTGTATTTCATTGCTAATATCCGCCACTCCTTGGCTGGGCTTGAAGTTAGCAACAATTACCGTGTCTATAATGTGCTGGTAATTAAATATCAGCCAAAAAAATACCGCGATCACTCCTATAATACTGACGAAAGAAATGAATCGTTTTGATTGCACTCTACTCTGCCTTTACCGCTACTTTTAGATTGTCGTCTGCAATGTCAGCAAGCAAAACGTCACCTTTTTTGAAATCGCCTTTTAGCATGCCATCAGCAACTTCATGTTCCAGCTCATCCTGTAAAACTCTTCTTAGCGGTCGTGCGCCATTGAATTCATCGTAGCCGCGATCGATCAGCCATTTCTTAGCTTTTGGATTGACTACGACGCTAAGACCTTGTCTGTACAATCTTTTTTGCAAATCTTTAATTTGTAAGTTAAATATTCTGCCTATTTCTTTGCGCGTTAGTGCATGGAAAACAACCACCCCATCAAAGCGATTAATAAGCTCTGGTCGCATCATCCGTGAAAGCGCTTCTCTTGCTGCAACCTCATTTTTCTGATGCAGCTCATCAAGCTTTTGGGTGTCATTGGTGCTCTTTACTTTAAAACCTAAGCTTGCTTCTTTTTGCATGACTTCTGCGCCAAGGTTGCTGGTAAGTATAACAATCGTGTTTGAAAAATCGACACTACGCCCCTTTCCGTCCGTTAGCCTTCCATCTTCTAGTATTTGAAGCAACAGCTGGAAGACGTCTGGGTGAGCTTTTTCGATTTCGTCGAGCAAAACAACGCTGTATGGCTGACGTCGAATACGATCGGTAAGTTGATTGCTGTCATCGTATCCTACATATCCTGCAGGAGCTCCAACTAAACGGCTTGCGCTATGTCGTTCGCCAAATTCGCTCATATCTATTTTTATCAACGCGTCCTCGCTGCCAAAAACTTCTCGGGCAAGTACTCTTGCGAGCTCAGTTTTACCAACACCAGTTGGACCCATAAATACAAACGAACCAATTGGTCGTTGTTTACTCGCGATTCCCGAACGACTACGGCGAATGCTCTTGGCAACTTTCGCTATAGCTTCTTTTTGACCAATGATTGATTTGCCAATGTGGCTTTCGAGCTTTTGTAACATAACAGCTTCTTTCGATACTACTCTGTTGACCGGAATTCCTGTCATTGTAGAGATTGCTGATGCGACGTCCTCGTTTGTAAGTGCTATTGCGTCTCGCTTTTCATCAACGTGCAGCCTTTTTAGCTTTTCACTAAGTTGTGAGATGCGGGTTTTGCATAGAGCAGCTCGTTCATAATTTTCTGCTGTAACTGCCTCTTCCATTTTGTCATTGAGTACATTGATTTCACGCTGAATTCTGCGAGCTTCAGGAAGAATAACACCGTGTTTAACTCGTAGTTTACTTGAAGCTTCATCTATAACATCTATCGCTTTATCCGGCATAAAACGCTCACTCACATAACGATCGGCCATATGCACGGCATCTTCAATTACTTCGTCGCTCATGGTCACACCGTGGTATTGTTCATAGTGATGTCGCAGGCCCTTAAGAATGGCAATAACGTCTTTTATTTTAGGTTCAGGCACGATAATTGACTGCAAACGTCGCTCTAAGGCTGCATCTTTTTCGATATGCTTACGAAACTCTTCGATCGTTGTTGCGCCAATAAGTCGCATCTGGCCTCGTGCAAGGGCAGGCTTGAGAATATTCGCAGCGTCCATAGATCCTTCGGCAGCACCAGCGCCAACAATAAGGTGCAGCTCGTCAACAAAAACAATAATATTCGTGTCTTCGCGAATTTCAGCCATAACTTTCTTAAGACGCTCTTCGAATTCACCACGATATTTTGTACCAGCAATCATGCCGGGAAGATCAAGCTGAATAATTCGCTTATCAAGTAGATGCTCAGGCGCTTGTTCATTAGCAATACGCTGAGCTAAACCTTCAACTATAGCTGTTTTACCTACTCCAGGGTCTCCAATAAGCACAGGATTATTTTTGGTACGGCGGCTTAGTATAGTCACCATACGGTTAATTTGTTCGTCGCGACCAATAACAGGATCTAACTCATCTGCTCTTGCTTGAGCGGTTAGATCTATACCATATGTCGAGAGAATGCCTTTTTTGGCACGTCTTTTTGTACTGACTGCAGCTCCGGCATTTCCTAAGTGAAAGGCATCTTTTTGATCTCTCAAGTATTCATCGAGATCCGCAGTAAGTTCTTCGGTATCAACATTCATATCTCGCAAGAGCACACTTGCTCGAGCATTTTTTTGGGACAGTATGCTGTATAAGATGTGCTCTGTACCACAATAATCTTGGTGGTGTTCTTGAGCTGTATCCCAGCTTAATTTTAAGGTCAATTTTGCTGTTTCGCTAAAGCCAGTTGCGCCTGAACTAATAACAAGGCTGCGAGGTGTAAGGTTGAGCGCCATGCGAGCACGGTCGAGCGTAATGCCACTGTCGACAAGCATTCTACCACCGACGGAGTCTGGCTGAGAAAGAAGACCAAGCAGAAGATGTTCAGTACCAACGTAAGAGCTTCCTAAACTGCGGGCTATCAATTCAGCATGTTGCAAGCTTCCGCGTGCGTTGTCGGTTAAGTACTGAGCGAAATCCTGAAAGTTTTCGGGCATATATCTATTCTACCTCCAAATATATACAAGTCATATACCTAAAATTATACGCCGATTAGCACTCGTGTCAAGTGAGTGCTAATTTAATCTGTAAAAATGAGTTGACTATTCAGTTGCGTCTTCAACTGCACTGAGTAGGGAATCTTCAATATTCTTACGAGGCTTTGTGGCAGCAGGTTTTGCAGCTGTTTCAATATCAAGTTCGTAGCCAGTAAGATGTGAGGCTAGACGAACGTTTTGACCACCACGACCAATTGCGATTGATTGCTGGTCTTCGTTTACAAATACTTTCGCACGCTTGTCATCATCTTTTTTGCTAACAATTTCGATTTTTTGTACTTCTGCAGGGCTAAGCGCAGCTTTGATAAATGTTTCAATATCATCACTGTAAGAAATGATGTCGATCTTTTCTTGGTCGCCAATTTCGTTCATAACTGCTTGTATACGAGTACCGTGACTTCCAACAAATGTACCTACAGGGTCAACTCCTGGTACGTTAGATGTAACAGCAATTTTAGTACGACGACCAGCTTCACGTGCAATTTCCTTAATCTCAACTGCGTTAGTTTCAATCTCAGGAACTTCTTTTTCAAACAACAGTTTGATGAAAGCGCTGCTTGCACGAGAAAGAATAAGTTGTGGACCACGGTTTCCGCGTTCGATTTCTTTTAAAAGCACCTTGACGCGTGACCCAGGAGAATAATATTCGCCCTGAATTTGCTCACTAGCAGGAATAATACCCGTAGCGTTACCGAGGTCAATTCTTACGACACGCGGCTCAACGCGCTGCACAGTTCCGTTAAGTACTTCGCCGACTTTGTCTTCAAAAGCAGCACTGACAACCTCACGCTCTGCTTCGCGCAATCGTTGCAGTACAACTTGCTTTGCAGTTTGTGCAGCAACGCGACCAAATGTAGTCGCTTGTTCAGTTTTTTCTTCTATAAAGTCGCCTACTTCAGCATCCTTTTTCACTTTTTTAGCATCTTCTAAGCTAATCTGGTTGATTTCGTTTTCAACTTCTTCAACTACTTCACGACCAACAGAAACTGTAGCCTCACCGTTGTTGGTGTTTAGTTTAGCTATAACAAGTTGTTCACGCTCACCGTGGTCACGACGCCATGCAGCCGCGATAGCTTGTTCAATAACTTCTACCACGGTATCTTCGGGTAGGTTTTTTTCTTCTGCAATTGTTCGAACTGCTAGAGTTAGCTGTTTTAGATCAATTCCGTCCATATGTTTTTCTCCTTTGATTAAAAAACCCGGGCCTTTGAGGTCCGGTTATCTGTATATAATATTACATCAAAAACTAGGCTGAGTCAACGTTTTTTTGGTAATGATGACGGTCAGACCTCATGCCAGCCATAAATGCAGCGCGAGATAGTTTTAACTGTCCTGGGTCTGATTCTAATAGGCTATTGAAAACCGACTCAAGTTGATAAGTGTATTTTATTGCTTTATGCGAAGGAATAGCTTCATCTACTGAGGCTAGTGTTACGTGTGGAACTTTTGGTGCAAGTGAAGAACGCTTCTGCCCCAAGCTATAGAGGACCTCGCCAACTTCAGCGCGCTGGTCTTTGAGACGTTGTGACAACTTTTCATCAAAAACTATATTGACACCCCTGCTGTTATCGGGGTATGTTACGAGTCGAATGTCATAGCTTGGCAATCGAACATTTTGCTGAAGATCTGGAACATTCTTAAGAATTTCATTCCAGATATCAAACACTAATACCCCTTCAAGATCAACTCTCTCGGTATCAGTTTCAGAAAGTACTGTCAGGCCTAATGCAGGCTGTGATAGTTTTCGCCATTGAAAAATATTGCCTGGTTGTTGATAGGCCAAAATAGACTTGGTGTCTTCAATAATACTCTTAACACCTTGTTTATGTTCAAGCGGACGACGAATTGTAAACAAATTTTCGCCTAGTAGTGCTGTACTAGAGATATGACGGCGAAGAATGTTGACTCGCTTTTCATCAAGTGGTTTTGGTTCTAGATTTACATACATTGATTAATATATTTATATCATAATACACAAAAATAACAAACGCAGCGACGACAGCTATTCTTTTAAAGTCGGCACTGTCTGCTAAGATAGTTTTATGACAAAATTTACTCGATTGTATGAATCTTTCCAACCTAGCAATTACAAATTGGACTTAACTTTAGAGCGTCTTTCTCGTAAGTTTAGCGGTACGGTTGTTGTTTCTGGAGAGTTAACAGCCTCAGACTCAATCATAAAATTGCACTCAAAAGGCTTAGAAATAACAGGTGCGGTGGTAAACGACCTGCCTGCCGATACAGAGTTTGGCGAAAATGATGAACTGATAATCTCGCCATCAAGCCCACTTATTAATACAACCATTTCAATTACTTTGACATTTACTGGTGAGATTACTGACTCGATGCATGGTTTGTATCCGTGTTACTACAAGCACAGCGAGGAAGATAAAGAGTTATTAATGACTCAGTTTGAGCCTTTTCATGCGCATGAAGTATTTCCGTGTGTTGATGAGCCTGAGGCCAAAGCTACTTTCGATTTAACCCTAAATACTGAAAAAAATGTTCAGGCTCTATCAAACATGCCAGTGAAATCACAAAAAGAAAATAAAGAACAGAAAACTACTAGCTTTGAAACAACTCCTATTATGTCGAGCTACCTACTAGCATTTGTCGTAGGAGAGTTACACAAAGTTTCGGGCAAGACGAAAGATGGCGTTGAGGTAAATACATGGGCAACACCAGCACAAAGTGAGAATAGTTTACATTTTGCGCTTGATGTTGCTATTCGATCAATAGAATTTTTTAGTGACTATTTTGGAACCCCGTATCCTCTGCCAAAGTCAGACCATGTAGCTGTTCCTGATTTTTCAGCTGGAGCTATGGAAAACTGGGGCCTTGTAACATACAGGGAGATTTGTTTGATTGCCGATGAAACTACTGCAACTAGTGCTAAGCAGTATGCTGCGACGGTTATTGCACATGAAGTGAGCCACCAGTGGTTTGGCAACTTAGTCACAATGCGCTGGTGGGATGATCTGTGGCTCAACGAAAGCTTTGCAAACATGATGGAATACGTCGCGATTGACGCTCTGTTTCCTGAATGGAAAATTTGGAATGAATTTGCATCACATGAAAGCCTAGCTGCACTAAGGCGCGACTCGCTACCGGGAGTGCAACCGGTCAAACTTGCTGTTAATCATCCGGATGAGATTGGCACATTATTTGACCCATCTATTGTCTATGCAAAAGGCGGCAACCTCCTCAATATGCTTCGTCACTATATAGGCGAAGAGGCTTTTGCAAACGGGCTAAAAAGTTACTTCAAAAAACATGCATACAGCAACACAAGTGGTAATGATCTATGGGAGGCTCTGGGCGAATCTTCAGGACAAGACATCGGTTCATTTATGTCTGAGTGGCTAGAAAAATCTGGCTTTCCAGTTATAGAGGTGTCACAAAGTGATGTACTTTCTATTAGCCAGCAACACTTTATTATTGGCGGACAAGCGGACGATCGATTGTGGCCAGTACCGCTTTCATCGAGCTCACAGGACTTACCGAAATTGCTAGAAAAAAAATCAGTCGAGCTTCCGCATACTGACGATCTTGTACTGCTCAATAAAGACGATGTGTCGTATTTTATAAGTAAATACGATGATACGCTACAAAAAAGACTGCAAGATAATCTGGGTGATTTGAGCGATATCGATAGGTTGAAACTTCTTAACGACGCAGGACTACTGAGTAGAGGTATGCTCAAACCCACAGCTGAGCTAATAGATTTACTCATTGCCTTTGAAAACGAAGAGGCGCAACCTGTTTGGAGTTTAATATCATTTACAATTGCTGATTTGCGTCGCTTCACAGATGAAAGCGAAAGCGATGAAGCGAAGCTCAAAAAACTAGTGAGCAAGCTCAGTGACCCACTATACAAAAAACTTGGCTGGCAAGAAGCAAAGAATGAAAATGAAGAAACAACTAAACTACGTTCAACTATTATTGGCCTCAAGATTTATTCGGAAGATGCTGACGCAATAAAGACAGCACTTGATATATATAGTTCGACAAAAGACGATCTATCCAAACTAAATGGCGAGCTGCGAGCGTCTATTTTGGTTGCGGCAGTAAGACACTTTAGCAACCAATCAGAAGTAGTAACAAACCTGCTTAATCAACACAAATCTACTAGCTCAAGCGAGCTCAAGTCTGACATATCTAGCGCACTAACCAGTACGAGAGATGTAAAAGTTGGCGAACAACTACTTTCTCTATACAAAGATTCATCGACTATCAAACCTCAAGATATACTTTTTTGGTTTGCTTATATGATTCGAAATAGATATTTAAGAGAAGCAACGTGGGAGTGGATGGTTGCTAATTGGAGTTGGATAGAAAAAACTTATGAGAACGATCATCACTATGCCGTCTTCCCTCGTTACGCAGCAAATACGTTTGCCACAAAAGAATATGAAGAAAAATATCGAACTTTCTTTACATCAAAAATAAATGAAATCCCTTTGAAGCGAACAATCGAGGTTGGTCTCGACGAAATTGCCGGACGCGTTGAGTGGATAGAAGCAAATAAAACTAACGTCAAAAAACGGCTTGCAGATCTGTAAGCAAACTTGACAATTATATTAATTTAAGTTATAATAAAAATAATCTTCATGTCTTTTTGTCAAAAATCGAAAGGATGGTGTGAAGAAGTGTGGTGGATTGAACTTTTCATTCTGATCGCAATGGGCCTCGGGATATATTCGTTCCTTTGCAGCGAATATGGAACAACGTTGTGGTGGCTGCTTGTTGTAACAATCTTGGTGATTGTAGCATTTACAGACAACACCAGCCAACTGAGAAACAAAGGGTTTGATGCAGTGCGTATTGCAGCTCCATCGAATATCCTTGAGCCCGTAAACAGCATGTCTGTACATGTGCCAAATACGCCGAAAGGGTGTCGAGTTGGTTTAAAGCGAGCAACTGAGGATCGATGGGTTCTCGAGTCTCCTAGTACAAACCAACCGATAGCAAAAGCGACTGAGCTATCACAGCTTTCGTCAATTCAAGATTGGTGCGAGGCTGCACCGAAGCATTAAATGCGCCCAACTCCGCTCCTCCGTCTCATTGCGAGACAAGGAGCGGAGTTTTAAATTGAGTCTAAAAATAAATCGACTTGCGGAGGCGTGCCACTTACTGAAATTACACCCACATGCATACTTCCCTCAAATCCCTTCCAATGCTGCCATACTCTGCTGGCAAACTTCATTTGGTGTAGTTTTTTAGGCGTTATGGCACTCAAACCATCTCCATGTTTAGCATTCTTACGGTATTTTACTTCGATTAGATATATCGCACCGTTTTTTTGAGCTACAATATCAATTTCACATAGTTTTGTTCGCCAATTTTGTTCTAGTACTTCAAAGCCATTTTGTCGTACATACTCTACTGCAAACTCTTCGGCAATTCTACCTGAAGTGCTCGATATTTTATCTGTTTTTTCCGTAACCACTTTCATACCCAGCACTTTTTTGACAGGCGCAAAACTAAGCCTGTGCAGTTCAATCGCGCCATGTGCTTTCAGAGCAGCTGAGTGTGCAGCTGTTCCATACCCCACATGTTTTTCGAAACTATATTCCGGGTAGTCCTTGCCAGCGATTTCACTCATGTAATAGTCTCTAGCGACTTTTGCTACTATACTTGCTGCAGAAACGCTCGGTATCAGTAAGTCTGCTTTTTTCAGAGTAGTTGCACGGGGATCTTCTAGTAAATTTATATTACCGTCAATAATAATCTCGTCGAATTTCACATTTATATCTTTTACTGCTAGCCTTGCCGCCATATTAAGGGCTTCACTCAATCCTATGCGATCGATTGTTTCCGCCGAGACCCATCCGAGACCTATTGCAGCTGCCTGTTCTTTTATTTGTTTTGCCAGCAACTGTCTCTTTTTAGGCGTAAGTTTTTTACTATCCGTTAAGCCTTCTATTTGCGCACCGCCCAAAACTACGGCGCCAACAACGAGAGGCCCTGCCCATGCCCCGCGACCGACCTCATCTATACCAAGTATCATTGTATTAGTATAGACTACTAGGCAAAAACATATTATTATTAAGTCAGTTCTAAAGGCAAAAGCTTTTGGATAGAACCTAGCAAGGAGACAAGACTCTTGAACCAAAACAACAAAGGCGGCGGTCGTGTAAATCGCGGCGGCGGCGGTGGCCCTGCTCGTGGCGGTGGCCTCAGAGAGCTTTAGCCTTAACCAGGGCTAAAACAATGTCCGAACGCTACTTGAGAAAGCCGAGAATCTACGAGTAGCATCCTTTCTGTTCGGCAACTCATGCCGACGAATAGTGCGACAATGATGTCACCCTGTTCGTCGGCGAGTCTTTCCACTAGCGCGCTTGGAGCGCCAGGTCAGGTGATCGACCACTACCACCTGACCTAAAATGAGCGCGCTGTTGCCAAAGCGGACGGTGTGAGGTTTCAACCTTTTCCTCACATCGTCCGCGAGCGGCCACTTGCAACACGGCTATCTCAAACAAGAGATAGCCATTTTTTTATATAAAATTTTAGTAAATAGACGTTTTTTGTTAAAAAGACAATAAAAGTGTTTACAAGTAAAAACATAAGGCCTATACTAGTCCTTAGTTAGAGTTGATCGAAAGGTCCTCAACGCACCAACACAAAAAGACAAGAAAAAGCTTAGTTTGAGGCAGGATGCTGATAAAACTTGGATGCGTGCAATCAAGGTACTAACTGGTTTATCCGGTTGGTCGAAGAAAACATGTGGTTGTTCCAAGAAAAAGGTCGCCCCTCGAAACCAAAAACATCACTCGTAGTGTTCCCCGTCTCGGGTACATTGATCGTGATGTTTGCCTCGCAAGATGGTGTATGGCAGGTGGCACTTTCGAGTGTCACCTGCCATGAGGCTTTTTCTTGTCTCTTTTTTATTACTAAAAGTATTGACAATAGTTATAGTTTGTGCTATTATAGTTATTGAAATCAAGTGAATTGCTTGGTGGAACATTTTTACTAGGGATAGGCTGGTGTGTGTATAAACGTATTTTATGAGGATACGGAGTAAGAAGCCACCTACTTTCCCGAAACAAACGCGTTGCTGCACGGTAACTGAGGAGCCCCCTCACGACTTACCTGTGCCAACGCACGAACAGATGCTCTGAACCATTGGCCTAAAGGCCCTCGGTAGTAGCACCTGTTCACAACCCTATGCGGGCGGCACCTTTTTCGGTGCCGCCCGCGAGGGAATAACATTTTTAGAATTTATTGAATGATTTAAAAACTCCCATGAAAATGGGAGTTTTTTGGTGTATAACGAGGTTTTATTCCGTTGATTCTTCGTGACGCGCTTCTACTTCAGCTTGCTTTGCTGCTAGCTCTGCTTCTTCAGCTGCTTTAGCTTCAGCTTTCTCTGCTGCTGCTTTTGCTGCTTCTTCTTTCAAACGAACGGCTTCTGCTTCAGCTTTAGGATCATGTACGTCGTTTACAGCTAGACGATCAAAGTCAGTGCCTTTAAGACGTGCGCTTTTACCACTACGAGCACGTAAGTAGCTAAGATAATTTCGGCGAACTTTAGATCGGCGAACAATTTCAACTTTTTCAACTAGTGGGCTGTGTAGTAAAAAGCTCTTTTCAACACCAACACCACTGGCAATTTTGCGTACAGTGATACGGCTAGTGTGGCTGTTTTTGCGATCTGTTCGAATAACAACGCCTTCAAAAATCTGAATACGCTCTTTGTTACCTTCTTTAATTTTCTGGTGAACTTTGACTGTGTCACCACTACGAGCATCAACAACAGATGGCTTCATCTGCGCTTTGTTTACTTTGTCGATTAATGCAAAACTCATAATAATTATTTTCTCCGAGCCCTTTTAGGCTCAATTAGTATTCAACTATACCACAGTTATATTACTTTAGACAAGGGGTGATATACTGGGATTATGAATTTTGATGAATTGGCGCTCGAACTACACAAAAAATACAAAGGTAAAATCACCACAAAACTACGCGATAATGAAGATTTAACTCGGGAAAAACTGAGTGCGTACTACACTCCTGGCGTAGCTGCTGTTAGCAAGGCAATTGCTGAAGACCCTGCGAAATTAAAAGAGTATACTTGGACAAACAACCTCGTTGCCGTTATATCTGATGGCTCGTCTGTATTGGGTCTTGGAAATATTGGACCAAAAGCTAGTATGCCTGTTATGGAAGGAAAAGCGCTCCTCTTTAAGCATTTTGCAGACATCGACTCCGTTCCTATCACTCTAGATGTACATTCTGTTGATGAAGTTGTTGTAACTATTAAAGCAATATCTTCAAGTTTCGGAGCTATTAACCTAGAAGATTTTGCCGCACCGCAGTGTTTTGAGATAGAAGAGAGGCTAAAAGCGGAGCTAGATATTCCTGTGTTTCATGACGATCAACACGGTACTGCCGTAGTTGTACTTGCAGGACTTATAAATGCTATGAAAGTAACTGGACGTGAACTAAGAGACGCAAAGATAGTTGTGTCTGGCGTTGGCGCAGCTGGGACAGCTATAATAAAACTACTTGCTAAATACGCACAGCCACGTATATTTGCAGTAGATAGCAAAGGAATTATTAGCGCAAACCGTACTGATTTAACTGATCATAAGAAAGAAATTCTAAAATACAGTAACCTTTCTGGCATTGATGGATCACTTGAAGACATATTGCAAGGAGCTGACATATTCATCGGTGTTTCAAAGGCAGGGCTCTTGACTGCCGAAATGGTAAAAACTATGGACAAAGATCCTATTATTTTTGCACTTGCAAATCCAACTCCTGAAATAATGCCCGACGAGGCAAAAGCAGCTGGCGCAGCAATTATAGCTACAGGCCGCAGCGACTTACCAAATCAAGTAAATAACGCACTCGCCTTTCCTGGAATCTTTCGTGGAGCGCTCGACAACGATGTGCAGCAAATAACGGATGAACATAAGATAGCTGCAGCAAAAGTAATTGCTGAACTAGTAGAAAACCCCTCTGCAGACGAAATTATTCCTTCAGTTATGAACGAGCAGCTTGTTCCTTCAATTGCAAAAGTAATTATATAAAAAGAAAAATCCCCCGCCTTTTGATGACGGGGGATGTATCTTGTTGCTCGTTTAGTCCTCAAACTGCCTTCAGCTGGGAGCTCCCTAACGAGGTTTGAAGTTTCGCCAGCTCTGCCTCCAGATCGTCAAGCGACCTTCTGTCTGCCTGAGCAGATGCTCGAAGATTGTTCTTAAGATTTCTGGAGTACTGCCTTGTGAGATTCTCGATCTCACCTGCCACAATGCCGATGCGCGTGTTGATGTGCGCAGCAACGATAGCACGAGCTTCGAGAAGTGATGCCTGAATGTCTTGTTCAGTAATCGGACGCTCGCTACGAACCTTGTCGAGCGTTATATACGCCTCAGCGATCTTCTGGATTGCTTTGTCAGCTTCCTCTGGGATCTGGACGTTGACGACATAGTCCCTGCTCTTTGCACCGAAAATGACCAGGGGGCCGAACAGCATTCTTGCCCCGAAGGCAAGCAAAGCAACGACTGTGATTGCGCCTGCAATGTCTTCCACTGTTTCTCCTTCAAGATACGGAGGTAGGATTACCTCATATAGTATTTATAACATAATAGTGTAATAAATCAAAGGACTCTGTGAATTTCTTCGAGTGTTGTTTCTCCTGCAAGTGCTCGCAAAACACCAGATTGTATCATAGTGACCATGCCTTGTTGTTTGGCTACTTTTTCGATAGTTTCAGCATGAGCATCGGCTAGTTCGCCACGTAAAAACTTTTGAATTTCTTCATCTACAACAAGCTGCTCCATCAGGACAACACGCCCCCTGTAGCCAAATGGTGATTCCTCGGTAATCTTAGGTTTGTACAAAGTGATTTCACCTTCAACATTTGGCTTCTCAATATTTTCTGGAAGATCGCTCAATACTTCACGAATCCACTTGCTCGTAGCTTCGTCTGCAGTGTAACTTTCTTTGTTTTCGTCGAGTTTACGAACCAAACGCTGTCCGATGACTAGGCGAATAGCAGTTGAAAAGATTGGGTTGATGCCTATCATATCGATCATACGTGAAAAAGCTGCCGCAGCTGTTTCGGCATGGAAAGTTGAAAGCACTAGATGTCCCGTTATGGCTGCCTGAATAGTAGTGCGGGCGGTGTCGTTGTCGCGAATCTCACCTACCATCACAATGTCGGGGTCAAGACGTAGTACGGCTCGTAGCTTTTCGGCAAAAGTTTGTCCTCCGCCAGTGTTAACTGGTATTTGACTTACTCCTGGTATGCGAAATTCCACTGGATCTTCAAGTGTAAGGATTTTGCGATCGGGTGTATTGAGGGCGTTTATCATGCTATAGAGAGTCGTCGATTTACCCGAACCCGTTGGACCAACCATCAGCACCATGCCTCTTGGATGAGAAACAATCTCATTTATTTGCGCCAGTTCGCGTTCGTTGACACCAATTTTAGTCAAATCAAGCAAGGTTTCGTCGAAGTTAAAGAGACGTATAACAACATCTTGTCCATACACAGTAGGTACAGTTTCGATACGCATGTTGAGAAAATGCTCTTCGTTGTCGCCTTTACTGGCAACTTGTTTTTGCATACTGCCACTTTGAGCATCGTTACTAGCTGTTGATATATTACCCCGTGAAGCTAGTGACGCTTTGAGTATTCGGTACTTTTCGTGCGATAGATTTGCAACAGAGTGAAGCGCACCATCTACACGAAAACGTATACGAACATTTTCGCGCTGGTTTTCTATATGAATATCACTCGCACCCAAAAAGTCTGCTTGGTCTATCAGATAGTCAAGAATATCGTCGGTTCGAACAGTATCAAGAGTTTTTGAAACAGCATCGAGAGTGTCACTATCGCCTTCTTTGGCAATTTCAACATCGTCGTAGACAACCTCTTTTGGCGGATCGTAGCGCTGCATAAACTCTCTATATCCGGCTTTGGATATAAGTAGGAACTTCGTATTTATACCTTTTTCAGCCCAGTCGGCGTGCAGGTTTTGTGTCAAAGACTGAGGTGTATCACTGGTTACGCCGTAAACATACGGTTCGGTATCATTCCCCTTTTTGAGAGGGACTATTTTACCCTGATACATTTGTGGGATTGTCAATATACCTTCGATCAATGGTGCAGTCTTGGAGAGCTCACGTGTATCAAGGTATTCAATGCCAATAAGCGCTGCTCTTTTTTGAGTAGCACTTTCGTCGTTTTCGCGAAAACGAATTGCTTGTTTGTCGTCCGTGTCCATATACTAGTGCTTATTGTATCAGAAACATAAGCGTTTATGGTATATTGAGCTTATGGTTCAACGTAAAATATCAGTAGTAGCGCATAATATTCGCTCTAGCCATAACATAGGTTCAATTTTTCGAACATGTGATGGATTTGCTATTGAACATTTATATATAACAGGATATTCTCCTTATCCAGCAATCGAAAATGATACGAGGCTGCCTCATATTGCTCAAAAAGCAACGGCGGACATTGCAAAAACAGCACTTGGAGCAGAAACGACAGTTCCTTTCTCTTATGTACCCCACGCATCTACCACAATCGATGCTTTTAAAGCTCATGGCTACGAGATTATTGGGCTTGAGCAAGACGAAACTGCGGTAAAATTGCCCGACTTTGAAGCTCCTGAAAAAATACTGTTGCTACTGGGTGAAGAGGTGGAAGGCATTTCTGCAGAGCTTCGCAATAAATGTGACCACTTAGTGGAAATACCCATGGAAGGCAGTAAAGAATCTTTCAATGTCAGCGTCGCTACAGGTATAGCGTTGTACGCGCTAAACTACTAATACGTGTTGATTGTTTTCTTCGGTACTGAATTTGGATAGTAATCACATCCACATGAAGCGTTGTCGACACCGTCACCCAAAGAGCCAGCTGCACCTTTACCCCAGCAATAAGGCTGACCTTCGGCAAGAGCACATGTATGTGCACCACCAGCAGCGATATTAGTAATTGTTCTGTTTGTGGGTAAAAGACCGGACGTGTTTACTGCTACTGGTCTGTTGCTTAGAGCCGTAGAGTTGTTACCAAGCTGTCCAGCCCAGCCCGTACCCCAGCAGTAGGCGTTGCCGTTTGCAAGTGCGCAGGTATGGTATGTTGATGAAGGTGATGCTGTCATATCGGTGATAATTCCGACAATATTTGAGGTATTAAGAGGTTGTGCTGTGTTGTAGTAGAAGGTGCTATTGCTACCAGTTCCAAGCTGTCCGAATTCATTGTAGCCCCAACAATACGGCACAGCCCCAATAACAAGTGCGCAGGTGTAGTTGTTGTTTGCAAATATTTTATTAACGAGTGCACTGCCTGGTCCACTACCAGCGACCTGTGCAGGAGTTCTCTGAGGATCGTTATACGTGCCGTTACCTAGTTGCCCACTCGCACCATTTCCCCAACAATAGCCTGTGCCATTCGCGATAGCGCAGGCATGATTTGCCCCAACCGAAAGTGAACTTACATTAGTGATAGTACTTACCACTGTGTCTGGTGTGTTGGTTGTATTAGTTGTATTATTGCCGTGTTGACCATGAGACCCATTACCCCAGCAATACACCTGTCCATTGGCTATCGCACAAGCGAAATCTCCACCAGCACCAACTGCAGCAACCGTTTTTCCGGATAATGTGCCGCTATTTACTAGCTGGGGTGTATTGTAACTTGTATTATTGCCATTCCCGAGCTGCCCCATGGAGTTATCACCCCAGCAATACACCTGTCCATTGGCTATCGCACATGTGAAGTTATAGCCAACGGACAGGGATGTCACAAATTTTCCAGATAATGCGCCCCCAACAAGGGTTGGTGTCGTAGCATCAATACTACTCGAGCCAGTTCCTAATTGTCCTGTAATTGTATTGTCAGCCGTAGGGGGATCGACAGCATTTGAACCCCAACAGTATACGCGTCCATCCGTCAGTCCGCACGTATGCTTGTAGCCCGCCCCAATTTGAGTAAATGATCGAGTTGAACCGTTTACTATACCTAGCATGTCAGTTGTATATGACTTTATAACCGTCGTACCCGCAGTATTGAGTACTTCTACTGTACCAACAACCCTAGCCTTCGGTATGCCATCTGTGCCAGTCGTAGGTCTATATATAGTAAAACTTGATTTATACGGGCTAGGGCTCGGGTTGGTGTCAGTCGTGTTTGTAAAGAGACTGGTATATGAGCCCAGGGTAGTACCGAGACAATTGTTGTCCTGAGTTATAGTTGTTGGCCATGTACTAGCGCTTAGCCCTTGGTCAACACAAGCAGACATGTATGATACACCTGCTTGAGCTGCCTGTTTAGACATTCGTTGCCAGTACTGATCGGTTAGCGACCTAGCCACATTTGAACTAAGTTGAAAAACAGATAGACCTAAGGTTAAAAGAACAATCGAAAGCACTAGTACTGTAGGCAGTACGAAGCCAGTTTGTTTTTTTTGAAACGATTGTTCTTTAAATATCTTCATATATGTCCTTAATAATACGAGTCGTTCACCCTATATGGAATTGATGTACTAGCTGGTAAGCTGTCGTTTATACCAAGTTGTCCGAAAGAATTATCACCCCAGCAATATGCTCGTCCATTAGCCACCGAACATGTATATAGGTCGCCACCGATTAACTGAGTTACGCCTTTACCGCTTAACACACCCGTGATATTGACCGCAGTAGGAGTTGGCCTGTCGGTAGTTGTGCCGTCACCAAGTTGTCCGAGGTTGTTTCGACCCCAACAGTAGGCTTGCCCATCAGCAACTGCACATGTATGAGTATAGCCACCAGTCAATACATTTGTTACCACTTTGCCAGACAGGCCACTAGAGGTGCTTACGGCAACTGGAGATCTCTGATTCGTTGTACCACTACTCGCACCACCGGTACCATTATTAGGGCCGTTACCGAGCTGTCCGTAATTGTTACGACCCCAACAATATATTATTCCGTCGGCGATAGCACAGGCATGATCATATCCAGTGGCTATCTGTGTCACCGTTTTTCCAGACAACAAACCAGCGGCGGCGGTTACAGTTTGCGGAGTCGTGAATGAGGTTGTAGCGCTATTATTACCAAGCTGGCCGTAGGTATTGTCGCCCCAACAATAGGCAGCTCCGTTCGCAATAGCACATGCAAACAGTCCACCCACTTGCACTTGAGTAACGGATTTTTGATAAAGTTTATCCGTTGAGGCACTAGCTTTTACCGCAACCGGTACTCGACGCAGTGTAGTAGTATTATCTCCTACTTGGCCCCTAGCATTATTGCCCCAGCAGTATGCCAAGTTATCCGCAACTGCACAGGTACTCTGCGCACCTGCTGCGATTTGACCTGGAGTAAGCCCGCCATTAAATGTCCCTACTAGAACCGGTGCATTGAATGATGTGGTGGCACTATTGTTGCCTAATTGACCGTAGGTGTTGTCACCCCAGCAAGCGGCTAACCCACTATTGACTGCGCACATATGGTTCATGCCCCCAGCAATATTAGTCATTCTTTGTCCATTTAATATGGCTGTTGTGACAGCTACTGGCGTAACGCTGTTGCTGCTCGCACTGTTTCCAAGTTGACCATTAGTGCCTTTGCCCCAACAATAGACCTTGCCGTTCGACAACGCACAGTTACTATAACCCCCACCAGCCAGCTGCGAGGAGGCTCGCCAGAGATTGTTGATAACAATACTATTTCTGGAAGTGTATGTTCTTGTTACCGTGTAAATCGTAGAAAATGATTTAACTGGGCTCCAGATGTTTTTTGTAGTCGGGTCTTTAGCTGAATTAACAGATAAATTTTTCGTATATAGCGAAACCGCTAGTAGACCGAACAATATCAACAGTGCAATAACAAAACCATTTGCTAATTTATGCTTGTATATCTGACTCACTCCATGCGTCATAGTTGCTCTTATTTTACCTTAGCATAAGCTATTTCACAACTACTTGTTCGGGGCCATATATGGATTGCAAGCTACTTATCAAAGAATCAGAAAGGGTGGTAGTGAACGGTAGACGTATTGCAGAGGCTTTGTCTTCGCCAAGAACCAAAATTATCTGGTTTTCACCCGGAGAATCACTTAGTTGGCGTTTCATTTCTCGTAAGCTATCGTGATCATTGGTGTTTTTTACATGAATGTAGATTGTTTGTGGTAATGAAGATTGCTCATCTTCAGTAATATCTTTTGCTTTCTCTGCCTTTACCTTTTTTGAGACGGAAGGAGCTTTTTGTTTTTTACCTGTAGCTCGGTAATTATCCAACTCTTCTTGTGATACAACCACGATATCGTTGACAACCACCTTAGCCTCATCTTGCAAAGCACCAGCTTGCGACCTTGCATTTACTTTACCACTCACTCTCACGACTACATCTTGCTGCAGCTTCTCGCCAATATCTTGGTACATTTTTGGAAATACAACAATTTCAATCTCATTGGTTTTGTCTTCCAGTCGAACAAAAGCCATCTTGCTGCCACTTTTGGTAGTAATAGCTCTTATGCTGCTAATAATCCCGCCTATCGTTATGGTTTTACCGTCAGTTTCGGGAGTTATATTTACCAAAGGAACGGTTTGTTCTTCGAGATAAACTGAATAAGGGTCAAGTGGATGTGCACTCAAATACAAACCAAGCAATTCTCTTTCCCAAGTTAGGCGTTCTTTTTCACTATGGCGTGAGGGTGATGGTTTTAAATCTAAGCTGGAGGCGACAACACTTATAGCTTCTTCAGTTAAACCCGAAAATAAATCTGTTTGTCCTGAAAGTGCTTCTTTTTGAAGTTTTGACGCATAACTTAAAATTGCATCGAGATTAAACAGTAGATCCGAGCGGTCTCCCATAGAATCAAAGCCGCCAGATTTTATTAATGATTCCCAAACACGACGGTTTACTTTATTTGCAGGTACGCGCTTTGCGAAATCTTCGGGCGATGTAAATGGACCTGCTTCGCGGGCTTCCAAAATCGCCTCAACTGCACCAACTCCAACACCCTTGACAGCTGCAAGTCCGAAACGAATTTCATTTTTACCAGGTACAACAGAAAACTCAACGAAACTGAGGTTAACATCAGGTGAAAGTACTTTTAGTCCCATATGTTGAGCCTCAGCGATTTCAATTGCGAGCCTATCAATATCGCCCTGATCGCTGGTCATAAGTGCTGCCATAAACGCGTCTGGGTAGTGAGCTTTGAGATATGCAGTCCAATATGAAATAAGAGCATAACAAGCAGCATGAGACTTGTTGAAACAGTAATTGGCAAACTCTTCTAGCTGATCCCAGAAAAGCTCCATCGTTTGCCTGTCAGCATTGCTGTGTTTTATAGCTCCTTCGACAAACTCTGGCTTGATCTTCTTCATCATAGCCATGATTTTCTTACCAACTGCCTTACGCAAGGTATCGGCTTGGCCGCCAGTAAAACCAGCAAGGTCCTTACTAATTTGCATAAACTGCTCTTGGTAGACCAACACCCCGTATGTATTGCTCAATGCATTTTCCATTTTCGGATGAAGATAGCTAATTTTTTCTTTACCATGTTTACGCTTGATAAAGCTGTCAATAAACTGCATAGGACCTGGACGATAGAGGGCGACCATAGCAATAATGTCGTCGAATACACTTGGCTTTAGTTGTTTGAGATATCTTTTCATACCAGCAGATTCAAGCTGAAATACCCCTGTTGTATCACCTCGTTGAAATAGTTCGTATGTTTTTTCGTCATCGAGGTTTAAGGTGTTTAAATCAATATCTACTTTGTATACTTTTTTGATAATACGCATTGCGTTGTTGATAGTAGTCAGGTTACTAAGACCCAAAAAATCCATTTTTAAAAGCCCAAGATCTTCTATCGGGTTCATAGGGTACTGTGTTGAAATAACACCTTTTTGAGCCATTTCGAGTGGAGCAAATTTAACTAACTCGTCGGGTGCAATCACTACTCCTGCAGCGTGCACACCATGCGAACGAATAGTGCCTTCTAGCCGTGAAGCAAAATCAATAACTTCATGAGCTCGTTCATTGCTTTCGTATTCATTCTTGAGATCAGCATCGTCTTCGATACTTTTTGAAAGTGGTATATGCCTACCTTGCACTGGTGGTGGAATCATTTTTGCTAAATGATCTGCCTCTGCGTATGGAACCTCAAGCACACGGGCGACATCTCGCACTGCAGCTCGAGCAGCCATAGTACCAAAGGTAACAATATTTGCGACGCGGTCTTTGCCGTATTTTTCAATACAATACTGTATAACTTCATCGCGACGAGTATCTTGAATATCAATATCGATATCAGGCATAGAAATACGATCAGGGTTGAGGAACCGTTCAAAAAGCAAGTCGTAATGTATAGGATCAAGGTCAGTAACATTTAAGGCAAAAGCAATGATAGATCCCGCTGCGCTTCCACGTCCAGGGCCGAATACAATACCTCTGCCTTTACCCCAGTTAATAAAATCTTGCACGATCAAAAAGTAACCGTTAAAGCCCATATTGTCGATTACACTAAGTTCAAATTTTGCACGATCAAGCACATCTTTTGGTAAATCTTTTTTAGCATCTGCGACAGTTAGTTTGAGTGCATTTTCACGATCAAGATGTTTGTATCGCCATGCTAAGCCCTGGTAGACTAGCCTTTGCAAATAGCTTTTTTCTGATTCTTTTGGCGGCGTCGGAAATGTTGGGATAAGTATGCCGCCTAGTTCAATCTCAACATCACAACGATCGGCAATGGCTTTGCTAGTAGTAATGAGCTCTGGTTGATCGCCCCATTTTTCTATAATTTCTTTTGGATCACGAACATGCAGATGAAACCCTTCTAGGCTCATACGGTCTTTATCAGATAGATAGGCAGCCGTACCAACACATAGTAAAATTTCGTGTGCCTGTGCGTCGTCTTTGTTCAGGTAGTGAGCATCGCCCGTGAGTACTCTCGGAATGCCTAATTCTTTAGAGAGTTTTTCTACTCCTTCATTTATCTTGAGTTGATCTGCCCAATCGCCATGGTCTTGCATTTCGAGGTAGTAGCGATCTCCAAAAATACTTTTATACCACTCTGCAGTTTTTTTCGCTTCATCATAGCTCCCGTTTTTTAGTGATTCGCCTAGCTCGCCACTTGCACAGCCACTTAGTATAATGAGTCCTTCGTTGTATTTTTCAAGCAAATCATGGTCGATCCTCGGCTTGTAATACAATCCATCAAGGTTGGCTATTGTACTAAGCCGCATAAGGTTTTCGTAACCTTTATTGTTCATTGCAAGGATAATAAGGTGATAACGGGCTTTGTCTTTACCAGGTTCCTTGTCGGTATGTTTTCGGGCTGCGACATACGCCTCCATGCCAATAATCGGCTTTATACCTTCACCTTTACAGGCTTTGTAAAATTCAATAGTGCCGGAGAGCGTGCCGTGGTCGGTCATAGCAACAGCTTCCATGCCGAGCATTTTTACACGCTCAACAAGCTCAGAAATTTTAGTCATTCCATCAAGCAGGCTGTGGTGGGTGTGATTATGCAAATGGACATAATCTGATGGTGCTAAATTAACAGTTTGCTTACTCACACCTATTACCCCTTCTCACACCCGTTATTACTGAACTGTTTGTTGCTGTTTGTTTTCTACTTGTTGCAAAATATTATCTGGCAATTGAACAAATTGCGATAATGTCCAAATGATAATAGAAACAACGATTGTTGCACCCAAAACTGAGCCTACGCCGAAAAAAATACCACGTACAAAGTTCATCTTGTACACATTTAGTCGGTTTTTGTAGTGGTCGTCAAAAAGTTGCTCTATGAGGTCTCTTTGAGCTCCAATAGACTGGTCTTTGCTGACCTGTTTTTTCACATTGTTTATATGCGACTTTATCATGGACTACTTGGCTGGTTTTTTGTTAAATTCTTTTTTAGCTGCGTCAGCTGCTTTTGTGGCTCGAGTTTTTAAATCTTCTGCCTTTGCTTTAGCTTCTTTTGCTTTTGCTTCGGCTTGTTTTTTAGCTTCTGCTGAACGTGTACTTACTTCATCTTTGGTAGTCTCATACGCGTCTACTGCTTCTTCTTTTACTTCGTCAGCTTTTTTCTTAATATCTTCGCGTGTTTCTTTACCACTTTTTGGTGCAGCTAATACACCTGCAACAGCGCCTGCTATTGCACCGAAAAAAGCTCCTACTGCAAATTTTTTACTCATTATTTCTTCCCCTTTTCCTTACTTAAATTGTTAAATTGCTTCATGATAAGTTTTGCAATTATCATTGGTGAAGTAACCTTACCTACTCCGCTAACAACACTTTCTACATTTTCTGCCGTTGCTTGAACTGCTGCTGCAACTGAATTTACTCTTCTAACAAAAGTAATAAGCATGATGAGTAAAATAATCGATAGCAGCAAAGAGACCGCCAAAAATACGCTCAGAATGATTACTAATATGTACGCCGGATCTGACATATACCGCTCCTATAATGCACTAACTTATATTCTGTATATATTATACCACTTCAATGCCTTGTAGATAGTATATTGTCGAAGTTATAGTCTTTCGCGAATCAATTTTTGAGCTAGTGCTGGATTTGCCTTACCACGAGATAGTTTCATGACCTGTCCAACCAAAAAACCAATGGCTTTGTCGTTGCCCGCTTTGATGTCTTCAACCGCCTTTTTAGCCGACGGATCGCCAAGAACTTGCTCGACGATTTTGATGATTTCACCTTCGTCACTTACCTGTAAAAGATTTTTTTCTTCTGCAATCTCGCGTGGTGATTTTTCTGCGCCTGCTATAAGTTCATTGAATATTTCTTTTGCTGCTGTTGAGCTGAGTTCATTCTTTGCTACCATTTGTGCAAGTTCTATCAATTTATTTTTATCTAGTTTCATCTCTGCGGTTTGTTCTTCGCTATCAACTGCACTGGCGAACCAGTTAGCAACTCTTTTGGCTACTTCGTTATCTGCTGCTTCTTGTATGCCCAGTATTAGCTTGGCCACACTTTGATTTGCCAATAGTGTATTTACTACGGAGCTATCAAGGCCTAAAGTATGCCATGCTTCGCGATATACATTCGGTAAAACTGGTAGATCATTTTTTGCTTCGTCTATTTGCTCTTGCTTTAGTACAATTGGCGGCAAGTCAGGGTCTGGCATGTAGCGGTAGTCTGGCGCATTTTCTTTTGTACGCTGTGTGAAGGTTTTTTGTTTGGCATCGTCCCATCCGCGTGTTTCTTGTTCAACTTCTTTTCCTTTTTCAAGAAGTTCACTTTGTCGTTTAAATTCGTATTCGACTACTTTTTCAACAGCACGGAAAGAGTTTAGGTTTTTGACTTCAGCACGTTTGCCAAGTTCGCTAGCTCCTTCTTCCGCAATAGAAATATTCACGTCAAATCGCATGTTGCCGTGGTACAAATCGCCATGCGTAGCGCCAACATAGGTCATAAGTAAGTACAATTCCTGAGCGTAAGCTTTTGCTTGGGCTGCACTGTGAATATCAGGTTCGGACACAATCTCGATGAGCGGTGTGCCGACACGATTGAGATCTACGAGGCTATAGTCACCGTAGTGTGTCAGTTTACCTGCATCGGCCTCTAGATGTGCATGATGTATGCGTACGTCAAAAGTTTCATCACTATCTAGAGGCACTTTTACAAGGCCTTCTAAAATGATAGGTTGATACAACTGCGTAATTTGATAGCCATTTGGAAGATCTGGATAAAAATAATGTTTGCGGTCAAAACGACTCGTAAGAGCAATATCACTGCCAAGTGCTAGCCCTGCTTTTATGGCAAGTTCAACTGCTCCGTGATTGAGAACTGGTAGCATACCGGGTAAACCGTAGTCGATTGGTGACACAACGCTGTTTGGTTCTTCGTCTCGGGCGTCATTGTTGGCGCCAGAAAAAAGCTTTGTTTTGGTTGCCAACTGAACATGACATTCTATGCCGATTGTTGGAACAAATTTACTCATAGCGCCCCCACGTCTTTCAAAGCCTTTTTGAAAGCCTGCAGCGCATAACGAACAGTCTTGGTTTTTATTGACACATCCGATTCGTGGGCAATTTGGTTCCGAAGTTTGTGTGCAGCCCACACTGCATTGTTGTTGCTAAAGGTTGTTCGAGCACTTTTCATCCGTTCACCCATTGTCTCGCCAGGAAATCCACGAGCTTTTAAGGCAGCATCGAGAAGTTTATCGGCATTTAATATTGCTAGGTGACCCGAAGCTTCATCGTCAATCAAGCTCCCCTCAATTTTGAGCCATTTTGCCCGAAATTCTTCTTGGTTTAAACCAGGCACTTTTTTGCGCGTCATTGTAATAACGGCGAGCATAACAATGCCGATAATAATAATTCCAATAACCATCACAACAACCAAACTATTCATTTTGCGCCTCCATAGACCGCGCAAGTGCAAGAAGTGCAGCGTCTGAACGTCTTTGACCAATCAACTGGATACCAACAGGCAGACCTTCTTTTGTAGTTCCAGCGGGAACACTAATCGCTGGGACTCCTGCTAAGTTCGCAGGGGTTGTCATTACATCGGTCATGTACATTTTTAGCGGATCGTCAGTATTTTCACCTAGCTTAAATGCAGGCGTTGGAACTACGGGCCCAACCAGCACATCGTATTTCTCGAACAAATTATCAAATTGCTGAATTAGCAGCGTACGAGCTTTGGCTGCTTGATTGTAATATGCGTCGTAGTAACCACTCGATAGTACGTAGCTACCTATAAGTATGCGTCGTTTGTTTTCGGCCTCAAACCCATGATCTCGACTTTTTCCGTACAGCTCGCTCAGGCTTTTCGCATCTGCTCTGACTCCGTATCGTATGCCATCGTATCGAGCTAGGTTTGAGCTTACTTCGGCTGGAACAATGATGTAATACATAGCAAGGCACATTGAGACAAGTGGCAAGCTCACTTCTTCAACTTCGTGACCGTTTGCGCGTAATTTTTCGATATATTCGTTTGTGTTGTTTCGTACTTCCGCGTCGACACCGTCACCCATAAATTCTTTGATGACACCTACTTTTTGTTTGCCAATTTCTTGTTGAGGCTTGAAAAAGTCAGGCAATGTCGTTGCATCATAATTATCTTTACCAGCTAGCACATCCATTACCAGTTCAGCATCGGCTACATTTTTAGTAATTGGGCCAATAACATCTGTACTGCTCGCCATTGCAACTACTCCAAAACGACTAACTGTACCGTACGTTGGTTTTACACCAACAACCCCATTAAAACTGGCTGGCTGGCGTATAGAGCCTCCTGTGTCGCTACCAAGAGTAAATGGAACAATATCAAGTGCGACTGCAACTGCCGAACCGCCAGAAGATCCTCCAGCCACACGGGTTGTATCGACGGCATTTTTAGTTGGGCCATATGCTGAGTTTTCTGTACTACCGCCATGAGCAAAAGCATCGAGGTTGGCCTTGCCTATACAAATTGCACCCTCAAGTTCTAGCTTTTCTACTGAAGTAGCCTGAATTGGAGCTTCAAAGTTTTCTAAAATTTTACTTGCTGCAGTAGTTGGTGAGCCGAAAGTTAGGAAGTTATCTTTTGCTATGAATGGCACGCCTGCAAGTCTGCCTGCATTTTCACCTTTTTTTATTTTGGCATCTATTTCTTCGGCTCGTTTTAATGCTCTCTCTTCAGCCAAACTAATAATCACATTGAAATCTTTTTTGTCATTTGCTCTCTGTAGAGCATCCTGCACTTGCTGTGCTGCACTACTAGAGCCTGAAGATACTGCGTCAACAATGTTTTGAATATTTGTCATTAGATAACCTTCGGCACTTTTATTTGGTTATCTTTTTGCTCAGGAGCGGTTGCAAGTAGCTCTTCACGAGTAACACCATAGTTAATAACTTCGTCAGCACGATCGACATTTTCAAGTTCATTTACTTGGTATGTTGGTTCAACTCCTTCGGTATCAAGAGAACTAAGTTGTCCTACATAGTCTAAAATGTTACCCAAATCGCCCTGAAGAGACTCGACTTCTTCGTCAGTCAAACTGAGATTGGATAGACCGGCTAAATACACCACGTCGTCTTTTGAGATACTCGCCATTGATGATTATTATACCAAAGATTACCGAGGTGTAACTACTTGACAAATTCATAAATTTTTATATAATATGTACAAATCTTCATACTTTTTATCAAACGATCGAAAGGATGGTGTGGGGATGATTTTTGCAGGGTTGCTCCTAGTCATATCAATTGCTTTTGTATGCCTCGCGGCATACACACTGGTTCACTATCGAGGTTTTGAAGGTGCTGTGGCAACCGCAATTATTTGCGCAGCTGCTATCGCCTTCTTCATCTTTGGAATTGTGGCCTTCCTGGCTGCACATAACCACTCAAATGCAACTTGGCAGGTAAAGCAGTTGCACGGTATGGGGTTCAACGAAGTTCGCTACAACCAGGACCTCGACACAGTCAGCGTCACATTGCCAGGCCAACTGGCTGGATGTCAGATCAGTCTGTACTACGAAAGTGGATACGACGACAGCGACGAGGAAGACGTCGACGAACCGCGATGGCTGCTCGACAGCCCTCCGGGAGACCGCCGTACGCCAGTGACAAGCTGGCAAGAGGTATCAAAACGCCCAGATGTTGTTCGTTGGTGCAACAAGCTCAAGGAATAGGGCAAAGCCCCGATGTTCTCTGCTTCACAGCAGAAAGCATCGGGGCTGTTTTACATTTTGGCTTTTATTTCAGCAATGCTGTCACGTAGCTCTGCGGCTTTTTCAAACTCGAGGTTTGCGCTGGCGAGTTCCATTTGACCTGTAAGTTCTTTGAGCAGGTGCGGGTATTCATCAACGGGGATTTTCTTAAGGTTAAGTGTTGGGCCTTTGTCTTTTTCCGGAATGATTGCACGCAACCCTTCACTAATTTCCTTAGCAATACTTTCCGGCGTAATGTTATGTTCGGTATTGTAGGCTTCTTGTATTTCACGACGACGGTTAGTTTCGCCTATGGCTTTTTTCATAGAGTCGGTTTCGTGATCGGCATACATTATCACTTTTCCGTCTAAGTGCCGTGCCGCACGACCAATGGTCTGGATTAATGCACTGGCACTACGTAGGAATCCTTCTTTATCGGCATCTATGATCGCTACTAAACTCACTTCCGGCAGGTCAAGCCCTTCGCGAAGTAGGTTAATACCTACCAGTACATCAAACTCTCCAAGCCTTAGGGATTTCAAAATATCTCCACGCTCGAGTGTATCGATATCGCTGTGAATGTAGGCCGTTTTGATATCAAGCTCTTGCAAGTGTGTAGTGAGGTCTTCTGCCATTCGTTTTGTAAGCGTCGTCACTATAACACGCTGGTGGCTAGCCGTTCGGTCGCGAATTTCTGCAATCAAATCATCTACCTGACCTTCACTTGGACGGATATCGATGACGGGATCTAACAGGCCAGTTGGGCGAATTACTTGCTGAGCTGGTGGCGGTGAATGTTCTAGCTCATAGTCACCAGGAGTTGCTGATACATAAATAGATTGATTGATATGCTTATCAAATTCATCAAAACGAAGTGGGCGGTTGTCGAGAGCGCTTGGCATACGAAAACCGTGTTCTACAAGTGTTTCTTTACGAGCTCGATCACCATTGTACATTCCTCGAACTTGCGGCAAGCTCATGTGAGACTCGTCCACAAGTAGTAGCCAATCATCTGGAAAATAATCTATTAATGTCGCTGGCTGTGAACCCGGTTCACGATTAGTAAGGTAGCGCGAATAATTTTCGATACCTTTTACAAAACCCGTCTCCTCTAGCATTTCAATATCGTATTTTGTACGTTGAGTTAAGCGCTGAGCCTCTAAAAATTTGCCAGCTTTTTCGAAGTATTGCACGCGCTGTTCAAATTCTTTCTTTATGCCTTCGATTGCATGTCCTAGCTTTTCTTTCGGCGTAACGTAGTGAGAGCTTGGAAAGATATGCACCTCGTGTGGTTTGCGAACAATTTCGCCAGTAAGAGGGTTTATTTCACTAATGTTCTCTACTTCGTCGCCAAAAAACTCAAGCCTATAAGCATTGTCGCCACCTGCTGGAAAAACATCTACTATGTCACCGCGCTGACGAAAAGTACCACGAGAAAAATCTATATCATTTCGTTGGTACTGAATGTCTGTTAAGTGTCGTATGAATTTGTCGAGCGATCTTTTTTCGCCTTTTTTGACCATTACGGACATCTGTCCATAATCTTCTGGCGAACCAATGCCGTATATACAACTCACGCTCGCAACAATTATGACATCGCGACGAGTTAGCAGCGCCGAAGTAGCTGCATGCCGTAGCTTATCGATCTCTTCGTTGATTTTGCTGTCTTTTTCTATATATACATCGCGACTAGCAATGTAGGCTTCGGGTTGATAGTAGTCGAAGTAGCTTACAAAATAATGCACTTCGTTTTCAGGGAAAAAAGCTTTAAACTCACTGTACAGTTGTGCAGCCAGTGTCTTGTTGTGTGCAAGTACAAGCGTTGGAGTTTGGCGATTTGCTATGATGTTCGCCATTGTAAATGTCTTACCACTACCAGTGACACCAAGTAATGTCTGTTCACGCTCGCCTTTTTCTAAGCCTTCAACAAGTTGAGCAATAGCCTTTGGCTGATCACCAGTAGGCTGATACTTTGTTTTGAGCTTAAACTTGGTCATCCTTCTATTGTAGCAAGAATCGAGTTTTACTTTTAGCCGGCTGAGTTCTTCTTGGGTCTTTCTTCAAGTGAACGAATCATATCTTTAAAGTCAGCATACTTTTTATCAAGCTCTTCAATAACTCTGGCAACAAGTCGGTCGGGGTCGGTGTCGTAAATAATTTGCTTACTACCGGGTGTAGGGATTTTTTCGACTAGCGCAGGTATAAAGTCTGCGAGACCGCCGCTGCCAAGAAGCACTGCGCACACCTTGTGGCTTTCTACAGCAGTTGAGAATTCATGCAAGCTACCCATACGTCCACCAACTGTTATGACAGCATCAGAACTTCGTACCAAATATACATCGCGGCCAACATAGTCCATATTTGTGAAGTTTATGTAGTCAAATTCTTCTACAGGTAACCTGTATGATTTTAAATGTTCGCGTACGCTAGCAGCTGGACTGAAGCCAATTGACAGACCGCCATTGTCTTTCGCGCCCCTCGCGGCAAACTGCGGCAAACCTATGGTTGCACCAGTGGTCAACGTGTGACCTTGTTTTGCGATTGCAGCACCAAGCTCATACGCAAGATGTTGCGAAGAATTTACCGTCTCACCTGCTGCTGCACCACTTACGCAAATTTGATATTTACTCATACTTTTAATTTCTCCGGTGCAATCATATCGTTGTCAAGCTGCCGCAAAATCTGATGCTCGAGGTTTGCCATTCCCATGTAGCGAGAAAAGAGCTCATTCCATAAACTTTCACGAAAATGATAGACGTATCGATCTTCATACGATATATCGTTTGAATAACTCAGAGCAACATCAACAAAGTTGAGCGTTACTGGACGTGAGTCAAAATTCATGCCAACCCAGTCACGATCTTTCCAGAACTTCATTTCAGGATCTATTTGGTACAACAATTCTTCTGCACGTCGCCAATGCAAATCTTCAGGCTGCACATGAGGTTCAAATGCCTCCATATGCGATTCGTCCTTCAACTTACCAAAATATCGTTGAATAACGCGCCAGTGAACATGGCTGCCAGCCATCTGTGCGGCTTTTCCTGGGTCTGCAATAAGCGTCTCCATAACCGTTTCGCCAAAATGCTTTGTACTTTTTGACTTAAGTTTAAAAAATGTAGAATATAGCTTCACTTCATTTAGGTAGTGAAACAAAAGCGGCAAGGTCTTTAGGGTTAGTCCTTTTACGCGCTCGGCTTTCATAGGCACTACAACTATAACTCCGAGTTCTTTTGTGTGGGTGACATTGTGCAGCTTCTTTTCGACAAAATGCTCTGCCAAATCAACATATTTATCGTGATCCATAACGACTATCTCAATATCGCGTTCTTCATAATCTTCAGCACTAACAGTTTTGAACAACTCATCGTATTCGTTCAACCACTCAGGCCCTTCTGAAAATCTCAGTGCCGTATACATTTCAGAAAAATTTTCACCGTTAAATAAATCTTCCACATCGCTATAGCCGAGCCTCTCCATAAGCTTTTGAGGTGGCATTTTACGTAGTAGTTCTTTTGCTTTTTCGTGCTTGAGCACAAAAACTTTACGATTAAACTCAACTTTATTTGCAGCTGCTACTAAAAATGGAACAATATGTCGAACATCGTCCGAGTCTTTTCCTCCCACAATTTTAGTCACCCGCTCATTGTCACTTGCTATGCGCGCAAGTAGCGCTTGGTAAAACTCTTTACCAGTCGTGTTTGTGTGGTCTAGGCCAACACTTCTCATAGCTTCATGAGTCTCACGAGTAATATCACCAATTAACTTAGCGTCAACACCTTGATGACCGCTAGCTTTTTCGAGATCTTTTACGCTAAGCGAGAATAAAGGCTCTTCGGCATCTAGCAAATCTCTTAGAAATTTCGACATTTTTTATATTCCCCGTAAACGTTTATGCTTATAAATTATAACAGATTAAAAGGGTTTCGAGTCAATTGGCATACTGTGTAATTTCACACCTTTATGCAAAATACCTTCTTTGGCACCTATTTTCGTTACAACGGAGGTGGAGTTAGCGCTGGCAAAGACTATAGAGTCTTGCAGGCTTTTGCCTTGTGACCATTGAGACAAAAAGCCCGAGCCAAACGCATCGCCAGCTCCAGTACGATCTATGACTGGTACGTCTTCGTACATGCCAGCTCGAACTATGGTTTGACTGTCGGTAGCTAGAACTCCTTTGGGGCCGTCAGAAATAATTACAGTAGAGCAATAGTGCGTAAGATGACGTATAAGTTCTTCTAAAGTTTGGCCTGTCACCATCATTTGCGCTTCTTCTTTATTTACTGCCAAAACTGCAACATCCTCAAGCAAAGCTTTGAGCTTGGCTTTTTCTTTTAGCTCGGTACCTGCAGGGTTTAGCATGACTTTCGTGTCGTTTTTTGCTGCTAGTGTGATGATTTTCTCGAGTAATTTTATATCTCCAAGAGACGACAAGTACAGCCAGTCCGCATTTTCAAGAGCTGAAAAGTCTAACGGATGACCATCACTCGCAAGCTTTGTGCCATGAAAATTCAAAATAGTGCGCTCACCACTACTAGCGAGAAGAATCGTTGAGTAACTTGCTTGGTATTCCTTATCTTGTTTCACATCACTTGTATCTACACCTTCTTTGTCGAGTGCACTCAAAACTGCCTCAGACGCTGGGTCAGTTCCAAGTGCCCATATGTACTTGCTGTGTATTCCTTGACGCGCAAAGGTAACAGCTGCGTTAGTGACGTTTCCTCCAGTAGAAAAGATTACTTCGTCGAGCTCTAGTTTTTGGCCTAGAGGTAATTGTTCATATAGCACGCCTTTGTGTCTATGGGTTTTGAAACTTTTTGAACTTTTCAAAAAGACATCTTGCGTGGCTTTACCGATAGTTAGAATTTTTGGAAGTTTAGACAACTGCTTTGCCCTCACTACCAAAGGCTTTTATTTTTTCTTCTACTACGGCTTCTACAGCTTCATAAACAGTTGGCATTAGCTTCACAATTGCAAATTCCTTGGGATTTTCTGCCAGTACTTTTTCTAATGTTTCACGAAAAGCTACACGCATATCGCTATTGATATTTATTTTGCTCACACCAATTTGAGCTGCACGTTCGAAGAAGTTGAGTGGCGTGCCAGACCCGCCGTGAAGTGATATTTGACAGTCAATACTTTCACGGATCTGCTGTAAAAGTTCTAGGTCGAGAACTTTTGGTACAGGATACTTGCCGTGTAGATTGCCAATAGCGGCTGCGTATGTGTCTATTCCAGTAGCTTCAACAAATGATTTCGTACCTTCGGGTGTTGAGAAAGTTTTTTTGATTTCTTCGTAGTCGATTTCCTCTTCATGCACGTTGGAACTTCCGCCAAAATAGTGTGGTTCGCTTTCAACCAAAACACCAGTAAATTTTGCGTATTCAACTACCTCTTTGGTTGCAGCAATGATTTCTTCGGTAGTCGCCTCATGATTTGCTTGCGACACATCAATATGTATAAATTCAAACCCTGCATCAATTGCACGTTTGCAAGCTTCGACGGTTGGTGCATGGTCAAGATTGATATACATCTCAATTCCGTACTCTTCACGATAGTTATCTACCATGTCACGGATGTTATCGAGTCCGAGAGCTTTTACTTCACCATCGCTTACTTCCACTAGCACGGGTGAATTCATTTTTTGAGCAGCCTTTGAAACTGCAATGAGCGTTTCTTGATTATCAATATTAAAAGCGCCTACTGCAAATTTCTGTTGACGAGAACGCTGCATGAGATGCCGAGCTCTTGTAGTTCTATCACGAATTTCTTGAATTGATAATGACATTTTTCCTCCTAAAATCCTTGTTTGTACTGCGGTATTGAGTGCACAAAAGTGCGAGCTTTGTATACTATGGTCTCACTCGTTAAGCCAAACTCTTGCAAAAGCTCAGCTGGCTCACCACTTTCACCAAAGCGATCTTTTATACCTATGCGCTTCAAAGGCATAGGTAGTTTTGCACTTAAAAGTTCAGCAACAGCACTACCAAAGCCGCCATCCTTTTGAGCTTCTTCAGCGGTTAATGCTCGTCCGGTTTTGCGTAGTGAGCTAAGAATTGTGTCACCATCAAGTGGCTTGATAGTAGGAACGTGCAGTACTTCAGCCTCAATACCTTCTTGCGCAAGTAAGTGAGCGGCTTTTAGCAGCTGATACGTCATAGTACCCGTTCCCATAAGCGTAATGTCGCGACCCTCTCTCAGTACATAAGCTTTGCCAATTTCAAACGGGGATTCTTGCGTACTGAAAATAGGTGTTTTTTCCCTAGCTAGACGTAAATACCCTGGGCGATTGTCAGTCGCCATTGCAAGAGTTGCTTTTTCAGCCTCAATTGCATCACCTGGTGCAATAACAATCATGTTTGGTAAAACTCGCATCAATGCGATATCTTCAAGCATTTGGTGCGTTGCGCCGTCAGGACCGACTGACACTCCAGCATGTGAGCCAACAATCTTCACGGGCTGGTTGTTGAGCGCTATTGTGGTGCGTATTTGTTCCCAGTTTCTACCTGGACTAAAAGCAGCATAGCTACTAGTAAATGGGATTTTACCCATAGCAGCCATACCGCTAGCGACTGTTACAAGGTTTTGTTCAGCAACTCCCATTTCAACAAATCTTTCCGGAAAAGCGTCGCGAAAATGATTCATTTGAGTTGAGTCGGTCAGGTCTGCACAAAGAGCAACGACTTGCTCGTCCTTCTCGCCGGCAGCTTTTAGGCCGCGCCCAAATCCAGCGCGATTCGGCTCTTGCTCAATATCTTCATCGTGTAGTTTTGGATTCAATGCATAGTGGCTCATTCATGTTCTCCTGTAATTTTGCCATTGAGGCTTCGTAGTTTTTGCAAAGCTACCTTAGCCTGCTCAGCTTTTGGAGGCGCACCAGGACCATCTACAAAATACCCATGCCAATGATAATCATACTCCATAAAATCAACACCCTTACCAGGTATAGTATGAGCGATTATGACGCTAGGACGGTTTGTTATTGAACGCGCAATTGCAGTAGCATCGATAATACTTTCGATATTATTGCCATCTATTTCTTGGACGTGCCAGCCAAACGATTCCCATTTGCCCTTTAAGTCCTCAAGTGGCATCACATTTTCAGTTGGGCCGTCAATTTGAATGTTATTTCGGTCAATTATTCCTATGAGATTGTGGAGTTTGTTTTTGCCAGCAAACATTGCTGCTTCCCAGATATTCCCTTCATCTAGCTCACCGTCACCCATAACAACATAGATCCAGCGATCTTTTATTTTATCTATTTTTTCAGTGACATATGCCATTCCTGCCGCTTGGCTCAAACCCGATCCAAGTGGACCTGAAGTTGTTTCAAGTCCCGGTAACTTTTGGCGCTCTGGGTGACCTTGCAAGCGTGAGCCAAATTTTCTTAGTGTTAACAATTCTTCACGCTCGAAAAAACCAGCTTCAGCCATTGCAGCGTATTGCACTGGCACACAGTGCCCGTTTGAAAGCAATATTCTATCTCGTTCTTCCCAGCTAGGGTTTTGCGGATCTATTTTTAAAACACTGAAATAAAGCGCTGCGAATATATCGGCTAGTCCCAACGGACCAGCACTATGGCCAGAACCGGCGGCCTCAAGCATATTTATAATATCTTCACGAATAGCTTCGGCTTTTTCTTCAAGTTGCTTGGTTGTTAGCTTCCCACCCATTACTTTTACTCGACTTCCTTTTTCTTGAGTACATCTTTTCGGTGTACCTCAAAATCAAGCTTTCGATACACTTCAGCTGGATCTTCAGCAGATGCAAGTGTTTTGCCAACATTAATGATATCTACACCACCTAATGCTAATGTATATGCATTGTCGATCGTAGCACCGCCATCCCAACCAATCTCAGCTTCAGGATTTATTTTACGAATAAGCTGTACTTTTTCGAGCTGTAGCATGTTCGCTTTCCCGCCATATTTACCAAGATCACCGCTAAATATCAATACATGGTCTACAGCTTCTATTAGATCTGTTTTTTCAGTGGGTACAGTTGGCCTCATGAGTGCGACTCCAGCCTTTATACCAGCTGCCTGTAAACCTTTAATAAACTCAAGCAAGTCACCCTCAGCTTCACTATGAAATATGACCAAACTAGGCTTTGGTGTCATAGCACTAATTGCAGCGAGTTGTGCCATTGGTTGCTTATACATGAGGTGAATATCTACTTCCCAACCCTGAGACCACGACAAGTCAACTGGTGCAGCACTGCTACCTGGAGCAAATTCACCATCCATCATATCTACGTGAACTCGGTTGGCAAAAGGCTGGACACGAAGCCATAGAGCATCTAGCTCTTCCTTCGTTTGCCCCAAAAGTGCTGGTACAACTATACTCATCGTAAATTATCCAGTTGGTGATTACGTCGACGATACCGCTCGGCATTAGCAAAAGGTGTCTTCAGCCATGTATCGATTATATTTTTCCATACGTCAGGATCTCCGTCGAGAGTTCTAGCTGGCAAACAAAGCACATTACTGTCGTTATCGTTGCGAGTCATTTTAGCCTCGTGAGCGTCCCATACTACGCTAGCGCGTATGCCATCAAATCTATTTGCAGCCATACTCATGCCTTGAGCGCCACCACATAGTAATATCGCACGCGGGTCATCATCTTCACTGCCCAAAACTTTTACAGCGGCTTTTGCGGCAAACTCAGGAAAATCATCTTCTTTATCAAGTACTTCATCACCTACATCCTCAACTTCGTGTCCAAGTTTCGACAAATAAGCAAAAACATCTTCCTTAAGATGAAATCCATTATGATCACTGCCCAAATATATCTTCATAACTGACTATTAGTATAAGCGTTTTGTGCTAGCTCTGCAATGTTTGACCAATGTCGGCGGTTAGTTCTACCAAACGGTTACTGTAACCCCATTCGTTGTCATACCAAGCAACCACTTTTATCAGGTTGCCACCTACGACGTTTGTGAGGTTAAGATCCACAATTGCACTGTGTGAATTACCCTTGTAATCGCTTGAAACAAGTTCTTCTTCAGTAACTGCCAATATTCCTTGATAAAAAGGCTCTTTGGCTGCTTTTTTAAATACTTCTTTGATTTCTTCGACTGTTGTGTCGCGTTTTATAAGCACTACAAAATCACTCATACTAACCACTGGGGTTGGTACTCGTACACTCATGCCACCAAATATTCCTTCAAGTGCTGGAAGTGCCTTGGCTGCTGCAATACTTGCCCCAGTAGTTGTAGGTACAATATTTTCTGCTGCAGCTCTTGCTTCGCGCAAATCTTTTGCTGGAGCGTCCTGTAGCTTTTGACTAGCCGTGTAGCTGTGCACGGTGGTCATCATAGCTTTTTCAATACCAAAGTTACTTTCAAGTACTGCCATTACTGGTGTAATACAGTTTGTAGTACAGCTAGCATTACTTACTACGTCTGTTGAGCTGGCAATTTTGTCTTCGTTCACGCCAAGTACTATCGTGTCAGCACCATCGCCTTTGGCCGGAGCTGAAATAACCACCTTTTTGGCGCCTGCTCCGTCGATATGAGCTCTGGCTTTTGCAGGGTCTACGAAGAATCCCGTGCTCTCAATAACTACATCGACACCAAGATCAGCCCACGGCAAAGCGCTTGGCTCTTTTTCTGCCAATATCTTTATTGTTTGACCATCTACTGTTATACCGTTGTCATTAAAGCCAACCTCATGTTCGTACGTACCGTATGAGCTGTCGTGCTTTAAAAGATGCGCCAAAGTTTTGTTGTCAGTCAGGTCGTTGATAGCTACAATCTCGATGTCGCTTCTCTCAAACGCAATTTTGAATGCGTTGCGACCAATTCTACCAAATCCATTAATTGCTACTTTTGTCTTAGACACTACCCACTCCTATAAGCATTAGTACTATTTAGGGATATTGTATCATATCTGTAGTCATTCCAATACTTGACTTTTATAAGTATTTATGATAATATAAATAACAGTTTTTACGTATTGTTCTGTCAATGTTCGTAGAAAGGAATGGGCTATGCCCACAGAAGTGCAGGTAACTTTCTCACAAAAGCAAGTGGAAAATGCTGTAACCGCAGCAATCTTCCAGATGCAGAAGGAGCGTGTTCGTCTAGATTTTGACGAATATGGTGACAAACAGATGTTTGGGTATCACCACAAGCTCATATGTGGAGAAAACTCGATTCCCGAGGCAATCGTACTCAAGTGCGAATACCCGGGATGGGATCAAAAGCCTCTGCAGCACAAGTACATACTTGTGACACTGCGCGACGGTACTTGGCGCATCGACGACAGCAATGGAGTCGACTGGGACGAGTTCGAAATGCGCAGAGAACCAAAGCTCGATGAGTTGCGCAGTGAAGGTCTCTTTGATCTCAACAACACCTAATCCAAGAGCGGTAGCGGGGCTTCGGCCCCGCGCATACCGCTCTTTTTTCATGCCCGTAGCGTATAATTAAAACTATGAAAAAGCGAGAAGTCTTAAAAAATGCCGAGCCTCATTACAACAAAGATGAGCTGTTGGAGCTTGAGCTTGCTATAAATATGGCAATCTCTGCACATAAAGGCCAGAAACGACTTAGCGGAGAAAATTACATAATCCACCCGCTGAGTGTTGCGAGTACGCTAGTAGACTGGGGTATGGACATCGACACTGTTATTGCAGGAGTATTGCACGACACAGTTGAGGACACTGAGCTAAAACTTGAAGAGATTGAAACAGCCTTCGGCCACGATGTCGCCTTTCTTGTGGACGGCGTCACTAAAGTTGGGCAAGCGAGAGCTGGCATGCGTGACATCGGGAGCTACCTACCTTCCACTCGCGATAATTTATCTAAGCTTCTGATTGCAATTGGCCAAGACATCCGCGTCATTATTATTAAACTAGCTGACCGTCTACACAACCTACAGACTCTCGAATATATGCCTCGTGATAAGCAATTAAAAATTGCTCGAGAAAGTTTGGAAGTCTTTGCGCCTATGGCTGACCGCCTAGGTATGGGTCGCCTGCGTATGCAAATGGAGGAGCTGGCATTTAGTTACATGGAACCTCGTGAGTTTAAGAAGCTGCGAAAAATGATGAAAGATCGTTTGGGCAAATCGCACCGTAAACTCGCAGTTGTGAGGAAAGAATTTTCCGAAGAGCTAGACCGTCAAGGGATCAAGCACGAGATGGACGGTCGAGTGAAAAGTATTTACAGCTTGAAACGAAAGCTAGAAAAAACCGATGACAACATAGATGACATATACGATCTCATTGCGCTGCGTATCATTGTTGACGACCAAGATACTTGCTACAAAGTACTAGGTCTATTGCACAGCATGTACCAACCAATGCTTGGGCGTATTAAAGATTATATTGCTGCACCAAAACCAAATGGTTACCAGAGTTTGCACACCACTGTTATTACCCCTACAAAACAAGTAGTGGAGTTCCAGGTTCGCACCCGTGAAATGCATGAATACGCCGAGCGAGGTTTGGCCGCTAGTTTTCACTATAACGAACAAAAAAAGGCAAAAGATTACAAGAAAAAACGCGGTACCTCAACCTTACCCGCCCAACTGCAGTGGATATCACAGATGCAAGAAGTAGCCGACAAGCTAAGTGAAGGTGATGAAGTTCCGTTAGATGAGTTGAAAGTTGATCTTTTTGACCAACGAATTTTTGTGTACTCTCCGAAGGGAGATATCTACAATTTGCCAGAAGGTGCGCTGCCTCTAGACTTTGCTTATTTAGTACACAGCGATATTGGCAAGCATGCCTATAGTTTTAGGATTAATGGTAACATTGCGTCGTTTGATAAGAAACTACATAACGGCGATGTGGTTGAAGTTGTTACACGTAAATTGTCACAACCTAAACAGGCTTGGCTAGATTTAGTAACCACTGTTCACGCACGGAACAAATTAAAGGCTCAGCTACGCCAACTAGGATTAATAGAATCAATAACTTCGGCAAGCGCGATAATAAGAGATAAGGCCTTAAAGAGAGCAAGGAAGCTAAGAAAATAAGTACCTTCTAATTAGAAGGTACGATTGGTGGGGTTGGTGGTGCTGTGTTTGATGATTGGGGAGAAGCTGCAACCGGGTTATTTATTTGAGATTGTGAAGAAGTTGCAGCTTTTTCTATTATTTCAGGTACATCAGTTCCGACACTTTTAGTTAACTTATCACCGATATTAATAGCCTCATATAAACCGCTAGAAATAGGCCAGTTTATCTGATCACCAGACTCTGTTTTTACCTTGATTGAATAATTGTGCGTCACTGTTGTTTGGCTGCCATTATTGCCCATAGAAAAAAGGTTAACCCCGTTATTATTTTGATTACTATTATTATCATGGGCAATTTCAAGTATGTTTTTATCGACAACTATACCCGACCAAACAGCTTCCTTGCGCTTTTTGTTGCTATACATGCCGTAGACAAAAAAACCTACTATTGCTATGGATACTCCTGCTACTATAATAATTTCCATATTATTTATAATACTACCACAAAATTATTTGTTGTTTTTCCAGCGCTCGATTGACTCGTTTATAACTTTTTTAGCCTCTTCCACACCACCCCAGCTTTCAACTTTGGTGCTACCTGGTTTTTTAAGGTCTTTGTAGTGATTGAAGTGGTGTTCAACTTTTTGCTTCCACTGCTCGTGTACATCGTCAATTGAGTTTATTTGATCGCCTGTATTGCGATCGTCGGCAGGTACAACAATTATTTTGTCATCTACTTCGCCATCGTCGATAAAATGCATTACGCCAATAACTCGGGCTTTTAAGTATACCCCTGTTGGTATCGGGTCGTTTGTAATGATGAGCGTATCTAGCTCGTCACCATCTTCATCTAAGGTTTGTGGTATGAAGCCGTAGTTGACTGGCTTTGCAAAAATACTTGGCTCGACTCGGTCGAGTTCAAATACACCGAGTTGGCGATTCCATTCAATTTTGAGAGTTGACCACTTTGGAATTTCTACAACTGTATTTATAACCCCAGCCTCTACATCTCCTGCGTCTAATATCTGATTAAAGTCTGCCATGTTCATTTCTCCTGGTTTTCTTGCTTTACGTTATAATTGATTGTTAGTAACAATTTTACCATGAAACTTCTCACAACATCAGAGTATATAGCCGACGCATCAAAGGCCATCGCCCGCAGTAAAAAGCGAGTTATCGTCATGACTCTTTGCATTTCACGAGAACCATCAACTGAAGAATTCATCGACAATCTTAAGTTCGCCGCCAAAAGAGGCGTTGATGTAAGTGTCGCTGCAGATACTTTTACTTTTAGTGAATTTGGTGGCTACTTTTCACCATTTAAAAAATGGCATCGACACAGTCGCGAGGCCAGAAGGCTCGCAAAGACTTTACAAGCAAATGGCGCAAAGTTTCGTTGGTTGGGCGGCAATTGGCGTATCAATCCTTTCGCGGGTGTTACACATGTGAAATGGACAATTGTAGACGACGAAGTGTATAGCTTTGGAGGAGTTAATCTTTACGGCCGAGGAGCCAGTCATGTCGACTATATGTTCAAAATTAAAGATAAAAAGCTTGCTGATTTGCTAGCACATGAACACAAAAATATAGTAGACACTGATCGCACTCCCGCCGATTACTCCGGTTTTTACAAGCAGCTAGGCTATGGCTCACTACTTATCGATAGCGGGCAAAAAAACGAGTCTATGATATACGAACATGCAGTGCAGCTAGCCGAGCAAGCTCAGTCTATTTTGTTTGTTTCTCAGTACTGCCCCACGGGTAAGCTCGCAAAAATATTACGACGCAAAAAAGCGACTGTTTATTATAACCAGCCTCAAAATGCACATCGTTGGACTAAACTAATGTTATTTGTTTCACGCCTCACTACAGGTCTAAAATCTCGCTACAAGTCGACTACTTACCTGCATGCAAAGTTCATCATCTTCACTATGGATGACGGTTCAAAAGTAGCATTAACCGGTAGTCACAATTTCAGCTACAGTGGCGTGAGGCTCGGTACTCGCGAAATAGATCTTGAGACAAATGATAAAAAAATTATTAAACAGCTAGAAGAATTTTTTGCAAAAACAATTTCTAAATAAACTATTTTTCTAAATATTCACGAATATTGAGCGCTGCGGTTGCACCTTCACCGACCGCACTAGCAATTTGCATAGTTGCACCGCTACGTACGTCACCGCTAGCAAATACACCAGGTATGCTTGTTTGTAATTTACCGTCTGTCTTTATAAAGTTTTGCTCGTCTAATTCTACTTTTGACTCACTCAAAAACTGAGTGTTTGGCAGAAGACCTACAAATACAAATACTCCGTCGGTTGGAAAGTCGACTTTTTTGCCATCTTTTGTACCAACTACTTTTACGATTTGCTGGTTTTCGTCTGCTACAATTTCATCGGTTGTCGTGTTTAAGTGAACCGTAATCTTGCCTTCTGCAACAGCTTTGTCGAGATCGTGCTGCAACACTTCGCTAGCCTTGATGGTTGAGCGGACTAGTAGATCGATATGAGTTGTGAATCGAGTAAGGAAGAGTGCTTCCTGAAGAGCCGAGTTACCACCACCAACTACCACTAGTTTTTTGTCACGATAAAATGCACCATCGCATGTCGCGCAGTAGTGAACACCTCGGCCGAAATACTCAGCTTCACCTGGTACGCCAATTTTCTTGTAGTCACATCCAGTAGCAATGAGTACGACTTTTGCTTTTACTTCATTGCCATCAACTTTTAGTACTTTATGGTCACCAGCGTCAGTAATTTCTTGCACATCCCCAAATTCTATCTTTGCGCCAAAACGCTCGGCCTGAGCTTGCAACTGTTCGGCTAATTTCAAACCTTCAATACCCTCGGCAAAGCCTGGGTAGTTGTCTACTTGATCAGTAATAGCTGCAAGTCCGCCAATCACACCTTTTTCATACAAAGTAGTGTCGATATCTTCTCGTGAAGTATATACCGCTGCCGCAAGAGCTGACGGACCAGCGCCAATAATAATAAGTGGGTGAATATCAGACATTATAGGCTCAAAGCTGCTGATAATTTACTAGGATTCCACCCTATTGTGACACTTGGTTCGCTGTTCTCTAGCTCAATAACTGTTACTGGGACAGTTTTAACACCACTAATAGCCTCAACTTTCTCGCGTTGATCGGGCTGTTCGTCAAGGTTGATGACACTGTACTTTTGGCCTTTGCTGTCTAAGTATTTTTTTACCATCATGCAATATGCGCAGGCGTTGGTAGTGTAGACGGTGATGTTTTTTGACATTTTCCCTCCTATGTCTGTTTTTTGTTATATTTCGTTGCTTTTCATTATATATAGCGTTAGCATGTTGGGTCAATACACTATATGTTGTAGTTTTGTACTATTTTACTTCTATGACTTGTACGACAAATACAAGTGGGCCAGCTGGAGCGCCATTTTGAGGATTATCTCCGTAAGCTTTATCTGCTGGAATGGTTAGCTTTCGCACTCCACCAGCTTTCACGCCGTCCAAACCTTCAGTCCAGCCTGCTATCACACCTTTGAGTGGAAACTCTATTGGGGTTGCTACACCGTCTTTCTTTGATGAGTCAAAAATCACACCATCTGAAGTCCAACCAAAGTAATTGACCTTCACTGTAGAATTTTTAGTTGCAGTTTTACCTGTACCTAGCTGTAGGTCTTCTTTTACTAAAGCTGTAACAGATGCTTTATCGAATGCTGCCGCTGCGTATCCGTCTAATGGTTCTTTCACTTTTTTCGCCTCCTCTTCTTGTTGTTTCTGAGCCTTTGCCTGATCCTTAGCTGCCTGTTCTTGCTCAACTTTTTGATTGTCATTGGCAATAATAACCACAAAGTACGCACCGAGCGAACCAATCGTCATTGCAATTATGATGATCCATATAACAAATTTTTGCATTTTACTTGTTGATGATTTTTCCACTAAACTACCTCTCTTTTTACTTATACAGATTATACCTTATTTTTAGTCTTTAAGCTTCGAGTACTCCCGTTTCTTGTATAAATTCTCTTAATTTTTTAATTGAGGCTATTTCTATTTGACGCACCCTTTCTCTAGTAAGGCCCATGTCTTGAGCAATTTCGTCCAGCGTCATCGGGATCTGATTGTTCAGACCGAACCTTTTTGCAATAACACCCTTTTCTTTTTCGCTTAAATTGTAGTTCATAGCGCGACGTAAAGCCTGCACATCGGCACTCAAAACGGCATCCCCTGCTATATCAATAGCCCGGTCAGCAACGTAGTCTCCAACACTGGTGTCGTTATCATCACCGACTTTCTTGTCTAATGGAACGAGATTTATAAATGCATCGTAATCAAGCAATGCTTGCACTTTTGCTGGGTCTTTTATTGCGGTAAGATCACATAATTCGGCTAAGGTTGGTGATGTTCCCCATACGGCTTCATGCTCTCGTTGCGCTTTCTTGATCTTGCGAATATCACCTTTCATATGAACAGGCAGGCGAATTGTCGAGTCTTTATCATCTCTCCCTCTTTGAACACTTTGCTTTATCCACCATGTTGCATAGGTGCTAAATTTGAAACCTTTACGCCAGTCAAACTTTTCAGCTGCTCGAATAAGACCAAAGGCGCCGTCTTGAATCATTTCAAGATGCTCGTCGGGGTCGTCTGTTCTATTTTTTGTGATGCTCACTACAAGTCTTAAATTAGACTCAATAAGCTCGTCTTTTGCATCATGATCGCCTTTTTCAATTTTCTTTGCTAAAGTCACCTCTTGCTCGCGTGTAAGTAATTTTTCTCTCACTTTACCCATTTGAGTTAGGTAGAGCTTGAGGGAATCGGCAATCATAACATCTTGTTCAATAGTATTTTCCGGTGTTTTTTCAGCCTCCATATTATCGCCATTTACAGCAATAGCATCAGTTTGAGGCAGCTGATCTGGGTTTGATGGTCTCTCTATTGATGAACTTTTCATTGGGTGATAATTATACAATAATAGCTATTATTTTACAATAAAATATATTAGATTATCTTAGCTTTTAGCTCAACTGATGCAGCTTTTGTTATACCACTTACTACTTTGCCCGCTTCTTCTTTAGTAATAGTCTTTTGGTTGTCATTAATATATATACGGAAAGTAATGTTCTTAGTGGTATCTTCATCTGACTGGTATATGCCCTGTGGGGAGATCTGCCAATCATACGGGATTTCTTTCAGCGTGTCTTCTATACATTTATGAACATCACTAAATTGTACTTTTTGGTTCACTTGTATAGTTATATCTTGTGTCGTGCCTGGGTAGCGGCTAAGTGGTTTGTATGTTGTATCTGTTGCTAGAATCGCCTTAAGTAGGTCTTCTGTGCCTAGTTCGCAACCGGCAACGTTTTTTGGAAGTTTTAGTTTTTTAACTACTTGCTGACGATATTCACCAACTATACCTATGAAGGTACCAGAATTTTTATCAGTAATATACGCGCTTCTTTTGTAATCAAATGGTGCCGTTACTGGATAGTCTGGTTTTTTATCGATTACACTATATTCAAAAACAAGTCCTAGCTGCTGAGCTATAAAATCTAACTGTCTTCGGACCTTGTAGAATGGTGAAGAATCTTCTGACTTTTTACTTGCATATACTAGCGCGGTCATTTCAAGCTCGCCAGGCAGTCCTTCGGCATCCTTACCATGTACTTTATTGTGAGTTTTATTGATTTCATACAATGCAAACTCATTAAAACCTGCTTTGATGTTAGGATGTACAACCTCAAGCAAGCTAGGAGTTAATGTTTGACGATAATATTGCAATCTCGGACTTATCGCGTTTGTAATAGCAAAAGAATCATTTATTTTTTGCCCGACCGCCTCAAGTAAATCACCATGCACGAAGCTGTAGCTAAGTATGTCATTTGCACCAGCACGAAGTAGAACTTGTCGCAATTTTTGTTTGAGAGCTTCGAGCTCACTTTTGCCAGCAGCAGTGAATGGACGAGTTGGTAGACTGATGTTTATTTCATCATATCCATTTATGCGCCCTATCTCCTCGATGATATCTTCAGCTATATGTATATCTGCTCGCCAGTAAGGAGCTGTTATCTGCAGACTATCTGACTTTGAAATAACTCCAAATTCAACATGTTTCAATGTAGATAAAATATCGTTTTTAGTAAAATCAGCCCCAAGCACATGGTTTATGACTTTTGTATCGATACTTACGGTAGTCGATTTTTGCTTTCCAGGATACTGCTCAATGACCGCACTAGATACCTGTGCGCCCGTTAATTCTTTTAGCATGCTAGTAGCTTCTGAAAGTACAGGTGCTGTCTGCTCTGGGGACTGACCTTTAGTAAATCGAGTAATAGCATCAGTAAAAATACCGTGGCGCATTTGCATACCGCGAAGATTATATAAGTTGAAACTGGCACTCTCCAGTAAAATGTTTTTTGTATCTTTGTCGATTGCTGTTGAGCTTCCGCCCATTGCTCCTGCCAAAGCAACTGGCGTTGAGCTGCTTGCTATGATGATATCATCTTCATTTAGTTCAATTTCTCTCGAGTCGAGTAGTCTTAGTTTCTCGCCTTTTTTGCCTGCACGTACAACTACTTCTGCTTTGCCACCGCCAACTGTGACAAATTTGTCATAGTCAAAGGCATGTAATGGTTGACCAGTGACAGTCATTAGGTAATTTGTAACATCCACGATAGCACTGATGGGTTTTACTCCAACTCTTGCAAGCCAGCTTTGTATTTGGACTGGCGACTGTACGGCCTGGTCAGAACTGCCCAAGACAACAGCTTGGTAGCGGGGTGAAAGTTCGGGATTTTTAATAGTCACTTTTAGTGGCGATGCAGAAGCGGGTGAACGAGCTATGGTTGCTTTTGTATCGAGCAGCCAGTTAGGTGTTTTAAATTGCTTGCCTGTGATTGCAGCAACTTCACGAGCAAAACCAATAACTCCGAAACAGTCCGGCCTATGTGTTAAAGATTTATTCTCGATATCTAGTAAATAATCGTCGAGTGCGTAAGTATCTGCAAAACTAGCGCCAGACTTAGCAGCAATATCAATCTCTAATATACCCTCGTGACTATCGCCAATTGCAAGCTCTTTCACGCTGGCAAGCATGCCATTACTCACCACACCACGAAGCTCACGCTTACCAAGCACAAAAGGCTCGTCCTCTTCAAAACTAGCTGGCACAGTACTACCTGGTGGCAACCATGCTACTAGCATATCCTTACGAACATTTGGAGCACCACATACAACCTGTACAAGACCGTTCTTGTCACGGTCTACACCTTTTGCTTTACCACCATCATCAACCATGCAAATATGGAGACTGTTGGCATTTGGATGTTTTTCAACTGATACAACTTTGACAACCAGAATATCCTTATATTTTTTGCCAAGATCAATAACTTCTTCGATTTCGACGAGTCGAGCACCAATCAATACCGCTAACTCATCAACGGGCATATCTATATCGGTGTATTGCTTGAGCCAGTTCAGTGAAATAATCATGACATCGCCTCAACTAATTTTTCTTTTATTGCACTGAATACTTCCTCTGGAACTTCGACGGGATTAAGCTCGGTTTTTAACGGCCAATCTTTGTCCTCATATGCCTGACCTCCAACTACAACTGCCTTTGAATATCTTGGTACGACATGAAAATGTACGTTAGGATCTTTCATCATAAGGGCAAGATAATTGAATTTTTCTGCTCCAAAAGTATTTATAAGAGCAAGCTCAACTTCACGAGAAACTTGAGAAAACTCTGACCAATCATTTTCTGTGACTTCTCCCAAAAAAGTTGCGTTCGATTTATTCGCAATCACAACACTGCCTATTGTTACCTGAGCGGGCCTTAGTAGTACGATCCAATTTTCATATTCTTTCAAAACTGTGTCAGGGTAACCAAATGCTTGAATTGTTACATTTACTTCGCTCATAAAGACTTCTCCAAGAGAGTGAGCGTGCTAACCATGCTCGTTATATATTTATCTGGATTTTCTTTCACATCTTCAACTAAATAATCACGAGCTACCCACTCTATTTTATCGACTTCTTCTGGTTGTGGGGTGAAGTACTCAAGGGGTTCATCAACAGTAACTTTATACCACTGTGTAAATTGATTAGGTGGGGCGTGATGACGTATTTTTTCTAGTTTTTCAAAAATATAGCCCTTCAAGCCAACCTCTTCGTCAGCTTCTTTGTATATATTCGCATCATAGTCTTCACCCTCGTCAACCGTACCGGAAACAGAAGGGCCCCATTTACCTGGGTCTTTGTCTTTTGTTAGTGTGCGTCTTGCAATGAGCACTTCGTCGTTGGAGTTTTGTATCCACAAAGCAGCACTGCGATAGATGTCCTTTTCATTATCAATTTCAGCGCGCTCTTTAGCGCCAACAATTTGGTCATTATCATCAACAAGTACTATTTTTGTCATACGAATTTCCTCAAAAACGCTAGTTTGCCTGATTCAAAGTGTCGTAAATCTTCGATGCCATACTTGAGCATAACAAGTCGCTCTACGCCACCGCCCCAAGCAAATCCACGATATTTCGTCGCATCGATTCCGGCTTCCTTTAAAACATTCGGGTGTATCATACCGCAGCCGAGCATCTCTAGCCATTCGCCCGGTTTACCACCAAGTGCAGCCGGCTTTTCTATGGCAAATTCTAGACCAGGCTCAACAAACGGAAAGTATGCTGGCTGGGTTTTGATTTTAAGTTTTTGGCCATAGTATGTCTCGAAAAAACTTTGCAATGTACCGAGCATTTGGCTCAGATTTGCGTCTGAACTTACAAAAATTCCCTCAACTTGGTAAAAAGTATGTTCGTGAGTCGCATCAACGTCCTCGTTGCGAAATACTCGACCGTAGCTGATAGCGGCAATTTGCCCACCTTTTTCTAAACCTTTTTTACCAGCTTTTAATATGCGATTTTGCATTGTAGAGGTGTGGGCTGGAGGAATATAGCCCTCACTTGTACGGAAAGTGTCGTAGCCATCTCGCGCAGGATGGTTTTCGGGGAAATTCAAACTAGTGAACATGTGGTAATCATCATCAAGTTGACGAGATTGAACTGCGTCAAAACCCATTCGCGTAAAGATGTCGATTATCCTTGCAAGCTCAGTGTTGAGCGGGTGAATTGTACCTTGCTCCGCTGGCAAAAGCGACGGCAATGGTGAATTTTTATCAAAAGGAGCTGTAACATCAATAGGAGTTTGCTCTGAAGACATAAGATCTTCTTCTCTACTTGCTACGGCAATCTCTAGTTTTTTCTTCAATGCGTTTATCTTCTGACCAAAGACAGAACGCTCAGCTGGAGGCAGACTTGGCAACTGACTATACAGTTGTTTTAGTTCCTTTGCGCGCAATACTTCACGTGGAGAAACAGACTTCTCTATTACTTGAAGCAATTTCTTTTCTATTTGATCAACGGAATCACTCATAAATACTAGTATGTATTATACACCAAATATCAGATGTAACCTCTAGTTCGCCAAAGCTGATTCGATGGACTTTTGACTGGCGAGTATTTTTTTGTATGAAGGTGTAAATATCTTAGTGTAGTTTTTGTCAGTTACAAGGTAAGTTGCTTTATCTTTTTGCGATGTTATCTCTGCAAGTGATGCACCGGCTGTAGATTTATCGCCAGACTCAACACTCAATGCCCATTTTGCATAGGTGGCGCTTCTGGCTGCATATGAAGCCACAAGAGCTTTTTGAACACTTTTTAGCTGTTCGGGAGCATCTAGTTCTTTTATTTTTTTAGCAATATTTTGATAGCTCCCACCAACAGAACGGATAGTTAAAGAGTCGTCGGGATTCACCCTTGAAGCAAGATCTGCCTCCTGCTGCATATACGAGCCCACTTGATCATCAAAATCAATAAGCTGTTTTAGCTGATTGGTGTAAGTATTTAGGTCTGCATAGTATTTTTTTATACTCTCCTGATTCTTTTTAGTTGCTGCATACTGAGCATTCAGATCATCAAAGAAAATAGTGGAGGCAAGAGAAGGTTGCGCTTGATCGCTGACATATATTTTATCCAGCGCTCCAGCGATATCTCGGTTACTCAAAACGAGACTAGGTTCTATATCCTTAAGTGGACCATCGAGCTTTTTAAGTTGCTGCCCAGCTGTAACACTGTAGTCTCTAGCCAGTCCACCGGCCGAAGCAATCAAAGCTAAGACAAGTACAACAATAAGAACAATGACTCCAACAATGGTAGCAACCACAGTAATCCATATAGATTTTTTGTTAATAGGCTCTTTTGGTTCTGGTTTGACAACAAAAATATCATCGCCTATGCCACTAGGCTGTTGTGGTTGATTTTCTTTGTTTGGTTCCATAGTATTTGCTTATGCTTTATCTGGTAGTCTACCCTATGAGAAACATTGCAGCAACACCAATAACTACAATCAGGAGCAGAAGCACTGCAATAATTAGCCCCGCGGGACGAGTTTGGTGAGAGTCATCAAGCATTGTCGAGTCCGGTTTTTCACTCATTATATCGCTGGTATTTAGCTTACCCTTCAAATCCGCAGCAAGTTTTTCTTGATACTGAGAGCGTTGTTCATTTCGATTTACAAATAATGCCATTACTGTTTATTTTACCATAAGAAAAATCCCACTGACTACGAGTGGGATTTTCTTTGTAAGCTTTTTGAAGAATTAGCTGTTGTCTACGTCTTTACGGAAAAAGTCGTAAAGGAAGAATCCAGCTGCAGATCCAATAAGTGGTGCGATAACTTGTGCAAGTATCGCGTACCAAAGTGCATCGCTGCCGCTAAGGTTTGTGAATGCTTGTAGTGAAACAGCAACTGCAGGGTTAAGGATAGCTGTTGATCCTGCAATTATTAGACCAAGGAACAATCCACCACCTACGGTGAAGGCTGCTGCAAAATGGTCTTTCTTTTCACGAATTGCGCTTGCTACTGCAAAACCAAAGATTGACATACCAAGTACGCTAGCCCAGAATGCGTACCATTCTTTACCTGTTGTTAGCTGAGTTGCAGCAAACAGTTCAGGTTTTTGAGCTGCACCAGTTAGTGGGTTTGCTTGAGCTGCTTGTCCGCCAAGTAGAGCGTTCAAAGCTGCGTATGCAAGCATTGCACCAAAAATCTGGAAAATGATGTAACCAACTGCTCGAAGTGTTGGGATTTTCTTTGTTGCCCATGCACCGAAAGTAATAGCTGGGTTTACATGTCCGCCTGATAGGTTACCTACTGTTAGTACGATTGCTGTTAGAGCAAATAGTATAAAAATTGGTTGACCTTGAGTTGCAATAACAATACTAGCTAGCAAAAATGTACCAACTAGTTCGCCAAATAGCGCGCCTAGTGGAGCACTCATTACTAGATCTTTTGCAGATGTTGATGAGCTGCTTGATGTTACTTTTCGTGTTACGGTTTTTGTCGTTTTCTTCTTAACTGTGGCTTTTTTAGCTGCCATTTTGGGAGACCCTCCTGTTTATAGTCTTATGCGAGTAATTGTACCACAATAATGGGGAAAGATGTCAATTAAAAAAGCGCGTTGCACGCACAGAGAACTTAATCTCTGTACGTACAACGCGCCGTGCCAGCTCGGGCTAGCCGTTGCTGACCCTGCTCGCGACGAGAATCTGACCTTCTGGAGAAACCATCTGCTCCAGGTTCCTGATCTCTTCGCCATTGAGGCTGACTGACTGACCGTCACCGATGTCGATACCGGCTTCGTCCAGGTAGTCCGCGACAGTCTTGTCCTTTGCGAAATCGATTTTGTAATCGTCTCCGCCCATGACCACGATGTCGATCACTCCTGCTGTACTTGTTGACACTTAGTGCCACCTTTCACTTGACAGTGTTTGGTACTGCGATGTTCGCATGTGACATGTCACACACTTCTTGAACTCCAGCTCCCTTGCATAAAGAGTCAAATGGCTCACCATATGACCCGCCAAAGCAACTGGAGGGTGAATCACCGTTCTCGCTGCACAAGGAAGCTGTGCAGCCTCTGAATCGTCGAAAAGCTTGTTTCCTTCATACCAACGACAGTCGCTTTCAAACGACGGGTCGAGAGTAATCAGTTCCCATTGCTCTCCTCCGATACGTCCATCCATGAACAATGGAATAAGCGCTGACTGCCCTTTACTAGCTCGCCAAATTGACTTGCGAGACTTCATCGAGTCTACACCAGCTATGACGATGCCTTCAAGTGACGTATCTTCACTTACTCTTTCTTCGTGCGTAATGATTTTGCAGTTACTGCCCTGCCTGCTCGCAAAAGCCTCAGCAGCAGCAACTTTTGTCTTGCCTACATCTTTGGGACGATAGATCAGTTGTGCCGGCAAGTTATGCCGCTCTACTTTATCGTCATCCCACAAATGTATTTCAAACGAATCACTGAGGTTTATGAGAGGCAATAGCAATGAACTACCAATACCCCCCAGCCCAATGATATGAATCGGCCACGTAAACGTATTCGGATTGAATATGTCACGTTGGTGACTAAAGTCCGGTGACGCGCTCATAGAGTCAGTCTCCCTCCTTTAAGCCACGACGGCTTCTTTTGTTTGACGACTTTTTCGTTCATTTCCTCCTTTACCTGCTGCCGCAAAAATTTATCAGCAACAGGCAAGTCAATTTCAAGCTGAACATCAAAGCTCAGCCTAATAGGTTTGTACACATCCAAGCGACACTTCCATTCGCCACGCTTATTGACCACAAGGCTGATAAGAAAATCTCCAGACCAGCGGTCAATATTTTTCGTATCGATGTTTGAAAAGTAGACATCCATATCTACGTGGCTGTGCCACTGAAACTTCACTCGACTTGGTGCAACGCCATCTCTGGAAAGTGCGTACATATGACGATGCAAGTCTGCGTCGTCAATTTCCACACCCAGCATTGATGCACCTTGCTTTGTGATGAACACATCGGAGAGTCTTATGATACCGGAAGTTGGCGTATAGTCAACCAAGCCAAAACCATTAATCTCTACATCACATTGTCGAGCATATTCAAATATTGCCTGCCATGAAGCAAGGTCAATACTCACTCTTGGGATTGGCCAAGTTGCCTCGACAAATCCCATCCCATTTCTGCTCAACTTTTCAGCTCCTTAAAGACTTCAGGTATTATATACTCCCTACCTGGTAGTGTTTGACACATGTAGGTCATCGCACAAGTGAGAGCAGCAAATAGCTGTCCTCTCTTGAGCAGATCTTTTAGCTCCTCTTCGTTGCCCCCGAAACAAAAAGTGTCGTCGTCATTGATATGAGGAGGGTCGGTACGTCCATTTACATCTGGTCGGCGACCATCACGAATTAACTTCGTTTTTAGCTTGTACGAACCTGGCTTGACGGATATCCGCCAATCTCCAAGATCGTACTGCTTTCCATCAACGGTTGATTGACACCGAATAAACAGTCGGAACTTGCCATTTACGACTTGTACAGCCAGAACTCCAGGTAGCTCCATCAGTTTTTGGAACTGTGAAACAATCTGATTTTCATCACTCTGCTCCTTGTATTTACCAAGGATTTCGTCGCACTCAGCAATAGATACGCGATTTTCATTCAGCACTTTTTGAAGTTTGCCGATTTCATTTCGCGCGTCGTCTAACTCTTTCTCTAGCTTGTCGCGCTTTTCACGCACCAAACCTATGTCGTGAGCTTCGACCGTTTGTATGTATGCTGCCTTACCTGCATTTGGCGAGCTTGGGTAGCTTGGCAAAGAAGAAATATCTGTTCGATAATCTCCTGTACTCATCGTTGTCAAACGATCTCTGAGAGAATCTACAAGCCCCAACTCATCTCCATGATTGATCACATTTTCACGCAACTCATCAATATCGACAATTAGAGGCTCTGGACTCCAATTGGAGTATTCCAGAACTCGCGCTTCGTGATTTTGCAGTTTCTGCTGCCAGACGTTCCAATACACCCTGTAATCACCCATTCTCCACCAGCTCACAATAAGTATGAACCAGTTCAATGGTGAAACAAGAAGTGTGGCAAAAAGAAGCCCTCGCACAAACCTACTGCCTTTTGGCACATCAGCAAAAAAGGTGTGTTTCTTAAACCACGCATACACCATCATTGCTACTGTACTTGAAACAACAACGTCAACACCCGTCAGAATGCGAACTAGCTGAGCATTGTCCGATGATGCAAACATCAAAAATGTCCAACAAAAAAACATCGCACTAAAAGCACACACTCGAAGACTCTCGTCAAAGAGGTGTTCTGGTCGGCTCCAGCGTATATCTTTTAGAGGGATACGCATACCCACCTCCTTTTTCGAATTTTTAAGGTAACAAAAAACTCTCGCTTTTCAAAACTTACTTTATTATTTAATACCTAATCTGTCAATAGTATGAGAAGGGATATTGTATTTTTTTCGATTTTAGTATATTGTTAGTATGTTAAATAGAGATGACTATGGAAAACGATATATTACTTTTAGACTCACCTTTCGCGCGATTTAGCCGTCGTACTTTTTTGGGTATTTTACTTACATCTGTTGTTGCTGGAATCATCACCCTACTTCTTACACTTGCTATAAACAAAGTCGTGTTACAGCCAGCACTTTGTACTCCTAGCGAAGTTACAACCTGTACTCAAAGCCTGCAAGTTTCATTTCATATAGCTAGCTTCATATCAGCAATTGTTGCTGTTGTTATGCTTGTACAGGCTTCAATATACCGCCCACTTCTTGTTGCAGCCGCAGTTACCGTTAGTTTTTGGAACATATACAGTGCTTTTCTTGCATCTGCGCCGTGGCCGCTACAGCTACTAACGTTAGTCTTACTCAACATTCTTGGTTATTTCGCATTTGCTTGGCTTCTTAGGACGTACAACCTAATCGTTGCTCTTGCTTCAACTGTCGCACTTGTGGCCCTCGTACTACTAGTTACTAGCCTCTAAGTCCTATATACTATAGGGTATGGAAATGATTTTGGTTATTGCTCTAATAGTGGTGATTGTTGTCGCGAGTCTGTTTATATACAGCCTACAACAGCAAATTAAAAATGCTTCAAAAAATACCGGTGTTGAGCTACTAAAAGCCGACCTTACAGAACTAACTCGCGGAGTTCAGGAGCTACATACTGGCCTCAACGATACACTTACAAAACGACTCGACAAAAACAGCTTGTCTATGCAGCACCAGCTCGGTGAAAGTGCAAAAATTGTTGCCGATGTTTCTCGGCGTCTAGCAAAGTTGGACGATACAAACAAACGTGTTGTTGATGTAGCCGACGAGCTAAAAACTCTACAAAACGTCCTCAGCAACCCAAAACAGCGCGGTGTGTTTGGTGAGTATTATCTCAAGAGCGTTCTCGACAATGTCATGCCGCCAAGTAACTTCCAGATGCAATATAAGTTTAAGGATGGTGAAATTGTCGATGCAGTTATCTTCTTAGAAAAGGGGCAAATTCTACCTGTTGACTCCAAATTTAGCCTTGAAAATTACAACCGCATGATACAGGCTGAAACTAAAGCCGAGCGAGATGTCTTGATGGCAAAAATTCAAAACGACCTCAAGTTAAGAATAAACGAGACAAGTAAATACATTCGTCCAAGTGAAAAAACAATGGACTTCGCTTTTATGTTCATACCTTCGGAAGCCCTTTACTATGACTTATTGATTGGACGCGTTGGAGCTGAAACCAACAAAGACCTCATAGAGTACGCGTTTCGCGATCGCCACGTTATCATCGTTAGTCCGACAAGCTTCATGGCGTATTTACAGACAGTCTTACAAGGACTGCGTTCGTTGCAGATAGAAAATCAAGCTAAAGAAATTCAAAAACGAGTTGGCGATCTTGGTCGGCATATTGGAGTCTACGAAAGTTATATGCAAAAACTAGGTAACTCGCTTGGTACGACAGTAAATCACTACAACACAGCCCACAAAGAGTTGGGTAAAATCGACAAAGATGTCGTCAAAATTGCCGACACAACTAGCAATGTTGAACCGCTCGCGATTGATAAACCAAAAGAAGACTAAGACTTCTTTTTAGCAGGTTTCGTAAAATACCAAAGTGCTCCAAAGCAGGCAAAAACCAGTCCACCCAAAACATCTAGTGGAGTATGTACAAGTGCAACCACCCTACCCAGTGCAACTAGAGCAACTAGTACGAAAAGTAAAATAGCTGTATTTTTCTTTTCTGTTTCAAACCAAACAGCTAGAGCAATCGCCATAGTGAAAAGCACATGGTCGGAAGGAAAGCCTGCATTATCTAGATATGCTGCTTTGGCTGCAACACCCATTTCTATGAAAGGTCGAGCCGCATCTGGCTGATAGTAGCTCGCAACTATTTTTGCTGCTAGTAGTGAAGTTAAGCCAGCCATAATAACCCTAGCGTAAACTTGAGTACGTTTAGCATCTTTTGGTAATTTCATCAGTAACGTATATGCACCAATAATAGCAACCACTGGTACTAGACCGTCAGCTATCAGTCGAATAAGAATATCCATGTGGTCTTATTTTATTCTTTTTAGTGCATACGCGCTAGCCTAGAATCTACAACTTTTTGTATCTTCTCGTCTGACCAGCCTCGTTTTTTGAGTTCGTCTTTAATTTTACCTGCTAGAGCTATTCGGAAATCTTCTTTAGTCTTGAAGCCATGTTTTTTTAACACTTGGTCAAAAGTAGATGTTTTTAATTCTTCTCGTAATTGTTCTGTTGTAATGCCTAATATATCTGCAGTAAGTTCGAGTTTACGGTCGTGTCGTCGGGTAACTCGCTCTATCCTAGATTCTCGCCTCATACCTTCACCGCTCGATGCCGACGCAAAGCTACTACTGCTAATCGTTAACACTGTTACTATTAGCAAACTCACTAGAGTTTTTGTTGCTATTTTCATGGTGTACTCCCTTCTTTAGATTAAAGATTGGTGTACTTCTATTATATCGCTCATTAGGAGCAAAAGGCTTGTGTTTTTTGCAACAAAACTATCAAACTAAGGGTTGAGCGTAGGTGTTTGCTCTTCGGTAGGTGCTTCACTTGATGGTGCTACGGGGTTGACCATAGGGTCTACTGGAGGTTGAGGTATTTCACCTGCTGGTGCTGCCGATGGCTCATCTGGTGCAACTGGTAGTGGTGGAAGAGAATTGAGAGCTTCGTCAACTTTCGAAACGTCTGCTTGTGGCACTTCCTCAGAAGGAGCGGCTGGAACCGCACTTTCTTCTGGACCATTGATAGGAGGAAGAGGTTGCTCTTCTACAGCTGGTGCTGAAGGTTCAGGTGTAAATGGCGCCGGTTCTGGAGTTGCGTCTACTGCAGGTGTTGCTGCTGCATCTGAAGCAAAGCTGCTGCCTGCTGAAAAGTCAGTTGCTGGTGTTGTTGGCTCACTTGGAGCTGGCGCGCTTGGAGCTGGATCTACTGGTGGAGTCAGTGGAGTCGTATCTTGCTTCTTGCCGCCACCGAACAATTTTGCCCAAAAGCTTTGTTTTTTCTCTGGTTGTGTGTTTTGTGTATTTGAATCCATAATGCTATAAACATATCAGATATGGCTAAAAAGCACAAGCTTTTCTTAACTTTTTAGCTTTACTCGTATAGGTTTAAATTCCTTTGCCCAAAAAGCAATTTCTTTTATTAATCTATCAGCACTTGTTACGTAGTGTTCATCTGGCTTTAGCTTGCCCTCTTCGTCAAAAAACTCCCATGGTGCAACTATTGATACTTGAGTTCGCAGGTCGTACTGGTGAAATTGCGCCGCTACCTGACGAAGCTGTTCGACTGCCCTGTGACCTCCGATTACTCCGTAGCTAACATAACTAACTGGCTTGTATTGCCATTCTTTATTTAGAAAATCTATAGCGTTTTTGAAGCTACCAGCAATCGCATGGTTGTACTCGGGCGTCACGTATACAAAGCCATCAAATTCTGCCACTTTTGCTCCCCATTTCTGAGTATGTTCTTTTGTTTCTTCACCCGGTGCTGGCTCGTCGAGTATTGGCAGTTTGTAGTCAGCTAGATCTACTAGTTCAAACTCAGCGTCCTGTGACTGTGAAGCTTTTTCAAAAAACCAATCTGCTACTTTTGCACCTACTCTATTTGGCCGAGTTGAGCCAACAATTACTCCAATTTTTGTCATGTTTCCCCCTTTGTGGTAATATTTAGATATAACTATAATTTGTATAGTACTATAAAAAGTATAGCAGTATCATGAATCAAAATGCAACCACAATTTCTACACCCCTACGCGACGAAGTAAGTGCCGCGGCAAATGCTCTTGGTCGTAAATGGAATGCCGAAATATTATATGTACTGAGTGTCAGCCCTCAGCGCTTCTGCCAAATACAACGAGCTGTAGGTGGTGTTAACCCTCGTACGCTTTCTGCTCGTCTTGATGACCTTGAGCAAGAAAACATTATTTCTCGACAACCAATGGAAGATTGCGCTGGCGATCAGTACCAGTTAGAGCAAAAAGGGCGCGACCTTCTACCTGCCATTGAAGCTATGACAGACTGGGGTAAGAAATACGCTCCTTCGACCTAGGTCGATGCAACCCGCACTCTAATTTTTGATCTGGACCTTTCGCTGGGTCATTGTAATCTTTATTTTTTGGATATCCCGAAAGCCTAAAAAAATCATCAACCTCTTTTGACGTCACGTCCAGCACAGGATTGATAGCCAAAAATGAACCTCGTCGCTCGATAAATGGCATCGTATCCCTTTCGACGGTCTGACCGCGCATTACACCAAACAAAACTGCTCGAGGCTTAATTTCATCAAGCACTTTATCGAAAAGTTCGACTTTTCTAGAGCTCTGAATATCTGAGTCCTGAGTGGACGGGCGGTTGTCCGTGTAGATTGTACGGTTTAGTTTGAATATTCCTGTATACCAATCGGACAGTACTTTGGTCTTATTATTTTCGTGACCAAAGCGCATTGTCACCACCTGAATGTCTGGATCGACTTCGCTAACCAACTTCAGCATAATCGGCGAAGTTACACCAAAAGCTGTTGAAGCAATTAAGTCCTCGCCAAAAGTTTCGCGAGCCCAAGCAACTCTCTCTAGCGGATTCATATTTTGAAGCTCGGCGTTGATTTGTTCTAGCTCGAAGTCCGTGAACTCCACTTCTGACTTTGATAATGTTTCTGCTGACATGAAAATATCCTCTCTCGATTGCACGAAAAAGGATACTTGAGACTACTCATAAAATATCTTCTTCCGACAAATCGGAACTAGATGTAGCACCCAACTGAAAGGGTTGCTGGCAGGTCGTAGGGCTAGGTCCCTCACTGCACTCTTGATATTAAATTGTTAATGTATAGCCAGTTTAGCACTCAAAATACCTCTCATCAAGACTTTTTATTTATATATAGGCTTAGAGGGTTTATAATCTAAAATATGACGGAGTATTCAGAAAACCCACCAGCTGTTCGTAATTTGTTCGAAACACCTCCCAAAGCTCCAAAACACAAGCAATTTTTTGATGAATTTGTAGATGAAGCGCTGCATAGCACTTATATATTGGACAATTTGTTTTTGTCTTACCCGGAACTTTCTATATACCCAAGTAACCCCTACGGTAACGAGCAGGCTATACGCATTGCAATAGACCACGGCTCGGAGCTAGCGCACGAAGTCGACTGGCTTGGAGGTAACTTTTGCCAAGAAAAAATCTCCTTTTTAGTACAGAAAGATGGGTCTTTGCTACGCATAATTGAAATTACCCCAACCACCGACCCGAGCAAAGCCAATTCTCGCTACATCAATGCAAACTTAGGTACGGGAATGGCCAGAGAATTTACAAATTATATTTCGGGCGATCCGTGGAAAGATGTCGAGGGCATCTTACCCTTTCTAGAACTTGACGAAGATGAAAGACAGGAAATAGCTTCCTTACACCAAGTGCATAGACGTGAATATTTTGTTGCAAATCAAGCAGTGAAGCAAAGCGTAACAGTTGGTGATACTTCGGACTAGAGTTTTTGGCATAATTCTGGCAAAATAGTAGAGTTATTGGGGATTGGCCAAGTGGTAAGGCAACGGGTTCTGGTCCCGTGATCGGGGGTTCGAATCCCTCATCCCCAGCCAGATACGACATAAATATTAAAGACCGGGTTCCGTGACCTCGTGAACTTGAGTGCTCTCAGATATAATAATCGCATGAGCACTCAAAAAGATGATAAGAAATCAACTGATAAGCTGGGCGCAGTTCACCACTATGTTCCGCAGGGCTACTTGCGTCGATTCGCTGTAGACGGGAAGCCAGATCATGTTGTTGGATACGAGATCGGAAAAGACCCATACACCACCAACGTCCACAATGTAGCTGGTCAAAGAGACTTTTATACATTCCTGGACTTGGAAAGTGGAAAATCGGACTCAGCTCTCGAGAATGCTTTTGCAGATATTGATTCAATGGGTATAGATTTATTGCGCCTACTCGATGAGATGCCGGTCGGGTACCTTGAGCTACCTGAGGATCAGAAGGGCAACCTTCTAGCCTATATAGCATTCCAGCACACAAGAAACCTTCAAGAGCGAAAAATGTGGGCCACTTCTTATGAGCAGTCAACCGGTATGATGATGCAAGCCCAGGCTTCAGATAAAGAGTCATTTCACGAAGACGCAAAGAAGCACTTTGGCAAAAGCTACGATGTCGAGAAGGTTGAGAGCGCAAGGATTTCTCTTCTGAACGGTGAGGCAAAAATTAAGTTTGACCCTATGGATCAGTATTTTATTGGTGTTGCGTTAGAAATGAGTAAAACGCTCTACAAGATATTATTTACTCAGAAAAAAATGGTGCTTGTCGAGAAGACCTTGGGGTCGGGACCGTTTGTAGCTTCCGATAATCCTGTAACACACTATTTAACAGAAGAACAAAGAGCAAAACAGCCTCCATTCATGCAAGGCGTAGGATACCTACAAGCTATTTTCCAAATTCCTATCAGTCCCAGCAGATGCTTATTGCTAATAAATAATGATATGGAAATGGAAACATTTCACTACGATCAGGATGCTGTGGACTATATAAACTGGCACACGTACCATCTGGCAGATAGGTGGATTTTTAGCAACTTAGAAAGAGATACGATTAAAGAGCACTTTCAAAAATTCAAAAGAACTACACCAATAACTAGCTTGAGCTCACCTTTTGATAGGGCGAAAAAACGTCGAGATAGTCAGTCTGCCGACTAATCTAGTTCTATTTCTTAGAATTGTTACCAAATAGATCAAATAGTAGCACGTGGACTTCAATTTGACGCCCAGGGTCATCTGGCTTAGTGAGTGTAAAACGCCATTCTCCTTCGCGCTGCTTCGATGATTTAACGTAATCTTCGCGTGCTGTAAATATTTCTGGTATTTGTGTTTGAACGGCAGAGAAATTTGCGTTGTCTTTATTGAATATTACAAGCGCAGTTTTAGCATCGCGCCATGTCGTATAGCTCAATAACTGATCAACTCCTTCGCTAATATACTTTGATCCTTTCCAGAGCTTACATTCAGCAACAAAGGTGGCTTTATTTTCAAAAGGAATTGATATATCCGTTTTACCTTTTTTATGAAAAAGCTCTCCTCCTGCTATTCCATTGGTTATTGCGCCACTTAAGACAACCAGCATCACATCCCTTAAAGTTTCCTCGTCTTGGAAGTCTGAAGCCCTATTACTCTCCATCGATGCACCAGCGCTTCGCAATGAGTCGATGATATGTTCATAGTCGGTATCGGTGATATAGGCTCCGGGCTCCTCTTTCTTAGTTGAAAGAGGCTTAATTTTCTTTACAGTAACCTTCACTTGGTTCAGCGGACTTGGGTTGTTTGTTTTCTCTAACGGTATCTTTAGGGCTGTCTTCAAAGAATCCAGTTTATTGATCTGCTCATATCTGTTGTCGACTGCCGATATGACTTGCTCTTTCAGCCTAGAGTTAAAGCCGCTCACGTCACTACCTAGATGGCCAATTTCCTTTTGATATAGCGTAATCTCTTGATCAACTGCCTGCTTGATTATCTCAGCACTTGCTGAAGATTGAGGAAACTCTTTAGTGAACAGTAGGTTTCCGTTATTGATCTTCGCAGAAAATCGCCTCAACGTATGCGTACTTGGTTGCACTTCGAATAGTTCTGTAGTTCCGGTGAATGGAACTTTTACCACTACATTATACCCGGGCGTTGATACCGGACCGTCATCAAACGCTTGTACATAGCCAAAGTTACCAGACATGTCAATACTAATTTCCTGTATATCCTGTTCCTTTTCTTCTGGCCTGAGTTCTAGGGGCTCAAGTTCATAGAGCGAAGTAATATGCTCGACGATCTCTTGATTGCTATTGGCATCGAACTTCTCTTTACTGAGGTTTTTGGCATCATTAACTGCCTGACGTACGCGTTGGTCTGAAAATTCATGCCAGTGTGAGGAGCTAAATAGTGATTTTTCGTACATATAGTGTTTTCGTTTGAAGTATCATGAGTCTATTATACTTTTTTAGTATCTCATTTGTCTCATTTTCGTAGTCGCGGTCCGTTTGTGATATAACTTAGTTATGAAAGTTCATGTATTCGGAAAAGAAAAGGGCACTGATTTCATCGAACACCTTAGTACTGCGCTTGAAAAGGCTGAGTTTATAGAGAGCCTCCCAGGGTTTCTGGCCGAGAACAGTATTGATTTTGACTCAGCCATTGTTATGTATGAAAATGGCAATACTACTCAGGCAACCACTCTGAAGGATTTGCTTGCTGAACTTGGCAAATACGGCCTTTAAGGTTTCAGACCGCCACGCTCAGCCATTTTGTTTTTAAAAAGACTTTTTCGGAAGTCTTTTAGTATTTTGACTATATACTGTATTTATGCTAAAGTATAATAAAAGCACCTGAGGTGTTACGTAAACAATAATAGAGGTACAGAGTATTATGCTTAAATTTAATAATTATCCCCCTGAAAAAGCTGGCGATGCTGAGCTAGCTGAAGGTATAAAACGCGACTTAGAAATAGGAAACAATAGTGGTGGGCATAGCCTTTTTGGTAGGCTTTCAACTGAGTCAATTACTTTGCTCGGTATAACTGCAGGATACGCTATAACCGAACCCCGTATCGCTGCCGCAGAATCAGAAGCTACTCCAGAAGATACAGTGGAAATAGCCAAGCCTGTAGTAGACCAAATTGGAGAAGTTACCGATAATTCAAAAGCAATTTCATTCGCAAGAGGAGTTTTCTTTTCTCTTCGTATTAGTTTTCCAAAGTTTCACGAAGAAAGCTTTAGAGACTCTTCGAAAGAACACTACCTATTCCAAGAGTTAATTAGCGGTGTATGTGAAGAAGCAGCTGAGCAAATAGAAGCTCGCCAAGCAAAATAGGCTTATTTATTCAGGCGTAACATCTCGCGCACTAACTCTGTTAGCGCCTCTTTGTTCACACGATCACCTTCTTTGAATTCAATCGCTCGTATGTCTTTGCTTTTTAGACGTGCATTAAATAGTTTGTGAGGGTCTGTTAGTTGAGCGCCTTTTGGAAAAAGTAGTTTGATGTTGTCTTTCCAAGTTTCGGCGAAACACAGTATTCCATCGTGCGACCAAACAGGAAGCCCTTCTGGTCTCGTGCGCATCTTCCATTTTATTTCTTCTATCACGTCAGGGTCGGCTTGCCTCACTACTGAACGTATTTCAGACAATAACTCACCTTTCCAGCCGCCATATGTTTCGATGATGTCGTCTATTTGTTGGGCTGCAGATTTTTCGTTCATATTATGAATTATATTGCTTTCGTAATATCTTCTCCATTGCTTTTCCTTTTGCTAACTCGTCGATGAGTTTATCGAGGTAGCGGATTTCCTGCATAGTAGGCTCTTCAATTTCCTCAACCCGAACTCCGCAAATCACGCCTGTGATTAGTCTTCGCGAAGGATTTAATTTGGGAGCTTCTTTAAAAAAGGTCTCGAAATCTGTCTGTTTGTCTATTTGCTCCTCTAGCTCATTTTGGCTAAAACCAGTTAACCAACAAACAATCTCATCAACTTCTGCTTTTGTGCGCCCTTTCTTTTCTGCTTTTGCAATATAAAGTGGGTAAACACTTGCGAAGCTCATCGTGTAAATTCTATGTTTTGTCATTTCTCCTCCTTATGCAAGTGTAATGCGATACAGTCGCAAAGTGTGCCAAAAGCGATAGCCGTCTTTTTCGTCCGTGTCGATTTCAAGATTGCCTTTTTCTTCCAGATATTTTAGCCAACGCTTACTTTCTTCACTTACACCACTGGTGACGTTATTCACCTTGAGTGGGACTCTCATAGTTTCAAGAGCTTCAACATTCCAGCCATTGTCACTAAACCAACTTAGTGGTTCGTCACCTGCTAAGCTCGATATATTCATGATTATTTGGCCGCCAGGATTTAGCATGTCTTTTGCCTCTTGGCTTAGTTGGTACACCAAATTAAGTCCTTCGTATGGGTTGTCGATATTGGCACCTGGACGCGGAATATACGGAGGGTTTGTCACTATTAAATCAAATGTGCCGTTAAGACTTAGGGATGATGCCTCTGAGTCTGGCAATACAAAACTTATTTTGTGACGATCCGGCTCGTCAGACAATGCGTCGGTTGCACAGCGAACAGCTTCAATATTGATATCGCTTGCTACACCACTTTCAAGCTTCGGAGCATGAGTCAAAATATATTTTATGATAAAGCCCGATCCAGTGCCGATTTCAGCTGCTGAAGTGATTCCACCAAGATATGGTTTGAGTCCACGTGCAAGAAAAATCGTATCGATCGACGGGCACCACACTCTTGGATAATTCGTTGGCGACCACGATACACTCACATCGTCGTATTCAACTGTGCGAGGATATGATTGATACAGTGCAAAAGCAGCATCGCGCACATTCGAAGGCAGCTGGTTGATTTTGTGAACATCGGTTAGCAGTACTGGGTTGTGTAGAGTTGCTACCTCCACTGGCTTAGGTTGCTGATCAGCAAAACCTAATATAGTGGTCGACTCCAAGCCATCAGCACACAATGTCAGGCTATCGATGTCGGGAGAAAGTTTTATTAACATAAATTTAGTATAACTTACAGCATGAAAATTATCTTAAAATATTGGAATAGAAAAACAGCCCCTCTACTACACTTGCGCATAGCATTGGGGCTGTTGAGTTATTCACCATCGATGTCGATTGCTGCTGCCACCAGCTGGCGGTCTGTGTCGAATGTTTCTGTGCTGATTTCCAGCAGTCGAATCTCGGCAGCTGGCAGCGGCGGGTACTGAGCTGCAAGCTTAAGCAACTCGTCACGATTTTCCTTGAAACCCTTGAAGAGCCTCTCAGTCCATTCGGATCCGACATTGGATGTCGAGACCCCTCCCAGCGCACTTGCGCCGTCGATGATGATTGCACGCGCTGCAGCCCTCAGGGCTTCAGGCGTTACTTCTGTACTTTCCATCAAACTGCTCCTTTATAAGAGTGGATGAAACTTAATAATATTTTACTATATTATAATATATTTGTCAATATTAATCGCACTTACACTACAAAAATAGAGCCTGTCCGAATTGAGTAGAATTTACTCAGTTCGGACAGGCTATTAGTTGGATTGGGCTTAGACGATCTTGAGGATTTCTGCTGCCTTAAGAGCAGAAAGAAAACCGATGATACCGAGAGCTGTGTACACAAGCCAGGGATCATCATCTTCATCCAAAAACTTCTTCTCGACCACTTTGGTCAACAAGAAAAGTAGGGCGCACCCAAACGCAACTACTGCATATACCCACCACTGCTGCTCTTCCATTGTGTCTCCTAGTAGTGTGACAAAAGAACTTATATTATAGTAACATATTTATAAAAATAATCAATACCACAACGTCACTATTCTGCTCATGCTTGCAGTTCTTCTGCAAGGCTAGGATAATTATAGTAAGAACTTGTTAACGAGAGGAAAAGTTGTGATTGAACTGAACGCTAAAATCATGGACACTGGTGAAGAAATTATCATTGAAGACCCAGACCCAACTGAACCCGCACAACTTTTCAAAAATATTTCTGACAGTATTTGGAAAAATAAAGGACCAAACCGTCTCGCAATGCACAGAGCTGAAAGTGCTATAGATCCAACTGAAGCTCGTGATGCCATTAATGAAATTGTGAAAGATGTTGATGAAAGGTTTGTTATATCTGGCATTGGTAAGGCATTAGACCTTGGTCCCTCATGGTATGGTGAGCGCAAACCCGTTATAGTTGAAGCAGACGTTATCGATACTATCGCTGGTGCAGCAATAAGCACCTACAACTGGGACGACCGTATGACATACAGATTACTTGAAATTGACGGTAAACGAGTGGGGGCGGAATTTACCGACGGACATACCGACTACTACCGCGAGCTAGCCGCAATGTTATTTACTAAAGTAGGAACTATTACCTATGGTATGCAGCGACAACAAACACAACAGGGAGGGCCAACAGCAATGTACCTCAACTTTTCACATAGAGATTTTCTGGAAACAGGCTACGAAGGCCATCAGCTGGGTCATGCTCCTTTATCTGAAGAGCAGGAAATAGAATTCCTCAAAGTCCTGCAACGCATGGGCGGTGTCGAGCTAGATGTCTAATCTTGAACTATACTTCATACGACATGCTGAGTCGCAAGCAAATGCTCAGCCACATATCATTGGTGGGCGCAGCAACCACTCTCCTATTACCGAAAAGGGAATTGAACAAGCTAAGAATCTTGGACTACATTTTTTGGAAAAAGATATCATACCTACTCAGGTTTTTGCATCTCCTGCTGTTCGAACTTTGCAGACAGCTCGCTACACACTCAGAACTATGGGCGTCAAACTTACGCCAAAAATTGATGGTGACCTACAAGAAATAGACCAAGGTGATTGGGCTGGGCAAAACCGTGCAGAGATGTATAACGAAGAAACTCTCCTAGAAATACAAAGACTAGGTAAAGATTTCAAGGCGCCTGGCGGTGAATCTATGAATGAGGGCGGAGACCGAATGTTCGGTTGGGTAGATCGCACTTTTGATATAAATGAGGCAATAACAGACACACAGAGGGTGTTTGTATTTACACACGGCCTGGTTACACGTTGTCTCGCATCAAAACTTCACGACTGGCCTCACGCCAAAACGTTTGAAAAATCTACCGACAATACTTCGTACTCACTGTTCGTACCACGCGATGGCAAGTGGCAGCTTGAATATTTAGGAAAAAAACCAGAATAACTAAACATATGATAATTGATGAAATACAACAATACAGAGAACTTCGAGAAGCAGAGATTAGTATTGAAGTTAAAAAGAGGCTACTCAATCAATCTGTCCACGCTAGGCAGCTTGGTCCTGTTATGGACTACCGAGACCTAGATCAGTTATTTCGTTCGGGCTCGCAAGGTCCAGTAGATCGATACATCGCACAATCCTTGGCAATTGACTCAATGCTGCGTAATCTTATTCAGTCTTCAAGCGATCAGCTAGGGGAAATTGTGGAAGAAACTATTTACAGAGTTGAACAAAGCAGGCAAATCGACACTGAAGATATAGGTAGCTTTATGGTCAAGGCATCTTTCTGGGAAAACTATGGAGTTGATAGGGGTGAAACAACAATGCGTTTTGGTTTTTTACACTCTCGTGGCACAAGTCCACACTTCCCTTTAAGTAATAGGTACGAAAATATTGTAACTACAACTAGAGGAGATATAGAGTCTGATTTAAAACCCGTATTTCCAACAAGCCAACTACTAGAAACAGCAAGTAGTTATGAACTTGTTCAGGAAGTGTGCGAACAGGTTGATATACCCTCAGTACCAGTCAACCTTGAGCGAGTAACGGAATTAAGAAAAGCTATGGATAATGCAAGAGCCGCATTGGAGCAAGAAGGGAGTGAACAAGCAGGCTTCCCTATTGAAGAAATGCGGTTAAGTTCGAGTACAAAATCAAAACTTAAATTTAGGGGAATTTCTACCTTAGCCGACCTAGCAAAACTAAGTCGAGAGGACTTACTTGATATACCCGGCATAGGACCTGTAAAAGTTGATGGAATTGAAAGAGCCCTACGACTTTATATTGACAAGTAAATCTTTAGGCATGAAAATACTGATAGGTAATTATAAACAAGGGGTATTGCTATGTTGGAACTTGAAGGTATAAATTATTGGGCAGTTTTGGTTGTATGGCTCATATATATGTTTGTTGGGGCGTTTTGGTACTCACCAATGGGTTTCGCAAAACAATGGACCAAATACACAAAAATCGATATTTTAAAAATCCCTACTAACGAAGCAAACAAGATCATTGGTTTTGTTGCAATTTCAGCTTTGGTGCAAGCATCGACTTTGGCTGTGATATTAAACTCGCTTGGTGTAGATACGCTGTACGAAGGCATCAAAGCTGGTCTAGTGTTGTGGCTTGGTTTCACAGCTGCGACAACTGTTGGAGTGACATTGTATTCACGTCGTAGCTGGAAGTTTCTATGGCTCAACAGCAGCTACTTCCTCCTCGTGATGACAATTGGTTCGATCATCCTCACTATCTGGCAATAGGAGTATACTAGAGACAGATAAAGGGAGGTATATATGTTCAAGGACAACGCAACATTTAGTGGTTACTCGGTTAACGATATAGAAAAGGCCAAAGACTTTTACGGAGGAACTTTGGGACTGAATGCATCTACAGATGAAATGGGACTCAAGCTAACCGTCACGGGTGGCTACGAGATATTTTTGTACCAAAAAGACGACCACACTCCTGCTACTTTCACGGTGTTAAACTTCGTTGTTGATGATATCGACTCAGCTGTCGATGGTTTAGTTGCCAAAGGTATCGAAATCATTCGCTACCCAGAAATGGGCGATTGGCAAGACGAAAAAGGCATAGCACGTGGCAAATCCTCCAACCGCGGACCAGATATTGCATGGTTCGCTGACCCAGCAGGCAATATATTATCTGTACTTAGTAATTAAATTATATGAGTGATACAAAACCAAAATTAATCATAATTCGCGGGCCATCGGGCAGTGGTAAAAGCACTATTGCGACCAACCTTCGCGAAGCTAGCGACCACAATATTGCACTGCTCGAGTTCGACACTTTTCGAAACGACATATTAGGCCTACAGGGCGACTACTATCCAGCAGCTATCGAAATGTATACTCATAGTGCACTCACCGCTCTAGCAAACGGCTACGACGTTATAATGGACGGAATTTACAGGCCAGAAGGACATGACAATCCTCTCGAAAAGCTATTTGCTGGCCACGACGGAGAAAACTATATATTTTGGTTTGATATATCGCTGGACGAAACAGCTAAGCGACATGCAGGTCGCGAAAAATCAAAACTTTTCGGCGAAAAGGAACTGGCCGAATGGTACTCTAAACCTACCGCTATGGGTTATGACTTTGAATACGCAATTCCTGAAGATTCAACCATAGAACAAACGTTGGAGCTAATACGTAGTAAAACTGGCTTGTAAGCTACTTGTCTTTACCATCGAGCTTCAGAGTGTTTGATGGGTCGCTGTGTGCGCTGCCACTGTCGACATGTTTGTCGCTGATTTTTGCACCGTTTTTGATGACGTGGACTATTGCCATTGCGTGACCACGACCTAGGTCAAAATCTTGTTTCAACCAATCAACGATGACGCCTGCTTTTGTCGCAGGGTCGTCAAAGCCTTTTTGTTTTGCCATAGCGATAAATTCGTTCGGCGTTTTACCAGTTTTCTCTTCTATATTGTCTAGGTATGCTTGAAATGACATAAAGCTCTCCTATCTTGATATGAATAATATAATAAAAGTTATCACTGTCGCTAATGATGCTAAAACGGAGATCGTTGTTTTTGTTGAACTAAGAATTGCATAGACTGAAGTCTTTGATCTTGTATTGTAGATATCGTAGTGTATTTTCGTTGAAAGAATGACCTGTTTCCAAGAATCCTGTGGTTTATCTTCAAAGTATGTCACTGTTCCAAAAAATTCTACAAGACCGATTACAATAAACCATGCTAGAAACCACCATCCGCCTCCAAAAAGTATAATCAATAATGAAGGAATAATTAAGATCGAACCTAAAAGGTTAAATAGCCAATACCTGCGTAAAAAAACGAAAAACTGAGACGCTTCCATGCTTGGAGATAGATCTTCTAATTGTTTAAAAAGGCCATAGAGACTATGTGAACCATTTTTAATATTAATTGTGACACCGTTGTCTATATGAATAATAAGCTCCCTTGACGAGGATTGATTACTAATTATATAAGTCAACTTTTTTGGTGTTTTCTTGGACAAATATCGCTCAGTATTTGTAATACCAGATTGTCGACTACTCTTTAAAACCAGATACCATTTAAACTCCTTGTTGTTGTTGCAAAATTGCTCTAATAACCCATGAATCTCATCAAGGTTATTTTGATGTAGTTCTGTTGCCAAGAATCTTTCAGTAGCAAATATGGACGCTTTTTGATTGGAAGCCATAGGCATATTATACAACCTCGCCACTTGTTCATGAAACGTAAAGCTGGTGCTATAATTTAACTATGGATACATTACACTTCACAATTGATATAAATGCTCCGAAACAACATGTTTGGGACGTAATGTTGGGTGATGAGACATATCGTCAGTGGACAACTTTTTTTAGTCCTGGTTCGTACTATGAAGGTAGCTGGGACGAAGGCAGCACTATTCGATTCCTCGGACCTGGTGAGAACGGCCAGAAACCGGGTGGTATGGTAAGCCGCATTGCCGAAAACCGACCATATGAATTTATTTCGATCGAACATCAGGGCTTGGTCGGTGATGGGGTTGATGACACTACTAGCGAATGGGCACAGGCTTGGTCTGGCGCTACCGAAAATTACACTTTCAGTGAAATAGACGGTGTCACTACACTCGATATTGACCTAGCCAGCAAAGCAGGCGCTGTACCAGAAGAAATGAAAAACGAGCTAGCTGGCATGTGGCCTAGTGCCCTAGCCAAACTAAAAGAAATCGCCGAAGCCTAGATTATTTTGCAGCTTTTTTGAGCTTTTTCTTCAAAAGTCGTTTGCGCGTCGCGCTGTGCCAGTTTTTGTGCTTTGCCATTATTTTATATCCTATCTGTTGTATTACCTATCATTATAGCATAATTTGAAGTGCTATAATTGAAGTATGAACACGATACAAATAATCATCGCTATCGTAGCAGGCTTGCTCTTCATATTTGCAGCCCTTTTTGTAACTTTTACGTACGGTAGAAGTTTCTAATATTTGTTTTTGTTTTTTCGTTTTTCTCGGCGTTCGTGAGTGTTGATTGCTGCTCTGCGTATAAGTAAGTTTGCAAACAAACCAATGATTCCTATTCCCATGAGCACGTAAAATGTCGTGAAGATTTTGCCAAGTGGCGTGTGTGGGGTTATATCACCATAGCCAACTGTAGTAAGTGTAATAACGCTGAAATAATATGCATTGAGCCAAGAGAGTTTCTCGACAAAGTGATAAAAGACCGTGCCCACCGCCAAAACACTGAGTGCCAGTACAGCAACTAACCCAAAATATGTATTTACTTGCTTGATTTGCTTGTTGTCCATTGCAGTAATAATTATAACACTGCAACTAGTGCTAAAATAAAAGTATGCAAGATATACTCTTTGGCTTAGGAATAGGTGTTTTAACAGTAATGATACTTTTGTTTCTTTCCTACAGCATAGGACTATCGATGGTGTTTAAAAAATTCGGCGTGCGACGCTGGAAAGCATTTATACCTATATACAACTTTTATAATTTAGTGGAAATACTCCATCTGCCGAAGCGCTGGGCTGGGCTAGCTTTGGTACCTTACGCTGGCACTATATATTCTATGGTTGCAGCACAAAGACTCGGAAAAGCATTTGGCAAAAGAACTGGCTTCTCCTTAATATGGCTCACCTACGGAGCATTTATAGGAATGCCCCTACTCGGACTTTCAAAAAAAGCGCCTGATGAAGCTGTTATAAATGAACCCGCTCCAAACTTAAAAGACTTTAAAAAATACATAAAAAAAGGCGATCACAAAAAGTAGCTGCTACTGGCTACACCAGCTTTTTGTCGGGTATATTGCGAGAAAGGACAATTGCAAAAATACCTAGTACTGCCACAACAAACATCGATATTTTCAGGCTACTTATCTGCGAGTCGAGATAGCTGTTACTCACAGAGCTAGCTTCGGTGTCATTAAGCCCGGAGTCGAGTGCGTATTGTTTTACTTCTGAAGCTGAAACTATAGGGAGACTTGAGTCGGAGCGTTGATTGATAGAAGTTTTGACAGACTCCGGCAAGTTTGAAGTTTGGTCGATATTAGTTACAAATCCTGAGGTTAAGTTGACTATCATGACCGATCCTATGAGCGCAGTTCCTAGCGACGCACCTAAGTTTTGGAAAGTTCCCTGCAACCCACCTACTTCACTCGTTTGGCTCTCGGGCACGCTCGACATTGTGACATTTCCAATTTGCGAAGCAAGCAAACCTAGACCAGCTCCGAGTATAACCATGCCCAGTGCAAACAAAATATTTTTCATTTCTGGGTCGATCGCGCCGAGTATGCAGAACGAACCAACCACAAGTGCAATCTGACCAGCGCGAACAATTTGCTTCGGACTATAGCTTGTTATCAAGCGTGAACCAACCGCAGAGAATATAACTATTGCTACGGAAAGTGGGAATATTTTTATACCAGTGTCGAGAGCGTTGAGGCCGAGTACCATTTGTAAGTAGATTGGCATTACGAAAAATACTGCAGAAGTTATGAGGTACTGTGCACTGAGCACCGCAAGCCCCGACTTAAGTACCTTGATAGAAAACATCGATACTTTGAGAAGGGGATTGGCTTTTGCGACTTCGAGTCTTTGCTGCCTTCGGAAGAAAGCATACAGCACCAAAGCACCAATAACTATGAGGTAAGCTACTACCGATATGCCAAGAGGTGCAATGTCTTGCCCGTTAATTTGTGGCGTAGCTTTTGGTGTAATCCAACCCCAAACTTTGCTTTGCAGTATTCCAAAAACAAGCAGCGCCATACCACTTGCAGACAAAGCGACACTAAGATAATCGACGGTGATTTTTTGTGATTTTTGTTTTTTGTCACGAATCACTTTTGAAACTATCAATATTGCAGCCATGATTACTGTTTCGGCCAAAAATACATATCGCCATGACAGATAGGTAGTAACATACCCGCCAATTAACGGACCAGCCGCTACTGCAATTCCGCTTGCTGCGCCTATGATTGTATAGCCGATAACACGGTCTTTCCCCTTGTAATTCATGGCAATGAGAGCTGCGATAGCAGGTATTACCAAAACCGCGCCAAGGCCTTCTACTACAGACCAGCCGATCATAAGTGTCACGAGATTTGGACTAAATGCCGTAATGAAAGATCCGATTGCATATATAACTGCACCTATTCTAAATGCGTTTAACCTGCCGAATATGTCGCCTAGTTTTCCACCTGTCATCATGAAGGCGGCCATTGTAAGGGTGTAGAAGGTTATAGCAGCTTGTAAGCCTGCAACGCTAGTGTCGAGATCTTTTACTACTTCAGAAATCGAAACATTCATAACAGTACTGTCCAGTACCATGATGAACTGTGCGCACGCAAGAATTATGACTACCAACCACTTCTTCATCTTGTATTTAGAATACTCCTGGCGCTACATAATAGCAATTACAGGCTTAGACGCCTTGTTTTTTCTTGAGAGCTTCAAGTACAAATGGGGAGACAATCTGCCCCACAATCTGCTCCCAATCTTCTGGACCAACTAGACCTTTGACAAGACTCGAGCTAATAACTGCTAGCTCCGAAGGGCATGCTACATAGGCTGTAGTAATATCAGGCTCAATACGTCTGTTCATCTCAGCTATAGTAAGCTCCATTTTTAGGTCATCGGGTGAACGTAGCCCCCTTAAAAGTGCGTTGCCGCCTATTTCTTTTGCGTACTTCACCAAATATTTACCTTCAAATACGCCGACTGACACATTGCCCAAATGTTGCACTGAATGTTCGAGCATTTCTACACGTTCCTCAGCAGTAAATAGTGGTTTTTTGTCAGGATTGACGCCAATTGCAACATGTAGTTCCGGAAACAATCGTGCACCTTGCTCAATTACCCAAGTATGACCGTTTGTAGGCGGGTCGAAAGAACCTGCATACAGTGCGCGTCGATGTTGACCGCCCACCAAGCCGTCTGATTCTCCTGTTGCCATAATATAAGATCTCTTTTCAAACAATATTATAACACCAAAATGAATAGCTATCTGCTTTTTAACCAGTTATCTGTTAAAATGTGTAGAATGACAGCGCAGGAAATACGTACTAAATATCTAGAATTTTTCGAGTCGAAACAGCACAAGGCTATTCCTCGCGCTAGCTTATATTTAAAAGACGACCCAACTACCCTTTTTACAGGCTCTGGCATGCAGCCACTTATACCTTATCTCCTTGGTGATGAGCACAAGGACGGCGTACGTTTAGTCGACAGTCAGACTTGTTTTCGTGGACAAGATGTTGAAGAAGTTGGCGACAACAGTCACACTACTTTTTTTGAAATGCTTGGGAACTGGAGTTTGGGCGATTACACAAAGAAAGAACAGATTCCGTGGTTGTTTGAATTTTTAGTAGATGTCGTTGGGCTCGACCCAAGCAAACTATATGTTTCGTGTTTCATCGGTAGCGAAAAAGACGGCATACCGCGTGACGACGAGGCCGCAAATATATGGAAAGAATTGTTTGAGTCAAAAAATGTAGATGCGGAGATTGTATCAATCGGCAGCGCCAAAGATGGCGACGAAAAAGGCATGCAAAATGGCCGAATATTCTTTTATGACGACGGCGAAAACTGGTGGAGCCGAAACGGTGGACTAGCAACAACACCAATGGGCGACCCATGTGGACCAGACAGTGAAGTATTTTATGACTTTGGTGACGATAATCATGCAGAAGGTTTTGGACAGCCGCACCCAGCAAGCGACAGTGGACGGTTCATGGAAATCGGTAACCAAGTATTTATGGAATATCGCCGCACTGAAAATGGCTTTGAACCGCTTGAGAAAAAGAACGTGGACTTTGGTGGCGGGCTAGAACGAATTGCAGCTGCGGCTATCGATAGTCCTGATGTTTTCAAAATTAGCCTGCTATGGCCAATTATCGAAAAGCTAGAACAACTTTCAAACAAGAAATATGATGACCATACAGTGAGCATGCGTGTGATTGCCGACCACCTGCGTGGAGCAACATTCTTAGCTGTCGATGGCGTGACGCCGAGCAACAAAGAGCAAGGCTACGTCATGCGTCGACTAATTCGCCGAGCAATGGTAAAAGCTCACGACCTAGGTATTGAACAAAACTTTTTACAAGAAATCGTGCCAGTCATAGCCGACCTTTATCATAATGATTTTCCAGAAGTAGCCGAAAACCGCGAGAAAATTATCGAAACTTTGGTGAAAGAAGAAAAAGCTTTTCGACAGACTTTGCGAAAAGGTCTAGGGGAATTTGTGAAGTGGACACGCCCATTCACAATTGGTGTCTCCACTATTGGCGGGCCTGATACCATTGGAGGCTCGGCGCCATACGACTTGCCAGTACTTACAGGCGACGTACTTTTTAAACTGTATGATACATACGGCTTTCCGATCGAGCTGAGTAAAGAGGAGGCTCAAAAACGGAGTATAAAATCTGCTGATGATATTGATGAAGTATTTGCAAAACTAATGAAAGAACAACGTGAACGCTCACAAACTGCAACAAAAGGTGTATTCAAAGGCGGCCTTGCTGATCATTCCGAAGAGACAAAGAAACTGCATACCGCAACTCACCTGATGTACGAAGCGCTCCGCCGAGTACTGGGTGATCGCGTGGTCCAACGTGGATCTAACGTCACGGCCGAGCGAACTCGTTTTGACTTTAGCAACGACGGCAAAGTCACACGCGAACAACTTGATGAAGTCGAAAGAATCGTCAATGAACAAATAGAAAAAGACCTAACAGTCAGCTTTGCCGAATATCCTACAGACGAAGCCTTCAAGATGGGTGCTAAAGGCGCTTTTGGCGACAAATACGGCGATACTGTAAAAGTCTACACAATGAAAGCGGACGATGAAGAACCATTTAGCGTCGAAATATGCGGCGGACCACATGTTGAACATACTGGACAATTAGGTGAAAATGGCAAACATTTCAAAATCAAAAAAGAAGAAGCCAGCTCTGCAGGCGTTCGCCGTATAAAAGCAATTCTTCTCTAGTACTTGATTTTATAAAGGTAGTTAATGTATAATATACACTAATGGATATATTAGAGAAAACCATCATGATTGGAGACTTCGGCAAAGACCTCGATGACGAGAATGCTTTACTGTATGCAATCGGTGCGCATCATGCCAGTGAAATAAACCTTGCTGCAGTGGTCGCCAACCTATCCCCTGCTCTTCTCCGCGCCCGTATAGCCAAGGGTATGTTGGAATATTTGGGGGTAAATATTCCCGTTGGACTAGGAACCTCATGCAACGTCGATGACGTAACTCAAGAATATGAGGGAAATATACCGTATATTTCAAAAAATACTGAGTTTGAAGATGGTCTGGAACTCATGAAAGACATTCTTGAAAACTCCGATGACTCCTCTATAGTACTTGTGCTTAACAGCGGACTGACAGATGCCGCCGAACTTATGAAAAACTCTCCCCTACTTTGCAAACGCAAACTCTCACGAGTAGCGATAATGGGCGGTATAGTTTGTAAGGATAATCACATAGAGTTGAATAAAAAAGGCCACATGACACCCGACGATGCAGCGAACAATCGCTTCGACCCAAAATCGGCAGAGTTTGTATACGAATGGCTACAAACTGAAAATATACCAACTTCGATACTTACTCGAAATGCTGCGTATGCCTGTAAATTTGATATAAGTTTTTATGAAAGCTTAGTGCAGGCAGACGGCACAGTAGGTAAAGGCATAAGAGACAGACAACGTCCAGCGACCGAGCATTTATGGAAAGCTGCAAATGCACCGGCAGGCTCTGAGGCACGTGGCACTCTTCCTGATAGATGTACGAGAGAATGGTTTGTCGATGCCTACTTAGGCGGAAATGACCCGGGAGATGTTGATACTATTTGGAACCCAGCACTAAAAATAGGAACTTTTCAGTATGACCCTCTTAATGTAGCTAGTGTTGTTCGCCCTGAGCTATTTACTCCCACTAAAATTACAATCGGTGAAACGGAACATCTAGTAATTGGGGTTAGCCCTACTGAATCTGGAATTGCTAACCCAAATGATCTACGTAACAGTATCACTGGCGGTATTTTAAGTACATTGAAACGTACGTAAAGCTAAAAGTTGTTATTTATCACATTATATCGAATCTAACTATTTGGTTTGCAAAACAACCCACTCAGGAAATCGAAAAATCTCGAAATCCTGAGTGGGTCGCAATGCGACTAGCTACTTGTTGCCGTTCTCTTCTCCGCTGTCCATGGTGACCGTGCCGTTGGTGACGGTCGGACGGAGTTCGGAGCTGCGCCTGCTGTACAGCTCGACCGCTTCCAGCTCCGCGCCGCTTGGTCCGTTGTGGATGACTGCCGGCACGAAGGTGTAGACGTTGTCGTCCTTGCTCGCGTCAACAGCCTCGACACTGACCATCTTGGTGTTGTCCTGTGGGACAACATCGTGCTGTCCCTCGATGACGTAGGTCGAAACCTTGTACCTGCGGAACGAGCCGGTGCCGCTGTTCTTGGCCGAGTAGACCACCGGAACGACGCACTTGATGTTCGGGTTGAGCTGAACCGTCATGACTTCCTGCGGCAAATCGTCGCCGTAGGCAGTCTTGTCGCCCGAAACGTGGATCACCGCGTCATCGCTGGTACGAGTTGAGAAGTCCAGTGGGCTGTTAACCGTGCCGAAACACGAAACAACCTCGACGTGACCATCGACGTACTCGACGAGTGCGTAGAGGTCGTAGTCCTTCTCTCCCCATGCCGTGATGAGGGTGTAGACACCGCTGGGTGTCTTTTCCAGACTGACGCGCTGGCCTTTCTTGACCAGGCTGACTCCGCTTGCAGATGCTGCCGGAGCCGTGGGTGGTGCTGCCACTGCAGCGGTACCCGGGGTTTCCTTTTTGAAAAGACCCATGTTGTATTGTCCTTACTAGTCGCTTTCCGTACTCAGATAGAGCCGGTATAGGGCGATAAATACTTACTTGTAAATGTACACCTCTTTCAAAATTGAATAAGTTAAAATATATTATACATCTTTTTTATCATAAATTCAATACATGCTCGTGCCTATACTGGCTTCTGTAACACGATAGGCGTAAAATAAGGATAGAAATATTTAAATGGGGGTGACTTATGGCAAAAGGGGACAAAACAAAACAAGCCGTTAATCAAAACGGCGCAACAGGTGGTGTGTATTTTGCAGCTTATTTAGGAGCTGTAGTTTACTTTATTAACCATGCAAATGGTTTTTGGGAAGTTGTTTGGGCATTTTTCCAAGCATTAGTATGGCCAGCATTTTTGGTCTACGGTGCATTCAGCGCAATGCATATATAAACAAGATTACAGGTCGTAGATCTTACCCTGATAGCCGTCGGTAACAAATCTTAGTGCTTTATCCTGTAGTTCTCCTTCAAGAGCATCAAACCCTTCGAGTGCTCTAGCCATCTCATTATATTTACCTTTCTCGTTAGGATAAAAACACATGAGGCCTTTTTCCCTACAATGCGCCTGTATGTGTCCTGATGGAGAGGGGCTCATTATTATTACTGCACCCTCTTTTGGAAGCGCCTTGTAGCCTGCATGGTATCCATGTATTGTAAATCCATATTCCTCTGCGAAAACAACAAACCCTTTTTTGTCAGAATTGTCATTTCTTTCATCGAGCAGTTGCAGCTCAACGTCACCTACGCCCAAAGCTGCACATTCTAACCTAGTCTCAATATCCTCGGGAAAATGAACAACCTCTTCGGATTCAGCAATAAAAAGTGGTCGCACCTGGACTATACTGTCGTTCGCAAACTCTAACTGTACAGGACCTTGAAATATAGTTTCTGCCAAAACAACGCCATGAGGCAAGTCTGAAATTCTGACTATGGCATTTCTTATCTCTGAATTATAGTCTGGAAATGTATGTAGAAAACTTTCAACATCTTCTGAACCAACCAGTAGTTTATCCAGAATAGCTTGTTTGTCATAGATTAATGTACCTTTGTTGGTGTGCACTTCGACTAAGTTTTCGTTTACACCTCTGCTGTTTGCGTGTCCATAATATGAATCACTACTATCCTCAGCTCTTTCTTGGTACTGCTGAACAACTAGTCCCATTAATTCGTCGGTGACACCCACACCTTCTTGATAACTTACAGCCACATTACTTCTCGTCGATCGGTACACTTCTTCAACCGCATGTATAAAGGCTTCTTTGTCTTCTGGTTTAACAGCTATACTCCTATATACTCCCGCTCCGGAGTGCATGTCTCCATCTTCTGATTTAACAGCGCTACTGCGAACTACGCACATTCCAAATGGAGATCTGTTACGATAGCTACCTTTGTCTTTCATTTCAATTGCTTGCAGTCTAATAGATTCGCATTGCCCCAAAAAAGCGTCTCTGTCAGTCAGCCATGCTTCATACATATCCACCGAAACCGGAATGAATGGAGGAATGTCTACTTTTATAATTGCTCTCTCGTCATCTGACCTTTCATATAATTTTTCTATTTTTTCATTAAAACTAATAAGGTTCGCAGCTTTTGAGCCGTAGACCTGCCTGAGACTTTCGAGTTCAGCTGGATTAACTTTTTCAACTGTATCCAAAATGCCAGCCAAAATCTCTTCTGTCTGTCTTTGTCGATGGCCACCAGAGATATACTCTTCTATATCAGTAGGGCAATGCCTACCATCTTCATCTTCAAGTCTAGAGCGGTAACTAATATGTATTTCACCAGTTTCCGGATCGATTGCATCTTCAATCTCCTCGTACTCGGTTCTACCCTCTGGAAACAATGGACTTTGATCTAAACTGGTTTTGATGCGAAAGTTATTTTCTTTTAGGTAGGATGTGACTAATTTCATAGCATCTGTTGAGTTAGAGTTCTGAAGCAAATCAAGAAATTGATTCATATCTTGAACTTTTTTACGTTCAGTTGAAATTTTGCTTGCTAACTCTGCCCTAGTCATATCCTGATGCCCATGATCAACCCAGTCATATACTCGCTCTACTACATCACGGATTTCATCATGCCAATCTTCATGTCTTTCCCCTGTTTCTCGATAGCGTACATCTTCTGACGGCATATTCCTTGCTGCATGAAAAGCAAAACGTCCCAAAACTTTTGCGTCACCTTCAACAATACCGGGGAATTTCTCGGCAATTTCTCCAAAACTCTCAAGCGGTGATTTTGAGGTCATAATCTGTATATTATACAACTTTTACGTAGTATAGGCCATACCCAAATAGATTTCTAAAATACCTTGCTGGATTATAGTATGATTCAGGTATAGAATTAAAATATATTAATAAGGGGGTTACAATGAGCAAAATTAATGTAGAGCCTTACATTTTCTTTAAAGGAAGTGCAATGGAAGCGATGGAATTTTATAAGAGTATTTTTGGTGGTGAAATAGAAAGTATGACATATGACGCGATGCATGTGCCGGTGCCAGAAGGTTTTACGGGCGAAAACTTAATGCATGCAAGCTTAGTAAATGGTGATGTTGCACTAATGGCAAGTGACACTATAGAAGCGAGTGAAAAAGCTGCAAAGGTTACGATTTCACTCGGCGGTAACGACGAAGAAAAGCTCACTGGTTTTTTCAATGGCTTGAGTGAAGGCGTTGAAGTACAGTACCCGCTAAAAAAAGAGTCATGGGGTGATATATTTGGCAGTGTTACAGACAAATATGGCGTTGAGTGGATGGTAAACATCGGCACTGAAGAGAAGTTATAAGGAGACTCCGCCCACTAGGTGGGTAATTTGCTTGTGTTTTGTTGACAATCTAAAAAAGTGGGTAGATAATAAGAGTGTCAATATAAATTGGAGGTGACATGGCGCAAAAAGAAGGATCAGGTCTAGTAGGTTGGGTGTACTTTGCAGGAATATTAATGATAATTTCGGGAGTTTTCCAGGCAATCTCTGGTATGACTGCCCTGTTGAACGATAAGTTCTACGCATATGCGGCGCAAACGCTGTTGATTTTTGACTTTACAACATGGGGTTGGATCCACTTGTTGATTGGTCTACTTATCTTCTCAGCTGGTATAGCTGTGTTAAGTGGCCACTTATGGGGTCGGATTGTAGCAATAATTTTGGCAATGATAAGTATCATTACTCAATTTTTGTTCATCGGAGCTTACCCGTTCTGGTCAATCATGACTATCATAGTTGATATCACTATCATCTATGCACTTATGGTTCAAGGTGACGAATAAAAAGATTTAATAAAAAATAAAAAAACGAGTGCCCAAAATGCACTCGTTTTTTTATTTCACTAAAGTACTGACTAACTAGACATTTATACATATTTGTGTTATAATTATATAATCACTCAGCTTGAGTGTTCGTCACGGCGCCCCGTGAAATGAACTAGGAGCATACATGGATCTTTGTGTAGGACTCTTTGGTACATGCGGCGGAAGCCGTTGGCGCGATGACTTCATTGCTCGTTACGAGCAGGATGAAATCACGTTTTTCAACCCACAGGTTGATGACTGGAAGCCTGAGCTTGCAGAGATCGAGGCCCACCACCTCGCAAACGACGATGTCGTGCTCTTCCCCATCACGGGTGAAACGTACGGCACAGGATCGCTTGCAGAATGTGGCTTCTCGATTCTCAACGCAATCAAGCTCGACGACCGTCGCGACTTTGTGATCATGATTGAGGACGAGCTTGATCCTTCACTGGATAACGCCGAACTTGTGAAAGAATCACTTCGAGCGAGAGCTCTGGTCAAGCAGCACCTTCTCAAACTCCAGCTCCCGAACCTCTACATCGTAGGCAATCTGTCTATGATGCTGGATGTCAGCCTGACGCTCTACGAAGCAGCAAAGCTTCGTCAGCCGCTACGGGCGCTGAACCCCCAGAATATCTCTGGGTAAGCCACCACGCAAGCTTCGCCTCACAGCGAGTGAAGAAGCCGCGTCGGTGGCTTTTTCATTTCGGGTTAGGTGTTATTGCAGAAAACCTAAAGCTTTTCTCGTGTCTTTGCTATAATTAAGTACAAATATGGGGAAGAAATCAAAAATAGTTTTCTTGATTTTGCTAGGGCTTATAGTTTTGGCAGTATTTACTTTCTTGCTCAATGGCAAAAACATATCCGTCCTCAACCCACAAGGCACAATCGCAGACAAACAGCGTGACCTTATAGTTATTGCTACCTTGCTGATGCTTATTGTTGTTATACCTGTGTATATACTCACCTTTGCTATCGCTTGGCGATACCGAGCAAGCAACAAGAAGGCAAAATATAGTCCAAACTTAGCAGGTAATAGATTGGCAGAAACTATTTGGTGGGGCGTTCCAATGATGATTATTGCAATTTTGGCGACAATAACTTGGACCAGTTCGCATGAGCTGGATCCATTTAAGCCAATAGCCTCAAGTGAAAAGCCTGTCACCATACAAGTCGTTGCTCTGCAGTGGAAATGGCTATTTATATACCCAGAGCAAAATATTGCTTCAGTTAATTTTGTGCAACTTCCTGTTGATACACCGGTTAATTTCGAGATAACATCTGATGCTCCTATGAATTCATTTTGGATTCCAAACTTGGGTGGGCAAATATATGCAATGAGCGGTATGACAACAAAACTACACCTAATGGCAACAAACACAGGCAACTTCCCTGGCTCATCTGCGAATATTAGCGGCAAAGGTTTTGCCGATATGAAGTTTATTGCAAAGTCTAGTTCGTACCAAGATTTCAACGATTGGGTGGATGCAGTGAAGCAATCACGCAATGACCTTACTCAAGCTGAATATGCTGCGCTTGCAAAACCAAGCAGCGAGAAGTCACGTATTTATTACTCGTCTGTTGAAGATGGTCTGTATGATAGAGTAATAACAAAATACACAGTTCCACAAAATGGACACACAAATATGGAAGGTATGGAGCACTAAAAATGTTTGGACGACTTAGCCTAGACGCACTACCGCACGAGCCAATCGTACTTGGCGGTGCTATTTCTATGGGCGTTGTTGCACTTTTGGTCGTGTGTTTACTTTTTTACTTCAAGCGCTGGAAGTGGCTATACAAAGAGTGGCTGACAAGCTTGGACCCAAAGAAAATTGGTGTCATGTACATAATAGTCGCCGTCTTGATGCTGCTTCGAGGAGTTGCCGATGCCGGCATGATGCGCGCTCAACAAATACTTTCAGTGGGTGATGCGCATGGGATACTCACTTCAGATCATTTCCAACAGGTATTTTCTGCACACGGCACTATAATGATTTTCTTTGTAGCAATGGGATTGATGTTCGGACTTATAAATCTCATATTACCGCTGCAAATTGGTGCACGTGATGTCGCCTTTCCATTCCTAAACTCAGTTAGTTTTTGGCTTTTTGTCGCAGGTATGATGCTTGTGAACTTATCTCTGGCTGTAGGGGAGTTTTCTGCCGCAGGATGGCTGGCTTACCCACCACTTTCGGAAATCGGCTATAGCCCAGGTGTTGGTGTAGATTATTGGATATGGGCACTGCAGATAGCGGGAGTTGGTAGTTTGCTTTCGGGTATTAACTTTTTGACAACTATACTCAAAATGCGCGTTCCAGGAATGACTCTCATGAAAATGCCTATTTTTGTATGGAGTGTTATGGGCAGTATGATTTTGATTATTTTTGCCTTCCCTATTTTGACTGCAACACTAGGCATGCTTTCTCTTGATCGCTTACTTGGCATGCACTTCTTTACATCAGAGTATGGCGGCAACCCTATGATGTACATCAATCTCATTTGGGCTTGGGGTCATCCGGAAGTGTATATTCTTATATTGCCTGCATTTGGCGTGTTCTCTGAAGTTGTGGCAACATTTTCTAGGAAAAAATTATTTGGCTACACTTCGATGGTTTGGGCTATTGGAGCCATTACATTTCTTTCATATGTAGTCTGGCTGCACCACTTCTTCACAATGGGCGCAGGTGCAAATGTAAACGCATTCTTTGGCATTATGACTATGGTCATTGCCATCCCTACCGGCGTTAAGGTATTTAACTGGCTGTTTACGATGTTTAGAGGAAGAGTGCATTTCACCAGCCCGATGGTTTGGTTTCTTGGCTTTGTACTGACCTTTACGCTCGGTGGCATGACTGGTGTATTACTCGCAGTTCCAGCAATTGACTTCCAAGTACACAACAGTCTGTTTCTTGTAGCTCATTTTCATAACATGGTTATAGGTGGAGTTGTCTTCGGTTATCTCGCTGGAGTAACCTATTGGTTTCCAAAAATATTTGGATTTAAGCTTCATGAAAAACTTGGAAAATACGCAGCTTACTGCTGGATCGTTGGCTTCTTTGTAGCGTTTGTTCCTTTGTATATTCTTGGCTTTATGGGAGCTACAAGGCGATTGGATCACTACGATGCTTCAATGGGCTGGCAAGGTCTTTTCGTGGTAGCTGGCATTGGCGCTAGCATCATAATGCTCGGCATTGGTTTTCAGCTATTGCAACTCATAGTGAGCGTTTGGCAACGCAAACAAAATATTGATACTACTGGCGATCCGTGGGATGGTCGCACACTTGAATGGTCTACCGTATCACCTGCTCCTTTTTATAATTTTGCGATCTTACCCGAAGTCAGCAGTCGTGATGCGTTTTGGAAAATGAAACATTCAAACGCTTCTACTACAAGTCCACAATATGAAGATATTGTTTTGCCGAAGAATAGTCCGTTTGGGTTTATAATTGCCGTACTTATTTTTGCAATGGGATTTGGGATTGTCTGGCATATCTGGTGGCTTGCAGCAATTGGTTTGTTCTCTGCTATTGTTTGTTTCATCATTCGTTCACTAGATGAAGATACTGAATACAAAATAACAGCTAGTAAACTTGCCAAACTAGAAGCGGCGAGCAGGGAGCAGACTGTATGAATCAGCACGATGAAAGCAAGACAAGCTTAGGCTTTTGGATTTATCTTATGACTGACTGTGTTATATTTGCTAGCTTGTTTGCTACATATGCAGTTTTGAGAGGTAGTACATTTGGCGGACCAACGAGTGAAGAATTGTTTAGCCTACCTTTTGTACTTATCGAAACACTTATACTACTAACCAGCAGTTTCATATGTGGATTAGCACTACTAGCTGCCCGACGAAAAGATAAGAAACAGACTCTTATACTATTAGGAGCTACTATTCTACTAGGTCTTACGTTCGTAGGAATGGAGCTAAATGAATTTGTGCATTTAGTTAACGAAGGTAATGGATGGCAACGATCAGCATTTTTGTCAGCATTCTTTACTCTTGTTGGAACTCACGGGCTACATATCACTATCGGTCTTATTTGGGCAAGCTTTTTAGGCCTGAGAATATACACTCGTGGGCTAAAGAATATTACTATAAAAAGACTGTTCCTATTTAGCCTTTTCTGGCACTTCCTTGATATAGTATGGATATTTATTTTCACTATTGTTTACCTGATGGGAGTTGCACTATGAAATCATATATAAGTGGATTTATAATTTCGTTGATACTGACATTGAGCGCATTTGCACTGGTTGCTCAACATGTTGATTCGGAACACCAAGCGCTACCTCACAACATACTTATACCGGTCATCATTGCACTTGCAATCACACAGCTGATCGCTCAGCTAGTTTTCTTTCTGCACCTTGGTCGTGAAAGTAAACCACGATTCAATCTCACTATATTTCTATTTATGTTACTGGTTGTCGGCTTGTTGGTCGGTGGATCACTATGGATTATGGCAAATCTAGACTACCACGGCATGCATGATAAAAGCGTCGATGAATATATTATTCACGATGAAGGAGTGCACACTCACTAATGTCACGACAAAACACATTTTCAGATTATTACCACTTAGTTAAGCCTGGAATAGTACGTGGCAATGCAATCACTGCGATAGCAGGGTTTTTGCTAGCTTCGAAAAATGGATTTCATCTAGGGACATTCATAGCGATGCTTATCGGTATATCACTGGTAATTGCTTCGGCATGTGTACTCAACAATTACATAGACCGCAAAATCGACGCCAAGATGGAGCGTACAAAAAAACGAGCGCTTGTTAACGGAACTATCAGCGTACAAAATGCTATGATTTTTGCTTCGGTACTTGGCATACTTGGTTTGGTTAGCCTTAGCTTCACGAACCTGCTCGCAATTACCCTAGCATTGATAGGAGTGTTCTTTTACGTAGTACTGTACGGGATTGCCAAACGAAAAACTGTACATGGCACATTGGTTGGTAGCATTTCTGGAGCTATACCAATAAGTGTCGGATATTGTGCAGCTTCTGGGGCTTTTGATGTGGGGGCAATATTACTGTTTCTTGTTCTTGTATTTTGGCAAATGCCTCATTTTTATGCCATCGCCATATATCGCAAAAATGACTACAAAGCTGCAGGGTTGCCTGTACTACCTATAGTAAAAGGTAATCAAAATACAAAAGTACAAATCGTCGTATATATACTTGGGTTTATATTTGCGACCTACACTTTAATGATTTTTGGCTACACAGGCTATACTTACCTTCTTATAATGGCGCTTTTGGGTGTGTGGTGGCTACGCATGGCTGTACAAGGTTTTTCAACTAAGAATGATGATAAATGGGCGAAAAAAGTATTTGGCTTTTCGCTTATTACCCTTCTCGCATTCTCTGTCATGATTTCGGTTGAGGTATTTTTACCATAAGCGTATAATGTAACTATGATTCTTATTACTCACATCATTATCGCACTTGTTAGTGTTTTTTATTCGACATATTTGTTTATGTCACCCTCAAAGGCAAAGTTTAATGTTTCATATGGCCTCGTTGGGATGACACTAGTGACTGGTAGTTTTTTGGTATTTTTACAGCCAAGCCACATGGCCCAAGCTTGCATAAGTGGTCTCGCATACACTGCATTTGTGCTTGTAGCAATCGCTGCTGCTAAAAAAAGACTTGCTAAAGCATTTATCCAAGATTAGTTTAAAAAAACTAGTGCTTAAAACTTATATAATATAGATTTGTCTTTTTGTTAAGTTAGTACTATTATAATTAATATAATAGTTTTAAAGAGGGGTGTTTTTATGCGAGGAAAATATCTATATAAATTTGTAATAGTACTGCTTTTTGCAGTTGGTTTTGTGGCGTTTGCGCCAAATACCTACGCTATAACAGGCGATAGTGACAATGTACCAGACGTCACAGAAGATGCCGCACCAAATACAGGTGATAATAACTACGATGGTTCGACAGATTCAACGCAGAACAATGTAGCGTCAACACAAAACCCCAACGATATCGAAAATCCGAACTCATGGGTTTCACTAGAAATTGGTAATCCACGAGTTGACGAAGTGCAACCAAACTGGCAGATTGACGAGTTCAACCCTATTGACCCCAGCACTTTGCCATCACAACCCGACGGCAGCGTCTTCCCTGTTGGTATGTTTAATGCGAAACTTTCCTGTACAGAGATTGAAGGTGACTGTTCAAGTAACACATGTTACCTAGATCGTGTACTAACAGATCAAATTAATGAACTTGCTCAATGTGGGCAAGTGGGCGGTAGCGTAAATGTTCGTTTGCTATTTGACCGAGTCATGGATACCAGCAATTGGACGACTCGTAAATATAACCCCGTCACAGATACTTATGAAGATTACGGCGCTTACGTAACTATATCGACCCAAAATATTGGTTTTGACCGTACTGTTATTGAGTGGACCCTTACTGATGGTGGATTTGGTGATGCAGACGGTATAATCAACGGCTCGATCTCTGACCCAATAGGGCCAACAGTTCCAATCGCAACTTCAACAAGTGCAGTTATCGTCCCTACAGCTGCAAAAACAGTTAGTGGACCGACACTAGCTAACACTGGTTTTGGCACAAACTTACTTATCTCAATTGCAGTTATACTCATCGCAGCGTCCGTGGTTATTTTTCCAAAGCGCTCACTACAATAAAAAATGATTAGCGATAAACTACGAATATTTGTAGCAATTGTATTCCTAGTAGGCGGCATATATGTCGCCTACTTGACTATATTTGCCCCACAACATGAAATCCACAGCAGTAGTGCAAGCCAGGCTCAGTACATAAAAACACATGCTTCCAAAATAAATAATCAGGATACTTTGATCATTCCCAAAATATCAGTTAATGCACCCATAAACCCCGGTGGTGTCGCAACACTTGAAAACGGAGCTATCTGGCATAGACAACCACAAAATGGCGACCCAATTAATGGCGGTAACTTTGTTCTAGCTGGTCACCGCTATCAATTTGCCATTACACCAGACCACACGATTAAAAGTTCTGTACTTTATGATCTCGACAAAATGAAAGTCGGCGATAAAATCTTAGTAGATTGGCACAAAAAGAGGTATACATACAAAGTTTCAAAAATCTACAGCGTCAAACCAAATGCAGTCGAGATAGAGCAACGATCGAAAGAACCAAAAATGACACTTTATACATGTACGCTTGCTGGGAGTACTGATGGTAGGATAGTGATCGAAGCAAAACTATGACGTGCTAATATATTAATGTGAACGACGCAAAGAAAACTCATAAACAAGCAGAGATACATGATACCTACGGTTCAGACCAATTAAATCGCCTGAGAGCTGCTGTACTAGGCTCTAACGATGGTATTGTATCAATAGCTGGACTTGTAGTCGGTATTGCAGGTGCAACCAACTCTACGAGCATTTTATTTACCGCAGGTATAGCTGGGATATTATCCGGCGCACTCTCTATGGCAGCCGGTGAATATGTATCAGTAAGCAGTCAACGGGACACGCAAAAAGCATTGCTAGAAAAAGAGACTCAAGAATTGAAAGATTATCCGGTTGAGGAGTTAGAAGAACTAACAGGTCTCTATCAAAAAAAAGGTTTAAGTAGAAAAACATCAGAAATTGTCGCTAAAGAGCTTACGAAGCATGATGCTTTTGCTGCACATACAGAGATAGAATTAGGAATCGACCCAAACGATATAGTAAGTGCCTGGCAGGCGGCAATTGCATCTGCCCTTTCTTTTGTAGCAGGAGCAATCATACCTTTTATTGCTATACTTCTCCCTCCTAAGGATATGCGGATTGCCGTTGCGTTCGCATCAGTTATTGTTGCGCTTATTTTGACTGGTATACTTAGTGCAAAATTCGGCAGAGCGAACACTCTAAGGGCAACCATTAGAGTAGTTGTAGGAGGCGTACTCGCAATGCTTGTAACCTACGGTATTGGAAAAATATTTAGCGTTACTATTTTTTAAATTAGTTAGTAATTGCGGTTTTTAGCTTCTCGCGTGCTGCCTTAGTTGTTTGCTCAAACACTTGAGCATTTGCCTTAACTGCTTCATTGCGTTTGTTTATTATCGTTTTTAGTTGTTCGCTGTTGGTCATAGACTGCCGACTCGTTTTTGCTTGAGACCTTGCTGATTCCAACGCGGTTTTTAGTGTCTGCTTAATTGTCTCTGGACTAGATTCTCCACTTTGACATGCTGCCTTTGCATCAGAAACGGCTTGATCTATACTCGAGCTGGTCAAAGAGATGCTAGCCTCAACTACTTGTTTCAAGTTTGCTTTGAGTGCTGCGAGCTCAGAACGATATGTTGCAAGAGCTGCATCATTTGCAGTACGACGCGCACCGATAGCCTCTTTCATGGTTTTAACATACTCTTCAACTGCATCTTTTTGATCTTTGGTGACAGCTTTTGAACGAAGTTTTTCAAAGTTTTCTTCTCGAAGCTTATCCCACTCTGCACGCTTAGTAGTAAGTTCTTTATCCCTATTCTCCTGTTTTGTAGCAGCTTCTGTCGCTATGCTTGCTCTTTTCTTATCAAGTGCAGTCTTACGTTCATTTAGCTGTGTTTGAACTTTGCTAGCTATTTTATCAATTGCCAAACATTTATTATCAGAGGTTTGTGTGGCAGATTGTTTATCTCCAGTATTATAGGTCGTTTTTGGTTCGGCTGCTAAATTGGAGGTACCTAGCTCATGAGCAAGTGCAGCTGTAGGCACAAGTGTAGCTGCCAATACAGTAATTGTAGTTATAGCAATTCTTTTTATATAATTAGAAATCATAACTACTCTCCAAGCTTTGAGTTGTATTAGCATCTTCTACAGCAGCTTGTGACTCTGCGGTACCTATAGCATCTTCAATTTTTTGTTCACTATTCATATATGACTGAACTTGAGTATCTATACTTTCAGCTGTGTCTTTCTTGACTGTGTCTACTTTACTCAATGTAGTGGGTTTTTGTGCAGTAGTAAGAGAAAGAATACCGTACGTCGCACCAGCTACAAAAAGTACCGCCATTAAACCACCAAAACCAAAAACTAGTTTCTTTTTGCTACTTTTTGGTTGATTAGCGTCAGTAGTTACTTCTTGACTGGGAGTTTCTTCGGAAATAAAATTAGTTGGTTTGTTATCCATATCTTTTCCTGTTTATGTTTATTATGCTACCATCAATTACTTCTTCAAGGCAAGGGCAGCTTGAGGTATAAAATGTTATTATTGATATAGATGGTGAGTCACAAAAGAGATGAGGAGTTTATAAGTCGTCGCTACTCTGGCTGGAATCGCCCTAGCCAGGTGCAAACAAAAAAGAAGCGACCTTTCTTAAAGTTTATTTTATTTTTACTGTTTGTATTTTCAATCATTTACGGATATATATTTCTTCTTCCAGTACTGATGGAAAAACCTTCAGTCGAAAAAACAAAAGCTGGGATCACTCAAGTAATCAATTCATATCCCGACTACGATATCGGAGTAAGTCTATTGGATATTGATTCGGGCGATAAAGTATCGGAGGGTAAGCAGTCTGCATTCACAGCTGCAAGTACGACAAAAGTTTTAACTGCAGCACTGACAATGCACGAAGTTGAGTCGGGGAGACTTAGTCTTAATCTAGAAATCTACGGCTATCCAATATCGTGGCACTTGGAGCAAATGATAAATCAAAGTAATGACGATTCTTGGAAAGCACTTAACTACAAATTTGGTAAAAAGAAAATGGAACAATATGCTAAAAGTATCGGCCTCAACTCATATAAATATGATGGTAATTTAATTTCTGCAAACGACATGACGACACTACTGGCAAAGTTGTACAAAAATGAGCTAATGAGCGAAAAACATACGAAAAAAATACTAAGCTACATGGTTAATACAAACGACGATAGCTTTATACCTGCTATTGCCGATACTCAAGACATTAGGGTATATCATAAGTATGGTTGGTACGAAAATAATATCCATGATGCAGCAATTTTAGTAACAGATAAATCTACTTGGGTGCTTAGTATATATACTCATCCTAAAGATGACGGTAGCCATAGTTCAACCAGCAAAGATATAATCCATAAAATTACTCAAGTAGTGGTCAACCAACTGCATCAAAATCAGAAATGATATAATAAGCGTCGTGAATCAGCTACAAATCAAACAAAAACGAAGCCGCAATGTACTCATTGCAACTTTAATTATGTTACTTATTGTTGCTATAGGTGGTTTTGCAGCATATAAAAATACCTCAAAGCAGGAATTGAAAGCTGTAAAAAATACGAGCGCTAAAAATAATGCTACAAAAGATACTGGGTTTAATAAAAATGCACACTCAATTGATACCCCTGGAAGTCTTTGGTGGATTGTCAGCAAAAAAAGACCGCTTCCGGAGGGTTACGTGCCGCCAGATCTTGTTACTCCAAACGTGACTTTAAACAGTAAAAAAAGTGCGGCCGAAAACACATTACGCAGCGAAACCTCTACGGCACTTGAAGGATTATTTGGAGCAGCAAAAAGTGCAGGCTTTGAGTTTATGGTTGCCAGCGGCTACCGTTCAAGCGAGTTACAAGCTACTTACTACAACAACTACGTTGCGACAAGCGGACAAGCTGAAGCTGACAGATTTAGCGCAAGACCAGGGACGAGCGAGCACCAAACAGGGCTTTCGCTTGATGTTGCTCGAGTTGATAGAAAATTATACCTAGATCAAGCTTTTGGAGAAGACCCGTCCGGCAAGTGGCTAGCTGAACATGCACATGAATATGGCTTTATTGTACGCTACCCCAAAGACAAAGAATCAATCACTGGCTACATGTACGAACCTTGGCATATCCGATATGTAGGTAGAGATTTGGCAAAAGAGCTACATTCCAAAAATCAAACTATGGAAGAGTTTTTCGGACTTTAGTACTGATCTGAGCTAATAATTGGGACTTTTGTATAAGTGTTGAGCGTTGTCTTTATGCGTTCTTGCTGAGCTTCAACCGTTGTGTTGTTTTGCGATCGGGCTAAAGGCTCTGCCGCTTTATCGAGTGGATATATTTTGAGATTTTTCCTTGCTAAAAGATCCTGTGCAGCTTTCTCTTGTGGCGTCCACTCGTAATGCATGTATGTTGGCAAAAATGAAATTGAGTCAAGTTTTGCTTTGTTTTTATCTACTTTGAAATCCATAACTGCAAAACCATTAAATAAGCCACCAACATCTAGCTGGGTATTGAGCATATTACCAAGTGAGTACCATACGAGAGTTTCGCCACCACCAAGCTTCGGGAGTTTCTTTACGGGTTCAAGGATATGCGGGCCAGTACCTAAGATTATATCTGCACCATTGTCCGCTAAAAACTTACTCCATTTTTCTTGAGCAGCATCGATATTTGGACTGTCTTCAGTTCCCCAGTGCACACTTACTAAAATATATGCATTGTTTTGCTTTGCTTCCGTTAGTTGCTTTTTCATCAAATCTTCACTGAACATATTGACCCCGTAGCTTGTGAGATTTTTATCGTTGCTTTCATAGTTATATGCTAAAAATGCAAATTTAACACCCTTAACAGTGAAGTATCTTATAGTATCTTGCTCTTCTTGCGACCTATTGCCCCCTGCTACAGCAAGTTTTTTCAGCTTTTCCCATTCATTTTGCGTTGCATCAATCCCCGCCTGATGTTTATCGTTTGAGTGATTTGTTGCTGTGTTTATAACATTACAGCCAACCGCACTAAGGTCGTCAGCGAATGTAGTTGGCGCATTGAAAGCAGGGTAACCAGTTACCGGACCAACATCCGGCGCGGCACTCGGAACCTCCTGATTGCAAAAGCGAATATCTGCTTTGTCAAAAAACGGCTTTACTTCACTAAAGAATGGTTTGTAATCATACCCAGTGCTTGTTTTTGCATTTTTGTTAACTGCATCATGCGGCAATTCGTCACCGCTTGCTATGAGGCGGATCGTTTGTTCTGTACTTTTCTGTACTTTTTGTTGAGTGTGCTTTTTAGGTGGTGCTGTTGTTTTTGTTGAGAGATATATAGCACATCCTGCGATCATTAGCAGCGCTACAGAAAATACGATAAGTAGTTTTTTTCGAGGGCTCATTTTACTTGGAAGCTTCATACTATGATAGAGTATACCATCAAATAAATATCTGTTATAATACCACCAGTTCTGTGCGTGTTAGATGCATGGAGAGACAATCAAGAGGTGGTTATGACCAAAGAGACTCTGCTAGAACGAGTCGTAAAGGGTCGGTACGAAGACATCGCCTCGGTACTCGACAGACTGGCCGAGCTGTCTTACAACAACAACGGTGGGAAATACTCAGAAGAGATATCTGACGACGCTCTCGAGCAACTTAAAAAACTTCAGACACTTGGTTATGATCCATACGCAAATGCCATCATCTTCACGCACTTCGGTGTAGAAGCAGAAGTAAAAGGCAACAAACTTGTCGTGTGGATCAAGCGAGTTGAAGTAAAAAAGCGCTAGATACTCTTTGCCCGTCTGAACATTTGTTCAGACGGGTTTTTCCTTACTTGATGTTTATATATGGGCGGTTTGAGTGATAATAAAAATAAACAAGGTTCCAAGTATTGTCAGCACAAGAGCCTTGCGAGACGAGCCTTTCGAGTGCGCTTGTGGCAATATGTCGCTTGCTCCAATGTATAGCAAAAATCCTGCGAAGAAGCCTAGATATATAGCTAGCGCAGCTTCAGGCAAAGTAAAGAACAGTGTCGAAAGACCGCCTAATATTGGCATCAATGATGCAATTATCAACATCTTTAAAGCAGCCTTGGGTTTATTTTTGTGATACAACATTACGTTTGTAGTGTTAAAGCCATCTGCAAAACGGTGACCTATAACTGCAATTGCCACTAGTAAACCAGCGGCTGAGCTGACCTGAAATGCTACACCAATGCTGACACCATCCAAAAAGCTATGCCCACAAAGTGCAATCGCTCCAGCAACACCCACATGTGGGTGTTGATGTGGCGTATATTCTTTTTCGTTTGCGTTATGTAGCAAAATTAATTTTTCAATTGTATGAAACAGTAAAAATCCTACTACAAGTGCAATCATCGGCCATATAGGATCTATATTACTAGTCCCAACTATTTCAAATATTTCGGGTAGTAGGTCGAAAGCAACAAGACCTAAAATAATACCAGCAGTAAAGCCTAGCGCTAAGTTTAGATTTTTACGACCCTTAAAGGCAACTGCGCCACCAGCCAGAGCTGCTATCGAAGCAGCAAGAGAAAATAAGATAATTTGCATAAGAACTATTGTAGCTCAGACCATAAATTATTTGCAAATTTGTCGCAATTTATATTATTATTGAGATAATATGTCAGTATACGATCAATACATTCATCAGCTAAAACAAGAAAAGCTAAGTATTACAAAACCTCGTAAAGTTGTTTTTGAAGCAATTGCGAACAATCACGGTATCACAATGGCCCAATTAACAAAAAAGCTGAGCTCAGAAATACATCGGGCAAGTGTCTATCGTGCCGTCGACACTTTAGAAACATATGGAATTATAAAAAGAGTTTACACGGGTTGGAAATATACCCTAGAGTTAAGCGAGGCTTATGACAGCCAACACCACCACCATTTACACTGCACAAACTGTAACAAAATTATAAATACAGAGCACGATATAAAACTTGAAAGAATAATATACGATCATGCCCTACAATATGGCTTCGTCATGAAAACTCACGAGCTTGATATACAAGGTATATGTTCAAACTGCAGGAATAACCCTGACGGTTTGCAGATTAATTCTTGATGTTAAATAAATTTATTTCTTAAATTTTAAATCATTTCGCAGCAGCAATGTTGTCGAGATAGTACACGCTAGAAGTACTATCGCAAATGGCAATACTGCCTCGCTAGGTATAGATTTCACCAAACCACCGAATAGTCCCGTACCAATTAGAGGAGGATCGTACGTTATTATCCATGCACCTAGTCCTAGCCATATTAAAGCATACACGTTTAGCAGTAGTGCGCTAAATATACGAAAGAGTGGGCTTAAATTCATTCTAAATAAGAAGGGGAGTGCAAATATTCCTGAAACAGCACTAAAAAATACAATTATTTTAGCCGTAGGTACACCGCCAGGCAGTAAGTAGTTCTCTATTATTGGTAAAGTCTTCTCTATTGTCATTAATTGAGAGACGACCATGAGTATGATAATTAATGCTAATACGTAGCAAACGCTCATTGTAACTTTGCCCTGCTTTGAGTCTGGAAAATGCGCTGTAGCTAGCTTCATACCTACTACTATACATTTAATGCCTGTAATAAATGTTGTTTTTTTAGCTAAAATGCTTGTGTTTAAGAAGAAATTGGTTTACATTAGTTTCAAGCGAAAGAACTAAAACAAAAACTTCACTAAAACAAAAAGGTGATTTCGCTCTACGATCTCCACCACAACAACCTCAAATTCCCCATCGAAAGATGGGGTTTTGTTGTTCATACAAGAATTTAGGCTAAATATCTGCTTTAGGCGAGTTTGCAGCGCGCCATTTAGCTATCTCTCCATGATGTCCACTCAGTAGAACTTCTGGCACCTTTCGGCCTTCAAAGTCTTCTGGACGTGTATATTGAGGAAATTCAAGTGTCTGGCCATCGGCAAAACTTTCTATCTCGGCACTAGTTTCACCGCCTAATACGCCTGGTATGAGTCGCACTACACTATCAATGATTGTCATGGATGGCAATTCACCACCTGTCAAAACATAGTCCCCCACTCTCACCTGCTCATCTATCACCTCTGTTACACGCTCGTCATAGCCTTCGTAGCGTGCACAAACAAATATTAAGCCTGTGTCGAGCTCAGACCATTCTTGTGCGATTGACTGTTTCCAGAGCCTACCTCGTGGCGTTGGTAGCACGACAACTGCAGTTGGGTCGTTCTGTTTTGCTTTTTCAATGGCTGCAAAAAGTGGCTCGGGCTTTAGTAACATACCGTCTCCACCGCCATATGGCATATCGTCAACCTGTTTGCGTGGACCTAAACCAAAATCACGTAGATTAATAAGCTCAAAATTAACTACGTTTTCTTGCTGAGCCTTCCACATCATAGAATTGTGCAGCACGCCTTCGAACATTTCAGGAAACAAACTAATTATCTGTATTTTTTTCATCTGTTATACATTATAACGTAGTATTGACATATTAGTTGATACCTGTTATATTTTATCCATCCCTCAAGGGAAGTTCTTCAACTACAAGTCGCAAAGGCTACGATATGTACACAATTTTTGCTATCGTTTGCGGTGCCATGTGTACTTACATGATCACCGTCTTCATAGACGTGGGCGAGGTTCCCCCGCTCGCACTGTTAGTGCAATGTTTTCTTTTCGCTGTACTCGCGGTCGTATCTGCGTTCCTGGCATTCACGGGAACTTCGAACAACCGCGGCGAGTAACTACCCGCAAGAGAGAGTTCGCTATAGATCCGCTCTATAGCTTGAGCTCCTCTTGCGGGCTTTCTTTTTACCCAAAAACCCAGTCACAAGACTGGGTTTCTAAGACACAAAAGCTCTCTAGACTTTTTTGTAAAGTTTTCGACTCGCATGAGCATTTTTTGTTTTTATCGGTGGTCCTTATATTCTCAGGACAATGTTCGTGGTGGATCACCTGAACTGCTAATGATTATATATCAAGGTCGTCTAAATCTGCAAGCTCTTTTCGAGTGTTTTTTGCTAAATCTGATTCAGTTTCAGCGTTTTCCACAGGCTCATCTGTTGTGTCTTCCACAGGCGCATCGGTACTTGTGTCATCGTCTGCCGGCTTTGCACTAGATGTGCTGCTTGATGGACCTTGATAATCATCGTTATTCACAATCTTAAGGTTGTAACGTGCATCATTCTTGGTGCCAAGTGCCCGTAAAAGTGTACGCAAGCTTTGTGCGGTCACTCCACGCTTGCCAATAACACGGCCAAGATCCTCAGGGTTTACCGTTAGTTCTAATAGCACACCCTTTTCATCAATACGACGCTCTACTACTACGTCGTCGGGATGCCCGACAAGCTCTTTAACGATATATTCAATAAACTGTTGGTCAATACTTGACATGCTGCTACCCTCCTCGGCCACGCTTACGTTTATAGCTTTATTGTAGACCAAGCATAGAGCAAAAGCAAAATAATCATCATAAAATAAAACACCCGCCGAGCTTCCCCGGCGGGTTGTGAGTTCAAAGAACTTATATTAATTCGGTTCTTCAAACTCGATGATTGGGCAGATGATACTGCCGTCCTTCCATGTCTTGAGTCGCTCCCAGCTGATTCGAATAAACCCAGCATGATGCTTCTTATTGTAGTCCAAAACAGCCCAGGACAAAAGTAGCAACGCAACAATGGTATCGATTACTATGGACGCGATAACCAAAGTCTGTGCATCTCCATGCGTCAACGGCCTTGCACTGTCACTCTTTATTGCAACGAACAACGGCATCGTATTCTGCGGGTTTATTTCCGATCCAGCCAACCAGGCTACCACTGCTAGTACCCATGCGCCTAGCATGGATAGAATAAATGCAGCTATGACAACAATGAACACCACCGCAAATAGACCGAGAAAGCAGTTAACAACTAGTGCGGCGAATTTGAGCCCATAACGCTTGGTTGTCTTCAACGTAGAAGTAGAAGTCAAGCTGTTAAGCAAGCTCTTTACTACCACCCAAAAGTAGTGGCAGATGTTGGTTCGCTTTGTATAGCCAGCATCGGCAAAAAAACGACGTGCGTGCCAGCTCTGTGTACTGGGCTTTATTATTACATCTGGCATGATGTTCTCTTTTCGTTTGAGAGATTGCATTGACAAAGAACTGCTCTTTTACAAGAACTTATAAATACTTTATCACTTTTGTGACTATTTGTAAATTAGATTTAGAAAGAGTTATTTAAGCTTCGGCTTCAGTAGATTCTTCAGCTGGAGCTTCTTTGACTTCTTTAGGCTCTTCAGCCTTTTCTTCCGCCTCTACTGCAGGTGCTTCTTCTGCTACCTCTTCAGTTTCAACAGCTGGGGCTTCTTCAACTTCTGCTGCAGGTTCTGCAGGAGTTTCTACGACTTCTTCTGCTGGTTGGTTCTTACGTAGTTTTTCAGGGTTACGAGTAGATTTTTCCTTCTTACCAGCTTTTTGTACCCATTCAGGAAGTTTCACTTTTTGTTCAACCAAAAGTTTCACAACTCGTGGGCTTGGCTGCGCACCTGTGCTTAGATATTTCTCGATTTTCTCTACGTCAAATCGCACTTCTTTAGTGTGTGGGTTGTAACTACCGACATAGGCAACAACACGACCACTACTTGGGTGACGTTGTGCTTCCTGTACGGCAACACGATACACGGGATAACCTTTGCGACCAAGTCGCTGCAAACGAATAGCTAACATATTTTCTAAAACTCTCTTCTTATTAAAATTATTGTTTAGACTTGATACCTAGTCTACCTCAAGATGACCCCTGTGTCAATCTGTTTGTTGGCTAGGAAGTTTTTTCGTACTTCTCTACCGCAGCCTCAGCAGCTTTTTGTTGTGCAGATTGCTTAGAACTACCAGTTCCTTTGCCTTTGAGCTTGTTCCCAACATAGACGCCTAAAGTGAATATCTTGTCATGATCTGGACCTTCTTCTGAAAGAACTTTATAGACTGGCGTATGACCATCTATTCTTTGGGCAACTTCTTGAAGAGCTGATTTTGCATCTCTCCAACTACCACTTTCTAAAATTGCATCTAGCTTTGCAGCTATATGCTTCAATATAAATTCATCTGCGGCTTCATATCCTTTTTCTATATAAATCGCACCTATTAAAGCTTCAAAGGCGTTTGCAAGTATTTGTTTGCGAGCACGGTCACTACCTTGTTTCTCGCCCTTAGATAGACGCATAAGTGACTCGTAGCCTAGTTTTTCGCCAGACTCACCGATGCTCTCGGTTCGTACCAAAGCTGCGCGCCAAGAAGTTAAAACTCCTTCGGGTTCTTTGAAATTATTGAACAAAAAATCAGTTACAGAAAGCTCAAGTACAGCGTCACCCAAAAATTCTAAACGCTCGTTGTGCTCGCTGGTGCTTTTACGATGTTCGTTGACATAGCTTCTATGAGTAAAGGCGGTGATGAGCGTTTGGATGTTATCGAACTCAAAGCCTAATTTTTCGCGAGCAAATTGTTGGTACGGTACGATGTCCATACCTGTCATTTTTGACCACCTTGTCGGATTCGCTTCATAGCAAGTAGCATTAATTTCCCGATATCTTCGTACTCAATCTTATCGAGAGCTTCTGCAAACGAAAACCACTGTATGCCGTTCATCCACTCTTCTTTTTGAATAGCGTTGGTATCACCTTTTGCTTTTACTAAGTAAATTTGAGTTGTCATAAGAACAAGTGTGTTTACTCTTCGGTAACGAAAATGTATTTTACCTAACCAACCAAGTACTTCTGTATCTTTTAGTCCTGCTTCTTCAGCAATTTCTCGCTTGGCTGTTTCTTGAGCTGTTTCACCTTCTTCAATGTGACCTTTTGGAATAGTCCAGCGATCTTTAGCATCTTGAATAAGAAGTATTTCTACTTCGCCTTTAGAATTTTGCCTATACACTACACCACCTGCGGTAGGCTCACGCACAAGTTCCTGTATTGAGGCTTTCGACCGAGTGAAATACTTTTTTACTCGATCACCAATTTTTGGCTTTTTTGGATCCATTATTACTTTTCTTTCTCACCTTGCAATGCACGGTAGGCTGTACCTAAAACACCATTTATAAATCGTGACGAGTTGTCCGAGCCAAATGCTTTGGCTAATTCTACGGCTTCGTTTATAACGACCTTCGGCGGTGTTGTATCCTCCATTTCAGTGAGCTCGTACAGAGCCATACGTAAAATAGTGAGGTCAATTCGAGCTATCTGGCTAAGTGGCCACTCTGGAGCGATTGGCTGAATCTTCTCATCGAGCTTTGGACGAGCTTTAAAAACACCTTGTACAAGCTGTTTTACAAACGCCTTGTCGCTAACCGTTTTTTCGTACCTAGCTAGATTTCGCTTATAGACGTCGTCTAGTTTGACTTCCTTGTCCTCACAATTAATACGAAACTCAACTTCGTAAAGAGTTTGCAGGGCGATGATACGACCGAGATGACGATTTGATGCCACGCTTAGGTTTCCTTATTGTTAAAATTACTGTTTAGTTACTGTTTTAAATTATGCTTTTTTCTTAGCACTTTCACGCTTGGTCGTGTATGCTTTGACCGGTGATTTTCCGTTAACTGTTCGCGCTAGCTTTAGAACTAGGTGACTTCGACGAAGACCTGTTTTGCGCGGACTAGTTTGTTTTTTTGGCTGTCCCATATAAAAACAACTCCTTTCCTTTACAATCTTTACACTTACCCCTGATTATAGCTTATGTACCTCATAAATTCAAGCTAAAATGCTTGACTTTATTTTATAATTATTTTAATTAAGACTTATGAGTTTATGTTAGCCAATAACTAAATTCACAATCCGCTTTGGTACGTAGATTGCTTTTCGTAACTCTTTATTCTCTAGATATGGAGCAACTTTTTCGTGTGCTTTGGCTTGATCAATTATTTCCTGTTCGCTACTATCTGCGGCAACTTCTAAAGTCGCACGTACCTTACTATTAATTTGAACCGGTATAGTGATGGTGTCGCTGACTAAATATTTGTCATTCCACTGTGGCCAATTATCGACATGAATAGTTTCGCCGCGCCCCAGTTGAGACCATAGTTCTTCGGTTATGTGTGGAGCAAATGGCGAAAGGACTTGCAGCAAACTCTCAATAGCAAATTTCCAAGTATCGCTTTTGCCTATTCCGAAATCTTCTTTGTATTTAAAATAGTTATTTACGGCCTGCATCATACTCGATACTGCAGTGTTAAACTTATCGTTTTCGATGTCTTCGGTTACTTTTTTTGCAGTGTAATGAGCAGTTTTAAGTATTTCTGCTTTGGCTTTTTCATCTAACTGAACTTCGCCTGCTTCTATGTATTCTTGTACTAAGTTCCATGTACGATTGAGGAATCGGTAGGTTCCAGGTACACCCCTAACATCCCACGGCGCATCCATATCGTATGGGGCAATGAACATTTCATAGACACGTAAGCTATCAGCGCCATAGCCACTGTCCATGATTTCCATTGGGTCGATTACATTGCCCAAACTTTTACTCATCTTGCGTCCGTCTGGCGCCATGATATAGGCGTTGTACATCATTCGCTTGAAAGGCTCTGGCGTAGGAACAAGGCCGAGTTTATGGAAAAAACGCATCCAGAAACGAGCATATAAAAGGTGTGCAACCGCGTGGTCAGCACCATTATAAAAATCAACAGGCGCCCAATGGTTAATTTGCTCGGGATTCCAAGCTTGGCTGTCATTAAACGGGTCGAGGTAGCGTAGGAAATACCAGCTACTGCAGGCATAGCCGTCCATGGTGTCGGTTTCGCGTTTGGCTGGGCCACCACATTTTGGACACGTTGTATTCACCCAATCTTCGACTTCGGCTAGGACTGATGTTGCGCCGCCTTTAGGTTTGAAATCTTCAACTTCTGGCAAGATAACTGGCAAATCAGTGTCTGGGATCGGCACAGTTCCATCACTGTCACAATAGACAACTGGTATTGGCGCGCCCCAATAACGCTGACGAGAAATCAACCAATCACGCATCTTGTACTGCACTTTACTATTGCCAAGCTTTTGCTGTTCTAACCATGCCACAATTTCTTCACGCGCTTGTTCAGTTGTCATACCATCGAATTGACCTGAGTGTATTAATAGCCCTTCACCTGCATGTACATACTCATCATCAAGCATAGTATAGCCATGAAAGTGAGCCGGTTCTTCAACTACCGATTCAAGATCTGATTCATCTACCCATTTAATTGAAAACTGGTCTTCGTTTTCGTCAAGATTTTGGCTTGTTTTCTCTTCATCGATAAGCTCGAAAACAATTGGCAAAAACCTTGCCGCAACATGTTTGTCTTTTACATTTGAATAGAAGTGGTTGTTAACCCAAGACGAAGCATTTTTTATATGCTTGAAGTTGATATAGCCAGTTTCTTCAGTTATTTCGCGCTTTGCGGCTTCAATTGGATCTTCATCTTTTTCTATACCACCACCAATAAACATCTTACCGCCAGTATTTTTTTGACGCTTGCCCCAGTCTAAAATAAGCACTTTATTATTTTTTGGGTTTTTAAGAATTGCAATAATCGCATCTTTTTTCGTTTCAGATTCGTGTTGCTGACCAAACGAAGGTTCAATAACTTGCTTTATATCGATGTCGAACTTTTTAGCAAATTCATTATCACGTTGATCGTGAGCTGGTACTGCCATAATCGCGCCCGTACCGTAACCTGTCAGTACGTAATCGGCAATCCAAATCGGAATCTTGTCACCATTCACTGGGTTGATTGTATAGCTACCAGTAAAAACTCCTGTCTTGTTTTTGTTCTCCTGACGCTCAATTTCACTTTTGCTGGCTGCTTGCTTAATGTAATCGTTGACTGCAGTTTTATTATCACTAGTCGTGATTGAGGCTACTTGTTCGTGCTCAGGAGCTAGAACCAAGAAAGTCGCACCAAACAATGTGTCGGGGCGAGTGGTAAATACTTTTATGGAATCTTCACGATCATCAATTTGGAAATCAACTTCTGCACCTTGTGATTTTCCGATCCAGTTTTTTTGCATAGTCTTGACCATTTCAGTCCAGTTCAAATCATCGGTTGCATCCAAAATTTCATCAGCATATTCGGTGATTTTGAAAAACCATTGTTTGAGATTTTTCTTGGTCACAGGATTGCCACAACGCCAACATTTACCGCCTTCAACTTGCTCATTAGCCAGCACCGTTTGGTCTGTTTCACACCACCACTGAGCAGATTCTTTTTGATAGGCCAAACCATGTTCGAGTAGTTGATTAAATATCCACTGAGTCCATTTGTAATATTCTGGATCGGCAGTACTGATCTCTTTTGTCCAGTCATAGCTATAGCCGAGGCGCTTGAGCTGAGTTTTGAAGTTTTCTTTGGCTTCATCGTGAGCTTCACGCGGTTTTTTGCCAACTTTGATAGCATAGTTTTCAACCGGTAGACCAAAACTGTCCCAACCGATAGGATTATAAGCATTGAAACCTTGCTGTCTTTTAGCGCGAACTTTGATATCGCTAAATTGGAATGTTCGCCCGTGTCCGATATGTATACCTGCACCAGTAATACCGGGTAGCATGCTCATGCCATAGTATTTTGGCTTTGAGTGATCGTCAAAATCAACAACATACGTGCCGTCTTCGTCCCATTTTTTTTGCCACTTAGACTCAATTTCTAGTGGTTCATATCTTTGCATGATATCAATTATAACAGATGTGCATTACTAGCTATCGCAACCATAGCCTCTGTTTTCAGACAGTGCGCCATCTGCCCAGTAATAGACGTTATAACCCTCGCCATTGTTACATGATGAGTATTGAATACGTTTTGGATTGGAGGCATCGGGTGCTTCGCCGCTAATGATAGTCAGCAATTCTGGTGTAAGCTTGGCTACACCTTTGTCTGTTTTCAGTTGATCAAGTGTCGGGTAGAGGCCGTCATGATCTGCAGCATATGCCTCTGCCCTCTTAGCAACGGCTAAAGCGTTAGTTTGAGTCTTAGTCGTTTCGGCTCTCGCATAAATACCACCTGTAAGTGTATTTATATCAGCCTCAATTGCTTTGACGTCAGCTAAAATGTCCTTCAGTGTTAAGAACTTGCTTGGGTCTTTAAGATTAGGCTTTGTTTTTGTATCAAGCGTCATGCTAAATTGAACATTGCCTGGTTTTTTATCTTTATTTTCGATATCAACTTTTTGTAGGTCATGACTCTGCTTGGAAATCCAGAAAGTAGTTTTGATGCTATTTGCTTGTTTTTGATCTGATTGTATTTGTGACTTAGAAGGTTTTGAAGTGGTTGATTCAGTTCCTGTACATTTATTGAGGGCTTTTACAATATCTGTTTTTTCAAGTTCATTACCAAATGTATTTGATACCTGTGCATCATACGAAATATCATAGGCAGCACTATCTTGGTTGTTTATAGTAGCGCTTTTGCCAGCACTTTCGATTGTAATGAATGGATTTTCGGAATATGTATCGATAACTTGTTTTTGCTGCTCATCGCTCTCGTTAAATGTCGCAAGAGCTTTTTTTGTACATGTCTCTTGCTCACTGTAGTCCCCTAAAAATAAATCAACATCTTTTGCTTCAAGTTTTATCCATTGACCGTCGATTTTCTTGAAAAGTGTTTTTAATTTTTCTACAACTGGCGCAAGCGCAGGCTGCGAAGCATAAGTCTTACCTAGCTCTGACTTTAGTGCTGTATCAAGTAATTCGGGAGAATTGTTAATTTTAAAATACAAATCACCACTCTCAGCCATCATTCCTTCACCGTCGAGGTCTAGCTTCATATCCATATAGTTGACCGCCACTTTAGCGTCGAGTGAACCTGCTTGCTTTGCATTGTCACTTTGCGAAGAAAATTCCACCTTAATGCTCATTTTATTTTGTTTGCTATCAGCTACAAAAGTTCCTTTTGTAATAACGCTGTTTGCTTTCATAAGATTTTGCGTTGCATCAAGCAAAATCTTGTCTGGATTGTTCATATACAGTGCATAGGCCACTCCGCTACCTAAACCTATAAGTGCAATAAATGCTGCGACTACACTTATGACAAGTTTTTTATGACTTTTTTTCGGTGCTTCGTCTGGTACAAATGGGGCATTACTTACAGGGTCGGGGGTGGGTGTCTCCGAAGTGTCTGCAGCTGAGCTTACTCCGTAGCTTTGAGGGGCTATAGGGGTGTCGTTAAAATTTGTTTGCGGTGATGGTGTTTGTTCTTGTGGCAGATCATTTTGTTGTGAATTTATTTCATCAATAGGGTCTGGCATGACTTCATTGTTCCTCTTATGCTTATTTCTTACTTAAAACTATATCATTACACCTTAAATGCATCAAATTGCGCAGCTTTTGTTGCGAGCCAATGAGGCTCTTGCCTAACTAGTTTTTGCTCGTCGCTTGAGTTGTGCAGGATTGGTTTGATAGCCTCTTCTGCAAATACACCGTTTTGCGAACCTTTAAAAAGCACTATTGAATGCGGCTCAAGTACAGAATGTACGAAAGCACCTGCACTAATAGGATCGGGGAAGCTTTTTACCTGACACCCATTAGCTTTCGCTGCGGGTGCTAAGTATTTTTCAGCCTCTGCACCAATAGTTACTACGTAGTGCAACAATTCGCTACTACACATTTTGCCAACTTTTTCGTGCTCGCTCGCAGATACTTCACCTAGCTCATTCATACTCCCAAGCACCGCTATTCTTTGAGGCGCTTCTTGCTGGTATAACATTTTAAGTGCAGACTCGACGGCCAATGGACTGGAGTTATAAGAGTCGTCAATAATGATACTTTGTTCAAGTCCTTGCAGGATATTCATTCTACCTGGAGGGGATGTTATTTTACTTAGTCCCGCTGAAATTGCATCCGGCTCAAGGCCAAGACGTTCCGCAACAAAACCAGCAGCTACTGCAGCTTTTACTCCAGCTTCACTGGCGACATGAAGCTCGGCTTTTATGTCTGATAAAGCTGGCGTTACAAGTGAGCCTTTAATATTTGCGAGACGTTGGTCTTCTATCAAAAATCTATACTCAGCTGCTCCACCAAGTCCATAAGTATCAAACTCAGGATTTGTAATATACTTTGCAAATTCACCATCTATATCGTCTCGATTTATCGCAGTGATTGATGAAAAATTAGACACAGCCAACTCTTCTTGAGCAACCGCGTCTAAATTATGGAAAAATTCCATATGTTCTGGCGACACCGCAGTCACAACCGCTACATCGCCATGGAGGTAAGTTCCAAAGTGCGGTATGTCACCCGGTAAATCAGTCCCGAGCTCCTGTACAATAACATCACAGTCGTTGGTCTTGCTCTTTATTCTTTGCTTGGCAGCTTTTCTAACACTAAGCCAAGCGCTGAGTGAGCGAATATTATCAGGATAGGCAATACCGAGGATACCAAGTGGTACGCTCATATGAGTATTGTGGTTTCCAGCGTGCACCCGTACGCGATACTTTTCGCTTAGTACTGTTGCAATGGCTAACTTTGTACTAGTCTTACCTACGCTACCAGTTACAAGCACTAGCTTGGGTTGGTGTTTTTTTATGTACTTTTGGGCGTACTTTTCTATCTTCTTTTGTATAAAGTTTTTAAACATAACTTGTATCATTTATTATACGACACTGTTTCCAAGAAATGAAAAGAGCCCCTTTCGCTTGTATGCAAAAGGAGCTCTAGACAATGCAGCTCTCAAACCGAAACCAACCTTTTTTGAATTTCTTCAGGTGACGGCTCTTTGACATCCCAGACCAGTCCGAGCTTCTCAAAGATTTTGATTATTCCATGAGAAATATCGATCTGACCTTTCAACAGTCCATGACGGGCTGATGTGGGAAACGCGTGATGGTTGTGATGCCACGACTCACCCAACGTTGGGAAAGCCAAAGCCCAGTTGTTGGTGCTTTGGTCGTCAAGCTCAAACGGACGCTTACCGAACATGTGACAAACAGAATTGACGCTCCACGTAATGTGGTGTGTCAATCCAATTCTCACTATCCCAGCCCATAGTAGGCCAGTAACAGCTGCTTGCCACCTAAGACCGTTGATCAAAAACCCAGCTAACGCCGGACTCACAATCACCAAGATGACAAACAGACCGAAACGGTCACTGATTTTCATCACCGTCTTGTCTTTCAGCAGGTCTCTGGCGTAGCGATCAGCAGAAGCTTGTCCGGTGTTAAGCAGCCAACCAACGTGTGCATGCCAAAAACCTCTCCAAGCGCCCTTCCAGCCACCATCGTCGTAGCCAACGTGTGGACTATGAGGATCACCCTCTACATCCGTAAAAGCATGGTGCTTTCGATGGTCGGCAACCCAGTTGATAGGTTTGCCTTCAATCGCAAGTGAACCTGCGATTGTGAACATCGCACGAACCCACGGTTTCGCCTCAAAGCTACGATGTGTCAACAACCGGTGGAATCCGATTGTGATACCAGCTGCAGCAACAAGATGAATGCCGATGAGCATCACCAGATCGCTCCAGTAGAACCAGCCCTGCCACCACGCAAGCGCGATGGCAATAAAAAGTCCTACGAAAGGCAGGATGATGATGGTCAACGTAGCGCCGTAATGACCAGGTTTGTTTTCTTCGACTCCGGGGAGAACCACTCCTTTGGAGGCGACTGCATTGTCTCTGTGCATTTCACCTGACATTAATACCTCCTCAGGTAGTAGGTTGTGTCGGGAAATATACTGTGTATTATAACTTAAAACTTGTCAAATATCTATGGTGGAGCATGGCGGATTCGAACCGCCCACCTCTTCGCTGCCAGCGAAGCGCTCTAGCCAAATGAGCTAATGCCCCAGGAGTGTTGGCTTATTGTAGCGTATTTTACTGATTTGGACTAGTGATGATCATGATGCAAATGATGGACGAGCGCATGACCTTTACCTCGCACTATTAGCCACCTGTTGACGGGTACTGTTATTAAAAATGCTATAAATAGTGAAAATGCTAAACTCAGCCAAAATAATGGTGAGTCGAGAGTCGCATATAAAGCTCCTGGTATCACTATTATCACAAGGTTATCTACAACCTCCATACTTGTAATAGACAGAGTATCTGCAGCTAGAGTCACTTTAATAGCTTTTTTAGCAGGCATACCTGTACGCAATATTGGCCAAATACTTAGTGCATACCCGAAAATAAAAGCTAAAACTATAGCAAGAATTATCATTAAAGCATCGTGTAGCCCAAGTGCAGTACCAATCACCATACCTAAAATTTCACCAATAGCACAGCCGGTCAAACAATGTAGAGTTGCGCTAATAGCGCTTTTTGTTGCGGAGTCCATATGTATTATTGTACTAAAAAACGCCGCATTGCGACGTTTTAATTATTAGGCTGGTGCGCGCCCACCCTGAGGCTGTTTGGGTGTTGGTGGAAGTGTTTGTTTTTGCTGCCTAACGAGCCTCATTCTTTGCGCATCAGCATATATCCACATGTTATTGTGCCAAAAATGCAGGAAAAACGCAAGCGTTTTGTGGTGGTGTTTTCGTTCTTACTGTGTTAGACTGCTTCTGTTAGGAAAGTAATAAAGAGATTATTTATAGCTCTTGGAACCCGGTCGAACTGACGTACAATTATGATAGAACAGGAAATTTGAAACTAATGGCAACTAAACTATTTGTCGGCAGCCTAGCATGGGCTACCAATGACGACGGCTTAAAAGCACATTTTGAATCAGCAGGCCCAATTGTTAGCGCACGTGTTGTGACTGACCGTGAGTCTGGTCGTTCACGTGGCTTTGGCTTTGTTGAGTTCGAAAATGATGACGACGCTAAAAAAGCAATCGACACATTGAACGGCTCACAACTTGACGGACGAGAAATCACCGTTAACGAAGCTCGCCCTCGAGAAGAAAAACCACGCTACTAATACTTTAGTAGACAGTGTATAAAAATACTCCCACTTGGGAGTATTTTTATTGCTATATTTCTGGATATTTCTTAGGTTCTTTGCGATAGTACTCGACCCACTTATCATTTTCAGGAACAACTAGTGATTTGATGAAAATACCTCGTCTAAACCCACCTTTTTTGGATTTTTTATCTGCCTGTACATTTGCTACTTCATCGCTCGTTATACCTACTTCTGATTTGAAATCATCAATCGCTTGTTGCAAGTCAGCAATCTCTTCCATCAGCTCTTCTCTTGAAGCGTCTGGTTTCATTTCTGAAACCTCTTCAATAATCTTATCTAGCAAAGCCCTGGATAGCTCAACCTTCGAAAGCTTTTCGATAGTAGCTTTTTGACCAAGAGACTCGTAAATTTCAGGAAATTTGTCTCTCACAAGTTTATCTAATTTGAATGTCGGCATTACTTTATAATCTCCTTTAAAGTTTCCTCGTCTATTATTTTTGTACCATACTGAGTTGCTTTTTGCAGTTTACTAGCGCCAACTTTACCGCCCGCCACTAAGTAGTTGGTATCTTTACCAACCGAGCTTTGAAATGTACCACCAAGTGCCCGAATTTTATCGGCTGCTTCGTCCCGACTCATCGTTTGAAGGGTGCCAGTTATCACAAAAGCTTGACCCGATAATGCGCCTCCAGATGTATCATGATATTTTGGTCTTACCCCGACTGTTTCGAATTTTTTGATTAGCTGTACGTTGTCTTCATCGGCAAACCAAGCAGAAATACTTTCTGCAACAATTTCACCAACACCATCAACTGACTTAAGCTCATCAAGCGTTGCTTCTTGTAGGCCATGAATAGATTTGAAAGCGTGTGATAAATCGATTGCCGTCTGCGCCCCAACATGACGGATGCCTATACCAAAAATAAATCGTGGAAGTTCTGGCTGTTTTTTGTCTGTGATTGCGGCTATAAGTTTTTCGGCAGATATTTCAGCAAAACGATCTAGCTGCAATAACTGCTCTTTTGTAAGTTGGTAGATATCAGCTAAATCTTTCACTAAACCTGAATCCACTAAAGCAACGACATTTTTTTCGCCAAGTGTATCTATGTCGAGAGCACCCTTGCTCGCAAAATGTTGCAAAGCTCGTTTTAACAAAAGCGGGCCTGTCGCTCCTTTAACACGATATACAGCTTCACCTTCTGGGCGGTCGAATTCTAGCTCGGGATATTGCCGTGTTAGTTCTGACTCAAAATCAAAAGGTATTGCTGTTTTGGGACGAAGGCTTTGTATGACACTTTCAACTTGTGGAATGATTTCACCGGCTTTAAATATGACGACCGTATCACCGACTCGAACGTCTTTTCTAGCAATTTCATCGGCATTGTGTAAACTTGCGTGCTGGACAGTTGTGCCAGCAAGTTGCACTGGCTTGAAGACTGCCACAGGAGTAGCAGCTCCTGTACGACCGATTGAAATTACTATATCTTCAATAATTGTAGTTGTGGTTTCTGCAGGGTACTTATAGGCAATCGCTCCACGAGGATTTTTACCAACTGTTCCGAGTTTGCTGTGTAGCTGTCGGTTGTTGATTTTTATTACTAAGCCATCCGTATGATATGGAAGTTCATCTCGTTTAGATTCAAACTCGTTTGCATACTTAAGCACTCCAGAAAAATCGTTCTCAAGGTGAGCTTTTTTGTCTGTACTAAAACCAAGCTTATACATAGCATCGTATGCAAATTCATTGGTTGGTACTTCTTCAGGATTTTGACGAATAACATCGTATCCGTGGAATCGAAGTGGGCGTTTTGCAACAAGCTGAGGATCAAGCTGACGAATTGTCCCTGCTGCTAGGTTACGCGGATTTGCATATATTTGTTCACCCGCAGCCTCTTGTTTTTTGTTCAAATCATCAAACTCTTTTTTTGTCATAATTATTTCGCCACGAACTTCAGTAAGGCCTTTTGTAAACGCATGATTGCCTCGTAGTCGTAATGGTATGTTTGGAATTGTCTTGGCATTGGCAGTCACTACTTCACCAACACTTCCGTCACCTCGTGTAACTGCGCGAATTAGAATTCCATCTTGATAGTGCAAAGCACAAGCCAATCCATCCTTTTTCGGGTCAACCCAGAAGGTACTTTTAGATACGTCATCGTCAAGCTTCTTCACTCTTTCAAACCAAGCAAGGGCTTCTTCATCACCAAAACAGTCGAGCAAACTCGTCATTTTTTGTTGATGTGTATATTTTTCAAAACCTTTTGATAACTTGCCGCCTATACGTTGTGTCGGACTGTCTGGTGTGATCAGCTCAGGATTTTCTGTTTCTATATTTTTTAGCTCAGAAAATAAACCATCATAAATAGCATCATCAACACTTGGTTTGTCGAGTACATAGTATTCATACGCCCATTGGTCGAGTTGTTTTTTTAAATCTTCAAGCCGTTGGTGTTTCATCGCTTACTAACTTTCTGTATAAAATATATATGTATGCTGATGACCATACCATTGTAAAAGCTGACAGCATCAGTGCAGCTACGGGAACTATGGGTATGCTTTGCAGCCAGGAAATATTATTAATGAGTATCATTGGCAATATGACTATCGCCCACACCGCTACGATACTCAAACATAACCAGCCAAGTCTGTATAAAATTCTTAACCTTCTACCAATCACCAAATCACTCGAGGCTTTCAGTGCTTTAAGGGGGTACATCCCCGGCAGCGTCACTACAATCATTGCTACAGCCGAGCTTGTTATCCAATAAACGGATACAAGTGCGAGAAGCAGCTCAACTATCCAAAATAATGTAGTGAACAAAACATCTCCAAATATATTAACGCTGTATGCAGCACCGTATGCTATAAGAGCTACAGCAAATGGTACCATTTGCAAAAGTATGATCAAAAAAATAATAAACGTAGCAATAAACGGCGTTCCCGAAGAGTACAAACCGTCACGTAGTTTCACGCCTTTATGACCAGCCATTACTTGCCTGAGCAACCACACCATAGTCATCCACCCCAGTAAAAACAACAAACCTGCATACACTTGCTTAGATTCGGTTAGTGTTGGGCTAAACGCTCCCCCAAGCACGCCACTAAAAATTGCAACATTTTGTACTAGTGTACTCAGCTCACCTGCAATGACGTTGGCACCTACTTCATTTACTGTTTTTTGCAGCAAATTGTAGTTATCCTGCGACAGGAGGCCGACTATAACAAAACTCAAAAGCCCATATAAAATCATAAACTTTGCAAACAGCCACTTTTGAGACCAAACAACCGCTCTGACTTCGTTTGTAAATGCCCAGTAGCCGGGCACTGCCCAGCTACGCTTATAATCACGACGACGAGTTAGTTGGAAACTGCGATGCGGTCTTCGTTTTAAAAAATCTTTTTGTCTTTTTTTTACACTAGCTACTTGATCCTTCGCTTTTTTGTTAAATGTATTTTTTTTCTTTGCTGGCATTTACATTTTGCCTTCTAGACTACGTAAGCGAGCAATTCTTTCGTCAAGCGGAGGATGGGTGCTGAAAAGTTTTCCAAAAAAACCAGGTTTTAGCGGATTTGCAAAAAATAAATGAGAAGTTGATCCGTTTTGCTTTTTCATAGGGCGTCCGTGATCGCGTAGTTTTTCGAGTGCACTTGCCAGCCCTTCTGGATAGCGAGTTGTAAGAGCACCTGTAGAATCAGCAAGGTATTCCCTCTGTCGTGAAACAGCTAGTTGTATAACAGCCGCAATAATAGGAGCCAATATGAGTGCAATTATGCCGACAAAATAAAGTTGTGGCGGCACGCCATCCCTATCGTCATCGCCACCAAAAAATAACATCCTCAGTGCTATGTCGCTAAGTAGACCTATTGCGCTCACTAAGCCAAAGACAATCATCGAAACTCGGATGTCATAGTTTTGCACGTGACCGAGCTCGTGAGCCATTACACCCTCAAGTTCTTTATCATCCATAATATCTAGCAGCCCAGTTGTGGCTGCAACAATTGCATGACGAGGGTCTCGGCCAGTAGCAAATGCATTTGGTGCTGGATCGTCTATGACATATATCTTTGGAGTTGGCATGCCAGTAGCAATACTAAGATTTTCAACTATACGGTACAGGCGTGGATTATCGCGTTTTTCTATAGGCATTGCCCCTGTCATAGCTACCGCCAACTTAGCAGCAGCAAAGTATTGAATAAGAGCATATATCAATGCCCCAGCCATTACATAGTAAGTTATATATAAGTCGCCAAAGTAAATACTTGCTAAGTAGCCTAGTCCGGCAATGAGCAATATAAACACCGCCATAATTATTATGGTGTTGCGTTTATTTGCAGCAATCGCCGAGTACATGTAATGTTACCTTAAATAAATGTTAGAACTTCACATCAACTGGCTTTTCAGCCTTCTCTTGCTCAGCTTCATCTAGTTCGAAGAATTCTTTTTTCTTAAAGCCAAATATACCAGCGAAAAGATTGTTCGGGAAAAGTTCAATTTTAGTGTTGAGGTCACGAACACCGCCGTTATAGAAACGACGAGACGCTTGGATTTTATCTTCCGTATCGACAAGCTCAGCTTGAAGTTGTTGGAAATTTTCAGTCGCTCTTAGTTGCGGGTATGCCTCAGCAACTGCAAATAGACTCTTCAATGCACCTTCGAATTGATTTTCAGCTTCTGCTGTTTCTTTTACACCTTGAGCGTTAAGCGCATTCGCACGTGCTTCAGTAACTTTAGTAAATACTTCCTTTTCGTGAGAAGCGTAGCCTTTTACACTCTCAACAAGGTTAGGTATAAGATCCAACCGACGTTTGAGCTGAACTGTTATATCGCTCCAAGCTTCTTCTACTCTGTTGCGAAGCGTTACAAGTCCGTTGTAAGTAGCCCACAAAAATATGACCAATATTACTACGACAACCGCCGCTAAAATACCTATCATTTCCATATCAAAAACCTCCTTAGCTTAATACTACAATTATAGCACTTACCAAGTGGTAAATCTACGAATATCGCGTTTACTATTTAGCGCGTTTTTCGATGATTTCTTGTGCAACGTTTGGTGGAACTTCCTCGTATTGTGCAAGTTCCATTGCAGATGCTGCACGACCTTGAGACATTGAACGCAGGTCGGTTGTGTAACCAAACATACTAGCTAGTGGCACAAAACCTGTGACAACTTTAGCGCCCATGCGGTCTTCCATACTTTCGATTCGTCCACGACGCGAATTAAGGTCGCCGATTACGTCACCCATAAACTCTTCAGGAGTTGTTACTTCAACTTTCATAACAGGTTCAAGAAGCACTGGATTTGCTTTTTTGATACCCTCACGAGTAGCGAGCGCACCAGCCATCTTAAATGCCATTTCACTTGAGTCAACGTCGTGATAACTTCCATCGTATAGTGTTGCTTTGACGTCCACTACTGGGTATCCAGCAATCACACCACCATCAAGTGTTTCTTCGATACCATTTTGTACTGGTTTTCGATATTCTTGTGGTACAACACCACCTTTAATTTCGTCAAAGAATTCGAAACCTTTACCTGGTTCGTTTGGTTCGATTCGTAACCATACGTCACCGTATTGTCCACGACCACCAGATTGCTTAATGTATTTACCTTGAATTTCAGTACTCGCTTTGATAGTTTCGCGGAAGGCAACTTGCGGTTGACCAATGTTGGCTTCAACTTTAAATTCGCGCTTCATACGATCAACAATGATGTCGAGGTGAAGTTCACCCATTCCTGAAATAATAGTCTGTCCAGTTTCGTCGTCAGTATGTACACGGAAAGTTGGGTCTTCTTCTGATAGACGCTGGAGAGCAAGACTCATTTTTTCTTGGTCGGCTTTGGTTTTCGGTTCAATCGCAATAGCAACTGGAGGCTCTGGAAAGTCGATGCTCTCAAGAGTAATTGGTTTTGCAACATCTGCTAAGGTCGTACCTGTTGTAGTGTTTTTTAGACCAACGACTGCAGCAATATCACCTGCAGAAATTTCGTTGATATCTTCACGCTTGTCAGCATGCATACGAACAATTCGGCCGATACGTTCTTTGTCACCTGTTGTAGTGTTGAGAACATAACTACCAGCAGTTACTTTACCGCTATATACACGGATAAAGATTAGCTTTCCAACAAATGGGTCGTTGGCAATTTTAAATGCAAGGGCAGCAAGTGGTTCTTTTTCGTCTGGTTTTCGTTCAACTTCGTCGCCAGTTTTCGGGTGAGTGCCCCATATAGAACCGGTATCGAGTGGACTTGGAAGATATTCATTTACAAGATCAAGTACTTTTTCAACGATAACACCACGACCATCACCACCAGTAACAAGGTAAAATTCTCCACCAAGCACACTTTTTCTAAGTGCCGCTTTTAGCTCGTCGACAGTGATAGATTCTTCGCCACTTTCAAGGTATTTCTCAAACAACGCGTCATCTGCTTCAACTGCAGCCTCTACAAGAAGTTGGCGAGCATTTTTAGCTTTGTCAGCCATATCAGCCGGGATGTCGCCAACAATTAGTTCGTGGTCAGTGAAGTCTTTGTATGTGTACGCTTTCATGTCAACGAGGTCAATGACACCATTGATGTCTTTTTCAAAACCAATTGGCAAATGAATAGGAAGAGCTTTTTTAGAAAGACGTGCGTGCAGACTGTCGAGAGATTTGTAGAAATCACCACCAGTTTGGTTGATTTTGTTAATGAAACAGATACGAGGCACGCGGTATTTGTTAGCTTGGCGCCATACAGTTTCAGTTTGAGCTTCTACTCCCATCTTGCCGTCGAATACTACGACTGCACCGTCAAGCACACGTAGAGATCGTTCTACCTCAGCAGTAAAGTCGATGTGACCAGGTGTGTCGATAATGTTGATTTTGTGGTCTTTCCAGAAACAAGTCACCGCAGCAGATGTAATGGTAATACCACGCTCACGTTCTTGCTCCATCCAGTCGGTTGTCGTTTCACCCTCGTGAACTGCACCAATTTTGTGACTTAGACCGGTTCGGTACAAAATACCTTCAGTAGTGGTAGTCTTTCCTGCATCAATATGAGCAATAATACCGATGTTACGGAATTTATCTAGGGTATATTTTTTATCTGCCATGAGGTTTTCTCTCGTAGTCCTTTTCTTTAATTAAATTAGCTTTACGTCACCCCTGTTCAAAATTTTGACAACAGGGAAAAACACTTACTGTCAATTGTAACAGATACAGCTAGCTTTTGGAAGGGTATTGTAAAGATAAGCGTTTTGTGCTATAATTATGTTCATGAGTATAGATAAAAGAGCCGACTACGAGTTCATCCGTACCAGCCAGATCGGTGGCGAGACTGATGGTATTACTCGAGAATCTGCTATTAATCAGGGATTGATGCCTCATGATCGACGAGTAGCGTTAGGAAAAACTGGTCTTTTATCTGATAAACTTGCGAAACTTATTGATGTACCAGAAGAACTGGGGTTAACAGAGCCTTCAGAAGCAACTCTTGCTCACTGGACTGAAGACACGATGTATATAACCGATCTACATAGAAAGACATGGCTTTGTGCTATTGGAGAGGAAGAAGAAGTATTCGCTGCAGTTAGAGCCGTTAGTAGTAGTACTGCGGGTAACACATACCGGTTATTCGAAGCTGCTTCATCAGTTTTAAGTCTATACAGACAAAAACAAGCTATAGCTGGTAGTAGTGAGCTCGGTAAAAATAAAGTAGCTTAGCGAGCGAAGTGAGCGAAAGCACGGTTGGCTTCGGCCATTTTGTGAGTGTCTTCTTTTTTCTTAAAGGCAGCACCAGTTTGGTTGTACGCATCTACGATTTCAGCAGCTAAGCGTTGGTCGTATGGCATACCCTTACGAGCACGTGAGCTTTGTACTAACCATGAAAATGCGTAGTGCAGCTGACGGTGACCTTGAATAGGAAACGGAATCTGGTAGTTAGCACCACCAACACGACGAGATTTTACTTCGAAGTTCGGTGAAATGTTCTTAAGAGCTGCTTCAAAAACTTCTAGCGGATCTTCACTTTTTAGTTTTTTTGCGGCAATTTCTAGAGCGCTGTAGACTTGTCGTTCAGCAAGAAGTTTCTTGCCATCGAGCATACTTTTGTTGATAAGACGTTGGACCATAATAGATTGGTACTTACGGTCTGGGTCTAGTCGACGTTGAAGAGATTTGGTTACTTTACGCGGCATTATTTACTCTCCTTTTTGGCGCCATATTTGCTACGGCGTTGTTTACGATCGGCTACACCTTGAAGGTCAAGTGCACCACGAACAATGTGGTAACGAACACCCGGAAGGTCTTTTACACGTCCACCACGAACAAGCACAACTGCGTGCTCTTGTAGGTTGTGACCTTCTCCACCGATGTATGCCCAAACTTCTTGGCCATTACTGAGGCGAACACGAGCCACTTTACGAAGTGCTGAGTTTGGTTTTTTCGGTGTCTTTGTCGTTACTTTGACACAAACGCCACGCTTTAGTGGTGCGTCTTGGTCGTAGTAGCGGGTTTTTAGAGTATTTTGAATACGTCCTAGTGCAGGACTTTTACTCTTCTTACCAGCCGTTTTTCGCGGCTTGCGAACTAATTGATTGATCGTTGGCATATTGAAAAATATTCTCCGTTAATTTAACTTTCTGGCATTATTTTCAGCATAAATAATTGCCACTTTCTTTGGTCTTCATAAGATGTTGTACACACTCGCATGTTATCTCACTTGTCCAAAGAGGAAACTCACCTGTTATTGTAGCAAATTTGGGCTAAGAAGACAAGTCCTTCAACATCTCAACGTGAGCTGCCACATCGTGCACTCGCAATCTCGTGGCCCCAGATTCGGCAGCAATAAGCCCAGCACGTACGTTAGCAGACTCTTGCATCCGCCGTGCGCCCAAAAATCGCTTTCGTGAATACCCTATCATCACTGGAATATTCGGAACAAGACTAGCAAATGACAGGAGCTCTTTGTTTAGTTGTGGTGATTTACCAAAACCAATTCCAGGATCGATTGTTATATTTTCCCAAGCTACCCCTTGCGAAATGACTTTGATATATTTTGTTATCAGATCATCATGCACTTGTTGTGAGCTAACCATTTTTATTTTGTGGGCTTTTGCTATATAGCCGTGCGCAAACTCTGGAAGATGGCTAATAATAACCTTGAGAGAATTGCTCGCGACTACCTCAACCATTCGCTCACTGTGAAGACCTGTCACATCGTTGATAGTGAGCTCGGGCGACCACAAATCAATCACACGTTCAACAATTTCACTGTGACGAGTATCAATTGAAAATTTTTCAGGAGAGAAATGTTTTTTTAGGCTTTTAACAACTGGCGCTAGCCTATTCCATTCCTCAATAACCGCTACTTCTTTTGCCCCTGGGCGGGTTGATTCTGCACCAATATCAATCATATCTGCGCCTTCTTCAAAAAGTTGCTGTACTCTTTTTTGGGCTTTGGTTACGTTGTTGTATTGCCCGCCGTCGCTGAAGCTATCGTCGGTAATATTTAGTATTCCAACTATTTCAGTCATGACTGATCCTTTAGAGCTAAAGTGAGAAACTCGCTACGAGTTTGCGAACGTGTTTTGAAGTAGCCTCTTAATGCTGAGGTAGAGGTCGATGCTCCAGGTTTTTGCACACCACGCATTTCCATGCATAAGTGTCGAGCATTAAGAACAACGCCTACCCCTTTTGCTTTTGTAGTTTTTTGTAGGTAATCAGCTACTTGAGAAGTTATTCTTTCTTGGTTTTGCAAACGGGAGCTAAAATGATCGAGCATTCTCGCAAGTTTTGAAAGTCCAATAATATGACGATCTGGGATGTAAGCAATGGTGCCGGTACCAAAAAATGGCAATAGATGATGCTCGCATAAACTATAGAACGTGATATTTGTTTGTACTACCATTTCGTCATAACCTTCGCTTTCAAATACAGTTGGCGAAAATTCTGGGGGCGAAGTGAATTCACTTATAAATCGAGCGTATCTTTGGGGTGTATCATGCAATCCTTCTCTGTCTGGATTGGCATCAATAACTTCGATTATTTGTTTGATGCTTTCTTCTATTTTATTCATTTTAGTCCTCCAGCTCTGGGATTTCACTGGCAACTTGGCGGTATGCTATTGAGAGTCTTTTGCCAGTATCGGGTGCAGATACGCGGTGCTTTGGACGATCATCTTGTCTGCCGTTGAGAAGCGCACCCCGCATAAGTACAAGATCGCCTGGTAAAAGTTCCCAAGAGACTTCGCCGCTACCAAGCTGTATATCGAACTGTGCCGAACCCATAAATGATGCAACTGCGACCATTCGAAGGTCTCTTTTGTAGTCTCGATGCCACTCAATACCGACTTCGCCTGGTTGGTATAGCTGCGCCCGAACATGGTTTACAAACCACGATGAAAGCTCCGGTCGGACGAGCGAGCAAACTCTTCGACCCAGCGCAAAAACATGCGGTGGGGACTGACGAAATGTCCAGCCAATATCTTCGAACTGCTCTGGAATAGTATGGTTTGAACGATCGACGGGTGTTAGTTCATGCGAAAGTACTTCGTGAGTAATTTCACCTTGCTCTTCCTTGTTCACAAAGTCTCGTAGTAGTACTGCACCTTCTTCTCGAATTATTTTTAGACATTCCTCTGATGTGGTGTTTGGCGTGTATTGTTTTTCTGCTATCATATTGCTCTCCTAGTTTTTTAATAAAATACATACAAAAAACACCTGCGAACAGGCGTGAAATTCTAGTTATAAGCGCCAGTCGCTAGGTGTTAAAGAGAGCAAGGCTGAACAAAGCTGGACCAAGTGCGAATACGTTTGTTATGTAACATGTAGCCCTCCTTTGCTTTGTTGTTGATGTTTATATGGTACATCATTTTGTTGATACAAGCAAAAACAGCCTCCATTTGAAGGCTGTTTTTGGCTAGTTTTTTATTTTATTCTTCGGCTTCTTCGGGAGCAACTTCCTGAAGATCACGAGCGCCTGTTCCTACTGGAATCTTACGTCCGATGATAACGTTTTCTTTCAAACCGTAGAGGTCGTCTTGACGTCCGGTTACGGCTGCGTTTATAAGAACACGAGTTGTGTCTTGGAAACTTGCTGCTGAAAGGAAACTGTCGCTCCAAATTGAAACTTTGGTAATACCAAGTAGCAATTGTGTATATTGAGCTGGCTCTTTACCGTCTGCGACAAGGTTTTCGTTTGCTTCAACCACTGCAGCTTTAGATACGATGTCACCGGTAACAAATAAGCTGTCGCCTGGGTCTTCGATTTGTACACGTGAGAACATTTGTCGAACAATGATCTCAAGGTGCTTGTCTGCAATGTTTTGACCCTGCGATGCGTAGATACGAAGTACGTCGTTAATGATATAACGCTGCGTAGCTTCAATACCTTTCAAACGCATGAGGTCATGGAGGTTAATTGAACCTGCTGTCAAACGATCACCAGCCGTAACAGCGTCGCCGTCTTTTGCGGTTAGCTGATGACCAGTTGGTATTTCGTAACGAGCTGGAGTTTGATCGCTACTTGAGACAATCACTTCAGTCTTTGTTACTTCAACAATACCGTCAAATGGTGCTGTTAGTGGTTCTGCCCCGTCTTTTTTAGCTGCGAGTACATCACCAGCTAGAACATCTGTACCAGATTTTACTTGTGCTTTTCGTTTTTCAAGCGGAAGTTTCTTTACCTTAGCTTTAGCTGGAGTAACTTGCATGATGTATTTGTTGCCATCTTCCCAAACAGCTAGAGTACCGTCGATGTCAGAAAGTACTGCTTCACCTTTAGGTGTACGTGCTTCAAACAACTCGTCTACACGAGGTAGACCCTGGGTGATGTCGGCTGCACCGGCAACACCAGAGGCGTGGAAGTTACGGAGGGTTAGCTGCGTACCAGGCTCACCAACAGATTGAGCTGCGATGACGCCAACTGGTTGAGCGATGTCGATCAATTTACCAGTTGCCATGTCGAGACCATAGCTCTTCTGTGGAATACCACGGAGGTTCTTAGCTGTAAGTACACTGAAGATTTTAGCTTCAGTAATCTTTTCATCAACATTTATAGCGTCTGCAATTTCACGGGTAATTAGTTGACCAGCTTTTACGTGGTCACCAATTTTTTCTGCTGCGTAACGACTGTACAAACGATCTCCAAATTCGATCATTGTTTCAGTAGTTTCACTTCGGAAAATAGTAAATCCGTTGTCGCTTGAGTCTTCTTCAACTGTGAAGATATCTTGGCTTACATCCACAAGACGACGAGTTAGGTATCCTGAGTCAGCTGTCTTAAGAGCTGTGTCAATCAAACCTTTACGTGTACCACGAGTGGCAACGAAGGCTTCAAGTTGTGATAGACCTTTTTTGAAACTAGAACGAATAGGAAGCTCAATTTCTTTACCAGTTGCGTCAACCATTGTTCCAAGCATTGCAGTCGCAAGCTTAATGTTATCAACGCTACCACGAGCACCGGAGTTAACCATAACGCTCACTGATGTATCAGAATCTTTTAGCTTCTCTTCAACAACTGCGATTGCTTTTTTGTCGATACCACGCCATGCGCTTACGGTAAGACCATAACGTTCTTCTTCGGTAATCAAACCTTCTTCGTATTGTTGCGAAATAAGAGTTGCTTGTTTTTCACCTTCTTCGATCAAAGCTTCCATTTCTGGTACGTCGAAGTAATCGTCCATACCGGTTGAAACAGCGGCTGATGTTGCGTATTCAAGTGCAAGATCTTTGATATTATCGGCTGTTACAGCAGTTTGTTCGCTGCCATATTGGCTAAAGATACGTGCAAGAACTTTGTTAAGCGCCTTCTTAGTCATGACATCGTTCACGTATGGAAATTCCTTGATAAGAGATTCGTTGAAGAATACTCGTCCAAGAGTTGTGTCACGAAGTTGACCTTTTGTGTGTACACGAATAGGAGTTTGAAGTTTAATCACACCTTTTTCGTAAGCTTGGATAGCTTCAGGTACTGAACTGAAAAGTTTTTTCTCAGTTTGAGCATCTGGTTTTGGATACGTCAGGTAGTAACAACCAAGCACGATGTCCTGTGCGATGTTTAGCACTGGAGTACCATCGGCAGGTTTTAGAAGGTTGTTTGTCGCACTCATTAGTTCTCGAGCTTCTTTTTGAGCAGCGTCGCTCAGTGGCAAGTGAACAGCCATTTGGTCACCGTCAAAGTCAGCGTTGAATCCAGCACAAACTAGAGGGTGCAGCTGAATTGCTTTACCTTCGATTAGTTTTGGTTGGAATGACTGGATAGACAAACGGTGAAGAGACGGTGCGCGGTTAAGCAGTACGTACTTGCCTTTAATCACTTCGTCCAAAGCATCCCAGATGATTGTGTTGCCACTTTCGATCAAACGAGTTGCAGAGCGGATGTTGTGAGCATGCTCACCACGAAGTAGCCAGCTAATAACAAATGGTTTGAATAGTTCAAGCGCCATTTGTTTTGGTAGACCACATTGGTGGATTTTTAGTTCTGGACCAGCAACAATTACTGAACGACCAGAATAATCAACACGCTTACCTAGTAGGTTCTGACGGAAACGACCTTGCTTACCTTTAAGCATGTCGCTCAAAGATTTTAGTTTACGTCGGCCACCAGTTGCGTTCACTGCACGGTTACCACGTGCTGCAGAGTTATCTACAAGCGCGTCGACAGCTTCCTGAAGCATACGCATTTCGTTACGACGAATAACTTCTGGAGCATTAAGGTCAATCAGTTTCTTTAGACGGTTGTTTCGGTTGATCACACGACGATAAAGGTCATTAAGATCAGATGTTGCGAAACGACCACCAGTTAGTTGTACCATCGGACGTAGGTCTGGTGGAATAACAGGTAGAACTGAAAGAGTCATGTTAATTGGCTTGATGCCAGCACGTTGCATGCCTTCTAGAACTTTGAGGCGCTTAAGGATTTTCTTTTGCTTCTGGCCTTTGCTTGCTGCGGCTTCTTCGCTTAAACCTTCAATCAATTTATCGAGGTCTATTTGCTCTAGAAGTGCTTTAAGCGCTTCACCACCCATACCAACTTTGACGATATCTGCATAGTCGTCAGGTAGGTTACGGTATTCGATTTCACCTAGAAGAGCTGATTTTACGAGTCCGTCTAGTTGCATCTTCTTAACGGTGTAGCTTTCGTTAAGTGCTTCGAGCTCCTTAGTTTGCTCTGCAGCTAATTTCTTAACATCTGCTTTTTCGTCTTCGGCTTCTTTTTCGTAACGTATTTTGATTGCAGCTGTTCCTGCTTCTAGTTCAGCTTCAGCATCAGCAAGAAGTTGTTCGCGTTTTTCGGTATCTACATCAAGAATGACGTAGCTTGCAAAGTAAGCAACACGCTCAAGGTTACGAACGGTCATACCAAGTAGCAATCCCATTGCACTTGGTGTTCCACGCATGAACCAAATATGTGCAACTGGAGCTGCTAGGCCAATGTGACCCATACGTTCACGACGAACAATTGAACGTGTGACTAGTTCACCACTCTTATCAACTGCTGCTTCACGAGAACGAACGCCTTTTAGTTTTGCATCGTGTGGGTTGATGTCTTTGACTGGACCAAAGATCCTTTCACAGAACAATCCATCACGTTCAGGTTTTTGGGTTCGATAGTTAATCGTTTCTGGTTTTGTTACTTCACCGTAACTCCATTTCTTGATATCTTCTGCACTAGCTACTGCTAGGCGTACTGCATCAAAGTCGGCGATACTGGCGTTTGCTACTACACGACTCATTAGGCTATCTCCTCCTTAATTTCTTCAATTTCATCTGTGTCCTGGATAGTCACTCCTTCACCAAGATCAATCTCTCCTAGTTCATCTGCTTCATCACCAACAGCTTCGCTTTCTTCAGCAACAACAGGTGCTGGGGCATCTTCGGCAACAACGCTACCGTCCAAAATCTCTTCGGCATCAACATCTTGACCACCTTCGATCAAATCAACACGTAGACCTAGACCCTGAAGTTCTTTTACAAGAACATTAAAGCTTTCAGGAACTTTTGGACCAGTGATTGGTTCGTTCTTGATGATAGATTCGTAGGCTTTTGCACGACCATAAACATCGTCAGACTTGATAGTTAACATTTCCTGCAATGTAGTTGCGGCACCGTATGCTTCTAGTGCCCACACCTCCATCTCACCAAATCGCTGACCACCGTTTTGTGCTTTACCACCAAGTGGCTGCTGGGTAACCATTGTGTATGGCCCAATAGAACGTGCGTGGATCTTGTCGGCAATCATGTGGTGCAGCTTGATCATGTACATAACACCAACAGTTGTTTTCTCACGGAAAGGCTCACCATTGCGACCGTCAAATAGCTGTATCTTACCATCAGTTGGAAGACCTGCTTCTTTTAGCTGAGCAGCTATAACATCATTTGGCACACCGTTAAATGGTGGGGTTGCGACTTTGTAACCAAGTGCACGTGCAGCCATGCCAAGGTGAGTTTCAAATAACTGTCCAAGGTTCATACGACTAGGTACACCAAGTGGGTTCAAAATAACATCAACTGGAGTTCCGTCTTCCATAAATGGCATGTCGTTTTCAGGTAGAATACGAGCTACAACACCTTTGTTTCCGTGACGTCCAGCTAGCTTGTCACCAACAGCGATTTTACGTAGCTGTGCGACAAAGATTTGCACTTGCATCAAAACGCCAGCTTTAAGCTCATGACCGTTTTCACGACTAAATACTTTTACGCCAACAACTTTACCGTGCTTACCGTTACTCATACGCTGAGATGTATCACGAACGTCTTTGGCTTTTTCACCGAAGATTGCACGTAGCAATCGTTCTTCGCTAGAAAGTTCTTGCTCACCTTTTGGTGTAATCTTACCAACAAGCACGTCACCTGGGTGGACTTCTGAACCAACTTGTACGATTCCGTCTTCGTCGAGGTGACGTAGGCTTTCCTCAGATACATTTGGAATATCACGTGTCACAATTTCTGGACCTAGCTTGGTTTCACGAACTTCAACCATGAAGTCTTGAATGTTAATGCTAGTTAGGTCGTCTTCTTTGACTATACGAGAGCTAAGGATGATAGAGTCATCCATGTTGTAACCGCCCCATGGCATAAAGGCCACAGTAAGGTCACGACCAAGCGCTAGTTCACCACCTTCGATAGACGCACCTTCGATCAATACATCGCCTTTTTTCACTTTTTGACCACGTTCAACTACAACTTTTTGGTTGATTGAACGGTCATCGTTACTTTGTTCAAAGTGAATAGGTACGTATGTAGTAGAACCGTCCTTGTATTTTACGATTACTTCGTTTGCATCTGCTTTGGTTACTTCACCAGCGCCTTCTGCGAGTACCAATTGGCTAGTGTTACGAGCAATATCAGCTTCAACACCAGTTCCAACGATTGGACTACGAGGTTGCAAGAGCGGCACAGCCTGACGTGACATGTTTGAACCAGTCAAAGATCGGTCAATACGGTTTTTCTCAATGAAAGGGATAAGACTTGCAGTAGAACCAAGAATTTCGCCAACTGCAGCATCGATAAATGTTATTTCGTCTGCGTCAACTTCTTCTGGAACAAGGTTTTTACGAGCACTCACACGAGTGTTTTTAAACTTACCAGTTTTGTTGTCGACTTGGTTACCAGCTTCAGCGATAATTTCGCGAGCTTCGGCAGCTGCGTCCATATATATCACTTCGTCAGTAACTTTACCTTTAGTAACACGACGATATGGAGCTTCGATGAAGCCATACTCGTTAACTCGTGCGTAGCTTGCAAGGTTGAGCACCAAACCTATGTTTGCACCTTCTGGTGTTTCAACAGAACAAATACGTCCGTAGTGAGTTTCGTGAATATCACGAACTTCTAGGCCGGCACGTTCACGGCTCAGACCACCAGGGCCCATAGAGCTAAGGCGTCGTTTGTGAGAAAGTTCAGCAAGTGGGTTAGTTTGGTCCATAAATTGTGAAAGTTGTGAACTCGCAAAGAATTCGCGAACTGCAGCAACAATTGGACGTGCATTTATAAGTGCACCAGGAGTCACAGTCTCAAGATCACTCATACTCATGCGATCCATAGTGTTACGTTGCATACGAAGCATACCAATACGGAACTGACGAGCAACAAGCTCACCAACTAATTTCACTCGACGGTTCGATAGTGCGTCAATGTCGTCTGGAGCTTCTTGAGTGTTGTTAAGACGGATAACTTCTTTAATAATCGCAACTAGGTCTTCTAGACGCATAACACGATTTTCAGTAGTATTTGTTACTTTTAGACCAAGACGTTGGTTGATTTTATAGCGACCAACACGGCTAAAGTCGAAACGTTTGAAGTCGAAGAACATTCGTTCGATCATTCCACGAGCGTTCTCAACTGTTGCCAAATCACCTGGGCGCAAACGTCGGTATACCTCAATCAAGGCCTCATTTGTGCCGTTACTTGGGTCTTTACCAAATGTAGTATCAATATAATTTAGTTCACCGGTATCAACATCTTTGAAAAGCTCGTTAATAGCAGTTTCAGTACCATAACCAAGCGCACGTAGAAGGGTTGTAACTGCGATCTTTCGGCGACGATCGATTTTTACATATAGTACACCTGCTGCGCTGGTTTCAAATTCTAACCAAGCACCACGACCTGGAATAAGTTTTGCACCGTATAGTTTACGGCCAGCAGCTTGGTTTGCAGTGAAGAATACACCAGCACTTCGGATAAGCTGAGAAACAACTACACGCTCAGAACCATTGATAATGAATGTTCCGCGTTCGGTCATCCATGGGTAGTCACCAAGATAAATTTCACTTTCTTTTACTTCACCTGTCACCTTGTTTGTAAGCTCAACACGAGCTTTCAGTGGTGATTCGAAGCTAACGTTGTTGTGACGAGCATCTGCTTCGCTACATTTTGGATCTTCAAAGCTATAGTCTTTGAAGCGTAGTTCTAACTTTTGGCCAGTGTAATCTTCGATTGGGTTTACTTCGGCGAAAATTTCGCTAAGTCCTGTTTCGATAAATTCTTGCCAAGAATCTTTTTGGTGTTTGATAAGGTCTGGTAGGTCTAAAACGGTTGCGTTATCAGTAAAATAACGCCTCGCTTGCGTTTTGCTTGTTGCCATATAAAAAATGGTCTCCTGGTTCTTGTTAGTGGTTGATACTTAGGGCGCCGAATCTTCTAAGTTAGGAGTTTCTACTCCGTGGGCAAGCATTTCTAACCGAGAGCCACCAAGGCCAAATGCATAAAAACCCAACTTACACTAATTCATTACACACCATTGTGGCGGTTACTTTGCAAACTGTCAAGGGTTTTATTAGGCTTTTTTGATAATTTCGTCGATAAGTCCGTACTTTTTGGCGTCTGTAGCGGTCATCCAGTAGTCACGCTCCATGTCGTCTTTGATTTTTGCTAGTTTTTGCCCTGTATTTTTAGCTAGTATTTCAGCTAACAATTCTTTGAGGCGAATTCCTTCTTTGAGGTCTATTTCCATATCTGTTACTTTACCCTGAGTCCCCGCAGAAGGTTGGTGAATCATCGCACGAGAATGTGGCAGCATAGAACGCTTACCTTTCGTGCCACTACTGAGTAAAAATGCACCCATACTTGCTTGCAGTCCTATACCGATAGTTTGAACATCAGGCTTGATATATTGCATAGTGTCATAGATTGCTAGACCATCGTGAACAACTCCACCGGGGCTGTTTATATAAAACTGAATATCTTTTTTACTGTCTTCGCCAGCTAAAAATAAAAGTTGGGCCACCACTAGGTTTGCAGTATGTTCGTTTACATCTTCACCCAAAAATATGATGCGCTCTTTAAGAAGACGGCTGTATATATCAAAAGCACGCTCACCCTCATGAGATTTTTCAACAACTGTTGGTACAAGATAACTAGTTGGCTTATTCATACAAATAATTATACGCTGGCTAGCACTCAAGTCAAGTGAGTGCTAGTACTTTATTTTGTATTTAGCTCTACGAGTCTATCGAGTGTTTTTTCGGTTACCAAACGATTAGCGATGTCGTTTCGTGCTTCAGGAGTTTCCAGTTGCAAACGCATGTTTGGATCTGGATACTGCTGTAGAAGTTGCTGATGACGAGCTTCTATTTCGTCCTGCTCAACAACAATTTTTTCGGCTCGACTGAGTTCAGACAGTACAAGCGCAGACTTTACTCTAGTAACGGCTGCCTCATGCAGGTCGCTCTTTTCCCACTCTTCACGAGTCATTTTTTTATCTTCAAGGTGTTGTTCGAGACTCATACCTCGAGCTGCTAGGTTTTGTACAAAATCCGTCTCAATGTGTTTCATTTGATCTTGTATAAGAACTTCGGGCGCAACAGGTTTACTTGCTTTTACTAATTGTTCAACTAATTGATCTTTTAGTTTTTCGTTTGCTTCGTGTTCTCGTTGGGCTTTTATTTCACCTTCAATATCTTTTCGCAGTTGAGCAACAGTTTCAAATGGACCGCACTTTTTGGCGAAGTCTGCGTCAAGCTTAGGTAAAACTACTTCTTTAACTGCTTTGACTTTTATTTCAAATTTCACTTTTTGGCCGGCTAGGTGAGCTGCTTGGTAGTCTTTGGGGAAAGTTATAGGTAAATCAAAAGCATCACCAGCTTTTTTGCCAACCAAGCCTTCTTCAAAACCTGGGATGAACGAGTTGCTGCCAATTGTTAATGGATAATCTTGGCTAGCACCGCCAGCGAAAGCTTCACCTTTTGCATCTATGCCTTTAAAGTCGATTACCGCTTCATCGCCCTGTTTTATCGCTCGCTCTACTTCTTTCTTCTCAGCAAAACCAGTTTGCATACGCTCAACAACATCATCGATATCTTTTTTAGATACTGTTATTTTTGGCTTTGTTACTTTTAAGCTTTTGTAGCTTGCGAGTTTTGTAGGCGGAAGTACTTCAACTTCGGCTGTAAACTCTAGCTCTTTACCAGGTACATATTTTTTTACTGCAACTTCTGGTCGATCGAGTGGTTGTAAGTTTTCACTCGCAAATGCTTCAGGAACTGCACGGTTTATAGCATCGCTCATTGTATGAGAATCAAGCTCTTCACTTGAAACTCTTTGTTTCACAACATTAGTCGGCACTTTGCCTTTTCTAAAGCCAGGGACTTTTAATTCTTGACCGAGGTGCACTAGCGCGACTTGTTCGGCGCCTGTAAGTTCTTTTTCAGTTAGAGAGATAGTCAGCTCTACTTTTGTGGTGGTGATGTTTTTACGTAATACTTTCATAAGCTACCAGTGTACCACCACCGACAACTTTCTGCTAGACAGGTGTTATGTGCTTATGTTTAAATACACATATACAAATAAGGGGACGTTTCGATGGATGATTCACCAATTACAGACAAAAAACCAAGTAAAGCAAAAATAATATGGATAATTCTTCTAGTGTTGTTGTTAATTGCTGCAAACACTGCATGGGGACTTTTTTACTTCAATCAGCAAACTAAGCTAAATCAAAATATCCGTTCTTTGGGTGTTGAAAAACAGGTACTTAAAGAAGAGCTTGCAGATGCAAAAAAATCAGCTAAACCTAGTGACGATAGCTCCCAGTGGCGCGAGATACCTGAGCTAGGTGTTAAATATAAAGTAACAGATGATACTAAAGATCTAACTTACACTTTCAATTCTTCGACAAAAGATCATGTAAGCTTTTCAACCATTGCTTTAACAAAAAAGAGTAATAAGACCGATAATGACACAGACAGTTGCTGGAGTGCCAGCGGTGCGGGTGGGGCTATAACCAAGTATTCTGCCGGTGAAGAGGCCGATACAAACGGTGACCCCGTAGAGAAGGTTTCAGGCGCAAAGAAGATTGGGAATTATTACTTTGTTTTATCTCATGCACAATTTGCCTGCGGCACAGATACAGCAACTAACGATCTAGCAACGCAGGCAAACAACGATACAAAAACAGCGTTTGCCTCGCTTAAAGCTATCGACTAGTTGCGCTGATCTTTGACTGTACTAACAATCCGCTCAAAGCTGAGTTTATCTTCTTTAGATGTAGCTGTGTTTTTCAAAGTGTAAAGCCTACTCTTTATTTCGTCGTTACCAATGAATAGTAGATAAGGGATATCATTCTTAAGCGCAGTCTTGATTTGTTTTTCAGCTTTTTTCATAGATATATCTACTGCTATCCTTACGCCTTCAGCTCTAAAATTTTCTGCTAACTTCAATGCAGATGGCAAGCTGTCTTCGCCCAAAACAACAACGTAAACTTCAGTTCTGGAATGTAATTCTGGCAGTAGTTTGTGTGCCTTTAGAAATTCTTCAGCAGTTGAGGCCCCTGGAGCAAACCCAGTTACAGGAATGTTCTCGCCTCCAAAGACAGTAGTCAGTCCATCGTAACGACCACCACCGAACATAGCTCGATTGTTGTCCGGATGATTATCAAATACCTCGAAAACAATGCCGTTGTAGTAGTCGAGACCTCGCATGAGGCTTATATCGAGTCGCATACTTTTAACCCCCGCCCGATCAAGCATCTGAGAAAGTTGGCTCAACTCGCCAAACACATCGTTACTACGAATCTCTTCTGGTAGATCCCTTATGGTTTCGGCTGAAAAAAGACTAGCAATTTTCTTTAGTCCTTTTTCTACCTGTTCAGATTCAAAAATTTCTATAGCATTATCACGAAAATCATATGCGGAAATTTTGTCTTTTTTATCAAACAACTTCATCATGAGCTGCGACTGTACGACATCTAGTCCGAGGAAGTCTTTCATTATGAAGTCGACTAATTTGCGATGATTGATTTTGATAGTGTACATATTTGACTTGGCTTTAAAAGCTTTTAGTATATGGTCTGCAATCGTAATAATCTCGGCATCTGCCTGTAGATTTTCTACACCAAAAATATCGACATTTAGCTGCCAAAACTCGCGTTCTCGCCCCTTTTGAGGTCTTTCATAACGCATGAAATTTGCAATTGAATACCACCGAGCTGGAAATGCTGTTTCCTGTTGACGGGCCGCTATCATGCGTGCAACTGTTGGTGTCATTTCAGGACGAATGGCAACTTCTCTATTCCCACGATCCACAAAGCGATAGGTTTCGTCATTTACAAGATCTGCTCCACTTTTTGCCGCGTATATTTCAAGTGGTTCTAATATTGGAGCTCCGTATTCTTCATACCCGAAACTTTCAACTACTTTTCGCCATGTATCGAATATGTAGTTTTGTAGGCGCTTATCTTCAGGATAATAATCTCTAGTGCCTTTATAGGGTTGCTTACTCAGACTCATAATTTCTGTTTCAAGTATAACATTCTGTGTAGTACCCAAGAAAAATGTCCAAACACATGTTTGGACATTTTTCTTGGTGGGTTGTGAGGGACGTTCGACTCACGTTCCGCGAGCCCACGATTTCAGGATTGCAAGCACAGCTTGCATCGGAAAGTCGCCTTGCAAACTGCCACTGGCAGTTCTCACCCCGACCTGGGTCGGAAATTCGAGTCTTCACAAATAAGAAACCCACCGCAGAGGGTGGGTATCTTATTTGGTGGGTTGTGAGGGACTCGAACCCCCGACCCCCTCGGTGTAAACGAGGTGCTCTAGCCAACTGAGCTAACAACCCATGTTGATGGTGTGACTAATTGCAAGGTACTATTCTATCAAGAGAACTTATTTGAGCTAGAGCACAGGTGCTTATTGATTATAACGGAGAAACAAGTTTCTCCTATGCAACTGAGCTAACAACCCGCATCCTTTAGACTCTGGTGCGCGAGAGAGGACTTGAACCTCCACGCCCGAAGGCACTAGTTCCTAAGACTAGCGCGTCTACCAATTCCGCCACTCGCGCAAAAATTGAGGCTTAGTAAATTTTACCCTATAAATTAATTTGTTACAACCTCGGTAGGTTGTCAGCAAACTTACCGCTTGCGTAGTGCTCATCTAGTTTAGCAATATCTTTTTCGTCTGCGATTTTTACACCAGGATTAAATATACCATGTGTATCAAATATATCTTTAATACTTACAAAAAGCTTGAGTTCTTCTTCGGTAAATTGAGCTTTATTTTGTGAAACACGAAGACGTCCTTCACCATACTCACCAGCTATTCCACCATCATGCTTGAGTACCAGTGCATAGTATTCATCTATTAGTTTGTCTACCTTATTGCGATCACTAAGATTTTTTAGATCTACTTGTGCATGTGCATGCACAACACCTGTTCCTAAGTGAGCAGAAAAAACCAGCTTCGTACGATGTTTTTTAGCAAGATCATGTGCTGCTTCAATAAAGTGAGGTACTTCGCTTTGTGGTAATAGTGCGTCCTCCACCAAAGGTGTTGCAACCTTATGTTCATCACCACTAAGAGCAAGTGAAGATTGAAGTCTTTGGTATATCTGCCATATTTCACCAGCAGATTCTATGTCGCCTGCGCTGCTTGCAGTTTGATGGCCATGCTTCTCAATAAGCTTCGCAACTTTTTTAGCTTTGCCTTTTGCTTTGCGGCCAACATCGCTTAACTCAATGAAAAGTATGCCTTTAGGTATGAGTTCAGGTTCGTCATCCGGTAGTACTTCTTTTAGGTCAACATCTGCTCGTTCGATACTAAGACCATCTACAAATTCAATTTTATCTGGAGTGTACTTCAAAATAGAATTTACGAGTGAATCCAAGCTGTCAACTGAGCTTAGGATAGCGACGACAACTTCTTTGTGTGGATGATGTGCATCAAGCCGAAGTATCAGCTCAGTCACGATACCTAACGTACCTTGCGAACCAGCAATTAGAGGCGTCAGATCAAAATGGCCTTTTTCTTTAACTTTAGAGATAGCATAGCCAGCACTCGTCTGCTTGTTTGCAAGGCCGGCAATTACTTCCTCGTTATCTTCAATAAGTGCGTCTAGTTTTCGGTAGATTTCGCCCTCAAAGCCACTAAGCCCTTTTTTCTTACTGAGCTGGCGCTTGTTCAGACGTTCTGTCTGTAAAATGTCACCATTGCTTAGTACTACTTCGACTTGGTCAGCCCAACGAGCAGCATCTCCATATTTTAGCGCTCTTTCGCCGTAAGTATTGTTAGCAATTGCACCACCGATAGTACCTAGAGGATTAGTAGAATCAATTGGTACATCAAGTCCATGTGTGTGCATAGCTTGTTTCAAGGCGCTAATCGAAACTCCAGGCTGTGTTCGAACTAGTTTCTGTTTTGTATCCACTTCAAAAATAGTATTGAAATGCGTAGGTAGAGAAATAATCGCTCCAGAGCCAATTGCCGCTCCCACTAGGCTTGACCCGCTACCTCGTGTTGTCAGCGGCAGTACGTGTCCTTTCTGCGCTAACTGCCATGCAAAATGTGCAATTTTACGCACATCACTAGTGTCATATGGATAGGCTGCTAAAATAGGTAGACATTTCAGAACACTTCCATCTGTAGATAGACCTGATCGCACTCCAGCGCTACTAAGCACTTCGCCTCGTAAGTGCGTAGCAAGATAACTCGCAATTTTACTCATAGATTTCCCTCACTATCATTTGGTTATTATCATACCACAAGCGCAATATGAGAACCAATAAGACTTTCTAATTGTTTTACTGCTTACGGTGTATTGTAAACCTGCGATTGCTCGGCAGACCAGTCAGTCACATTATAGAATCGATCAGTCGGACTCACTATTGAGTCCACATTTTGAATTGATTGCGTTCCTTCAGTCGTTGTATAGCGGAGACTAGAGCGATATAGGGCAACTGCAGGTACGTCTTCGACCCAGCGTCTTGCAAATGCTGCATACTTTGGATCACGAAGTACCATGCTCGAACGTCCGCGAGCTGTTATTAAAGCGTCGTCAGCCGCTGGCGAATTGTAGTTAGCAAAATTTAACCCAGAAGTTGATATCTGAGAAGAATGCCAAAAAGCATAACTATCAGGATCGCCACCCATTGAGAGCTCATATACAAGTACATCAAAGGCTCTTGGCTGTAATATTATCTGCTGTATCTGTTGCGGATCAATAAGCTGTACCTGAACTTTAACACCCTGTTTCCGCCACTGCTTTGCTAGGTTATTAACAACTTTCTTATAGCTTGTAGTATCGACTGCAACCACACGGAGCTCAAGTGGTTGACCAGATTTTTGTCGGACACCCCTGCTATTTTTTAGCCAGCCTGCGGCATCAAGTTGCTGAGCCGCTACTTCCGAGTTAAAAGCTGGTTGCATTACTTGATTTGCTAGTTGTGTCTGGCTGTTAATAATTGGACCCTCTAGTGACTTGCTTACGTCAAGCTGCTTACGCAATGCTTGCCTATTTATGGACTGGGTCAAAGCTTTACGAACGACCTTGTCTTTAAGCACACCTGAGTCTGTTCGAAATATGGCATACACCCCATTATTTAGCGCTATATCGGCAGAGTTAAGCCCCCTAGAGTCCACGCGAACCCCACTTGCAGCATTTATTTCACGGTGCTGTATCCCCCTTGCAAGCTCGTCTCTACTACTGTAAACATATAGAGAAAATCGAGATAATTTTGGTGGACCTGACCAATAATCATCATACTTTTCTGTTTGTAATGCTTTTTTGTCTTTACTTGCATCCACTGTTTGCAAATCCAAAAATTTAAATGGTCCACTACCGACCGGATGTCCATCGAAATTGTTTTCTTGTAGTTGTTGAGGAGGTATCTTCCCTAAAATGTGCTTGGGCAAAATTGGGAAAGTCATAGCAGAAGCAAAAGGCGCATAGCTCGTTGGAAGCGTGAATACGACTTGCTGTTTGGTGCTTGCTACAACTTTTATCCCCTGCCAACTAGAAGATTGTCTTGCGCCTGCAAGTGGGTTTTGCATTGTTTCAACTGTGAAAACAACATCATCTGCCGTAACTGGCTTTCCATCATGCCATTTCAAATTTGGCCTTAAATTAACAGTATAAACTTTGCCATTGTCACTTATGGTGTAATTTTGCGCTGCATCGCCTTGAAGATAACCGTTTGTGTCGTAGCTAAGCAGGCTGGAGAACATTAATTTACTTGCCGAAACTTCTGCGTCGCTAGATGCAAATAGGGGATTGAGATTATCAAGAGGCCCTAGAACACCTTCTCCATATGCCCCATCTCCACTTGGCTGCAAAGTACTAACATAATTTTGATTAAAGATTACTTGAGCAGCATTCAGACTAATAAGTACAATTAAAAGTAGTAGCCATGCAATTAGGTGTCTGCGAATAAACTGCAGGTTCTCAAGCCTACTTACAAGAAATTTATGTGCGTGTTTAGCTGTTGCTGTTTCAACCTTTTTTGATTGCTTATCAACAGACTTTAGGTCAATTTTTCTAAGCTTCCGCCAAGCTGGTATCTTTTCGCTCATAGACGCCTAAGCAAGTAGTAGCCCCGCAAGTAATGAACCTACGAAGATGACTGCCAGAATAATTGTCGCCTCATACAAACTTTTATCAGTACCCCGACGTGTTGTGTACAATTCGCCAGAACTACCAAACCCAGCTCCAAGTGAAGCTCCTCTTTGTTGCAAAAGAATACATAGCACCATCAGTGCCGCTGAGACCACCATTATGATTTGTAAAATTGTATCAATACTCATACTTACCAACAATTATATCACGCTCTTTTATGTGCTGAGCTAGTTTGACGCGTATCAAGTAGACTCGAAATAGTATAGTTTATAAGACTTAAAATAATGCCTGCTAGTGTTGCTTGCCAAAAGCTCATATTGAGACTTGGCACAAGTAGCAGTGCAAGCCAAACCATAAGACCATTCACTACAAGCATAAACAAACCAAGTGTCAAAACTATTGCAGGTAGACTGAGTATTGTTACAACTGGTTTTAATAGTGAATTAACTACTGAAAAAGCCAAGCCCGCCCCTAAGTAGGTTAGTATGGTTGGTTCATAGCCTGGCTCTATCCCGCCAAGTAAGCGTACAGCTAGCCATATTCCGAAACTTGTTGCTACCCATCGGATTGCAAACACTAATAGTTGTTTACTCATTGCAGCCTAGTATAACAAATCTTTCGATAGCTTTGCACTCAGATTTGATGCGCCATTTTTTGTTATTAATATATCATCCTCTATGCGAACTCCTATGCCTTCTTTTGGTATATAAATACCTGGCTCAATCGTTATCACCATTCCCTCTTGTAGCGTCTCGTGGGCTAACGGCTCATGTAAGTCTACCCCAAGACCGTGACCAATAGCATGTGGAAAATAATGGGGGAGTTCTGTCAATGGGTCGTCCTTTACCAAATTTAGCTGCTTTAGTTTTTCAGACATTTCGACTTCAACTATATGTTGTAAATCTTGCAACGATAGGGTAGGGCGGAGTTTTTTGATTATATTGTTTTGTGCAGAGAGTACGGCCTCGTATACTTCTGTAGATCTTTTTGTGGGTTTTCCAAAAGCAAATGTACGAGTAATATCAGCTGAATATTGCCCTACTTTTGCGCCTATATCTACGAGCAGTAGATCGCCTTTACGTAATTTTGCATTATTTTTGCTGTAATGAAGTGTACAAGCATTTTTACCGCCTGCAATAATTGGTTCAAATCCATGCCCCGCTCCTGCACGAGTAAATTCACGCGTAATGTCGGCTTCTACCTCATACTCGTAGCTATAACCTGACAAGTTTGATCGTATTTGGTCTAGAGCTTTATGTGTAATATTGATAGCTTTTTTGATTTGTGCAATTTCTTCCGGTTGTTTAATTGCTCTAAGTACTGCCAACTCTTTGCGGCAGTTTTGTACATTTTCAAAATTTCTATCCAGCAAATCGTACATTTTTGAAAGTGCAGGATTGAGCACAAAATCATATCTTTCGATGTGTTCGGGTTGTTTCAATGTATGAACTAAATTGTGCGAACGTTTCAGTTGGCGCAGTAGACTCAAAGCGTCGTCTCTTGAAATAACTTCGTCTACTCCACTGATTTTAAGTGCATCTTCATCACTGAGTGAACCATTAAATATAACTACGTGTTGGTCGATATCTGGCCTGACTAACCAACTTTTATCTCTGTTACCGTCATATATCAACCACCAGTCTGGTTCCGCGATGCCTGTTAGATACAAAAAATTACTTTCTTGCTCAAACTTGAAAGCTTCGTCGTTTGTACGCTGCATTTTGCTATAAGCACTTATAGCGATTAAGCCGCCTTTTAAAGATTTTGCGAGATTTCGACGGTTATTTACGAAAAAGGCTGTTTTCATGTCGCATTATATCGTAGCATAGCTTTTGATTAGTTTTGCCTTACTCTCGCCAACTATTTTGGCTAGTTCATTTTCTTGTGCCGACTGTACGCCTCGTAAGCTGCCAAATTTTTTGATTAACTTTTGGCGAGTTTTTGGACCAATACCAGGAATTTCCTCCAGTAAATTCGCGGTTTGTTTTTGACGCTTGAGATGAGTGTGGTAACTAACTGCAAATCTATGTGACTCGTCTCTCAGTCTCTGTAGTAACTTCACTATGTGAGAGTTTTTATCTAGAAGTATCAATACAAAATCATCACTTTCCTGAGAAATTGGCGACTGAGTCGCAATTTGTACATTTGAACGAGTTTTGTGTATAACAATTTCTTCTTCACGCTTTGCAAGCCCTATGGTCGGAATTTTCAAATCTTTTTCTTCCAAAATTTTTAGGGCTGCATCGAGCTGACCCTTACCGCCGTCTATGAGCAGCAAGTCCGGTAGAGCCCAGTCGTGTCGACCGGAAAAACGACGACTCAAGGCTTCATTCATGTGCGCAAAATCGTTATTACCAGGAATATGTAGTTTAAATTTCCGATACTCGGCTTTATCGGCCAAGCCGTTAGTCGCAACCACCATACTAGCAACGTTGTTCGTACCGCTCATATGGGAAATGTCGTATCCCTCGATACGCTTTGGCAAATCAGATAGACCAAGTAAATCTCGTAAATCTACTAGCGCCTGATCTTTACTCATATCCAAGAACTCATCTCGACCAAACACAATTTGTCGCTGTAGTTCACCTAGATTTCGAATACTGTTTCGCAGACTTGCTGCAGTTTCAAAATCTTTTTTTGAAGCTGCGACTTTCATTTCACTTTCAAGCTCTCGTATCAATTTCTTACGTTCTCCACTGAGATATCTTGTTAACTTTCGTAAATTTTTACGATAGTTGGCTAACGAACCACCTGCCTCAAGTCCTGGTGTAAGCCCTAAATGATAGTTCAGATCAGCTTTTTTTGGTAACTTTGCGGTTGTGTAATACGGAAATACTTTTCGTAGCAAACGCAAGGCTTTTTTGACTGCCCAGCCGTTGTAGTACGGGCCGTAGTATTCAGCATTGTCATCACTTGGCTGACGAGTCGTTGTAACATATGGAACATCATCTTTTATATTAATTCTTACAAATATTTGGCTTTTGTCGTCACGCAGCAATATATTATAGCGAGGTTTGTAACGCTTGATCATTTCAGACTCTAGGAATAGTGCATCTATCTCGCTCTCGGTTTCTGTCCAGTCAGTCATCGCGATTTCTGCAACGAGTGCTTGAGTCTTCACGTCTTTGTCTTTAATATTTTGAAAGTATTGTCGCACACGATTTTTGAGCACGGCGGCTTTACCCACATATATCACTTCCCCACTCGCGGACTTATGAAAATACACCCCCGCCGAGCGTGGTAAAGTACTTAGCTTTTCTTCCAACTTCTTATTCACTATAATCATTATAATATGAAACCATTTTTATTGATTCAGTCTAGACCTGAAGATGAAACTTCTGACAATGAGTACGAAGCATTTTTACAATATGGAAATTTGGAAAAACACGAACTTGAACGCTTTAGGGTAGAACAATCTCCACTACCTGAAATAGATTTTGGAAAATATTCTGGCATTATCATTGGCGGCGGACCATTCAATGCGAGTGACGGTAATAAATCTGATTTACAAAAACGAGTTGAGGCAGATATGCACCAACTACTTGATAAGGTGATTGAACAAGATTTTCCTTTACTGGGTGCATGCTACGGCGTTGGAACGATTGTGCCTCATCAGGGTGGTGTTGTATCTCGAAAGTACGGTGAAGATGTTGGGCCGGTTGAAATTACAATCGTAAAAGATGATCCATTACTAGCTGGACTGCCTGAAAAGTTTGAGGCGTTTGTGGGTCATAAGGAAGCATGTGAAGTACTACCCAAATCTGCAACACTACTTGCAAGTTCAAAAACCTGCCCGGTGCAAATGTTTCGCATTGGGCAAAATGTTTATGCCACACAATTTCATCCAGAACTAGATGGTCATGGACTAGAAACAAGAATAATTATTTATAAACATCACGGCTACTTCCCGCCAGAAACTGCCGACGAGCTAATAGCGCGTGGACACTCTGCTGCTGTGACTGAACCTATGAAAATTTTGCAAAATTTTGTACAACGTTACAAGAAATAATTATGCTTCCGATAGCGCTAGTAGTTTTCTAGATGTATTCCAGTTACGTATTGTCATTTTTTTGTATGACGGTTTGCTTGCTAACTTACCTGATGTTGTTTTGCCAAATGATGTAAATAACAAAGCCTGATAAATGACACCATTACCAGCCTGAACCAATTCGATATCGGGCTTTAACTCACCGATATCATTCATAATTTCATCTATATCATACGGCGGCATCAAAAATAATAGGTTGTATTTCCAGCCTTCTTTTTCTCCCCACCCTTTCGGCACATCATTGATGATGCTTTTGTAGGATTTTTCATCAATTACCACCACTCGAACTGGAAATGCAAAAGTTTTTTCGATGGCTGCTTCTATTTTGTCTGCAAGCTTTTTTGTGTCAGTTGGATTAGTCGCGAATAGAACATTGCCGCTATTGATATAAGTTCGTACATCTTCTAGGTCTAAGTTTTCGAAACATTCCTTTAGCTCTGACATTTTAATCAGCGAGTTGCCACCGACATTTATGCCGCGAAGCAAAGCTATGTACCTCATGCAGTGGCACCAATCTTGGCTTTTTCGCGACAATTATCTGTGTGGAATAATCTTGACTCATCCTGTTTGCAATTATTACAAATAAGCACCAGATCGTTACAAGCTACCCAAGCACAGTTTTCATAGTTACTTGTTTTGTCTTTGCAATGTACACACTCGCCGATTGTCTTTGCGTTTTCACTAAACTCTACTGTCATGCGGTCGTCAAAAACCCGTAGACTACCTTCCCACAGACCATCATCTTTGTATGCTTCGCCATACTTCACTATTCCGCCATCAATTTGGTAGACATCTTTGAAACCCCGTTTTTTCATCATTGATGAAATGACTTCACAGCGTATACCACCTGTGCAGTAAGTAACAACTTTTTTGTCTTTAATATCATCATATTTATCACTCTCTAGTTCATTTATAAAATCTCGTGAAGTATTGGTATTTGGCACAACCGCGTTTTTGAACTTTCCGATTGCGGCTTCGTGCGCATTGCGACCGTCAAAGAAAACGACGTCATCACCATATTTTTCTACTAGCTCATGTAGTTGTTTTGGTTTGATATGCTGGCCACCGCCAACGACACCTTTTTCATCTACATCGTATTCGTTGTCGCTAGCCTTAAAGCCTACCAATTCACGACGATGCTTTACGCTCATGCGCGGAAAGTCCTCGCGGCCGCCTTCACTCCATTTGAAAACCGTTTTTTTGAAACCTTCGAATTGCTTTGTGGCTTTGATATATTTTTTGAGATCATCCATTTCACCACCGACAGTACCGTTAATACCGTGACGACTCACTAGTATTCGTCCGCGCAGGTTTAAGCTATCACAAAGTGTTTTTTGCCACAGCTTTACAGTTTCGGGGTCTTTTATCGGTGTGAATTTGTAATAGAGTAAGATCTTTTGCATCAGAGGTTATTATACTATATAATTGTTTTCACTATGATTATGAATTAGTAATCCTCTAACTATTTATGTTCGACTATGTCGAACCACTAGCGCTTTAAACTCATTATATCTATACTTAAACAAGGATTTTTATGCAAAAATATATATTTTTACTTTTCTGGCAAAGTGCCATGAAATACCCAGTACGAACTATCACTGCGGTAGTTGGTGCAACTCTTACTTCTATAGTTGGAGGTTTTATTGGACCTCTCATTATTGCTCAAATTTTGGAACGTATACAATCAGGGACAATATCCCTTGACTCATCGTGGACATTGATAGTTCTTTATACTATCACTCAAGTATACGGTCAAATAGTTGGCTGGAGGATAAACTACTACTGCCTACGAACTATGGAGGCACTGGCGACAAAAGACCTGTACGACAAAATATTTTCTAAACTAACTGAGCACAGCTTGAATTTTCACTCTGATAGATTTGGTGGGTCACTTGTTTCTCAAACTTCAAAACTCATCGGTTCATTTGGAACATTTTGGGATACTGTTGTTTTCACAGCCATACCGACGACAGCAAGCCTTGTAGCCGCTACTATTATTCTTTCGTTCTACTTCTGGCAATATGCAGTTGTACTACTAATTATTTCTAGTGTATACATAGTAGCTGTTTATTATGGTTCTGGCTTTATGTCTAAAAGATACAAAGAGGAGTCTCAAGCAAACACTGCATCGAACGGATATGTGGCTGACGCCGTTACTAACGTTATGACCATAAAGTCTCACGGTCATGAAGATGTTGAATTGAAAACTCTAAATACCAAGGTTGAAAATTGGAGACAGAAAGCGCTTCATACCATGCGAGGATTCATTCGTGTTAGCACTGCTTACTCTTCCCTTACAACCATAATGAACTTGATTGCAATTGTGGCAGCTATTATTGCCGTTGAAAATAAAAGTATATCAATAGGCGCAGTTTATTTGGCAGTTTCATATACGTTCACAATTACGGGGCGGCTTTGGGACACCATATATGTTATGAGTAGCTACAACAGAATTATCGGTGATGCGCACGACATGACAGAAATTCTAAGACTAAAACCCTCTGTTAAAGATTTGAGCAACGATAGCTTGGTTATTAGTGACGGCTACATCAAGATAGACAACATGTCATTTTCCCACAAAGGCCACAAGGAAAAACTTTTTGAAAATTTCAATTTACATATTAAACCAAATCAACGCGTTGGACTTGTGGGTGTGTCGGGTTCTGGCAAGACAACTCTTACTAAATTATTGCTTCGTTTTTCTGATGTGACTGACGGCACTATTGAGATCGATGGTCAAGATATAAAAATGGTGACGCAACATAGCCTTCGTAGAAGTATTGCATATGTACCACAAGAACCAATGCTTTTTCATAGATCAATAAGTGAAAATATTGCGTACGGCAAACTGGGATCTACAAAAGCAGAGATTTTGGAAGCCGCGGAGAAAGCTCAAGCAAAAGAATTCATTGAAAAGTTGCCAAAAGGGTTCGATACATTAGTGGGAGAGCGTGGCGTCAAATTAAGCGGTGGTCAGCGTCAACGTATTGCAATTGCCAGGGCGATACTAAAAGATGCACCAATAATTGTACTGGACGAGGCAACTAGCGCTTTGGATAGTGAGAGTGAAAGACTAATACAAAATGCCCTAAAAGAGCTTATGCAAGATAGAACATCAATCGTGATTGCTCATAGGCTTAGTACTATTTCACATCTTGATAGAATCATAGTTTTACATGACGGTAAGATTGTGGAAGACGGTACTCACAAGGAATTGCTGCAACGTAAGGGTACTTACGCAAAGCTTTGGTCACACCAAAGCGGTGGATTTTTAGAAGATTAATAAAACTTATAGGAACAATATGGAAAGTACAAAAACAGAACATAATACAACAAAAATCGCTTTTCGACACTATTTGGGTCAGATTAAACATGATTGGTTTTTGTCCGTACCTACTATGGTACTATCTGGCGTTGGTAATATTTTAGTTTTTTATGTGCCACCACTGATTATCGCAGCACTCATACAACGCCTAGGTAACGGGAAAGACTTCTCAGTTAGCGATGCGTTGCCTTTTGTTATAACTTTTGCTGGCGTATGGATATTCGGTGAAGTACTCTGGAGATTAACCTTCTACTTTATGATTAAGTTCGAAACTAGAACTCTAGACCGATTGTATAACTTTGCGATGCAAGAAATTCTGAAAAAAGATATACACTTCTTCCAAGATAATTTCGTAGGCTCACTCACAAAGAGAGTGATTGGGTATGCCCAACGATTTATACAATTTTTTGACACCATTATATTTAGTGTTGTTTGTAATATTTTGCCTATGATATTTGCTTCTATAGTACTTTGGCAGTTCTCGCCATGGTTGGTAATTAGTTTGTTTTCAATTATTGCCATTGGTATATCCATTACCTACCCTATGATTAAACGTCGCGCAGTAATGGTAAAGGATAGAGAAAATGCAAGCACCGTACTTGCTGGGCACATCTCTGATACTATTAGCAATATAAGTGCAGTAAAGGCGTTTGCTCATGAATCTCAAGAATTAAAAACAGGTAAAATTTATACAAAAGACTATGTAAAGAAGGCTCGCAAAAGCTGGGATTATCAAAACACTCGTATTGATGCAACTATTTCACCATTATATGTAATGACGAATGTTGCAGGTTTGATAATAGCACTTTCTATAGGTCAAAATAATAGTGCTAGCGTAGCCGCAATTTTCCTTACATTCAGTTACTTCTCAAATATTACTAGATTTTTCTGGGAATTTAACGGGATATATAGACGCCTGGAAGAATCTATTACAGAAGCGTCTTTATTTACCGAATATCTCGTCAACGAACCACAGATACAAGATATAGAAGGTGCAAAAAAGTTAAATATCAAAAAAAGTTCTATCGTGTTTGATAATGTCTCCTTTACGCATGGTGAAAAAACAGACGCTCTTTTCCATAACTTCATCTTACAGGTTGATGCCAATCAACGCATCGGTCTTGTCGGGCGGTCTGGTGCGGGCAAAAGCACAATTACTAATTTACTACTGAGGTTTATGGATGTTGATGAAGGCTCCATAACTATAGATGGTCAAGATATTAGTAAAGTTACACAAGATAGTCTGCGTAAAAACATTGCGTATATCCCCCAAGAACCTTTGCTTTTTCACAGAAGCTTACGTGACAATATTGCGTACGGAAACCCAGATGCCACCGACCAAGAAGTGCGATTGGCTGCTAAAAAGGCATATGCGACCGAATTTATAGATACCCTACCAGATGGTTTTGAAACATTGGTCGGTGAACGTGGTGTCAAGCTCAGTGGTGGACAACGACAGCGTATTGCGATTGCGCGTGCAATTCTAAAAGACTCTCCGATTCTTGTTTTAGATGAGGCTACTAGTGCACTCGATAGTGAGAGTGAAAAGCTAATACAAGCTGCTTTAAAGGATTTGATGCACAATAGAACAACAATTGTTATTGCTCATCGTTTGAGTACGATTTCTCATCTAGATAGAATCTTAGTCCTAGATAACGGTAAGATTATAGAAGAAGGTTCGCATAAACAACTGCTCGAAAATAATGGAACATACGCTAGCCTTTGGTCGCACCAAAGTGGTGGATTTTTAGAAGAGTAGTTTATTTTTCTTCAGACTTAGCTTCGGAATCACCTTCGGCTTTTTCTTCACCTTCAGCTGATGCTTCTTCACCTGCTTCGCCGTTTTCAGACTCAACTTCAGATTCATCTTCAGCATCACCACCAGCGGCTTCGTTGGCTGCGGCAAGGGCGCTTGGCTCGTATACGCTAGCAATGGTTATATCTTGGTTTTCTTCGTTAAGCTCAACACCGCTTGGGATTGTAAGGTCGGCAATAGTTACACCCTGGCCTGGTTCTTCAAGCTCAACGATAGATACCTCTAGGCTGTCGGGTAAATCTTTTGGCAACGCACGTACGGTTAGATTTTCGAGTGTTTGCAAAATAACTAACCCAGCTCTTTCTGCAGCACTTTCACCAAGTCCAACCAATTTCACAGGTATACTTGTTTCAACTTTATCACCTGCCCTCACTGCATGAAATGACACATGGTTTAACTTGTGCCGTACAGGATCAATTTCGATATCTTTTATAAGCCCTAGCTTTTTATCACCTTCAATGATTAGGTCGATCATGTGGTGCTTACCAGCTTTTGCTACAACTTTTTGGATTGCAACTTCTGGTGCTTGCACATTAATTGCAGCAAAACCATGTCCGTAAACAACACCTGGTGTTTGTCCACTTTTTCGCAGTGCTGCTACTTTTTTACCTGTTAACTCCCGTTTCGATAGAGTCAAAGAAATACTGTCGCTCATAATTGTTATTTTGTAACCTCCGTTTTCAACTTCTACCATTATAGCATGGTATAGTAGTCACATATGATTCCTGGTATGGATTTAGTAGATTTTATCACTTGGGCTGGCGTGCTCGGAGTTGCTATATGTGTATTTGCCGAAACAGGTTTGCTTGTTGGTTTTTTACTTCCGGGCGACAGCTTACTCATAACTGCAGGCCTACTTACACATCAAAAAGTTCTAGATATAGACATTCACATATTTGTAATCATTTTATTTGTTGCTGCATTTTTAGGAAACAATACTGGCTACTTATTCGGAAAGCATGTTGGACGAAAACTTTTCAATCGTAAAGACTCACCAATTTTTCACAAGTCTAATCTTGAAAAAGCTGAGGTTTTTTACGAAAAATACGGTTCACGATCGGTTATACTGGCGTGTTTTGTACCATTTGCGAGAACTTTTGTACCAATCTTGTCAGGTATAACAAAAATGTCACACGCTCGCTTTATGGCATTCAACACTATAGGAATTTTACTTTGGGCAGTAGGATTAACATATCTTGGCTACTATGCTGGTGCTTGGTTAGAATCAAAAGGGGTTAATGTAGATGCCTATCTACTACCGTTCATTGCACTCATCATACTTATATCTGCTGCTCCACCTCTATTTCACATCCTTAGAAACAAAGAACGTCGACAAGCAGTAAAAGAAACAATTAAACAAACTGCCTCACGCAAAAAGAAAAAATAATTCTAAAGTATCGTTTTTAGATATTTTCCGGTATAAGATTTCGGATTTTTAGCAACTTCTTCAGGCGTACCAGTAGCGACAATTTGACCACCACCCGCACCACCTTCAGGACCCATATCTATCAAATAGTCGGCCGACTTTATAACATCTAGATTGTGTTCGATGATTACCATTGTGTTACCACCGGTTATTAACTGCTGCAAAATATGAACGAGCTTTTTAACATCTGCACTATGAAGACCAGTTGTTGGCTCGTCTAAAATGTAAAACGTTTTGCCAGTCGAACGTTTTGAAAGTTCGCTCGCCAATTTTATACGCTGCGCCTCACCGCCACTAAATGTTGTAGCAGGCTGACCAAGTGTAATGTAGCCGAGACCCACTTCAACAAGTGTGTCTAGTTTTCGTGATATAGCTGTTTGCGCTTTGAAAAATTCTGCCGCTTCTTCGACTGTCATAGCAAGAACATCAGAAATAGTTTTGTTTTTGTAAGTAATTTCTAAAGCCTCGCGGTTATAGCGTTTTCCTTTACAGACCTCACAAGTGACATATACATCAGGCAAAAAGTGCATTTCAATTTTAATAACACCGTCGCCCTGACAATTTTCACAACGTCCACCTTTAACGTTGAAACTAAATCGTCCAGCTTTGTAACCACGTACATTTGACTCTGGCAAACTTGCGTATAGCTCACGTATTGGAGTGAAGATACCCGTGTAGGTTGCAGGATTGGAACGTGGGGTTCGACCAATTGGTGATTGGTCGATGACAATTGTTTTGTCGAGTAAATCTATACCAGTCATTTTTTCGTGTGCGCCAGGTACTGTTTGCGCACGGTTCAGTCGAGCCGCTAACTCACGAGCAACAATGTCGTTTACTAGTGTTGATTTACCAGAGCCACTCACCCCACTAACAACAGTCATCACTCCAAGCGGAAATTCGGCTGTTATATTTTTGAGGTTATGCTCTGTTGCACCATGTACGACCAGCTTATTACCGTCGGCTTTACGTCGCTTTTTTGGTACATCAATTTTTTCAGTACCTTTGAGATAGTGGCCTGTAATGCTTTTGGTATTTTTAGAAACTTCTTCAGGAGTACCGTGAGCAACTACCTCCCCACCATGCACACCAGCGCCTGGACCAATATCAAGCAAATAATCTGCTGCACGAATAGTATCTTCGTCATGCTCAACAACAAGTACTGTGTTTCCAATATCGCGAAGATGTCGCAATGTTTTTATAAGTCTATCGTTGTCACGTTGGTGAAGGCCAATTGACGGTTCGTCTAGTACATACAATACGCCTCTCAAGCCCGAGCCGATCTGAGTAGCAAGACGAATACGCTGAGCTTCACCACCAGAAAGTGTATTTGCAGCACGACCAAGCTCGAGATAGTTGAGCCCAACATCGTGCATAAAACGAAGACGATCGCCAATTTCGCGTAAGATTTGTTTTGCAATAACCATTTCACTTTCGCTTAGTTTTAGTTTGTTAGCGAAAAAATCAAGCGCATCTTCGACACTCAAATTAATAATATCGATGATATTTTTTTCATGAATTGTAACAGCCAGCACTACAGGTTTAAGTCTTGCTCCTTTACAAGCATGACACGGACGCTCACGCATGAAACGCTCAATATCTTTACGCATAAATTCACTGTCGGTTTCTTTATGACGACGTTCAAGATTTGGAATAACGCCTTCGTATGTTGAGTCATACGTACGACCACTACCGAGCTCCACAGTATATTTCTGTTCGCCAGTTCCATAGAGTATTTTTTGTAGTGCTTCGTCACCTAAGTCTTTTACTGGTATGTGAAGACTAAAATTATGCGCATCAGCAACAGCAGACAATTTCTTCATATACCAAGCATCAGAATTAACCCTGTTGTAGGGACGGATTGAGCCTTCTGCGATTGTGAGATTTGGATTAAAAACTAAGTCAGGATCAACTTCAAGACGATTACCAAGTCCAGTACACACAGGACAAGCACCTTGTGGAGAGTTGAAACTAAAAAGGCGTGGCTCTAGTTCGGGAATTGGCTCGTCAGGGTGATCTACACATGCAAATCTTTGAGAATATACATGAAGTTTGTCGCTATCTGCTTCTAATATTTCAACTGTACCGTGCGCTGCTTCTAAGGCTTGCTCGACCGATTGAGCAACTCGAGTGTTATTTGCAGTACCGATAACCAAACGATCAACAACAAGTTCAATTGTGTGTTTGTATTTTTTATCAAGCGTTGGCCATTCATCGAGACTGTACACTACTCCATCAACTCTTGCTCGAGCAAAGCCAAGTTTTTGGTATTGCTCTGGTATATGAGCAAACTCACCTTTCTTATCTACAGCTAAAGGTGCAAGAATCATCACACGAGTTTTTTCAGGTAGTTTCAAAATTTCATCAACGATCGCTTGTGGGGTTCGCTTGCTTACTGTTTTGCCACACACTGGACAGTGAGGTACGCCAACTCGGGCAAATAGCAGTCGCAAATAATCGTAGATTTCTGTAACTGTTGCAACTGTTGATCGTGGGTTGCGTGAGGTCGATTTTTGGTCAATCGAAATAGCGGGACTTAAGCCTTCAATACTCTCAACATCTGGCTTTTCCATTAGTCCGAGAAATTGCCGAGCATAGCTACTAAGACTTTCAACATAACGTCGTTGACCTTCGGCATAAATCGTATCAAAAGCCAGTGATGATTTACCCGAGCCACTTAGGCCAGTAATCACCACTAATTTGCCGAGAGGAATATCGACATCAATATTTTTTAAATTGTGCTCGCTAGCACCTCTAACGCGTAAAAAGTCCATTTAAACTATTATAGACTAAACTTCAATTTGAAGGAACTTACCACGTACAGCCTTGATTGTGTATTTGTGTGGAAGATATTTGCGAATAGGCTGTGCAATTAAGATTGAAAGTGCAACAATCGCTACAGTAAACATAAACAGACTTGGCAAGGCTACGCCAGTTCCTGGTATGACCCCCGAAAGGAAAAATCCTGCAAGTGCGTTGAAAATATTATTTATGTTTGCAATGAGCGTTAACCCAACTAGGGTTGCTGATAGAAATATAACCGCTTCTTTTCTCATAATATATCACCTCGATAAATTTAACACTTCTAAACTGATTGAATAATATCATATGTTTGACTTATTAGCAATAGTTATTTTAAAGATAAGTTTTATTCTATCGGAGCATTTGCTTCAGCCCATAATTGCAGTTCTTGAATTAAAAACTGTTTATTTTCATCAGAGACATTTTCTTGTGCGAGCTTCGTAAGCGATTGTAGGTATTTTGGCAATTTTAATGCAAATGCATCTTTCCTGTATTTGTCCCATAGTTTTTGTTCATCTTCACTTAAACTCTTGGGGAAATTCCGGGCTTTATAACGAAGCAGCAGTTCGTCCATGCGTTCGTCTACAAACTCGGGATGAAAGTCTACTAAGTATTTTTCGCCAGCACTGCGAACAACTTCGATACGAACTTTGTCTTTATTGTTCATAAAGCCATCGTATAATTTTCCCTCCACATCAGCACTTGATGGATAAGGGTCTCTTTCAGCATAGGCAGCTGCAGTTTTATCGGTGAAGTCACGGCTGAGATTTTTGAGGTTTGTTTCTATCTGTTTCTGAGTGAGATTTAATTTTTTCCAAGCTGCTTCATCCAAAACTCCAGTAGGTGCAACAGCAGGACATTTATTGTACGCAAGTTCTTTAACAGGTATGGGCTGGAGCCCTTCTTTTTTTCTATCTTCCCAACTAGCAAACAACCGTGCTTTTATGTCTTTTTGCGTAAGCTTAGAAAAGTCTGACGGATCAAAACGAAGATCATAAATAAGAACCGTACCTGGTGTTGAACCAGGTGCAATTGGTAGAGCGATAGTAGTAAAATCTACCGCCTTACCAAAACGACCGCTACTATACACAAAAGGTTTCGGATCTTCAAGATTTACTACTTTTGCAACTTCTTTTTTGTCACGAAGTTTCAAAAGAAAATCAAAAAGCTTTGGTTGCTTTTGTTTGATGAGTTTTGCGACTCCTATAGTTGCTTCTACGTCACTTAGAGCATCGTGTGCATGAAGGTGTGTTAGATTATTGGCTTTAGAAAGTAGTTCGAGGCGATTAGTTGCTGCACCATCAGAATCAATTGGCCACTCGATTCCGTCAGGACGCAGAGCTCGAGTCATTCGCACGAGATCCAAAATATCCCAACGTGAACGATTGTCTGCCCATGCCCACTCATAAGGGTCATAAAAATTACGCCACAGCGTATGGCGTATAAATTCATCATCAAAACGAACATTGTTGAAACCAACAGTTATCGTGCCCGGAGTAAAAATTTCTTGCATTAATAATTTGCAAAGTTCTGGTTCAGATACACCCTCTTCTATGGTTTTTTGAGGAGTTGTGCCTGTTATCAATACAGCTTGAGGCTCGGGTAATATGTCTTCTGACAAACGAACAAGCACATCGATTGGCTCACCTATAGGATTGAGGTCTGAGTCTGTTCTCTGGCCAGCAAATTGCATAATACGTTGATAGCGACTACTCAGTCCACTTGTTTCAAGATCATAAAAAAAGAATGTCTGTGTCATTACATATAAGAATAACAGAATTTTTTAAGCGGAGATACTGGCACGTCTTGAAGAAAACAATGCAGCAGCAACAAATACAAGGCCTACAAGACCAACCACTATTTCTGGTAACTCGATATGATGCAGTTTCAAAAGCATAATAAACCCTAGCACAAATATTGCCCAGTGAGCACCGTGCTCAAGGTATTTGTAACGAACAAGCGCATTCGTATGCACCATATGGAGAGTCATTTCTCGTACCCATATAGCGCCCGCGCCCAGACCTGCCATAATGATAATGATATTGTCTGTCAGTGCAAATGCACCTATTACTCCATCGAGTGAAAAGCTAGCATCAAGGATTTGTAGGTATACAAAAGCGAGAAAAGCAGCTACGCCAACTTTGTGTACAGCTTTATTTTTCTTTTCTTGTCTTTCCATTAGATGGTTAATGAAGTGTAGTCCGCTATATAACAACAATGCACTTGCTGAGGCTACCGCTACATTTAGCTGTAGCTCTTGGGGCATAGTTAGGGTGATGACAATAAGGATAATTACAGAAATAATAAACCCTAGGTTAGGAACATAACTTGCTGCTTTAACAAGTGGTTTTTCTATTACTCCGAGCCACGATATCTTTTTGTGGGCATTTATGAAAAAATCTATAGCAACCATAAGTAGGAACATGGCACCAAAAGCATTTATAACTGGCGCGGCTGAGTCGAGTTCATCTTTGTATTGCTCAGGATGGTTGATTGCCAGTTCAAAGGTGCGATCAAAGGTCAAACCAGAACTAATCATAACAATGACAATCGGTAGTATAAATCGAACCACAAATACTGCTAAGAAAATACCAACTGTCATAAACATTTTCTGCCAAAATGGAGACAAAGTTACAAGCACACGACTATTTACCACTGCGTTGTCTGCACTAAATGTAATTTCAAGTAGAGTTAGTATAATACAAAGCGTAAGAGCTTCAGTGCCAAGTTTTAATCCAACTAAAACCCATATAGCGATGGTAATAATTGCAACGAGCCAATAATATTTTAGTAAGGTTTTCATTGTTCAGTAAAGGTAAATTCCTGCGAGCCAATTACAATTATACTATCTACAACTGCACCGCGACGCTCAAGCTCGTGACTAACACCCAATTTTCGCATAATGTCACGCAAGCGGTTAAGACTATGTGGATTGTTGAAGTCGGTACGGCGAGCAAATTTTTCGATTTTCTGTCCACTAACCACAAACCGCTCGCCTTGAACATCTACCTGCCAACTAGATTCCTTTTGTACACTATTTAAGCTAATTGTGGGAATTTCGTCTTCCTCACTTTCGTCATCTTTCGCAGCAGCTTCTTCTTTGCGAATAGTATTGACCTGAGAAGCAAGTTCGCGCAAAAGTTCTTTGATGTTTTTGTGGGCACTTGAAGAAATCGCAAAAAGAGGTACTTCCGGTGGTACCACACTTTGCAGCTTAGACAGTTGATCGTTGATTATCTCTTCGTCCAATCCTTCGACTTTTGTAATAGCAACCACTTCGCTACGTGTTGCTAAATGAGGGTTGTGAGCCTTTAATTCTGTACGAATAACTTTATATGCTTCGGCTATGTCTTCTGTGTAGGCATCAATAAGATGCAGCAATACACTAGTTCTTTCAACATGTCGAAGAAATGCACCACCAAGACCCTTTCCTTCCGAAGCACCTTCTATTAAACCCGGAATATCTGCAATCAACAGACTATTGCTATCTATATCTGCAACGCCAAGATTCGGTGTCAATGTTGTGAAAGGATAGTCGGCTATTTCTGGATGAGCATTGCTTACCACACTAAGAAATGTGGATTTTCCAGCATTTGGAAAGCCAATCAAACCAATGTCAGCAAGAAGACGGAGCTCAAGTGTAGCATCAAATGTTTCACCGGGCTCACCAACTTCAGCTACTCGTGGAGCTTGGCGTGTTGAGCTTTTAAAATGTGCATTGCCAAAGCCACCATCGCCACCGTGAGCGACAACAAGTTCTTGCCCTTTTTTGACAATATCAGCAAGTACCTTGCCATCACGCATAACCATAGTGCCAAGCGGTACTTTAACACGAAGAGGCTCCCCTCCCTTGCCGCGCTGATCCCGTTTCGAGCCATTTTGACCCGGCTTAGCTTTTAGTTCTGGATGGTAGCGAAAGTCTATGAGAGTGTTGGTATTTTCATCACCAACAAATATGACATCGCCGCCTTTGCCGCCATCACCGCCATCGGGGCCTCCACGATCAATATATTTTTCAGTACGAAAACTAACCGCACCATTACCGCCACGGCCGGCAACTACTAAAACTTTAGCTGTATCAACAAACATATATCCTCTATTCTAACAGATATAAGAGGGTATGCTTAAAGTCTAGTGGATGTAGTTATATGAGCCTACTGAGTCGGCGCCAATAGTTCGGGTGCTTTTAACATTCCAGCCAGCGTAGTTCATTTCGGATATTAGTATACTACCGTCTGAGTTAACGCTCTCAACAACAGCAACGTGACCATAACCACCTGCTGCATTTGCTGTTTGCAACACTGCACCAACTGCTGGTCGATTATTTACTAAGAAGCCAGATGCTCGAGCTAAACTTGCCCAAGATGAGGCATTACCCCACATACCACCTATTGGTCGCCCAAGTGCGGCACGACGGTTAAAGGCATACCAAGTACAGTACCCAAAATCATAGCGGTTACCGCCAGATAAACTTGCGTAAATACCTGTCGCAGCTGAAGAAGAGCCACCAGCTCTTCCTGTGCTTGCAGCTACAGCAATAATAGGAGAACCCCCGGGAATAATGACTTGCGTACCTGGAATTACAGAGCTAGAAGCCTCAAGGTCGTTATAGAGGATAACTCGCTGAGCGTCGCCATGAAACTTTTGTGCGATAGAGTCGGCTGTATCACCTGCTTGTGCTGAATATACAACACCGTCAACTGGCGGTATTAATAGATCACGACCAGGTTCAACTGCGTCACCTGCAAGACCGTTTGCCCATTTGATCGTGTCGGGATTCAGACTAAATTTTGCAGCAATACTAGTTGTACTATCACCAGGTTGAGTTTTGTACGTAGTAAATGCTTTAGAAGCAGATACATTTGATGCAATGATTTGTGGTTTTGAAATTGTTTCGTCGCTCGTTTGCGCAAGTTGACTCTTAGCACTTAGAGAGATTGCTTGGTTATTGACGTTGTTGGCGATTGGTAACTGAGCTTGAGATGCCAAGTCTGCGGCTAAATTGGCTGCAGCTACTTGATCAATCGAAGGCTTGTCGTCTGTTACAGATGTTGCAGTTTGTTGGTCTATACGCTCTGCCAATACCAATGTATCACTATCACGGCCACTATAAGCAAGACCTACAATAAGCCCAAAAATAAGGGTGTAGCAGGTAACGGAAACGATCTTGTTTGAGCGTAATTTTTTAAACTTAGAGCCTGCATGATGTTTTACATCACGAAGCGGGACTGGATTACTAATAATCAACTCCTTGTGAATATATTGCTATTTTCACTGCTACCATACTCTGTCTTACTTCTCTTAAGGAGAAAAGGGTGTTTATCGACTTTACCCGTACGACATTTCCGGCAGGCCCATACTGTTTAATGACTACCCCTGTTGAGATAATGCATAAACTGCATGTGCTAAGAAGTAGTATAGCAATCATTGACTATTACGTCAATAGATTTCGTAGTATATTTTATGATGCGTTTCCACAAAGTTTTTGACAATGCTTTTGGATATTTTGCTGATGCTCTTCGAGAGTTCTACCGTAGTAAATTTTGTGATCATCACCTGCTATAAAGTATAGATAATCCCCAGATGCAGGGCTAGCCACAGCTTTAAGCGCAGAATAGTTCATGTTACTAATAGGAGTAGGTGGCAAACCGCCCACAAGACGAGTATTATATGGCGACTGTAGGTCAACTCTAGGAGCAACTCCAAGCTTTTTAGCTGCATAGTGGAAAGTTACGTCAGACTCTAGCTTCATACCCTTTGCTATACGTGAATAAAATACTTGGGCGATCTGTGGTTGATCGTCTGGATTGCTAGCTTCTTTTTGAATAATCGAAGCTAATGTAAGTGCTTGGTGAATGTTGAGGCCATGAGTCTTAAATGCATCTATTAGACCGTCTTTTTGCAAACGAGCATACAGAGTATCAAAAGAACGCTGAAATAGCGATTGTAGGTCGCCACTACCCGACATTTCAAATGTTTCTGGGAATATATAGCCCTCAAGATCGGCACTAGGAGGTTTGTCAGCTAGAAGTGGACTATTATATGTGGCCTTCAAGGCTGTATCGACTTCTTTAGAGGAATAGCCGTATTTTGCTAGATCTTTCTTTATTTCTGCCAAAGTTCGCCCAGGTAAGATTGTCACATTGAAAAGGTCGGTTTTACCACTTTCAAGATGATCAACTACTTTTTGTAAGCTAAAACTAGGCGAAATCACATATGTACCAGCCTGCAAATTAGCTGGTTTATGATTGAATTTCAAATATAAAACCATTGCTGTGCTGCTTCGAATAATATGCGCCTTTTCGAGGTTTTGGGCAATATGTGCATTTCCCTCACCTTTTTTTATCGTAAAACGAATACTTTGCTTGCTTGTAGCATCTACAGGCTGAAGGCTTTGATGGTACCAAACAGTTGCTGAAATAATTGCTACAGCTAGCAGGGCGATAGTTGCACCACTTACAGTCGCAATCCAGAACCAAGGTTTTTGGTGGATTTTCTTTTTTTCGATTGGCGCTTCTTGATCAGGCACCAAAATTTATCTCCAAAAAGTCACCGAGTATTATAGCTGCGGCATGTGCATCTATCTCGGCTTTTGCATATGGCTTACCTAAAGATTTTAGATATTTTTCAGCTAGTACAGAGGTAAGGGATTCATCTTGAAATACAATCTCCATACCGAACCTTTCCAACTGTCGGGCAAATGCGCGGACTTTATCTGTTTGTTTAGTTGTTTCACCAGACTGATTTCGCGGAAAACCAACCACCATAATAGTTGGCTCAAGCTCAGCTATTATTTCGCGAAGTCGTTCAAATTCGATGCCGTCTACTTCGACGGTAGTATAGGCAACTGCAATTCGTGTTGAGGTATCTGCATGAGCAACACCAATACGCTTATCGCCAACATCAAGTGCGATAATTGACTTACTTTCGTTGGTTCTACCAGGTTCAGTCATTTTTTTGTACGTCAAACTTAATTTCTATCTTACCTTCACTAGGCGCTGAAGAAATCCAGAATGGGAAGAACTTAGTGTCGACATCTTCGACGCCATCAATCGCTTTGATCTTTTGTCGAATGTCTTCGTAGTTTTTTCCTACAAGTTGCGGCTTAAGATTTTTTGTATCAATGGTCGGACCAACATAGCCTTTTGTCTTAAACGTTACCGAAGTATCACTAAAGTCGCTGAACTGGAGTTTTGATAGTCCATTATCGTAGATTTTTTGATTCTTCTGGCCTTTGATTTTATCCTTCAGATAACTGTCGAGTACAGCATTAACGTCGTCTTTATCCATAGCTAGTAGGGTGTAGGTTATCTCAACTGTTAACTTACCTTTGGTTCCCTCAGCTCCACTTGCAGGTGCAGAAGTGACAGTGGTTGGATCAGCTTTATAGCTTTTATCTATAACAACATATTTTTTATCGTCGAATTTATCATTTAGTTCTTTGCGTCCAGCCTCGCCATTTTGTTCGATAATTTTTGCTTTTGCAGTATTTATATCGCTGTCTGAAACTACCGTGGCAGTTCGTTTGCTTCCACCAGTGAACGCACTTGAGTTTTTACCGCCGACTTGTGAACTTTGGCCTGCAACAGTGAAGCTATTACCGGATGAAATGTTATAATTTTCTCCCAAATCTTGTGCCTGAACTGCGACTGAGGCTGTGCCAGCTTTACTACAGCCACCTCCACTGAATTTCGCCCCCGGTACGGTCACACCTGACACCGTTATAAAAGTAAGTCCGTTTGAGCTTAGACCTGTCCCGGCGGCTATCGCAATTGGATCATTCGTATCACAATTACTGATTGTCACTGTTCCGGTCGCTTTATTGCCGATATCCTTCTTACCTGTTGCATCAAAATCTACTGAGTTAGTTTTCTTGATTTGTTGAACAGTAGGTTTTATTACCCTTGCGTCAACGTCTGTTGTGCCGTTCACGTTAAGCCCGATTGGCGTATCAACACTTTCGGTAGTGGTTTTGGCTTTAATATTAACGGTCGCATGAGGAGCGAACCAAATTGCCCATATAAGAAAGAGGATGAAAAGCACCCCACCGGCAATTATCAAAAATAACTTCTTACGAAATACGTCAAAATTGGGAACACTTGGGCCAGATTTCTTAGCCTTTTTGGTCTTTTTTGGCTTACCAAACGGCCCATCTACAGGCTTTTTTAAATCTTCAGGCAGCTCTATCTCTTCATCGTCTTGCGGAATGTTGGCCGGAGCGGATTTTTCAAGCTCACCCACCGGTAAATCTTCACCATTTATAACATCTTCTTCTGAGTCATCTGCTTCTGGAAGTTCTTGTGCTACGGCGAGTTCTGGTTTTGACTGTAAGTTTTTTGCAACTGGTATAGCCACACCGGCCGCTAGGGATGCAAGAGGCTTGCTTGCAGTAATAAGTACTATCCGTTTGTCAGCGGAGTGAGCAGACTTTTGGAGAAGCTTCAAGTTTACAGCACTTTGCAAAACACCTACACGCTTTGGAGGTACAAGTGCAATAATCTTCTCGTTTGAAGCTTTTACTTTTTCGATGATCGAGGTGATATCATCTTCGGTATCAATGTAAATGACGTCTTTTTTCATACTCGTAATATGCGATTTATCTTATCCTTAACGGTATCAGTATCGCTTGTACCTACCATCGTATCATATCCAACCCTGAGCAGCCCCATAGCGGTTATGAGTGTATGGTCGGTAATTTTACCTGTCTTGTCATTAATACCGTCGACATTTTCTGGACTAATGTGATGCACGGTTGGCTTCTTGGTAAAAGGCAAATCTTTGTACCAGTCGCTAGCATTGAGTGCGTGGACAAGTTTCTTGAGCGAGCTACCACCACCACAAAGCAATATCTTACTTGGCAAATGATCTACTGAGTCAAATTCACCGAGAGCTAGTTCAACACCGCCCATCCAGACTTCTAAGGTCTTATCTATAGCCCTATTAACTTCTTCGGCTACATTTTCTTTGATGTTTGGATCATCGACGTTTATTTTGAGTTTTTCGGCGTCGTCATAGCCAAGATCAAGTTCTGTGGCGATAGTACGGGTAAAACTTCGCCCACCTATACCAAACATCTTTGTGCCTTCGACTCCACCATCGTTTATAACGGCGATGTCAGTTGTTCCACCACCAACGTCAGTAAGAATTGCTGTAAAAGTGCTACTTGCATCGTTGCCAAGCACAGAACGCGCTACAGCAAATGGCTCAGCCGCAACAGCTATAAGGTCGAGATCGAGCTCAGCCGCTGTTCGCTCTAAGGCGCCGATGTGAACCATAGGTGCAAATGCAGTATATATTTGGATTGAAACATCTTTACCTTGAAAGCCTATAGGATTTGTAATTTTGTAACCATCGATATGAATGCCAACAATTGCTGAGTTGACTAGTTTTACTTCAACATCTTCGTTACCTGTTTCCCAAGCAACAAGTTTTTGGGCTTTTACTTGAGCTCGCTCCTGAACTTTCTCTATGATAAATTCCATTTCAGCAATATCGAGTTCTTTGTCGGGGTGTGGGCGTTTGTAGCGTATGGTGTTGGTTGTGCCTTTTACCAACTCACCGGCAATACCGATTACTACTGAACGAGCTTGCACTCCAGCTTGGTCTTCGGCCTCTGAAAGCGCTTCCTCACAAGCGCGCACAACACCACCAATATCAGATATAGCACCTGAGTGCATATCGCTGACATCTTGGCGAGCTCGACCAACGCCGACTATATTCATTTCATCGCCATCGATACGTGCAATAAGGGCTTTAGCAAACTCCGTACCGATATCGAGTGCAACAATATGATTTACAGCGTCAGAATCACTGGCGCGTTTGAATGTTTTTTTGAGTTTGTTGAGTGCCATTTCTAGTAACCTATTATATACCAGAATTGCTTATGCTGGAAAGGGTTTCTAAACTGTCAGAAATGTTTATCGCTATTTAAGCTACTGTATTAATATTTATTAATATTGCTTAATGAATATTCTGCTCGTAAAATACTTCCGTTCAATTTACTAATGATACTTCTTAATTGAAATAACTGAGTAGGCATCGGTTTATGGCTGTCTTTTAAATAGCTTATTTCAGTCTCGATAATAGACACTAGGGTGGTTAGATCTTTTTTGCTACCTTTTACTTCCCAGTGCGAAGACGGCCCCTTTGCGTTCATGAGTTCTATTAGTTTTCTAGCATGACGTAAACTTTCCGACAGACCTTCTAGCATTTCTAAGCTTTCAATATGAGTCATGATCCTACTCGCAACGTGTTCAGGTGCATTTTCAAGCATTAACTCTTTCCAGAATTTCTCTCTTTTCTCGACTCTTAATGCGTATTGTTTTTCACTGCCTTTTAGACTAATGCTACGGAGCTGTGGTTCTTTACTTCTATCTTCCTGTTCTTTACGTTCATACCTGAGGTGACCTTCAAGGGTGCGAATCTCCTCCCACACATCTGGAGTTTGCGATTTATGCAACTTAGCGTATGCATCATATAGCTGATGAATAATGCTGCGCTCTCTAGCGCTGCGGGCTGGCATAATGTTAGGAAAGTTTTGTGCTAAATATTCTTCAGGCGTGTCAATACCTATGAAAGCGTCTCGAACTTCTATCGACATGGGGTCTTTATATAGCCTCTCTACCGTAGCACTTTCAATTGCACCCACTCTAGAGCCTGTTACCCCTAAATCATTAGCAACGGCCTCTTGCGTTCTTGGAGCCCCAGTACCGATTCCATACCTATCTATTAATACCCGTCTCTCTTGTAAACTTAATCCCTCTAGCATTATCGCCATTTTATCTTCAGCAATATTCGTTGAAACCTCCTCAACGACACCCTCACCCTCAGCTTGGAGCATGGATAATTTTTCTATACCATCAAATCCATTTTCAAACATATCCGCCCATGATCTTAGGTATTCTATATCAGCTATACTAAGGTCATCTTCTAACAACTCCGCCAGCTCTGTATCAAGTGGTATCGCCCCTGTTTTTGATTTTTTCATGTAGAGCTCCTGAGCATGTTGAATCTTTTTCACTTTTTCCTGGATATGTATAGGTATACGAATCTGAGTTGATTCGTATTGGGATACCTTCTGTAAGCCACTCCAAAGTTTTATTGCCATATACCTTCGAAGATCGGGGTGTTTTTTATATGTATCCGTATCGTACTTATCAAGTAAGATTGTTAGTTCTTCTAGTCCTTTTTGAAAATAATCCTCTAAGTCAAGACTGCCAGCGGCAACTTGTTTGCCATGCTCTGTTAAAGCCCTATTGTAGACATACCTAAGACGATGCATAATATACTGTTCTTGAGCATTCTTATCTCCAAGAGCAATCTTTCTTGCATAACTATCTTCCTGAGCCTGAGTTAGTCTCTGAATTGGTAGGTTATGAGGATTATCGGGATCTTGTGGGTCGAAAGGCTTTAGGCCAAACATTGCCTCTAAGGCTTTATCGGCATTTTTCCATTTTTCAAGCCAACCATCCTTTTTATTGACTTGTTTGAGTTTGGTTTTTTCTCTTCGTATCTTTTCAACAATATTAACAGCGTCAAGAGCATCTTTTGAGAAACTAAAGTCAAACGGCACCATCTTTTCACTTTCAAAATATTGCCGTTCGCTGCGAGAATTTTTGTAACCGTCGCCATTTTTTGAGTAAGGTCTTTGCCCTTGATAGATTGTTTGTACTTTATCTTTTAACTCAGCGATCAGCATGATTCGTTGCCAGCTTGCCGCAAAATCAAGCGCAATGACCTTTTCTTTGCCCTCAGCAGTTCTTAAGCCACGACCAAGCTGCTGGAGGAATATTGTTTTTGACTCTGTTCCACGCAAAAATACCATGGTGTTTATCTCGGGCACGTCTATACCTTCGTTGAAAATATCCACCACTAAAAGTGTTGGTAATTCACCCGTACGAAATGCGCGTAATCTTTCATCTTGCTCTTCTTCACTCAGACCAGAATGAAGAGCCTGACCCTCTGGAATCAGTCCTGAGAACTCATCAGCATACTGAATATCTGGACAATAAATAACTGTACGTGGATCCATATTTTCTGCCTGTGCAGCCTGTATCTCGCCTACTATCGCTTGTTGATAGTTTTTGTCACGCTGCACCCTTGTTAGGCGATCATTTATTTCTTTTAGTGTTGGTGGCATGTCCTCGTCTTCTAAAAGATCCTTCAAGTCAGCTTCGTGCTCAGTAAAAAGCCTGTAGTCTGGTTTCACAAGTACACTTTCGGCAATTGCTTCTTCGAGTGTGTACTCAAAAACCTTAGGACCCAAAACTTCACTGATATCTTTTCCGTCCATACGTTCGTCTGTAGCTGTGAGGCCAATTTGAAAAGCTGGTTCAAAATATTCAATTACTTCTGTGTAGGTGGGTGCTGGACCATGGTGACCTTCGTCAACCACAATGTAGTCAAATTCTTTTGGGTTAAATGCGTGATAGTTTTTACCTTCATCAGACCTACCGCCCATTTGTTGGAATGTTGCATATGTCATCTGTTCTTGATCTTCGTATTGGTTTTTATAAAAATTACCATGAGAGACTTCTGGGCCTACAACATCTGATATCGTATTTCTAGCCTGCTCAAGAACTTGGCCTTTGTGACACAAATACAAAACACGCGCATCAGGCTTTTTATATAAGTACTTTTTTATATCATGGGCTACCGCATATGTTTTACCAACACCAGTCGCAACATCAACATAACACTCCGATATACCCGCCTCTCGGGCATCTTCAACAGCCTCAAGCATGTGACGCTGAGGTACATAAAGTTCAGGGGTGTTGGGAGCACCCTTGTACACTTCTGTTATCATTGTTTTATTTTACAATATTTATAAGTAAATTGCAATACAATCCACAGAGGTGAATTCTGCCTTCCTTAGATAATTATTCCACCACCCAAAACCACTTGTTCGTCATACAAGACTGCGGATTGCCCGGCTGCAATTGCCCGTTGTGGTTGCTCGAGTAAAAGCGTATTGTCTTCAAAGATTGCCTCAATCAAAGGAGCTCTGTGTCGCATACGAACTTGTAATTTTATACCTTTAGAAGGTTTGGTTTTTATCCAATGTATATCTGATAGAATTACTTCTTTTCGCCATAACTCACCATTATTAAGATCGCGTGTAACGTATACTTCGTTTTTCTTCATATCTTTTGCGACTACATAATATGGAAGGCCTCCCCCAACATTCAAACCATGTCGCTGACCCAGTGTGAAAAATATTGCCCCATCATGCTTCCCAACTTCTTTTTTGGTTTGCAAATCAACAATAGCACCTGGCTTTGTTTGTACATATTGGCTTAAAAACTCACGTATACCGACAGATCCGACAAAACATATACCCATGCTTTCTTTTTTACTGGCGGTAAAAAGTTTTCGTTTTTCGGCTTGTTTTCGAACTTCAGTTTTTTTCATTCCTCCAAGTGGAAATAGAGTTTTTTCAAGTGCTTTTTCAGTGATTCTATACAAAAAATAAGTTTGATCTTTGCTTTCATCAACCGCTCTTTTTAAAATTCCATTTTCGGTACTAGCATAATGGCCAGTCGCAATCATGTCTGCCCCGTCTTCTAAAGCGGCATCTAGAAAAAGTTTGAACTTCACTTCTTGGTTACACATAATATCCGGATTTGGCGTGCGCCCGGTTTTGTATTCTTTTATCATGTAGTCGACGACTTTTTGTTTGTATTCTTTCTGAAAATCAAACACCTTAAAATCTATCCCGAGCTGAACTGCAACCCGTTTTGCATCTGCTAAATCATCTGCCCACGGACACTTCATACCTGGTAAATCTTGCGTCCAGTTCTTCATGTACACGCCAGTAACGTCGTACCCCTTCTCGACCAATAGTGCAGCAGATAAACTACTATCCACCCCACCGCTCATACCTACATAGACTTTTTTAGCTGCCACTGGTGTAAAATCCAATAACTTTCACAAGCTCACTAACTGATAGCCACAAACCCGAAGGAGTAAGGTACCAATTTTCCTGCCATTGATTGTCGTGTGCAACTGGATGGTTCACTACTTCAACACTTCTACCCGCACGTTTTTGGAACTCCAAGCTAGCTCTTTTTTGATGATAAGCAGATGTTACCAAAATAATACTGTGAAGATTATTACTTTCTATCAAACCTTGAGTATTAGCGGCATTTTCTTGAGTATTTACAGAATTTTCTTCTATCAATATATTGCTTTCAGCTATGCCACTTTCTATTGCTTGCTTCTTCATAGCCTCAGCGTTACTTGGACCACTCTTGTCCTGCGCTGCACCTGAGAATATTAGTTTATCAGCCCAACCATTTACATATAATTTAATTGCCTCTGCTGTACGTGCTTTTGTGTCACCCCCACTAATTGCTACAATGGCATCGCTTTTGTGACATTTTACGTTTAGGTCGTTGTTGTCGGGATTTTTTGCGCAATTATGTAAGTCGTTAGGTCCAAGGTAGTATGGGAGCAAAACAAAAAAGAGCACCACAAAAATCAAAACAAAACCGCCTATATATTTTGCTGCTGCAAATCCACCGTTTGAATTATTTGCCACGACTAAGTTCCTGCTTAACAATCATGCTTATTATTTTAGCAGCTTGTGTGATTTCTTTGCTGGTTGTTGGGCGGCCAAATGATAAACGAAGCGAACCGTCGATAAGATTACTCTCAAACCCCAAGGAAGTTAATACATGAGATCTTGTGTCTTTATTTGCTGCACAAGCAGAACCAGTAGCGACTAGTATGTTCTTGCTCTCAAGCGCAAATAGCACTCTCTCGGCGTCAAGACCATTCCAAGCAACCGAGAGAATGTGCGGAGCATGATGCTTACTGTGACCGATTACAGATACATCCTCAAACTCTGCTTTGAGAAGATCTATCATTTGTTTTCGCAACATGTGTAAACGCTCTACTTCTGACTTTCTCTTTTTTTCAGCTATTTCAAGTGCAGCAGTAAAACCAATTATTCCGGCAACATTTTCTGTACCTGATCGCACGCCACTTTCTTGGCCCCCTCCGTGAATGACTGGCTTCAGTGGAACAGCGCTGCTCGCGTATAGTATGCCCGTCTGTTTTGGACCATACATCTTACCTCCATTGAGGGTAAGCATATCTACACCTAGCCTTGCAACATTTAAATCAAGTATACCTGCAGCCTGCGACGCATCGGTATGTAAAAATATTGGAGTAGAGTTATTTTTTTCAATTCTACTTGATCGAATATCCTCAATAATTTTTACAATTTCACGTATTTGCTGGATAACTCCAGTTTCGTTATTGACCAAACCAATACTCACAAGAGTTGTATCATCTTGGATGCTTTTTGCTAGTTTGGCTAGATGTACCTGTCCATTTTTGTCTACGCCTACGACTGAGTGTTGATACTGCTTGGCCGTTTCAAGAACAGCTGAATGTTCGATGGCAGATACAACAACATGCCCGCCCACAGTAAATGCAAGATTTATCGACTCTGTTGCACCAGCTGTAAATATAATTTCGGTTGGTTTTGCGCCAAGTAAACGGGCAACAGAGCTACGCGCGGCTTCAATGTCTGCGCGCACTTCACGCGCAGGTTGATATGGGGCAGAAGGGTTATAAAAAAAATCAGCCTGGTAAGGCTGCATGGCTTTTAATACTTGCGAGTCAAGCGGTGTTGCCGCAGCATAGTCTAAATAAAGAGGTTTTTTACTCATGGACTTGAGGTATTGTACTTGGCTCAGCAGTCAGCAATGCACCAGTTTTTGGATCACGCTTGTAAAGCTCACGCATGACTCGTTCATGATACATACGAGTTGCAAGTGCAAGATTCATAAGCTCTTGGCCTTTTAAGAAGTTATAATTTTTACCGCCATCTTCAACTTTCAAAATACCATTTGGGTGAACTTCGTAGCGAACAGTCTGGCTTTTTTGCTGCCCTGCATCGTCTTTCCATTCTTCATGCCAAATCCAGGTGTCGTTGTCGAGACAAAAAAACTCTCGAGTTCGACCTGTAGGTATTTCACCAAACAATGTACGGCCAATTTCAGACTCAAGCTTAATAAGCTGACGGTCTGTCAGCTTCTTGAGTGGGCGCGTTGTCGTTTTTTGGGACGCAGGCTGCCTATTAGGCTGATCTCCGACCAAAAGACTCATTGCTTGTTGCAGTAAAGTAGGCATATAGCAATAATAGCCTCTTTATTGACTTTGAGCTAGTTTACGCCAAGCACAGATAGATTCTGTGTTCGCCATAATAAATTTTACTTGAGCTTCGTCTCGAGCTGCTTCGATCATTTCTGTAGACACTTCTTGAGTTGTATATGTCACTTCTCCTGATACTGTTGAGGTACTGTTTTCAGCGGACGGTTGATATTCATAATCACTTGGCAATTGCTCTAGTTGAGAAGGTCGTGAGCCTGTAGAGTTTTGTGCCCAATTTGGTTTTTCAAATTTTGCACGACTATTTGGTGGGTAAATAACCATTAAAAACGCCTCCATGCGTAATATTTATTATTATTTTTTGCAACTTTTATAGAGACTTTTTGTGTTTGAATTGTATTTAAAATATTTAAATATGAAATAGATTTGTCGCGTTGCGAGTTGTTCGGGTAGCTAGCTCATCAACAGGGGTTGATTGTGCGGTACTTATATACTCCGCTACCTCTCTCACAAACACAGGCTCATTCACATTACCACGTCTTGATCTTGGCGTCAAGTAAGGAGAATCCGTTTCTAACAGTAGTGAATCGAGCGGAACATGGGCAAACATAGTTTGCTGGTTTACCTCTTTTGTAAATGTACTTATGCCGTTCACACCAATATACAGGCCGCGTCCTAAAGCCTTTTCAAGATTAGCAGTGCTATCTGTAAAGCTATGCAAAACACCACGAACACCCGAGAAGTTGTCCAAAACTGGCCAGAAATCATCAAATGCTTCTCGTACATGAAATATAACTGGTAAATTATTGTCACTTGCTAGCTGTATCTGCTGTTCGAATATAGCTATTTGCTTAGCATGCTCGCTGTGGCTATAAAAATAATCGAGCCCGATCTCACCTATCGCCACTACTTTGTTTTCATTTATCAACTCTTGCACACCTTCAATACCATGTTTTGCCTCATGTGGATGAACTCCTACGGAGGCGAAAACATTATCATGTTGCGATGCAAAGTTAACAGCTAAACGCGAATCTTCAACGCTAGTGCCAACACAAATCATCTTAACTATACCTCCATTGATTGCGCGCTTATACGCCTCGTTTGGATTGAGTTTATAGTCTGAAGAATGAATATGGCAATGTGTGTCGATAAGTTCCATTATTACTCTATTATAACCCTTGATTATAGTCTATATATATGTTATAATAGCGATATATGGAACACCGCCCCACCACCGACACGCTAACTGAGGAAATTCAGGACGTTTTAGTTGAGTCAAAAATGCTTATGGCAGAGCTTTATACTGCAAAGCAAGCTTTGATGAAATCTATGATAGGTGAAGTTAACTACCAACGTGCGCAAGATTTTATGACTGCTCAAGATGGTTCCTCTACACTTTTTGAAGGTTTAGATGAAGAAACAATTCAACAGCTTGAAGAGCTTGATAGAGCCAAGTGCATAGAACTCGCTCGTGACATATTTAATTTAGAGCCTTCCAGTGAACAACAGGTTTTTCTAAGAGATTGGGCAGAAAATATCGCACGAAGGCTATACCCCGATGACACTGTCTTAACAATATTGGAAGATGAAGAAAAACTGGCTAAAATTGGTGGTACTGTAAAGAAAATGTCTGATGAAGATGATATGCAGAACAACGAGTACGTCAGTATGTACGAAGATGCATCCTATGAAGTAGACAACAAGGTAGCCGAGATATACGAAGAAATAACCGGACAGAGTGGAATTGAAATTATAGAAGTTGATGAAACATCTTTCGATATACATTTCCATGACAGTTTTTTTGAAGCTGAGCGCGACAAAGTAATAGATGACCGAGACAGCGACTTATTTCAAAGCATGGAAGCCATAACTGAATTGTCAAAAGCATCGGTATTCATCAGTATATTTGATGATGAACTTCGTATTCAAAATGAAGCAGCTACACAAAAAGTGCAGCTAGAAGAAATACGTTCAGCTCTGCAGCCAATACCGAAAATTATCGAAGAGCTTGAAAAATAAATTACTGTCTAGTTGCTTCGGTGTGATTGTGAATTTTAGGAAATAGGACAGACTCTGGTAGTTTTACGACGCCCGTACCGAAAGTATCGTGCATTATCTTTGAAGTTCCGGGCAAAAATGGCACTAATAAATCTGCAATTTGAAGAAGACTTCCACAAGCATAGGCCAAGATAGCATCAAGATGTTCTTTTTCCTCTGGGTCATTTTCTGCATTCTTAGCAACCTGCCATGGCTTGACGTTCTCTATATAGACATTTAGTTCACGAACCATATTCCACACTTCGTCTATTGCTCGATTGAACTTAAGGTTACTCATATGCTCTTTATACATCTTTATATCGTGCTCAGGTTTTGGGTGGTCACCAATAACACCACTTTGGTAGCGATTAACCATACTTGCTACTCGCTGTATAAGATTTCCAAGTTCATTAGCCAATTCATTGTTATAGGCATTTTCAAAAATTTCCCAAGTGAAATCACCGTCATCTAAGGTTGGAATGTGGCGAGAAAAGAAATAACGAAATGCATCCACACCATAGGCGTCAACAATCTCATTTGGGTCAATGACATTGCCAACTGTTTTGCTGATTTTTGCACCACCAACATTTACAAATCCATGAACGAGTAGTTTCTTTGGTAAAGGCAGATCAAGAGCAATAAGAATTGCCGGCCAAATTGCTGCATGAAACCGTAAAATATCTTTACCAATAACCTGAATATCCGCTGGCCAGTAATCTTTCCACTCCTCTTTATCTGGGTAACCTATTACAGTAAGGTAATTCGGCAGGGCATCTACCCAAACATATATCACCTGCTCTGGGTCGCCAGGAACGGGAACTCCCCAGGTCAGGCTCTTTTTTGGACGAGATATACTGACATCTCTTAGACCGTCATCAATAAGTTTTAGGATTTCTTTTTGACGAAACTCTGGCTCTATAATCATTTTTTTGTTTTCAATTGCTTGCTTAATTTGCTCGCCAAAACTACTTAACTTGAAGTAGTAGTTTTCCTCCGATAATTTTTCATATGGAGTTTGATGGTCTGGACACACACCGTTTGTTAGAGCTACTTCTTTCTCAGTAAAAAATGCTTCATGACCAACACAGTACCAACCTTCGTATTTACCTTTATATATATACTGCTCTAATTTTTTCCATATTTCTTGTACAGCCTGTTCGTGATGAGTGTCAGTTGTGCGAACAAAATCTGTATACCCTGCACCAATTTTTTTCATAAGATTGGCAAATGCTTCGAAGTGACGATCCGTATATGTTTTTGGATCGATATTTTCTTCCTTTGCCTTCATGGCTATCTTGTTGCCATGCTCATCTGTACCGGCTGAGTATCTTAGCAGCCTTTCAGGCTGTTGTTGCTTCTGGTACCTTGCCCAAATATCGGCAAACAAATAATCCATTGCGTTACCAATGTGAGGTGTACCATTTACGTATGGAATTGCGGTTGTAATGTATAAGTTTTTTCCCATTGCACCTTATTTTAACACGACCACAACTGTTAAGCGACAAAGGAGCTCCATACTACTTGTGCTTATAATAGCAACTACGTTATGATTATATAGCTATGCGCGAGCGAGGATTTACTATTGTTGAACTTTTAATTGTAATTGTCGTTATTGGAATAATTGCGGCGTTAGTAATTGCTGCATATACCGGCATACAAGACAGGGCTCACGTATCTAAGGACAAAGCAAGCGAGAGAAATCTTATTCAAGCAATCATTGCTGCCAGAAACGAAACGGGAAAAACACTCTTAGAAATTACTGGAAATGTGTGGACGGCCGATAACTGCTACTCTCAAACCACTGGAACCGACTTAGCAGCATTGCCTGATACCGACCCTTGTTGGGTTAACTACTCGGCAGCATTGGATGCAATATCAACAGCAGCAGGAAATATTGACGTACGTAAATTAAAAGATTCCTACGGTCGGCCTTTTTATATTGATGAAAATGAAGGCGAAGATCCTTTTGCTCCGTGCCAACAAGACATTATATCCACCTATTCTCATCCTTTCGAAAACTACGGTAGCAACACAAACGTTGAGTATTTGCCTCTTAGTTTGCCAGATACCGCTTGTTAAAGCCTTATGTCATCATAGCGACAACAGCAAAACGGCCGTCAATTTCACGGTTGCCTTTTATAAACTCACTGTACGAGAAATAATTTTTTTCTTTTGATGTATCGACATCGCAAATTTCTATATTCTGCTCTTTTACGCCAGAGGACATAAAATGTTGCTTATTTACATCTGCTAAGCACTTGTTTTCAAAAGCATGTAGTGGGTACGACTCTACACCAGGTGACGGCGAACACCAGACCAATATATCGGCTGGATTTGAGCCGAATTTATTTGATAAATATTCGATACTTTTTGATGCACCATATTGCTCCGTACTATGTCGACCCAAATGAGACACCATAATAACTTCCTTTACTGGATCATAAATAATTGCTCCAACACAATCTGCAATGGGTAAGAAAAGAGCAACATTTTTATCTGCCGTCGCTAGGGCGTCAGTAAACGGCTCACCTTCTTTGACTATCCCTTTTCCTTGATCTTCTGTTACCACTGTGTCATATACAGTAAAATCATCTTTGTCATATGTAAGTCTGACAAGAACAGTTTGTTCGGGCTGTATATTTAAAGCTTGTAAGAATTTTTTGCGATTTGAATCAACATCTTTTTTAAGTTCTTCAGGCATACCGGCTTTTTTCATATTCCCATTACTAACAGATGAAACACCAGTGATAATTTGTGAGTTAAATATTGTAGGCTGATCTTTAGCTATCATTTTTGTATTGTCTCGTTAAATCCCACCACTCCTGAAGGCTAAGGTTTTCTGCACGCTGATTTGGATCAACACCTACAGCATTTAGCATACTTTCAATCTTATCTTTTTCAACTGCAAGGCCGGCGCTCAAGCTAGAAATTATTTTTTTGCGTTTTGCTGAGAAGCCAGCTTTTACAACTTGGAAGAAAACTTTCTGGTCGAAATTTTCAAAAAGTGGCTCGGCGTGAGGCTCTAAAATAACCACTTGTGAATCTACTTTTGGGGCTGGTTCGAAGAAATGTGCAGGTACTTTATCACCCAGTCTAACATTTGCAAAAAGTTGCGCACTAACGCTAAGAATACTATGTTTGCCACCTACAGCAGCTAGACGTTCTGCCACCTCTTTTTGCACCAACAAAACCACGACGCTTGGTTTATTTTCAGCAGTCATAAGGAGTTGTACAATTTTGCTAGTTATATAGTACGGTACGTTTGCAACTACTTTGTAGCCTGCAGGTAGCCGGTTGAGGTCGTATGAAAGTATATCGCTATGAATGACTTCTAAGTTTTTACCTGGGAATTGTTTTGGCAGTTTGTTTGCTAAATTTTCATCAAATTCAACTGCTATCACTTTCCCAGCATGAGACAAAAGAACACTAGTGAGAGTGCCTGGGCCTGGGCCAATTTCTAGCACAGTATCTTCACTAGCCAGCTCTGCGAAGCTGGCAATATGTTGCAAAATTTCTCGATTTTTTAGCCAATGTTGGCCAAGAGATTTGTCAGGCATTAGCGGTATATATCTGGCAAGTTACGGCCACAATTTGGCCACGGACGCCAACCGCTTTTAACATAATAGTTACGCGCAGCTTGGTCTTGAGCAGCAGGTGGTGCTTGAGTTGGGTTAACTCCTGCATAGCCTGCTGGAGCGTTGGAGTTCCACGCACTTTGAGTAAACTGATAAGCACCATAATAGCCAGCAGGGTTCACACTTGTATAGCCACCTTCACAGCTACGAAGTTTTGCTAGTGCAGCTGCAAAGTCACCACTAAAGCTCGGCTTGGCACCAACAATTTCTACCTGCTGTTGAGGAGCAAGTGTTTGAACACTTTGGATTTCACGTCTTGCAACTTCCTGACCGTTACGCATTTCAATCTCATATGTAACAACTTTCTTACCTAGCGTACCTGCGGTCTTGATTTGCTTGTAGCCAATAGGTTGGTTGGTGTCCTGTATTTGTTGTACAGGGAATGCAATAGGCTCTTCAAGGGTCACTGTTTGCTTGCCGTTACGCCAGATTTCAACTCTACTACCGGTGGTGATTGGCGTTGAATTTGGCAGCGACACAGTATCGGCCTTACCAAGCTTAATTCCTTTTTCATTTATCATACCGCCTACGGTCTTAGCCTGCGTACCAGTTTCGATTGGTTTGCCATAAAGTACCAGAGTAAAGCGAGTAGATCGGTCGATTGTCAGTATCAACCCAGCGCCCTCTGAGTCTATGATGTCAGTACTTCGCGTTAAAGTTGTATTGTCTTCATCATATAGTGTTAAATCGGCGTCCTTTGCAATTTGGGCTGGTGTTTCCGATCCAGTCATAGCGATTCGTTTTGTTACACCGTCAATCACCATAACGGGTCGCGCTCGGTATATGTTTATTTGGTACGAATTGTCTGTCAGTTTTGTATCTAGACTTGGCTCGACATTGTCGTAAGTACCGGTTTTAATTTTTGCTTGTTTTAGTGCTTGAGCTACAGTGCCAACTCGGGTCACAATACTTGTATCGGTGTCACGATCGTGAATTGTTATGACACGCTCGTTAGGATCAGCTGCCTGTGCAGTTTTAATAGAAAAAATTAACAAAAAAGTTAGTAGAGTTAGCGCAACTAAGCTAGCAAAACTCCATACTTTTTTATTGGACTTAACAAGGGTTAAACTCATAAATAATTTTGAATCCCCACGAGAGGTTTCAAGACCCATTTTATCATAAATACTTACTTATATGTGGAAAAGTTTTATAATTTTTGCAAGCGTGCGAAGGCTGCATTTAGCTTTTTTGTACCTGTTGCAAAAGCAACACTGATAGTCTGTCCATCAATCTTCGTAACCTTGCCTTTTCCAAAAACATCGTGCTTCACCGTATCGCCAAAATCTAGATCGATAGCCTCTTCTTCCATAACAATGGTCGGCTCCCCACCCAAGAATGACGGCGTACTCGGAGCAGAAGCTGCATCTATGTCCGTAATAAACCTAGATGGTGGATTGTATAGCCGAGTTCCATACAGCAAGCGTGAGCCCGCTGCTATGAGGTACAACTCCTCTTTGGCTCTTGTCATACCAACGTAGCAAAGACGTCTTTCCTCCTCCATTTCGTTAGCATCGTACAGCGCTCGAGAATGTGGGAAAACAGACTCTTCCATACCAGCAATAAATACAACTGGAAATTCAAGGCCCTTAGCAGCGTGCATCGTCATAAGTGTTACTCTACTGCCATTTTCTGTTGTGTCGGCACTTGAAACAAGCGCAACTTCTTCAAGAAAGCCACTCAGGCCTAGTGTTTCATACTCACGCGCAACGGATATAAGCTCCCGGACATTTTCTGTTTTTTCCTCGGCTTTTATCGGCTCATTAGATTGTAGATATTCAAGATAGTTAAGCCGATTAATAACCATCTCAATTAGGTCGGACAATGAAAGTTTTTCAGACTGTTCAGTTAAGCTAGTGAGTAACATTCCTAGAGATTTCAGGGCACCCCTAGCTCTTGGTGTAATAGTTGTGCACTCTTCACTATGAAGCAGGTTTGTAACAATATCCTCGTACCGACTGCCAGCCTGCCATGCAAGGAAATTATCGAGAGATTTCGCACCAACACCTCTAGTTGGCAGATTAACTACTCTTAAGAAACTTGCTAAATCTGCTGGCTGATAGACAAGTCTTAAATAGGCAATAATATCTTTAATCTCGGCACGATCATAAAACCGAACTCCACCAACAATTTGATATGGAATGTTGTACCTTACAAACGACTCTTCAAGACTTCGACTCTGCGCATTGGTACGATACAATACTGCAAAATCATCGTAATCTCTAGCTTTTATATTTACACTGCTTGAAATACGACTTATTATCGACTCCGCCTCGTGAGCCTCACTTTGGGCATGTATTACCTGTACTGGCTCTCCATCGGTCTTTTCTGTCCAAAGTTTTTTGTCACTACGAGAAGTGTTTTTTGTTATGACATGATGTGCCGCATCTAGGATTGCTTTGGTTGAACGATAATTTTGCTCTAGCTTTATAACAGTTGTACCAGGGTAGTCACGTTCGAAATTAAGTATGTTTGTATAATCAGCACCTCTCCAGCTATAAATACTCTGCCAATCATCACCTACTACACAAATATTTTGATTTGCACCAAGCAGTAACTTCACCAACTTATACTGAGAAGCGTTCGTGTCCTGATATTCATCTATCAAAACGTGCTTGAAGTGTGTCTGCCATTTAGACCGTACTTCATCAACCTCACTGAGCAATCGAACGGTTTCACTTATGAGATCGTCAAAATCAAGAGCCATAGCATCTCTTCTAATAGATTCGTACTTTGGAAAAATAGATGCCGTTGTTTTTTGCATAGGAAGTTGTGCTGTTGCGGCGTATTCCTGTGAAGATACTAGGTCATTTTTGGCACTGCTTATCAGGCTCGCGACTGCACGGGGAGCAAATTCTTTTTCGCTAATGTGTAGCTCTTTCATTGCCATTTTTACTGCACCTAGTCGGTCTGACTCGTCAAAAATAACAAAGTTTTTTGGTATTTTTATTTGCTCGCCGTCAGTTCGAAGCAAACGAACGCAAATACTATGGAATGTTCCCATCCACGGGAAAAAGCTGCGATCCGGCACCTCAACGCCTAATAAGTGTGCTAGTCTTTCGCGCATTTCTTTCGCTGCTTTGTTTGTAAATGTTACTGCCAATACATTTGAGGGTTGGATATTTTTTTCTTTTACAAGATAAGCCACCCTGTGCGTAAGGGTTTTTGTTTTACCTGAACCTGCACCAGCTAGTATTAACAGTGGTGAATTGGTATGCAATACGGCTTCTTTTTGAGCCGCGTTAAGGCCATCTACGATATCAGTCATTAGTTCTCTATTATAGCAAAATTAAGACTTGCTTAGTAAGACATATGCGGCTGCGCCAAGACTTCCGCCCAGCAGTACTAGCCCGAGCGATATAAATATCCATTGGAATATTTTTGCAGCTAAAGACTTAGGTTTTTTAGGTGTCGTACCTTTTGGACTATCTTTGTAGTGATCAGCGTCAAAAAGTGGGTGCGGAGCATGTAGTTCGTGTGAGCGATTCTGTCTTTTGTATTGCTCAGGAATAGAACCTGTTGCAGCTGACGCTAATAACTCGGAGACTCTGTCTTTTTGCTCAACTGGCTCTTTTTCATCTGTTTGATCTTCACTTTTATCCTCGGCTTTTTCAGTTTCTTCTGGGTCTTTTTGCTCGTCTTTCTTAGGAGTTTGCGTTTCTATTGCTTCTCCGGCCTCAATTGCAACAAGATCTTTATCAAGTTCGGGCGGTAGCTCAATAGGCTCTTCTGGTGTCGGTTTTTCTTCCTTAGAATCTTCTGATGACTTCCCATCTTCATCTTTTTTCACTTCAGATGGAGGTAGGACTGGAGACTCAGACGAAAAACCGCCTAGTGGTCTTTTTTCAACCTTTGCATCATCGATAAAAGGTGAGTCTTTTTTATCATCTTTCTTAGGGTCGGTTTCCTCATAGTCCAGTTCTGGCTCGTCTTTTTTATCTTCAGATGGAGCGTCGTTTTCTTCAGACTCTTTTTCTTCGGCCTTGTCCGTGTCTTTGACATCCGATTTATCACTGTCATTTGAGGTATCATTACTTGCCATATGGTCCAACGGATCGGGCATATCTGTACTAACCGGAGTAGGCTCTTCTTTGCTTTCTTCATCATTTACAGCTTTTGCGGAGTCAATAGGATCTGGCCAATCGCTTTTAGGCTTGGCCTCATCTTGTGCTTCTTTCGCGTCTTCGGCTTCTTTTTTAACGCCAGGATTGATAGGAGTGATTGTCGTTTTACTTGGTTTCATGAGTGAAGAATCTTTTTTCTGCATGTCTGACGAGTCATGCTTCATATCCATAAAACGACCGGAACGACGGCTAGGCAAAGACGGTCCTATTTTTTCACTAGCATCGCTAGGCTTTTCATCATTACTCGGTTTTTGCGATGTTACGTCCTTTTTTTCATCACCAGCATCACTGTCACCAACAAGTGAATTTACCGCCTTATCTAGTTCGTCAAAATCGAGATCACTCATTTTTTATTACCTTTCAATTTGTGAGCGTTGTAAATAATAGTGGAAAATTGTTCAACATGTAAGCTAGCACCGCCTACGAGAAGACCATTGACTCCTTTGAGCGCTAAATAGTCACTAGCATTATCACTATTAACACTACCACCATATAGTAGTTTTAGGCTAGAGGCAGCTTCATGGCCGTATAAAGATTCTACTTGGTGTCGGATGATTTTTTCGGCCAACGCTAAGTCCTCTGGAAGTGCATTATCACCTGTGCCGATAGCCCAAACTGGTTCATATGCGATTACTACTTTGTGTACTTCATCGCTTGATACATTGGCGAGCCCAGCACTCACTTGGTCATGAAGCACATGTTTTGTCTCGTTATTTGCTCTCTCATCAGCAGTTTCGCCAACACATAAAATAGGGGTAAGATCATTTCTGAGTACTGCTTGCACTTTCGCACGAACATCTTTGTCAGTTTCACCAAAAACATGTCGCCTCTCACTGTGACCAACAATAACATAATCTACCAGTCCTCTGAGCTGCGTAGCAGAAACTTCACCAGTAAAAGCACCTTCATCTCTCCAATAACAATTTTGTGCTGCCAAACCAAGATGGTGCTTCTTAACCTGTAGGCTAAGGGTTTGCAGCGCAATAGAGCTCGGCGCAAGCACTACTTCAACACCTTCGTGTGTCCCTATTTTTTGAGATAATTCATGCACATACAAACTAGCCTGGTGTACATTCAGGTTCATCTTCCAATTACCGACAATTAATGTTTTGTTCATCTACTGTACAGGATGCCCGTCTGCTTATGTTTACTTTACTCTATAGTGTACTACTATTTCATCAGTGCTTCAACGCCTGGAAGCTTTTTTCCACTCATAAGCTCAAGACTTGCTCCACCACCTGTAGAAACGAGTGAAAAACTCTTGCCTTTTTGCTTATCCCAATCAAGAATAAAATCTGCCGTGTCGCCGCCACCAATTATTGAAGTTATCCTCGGATTTTTTGCGAGATGCAGCGCTAGACGAGCAGAGCTGTAGGCGAAATTTAGTAGTTCAGTATAACCTAGGGGACCGTTCCATATAACGGTACCTGATTTTCCAATGCGTTTTATGATTTCGTCAACACTATGAGTACCTATATCGAGTATGGTCTCATTAGCATCAACCTTATGCACATCAACTTCTTTGCGTGGTTGTTTTTTGTCTATTTTTTCCGCTACTGCCACATCCGTTGGTATATATAAAAAATCATCAACCTTATGCAGTCCTACTTTTTTGGCTACATCTAGATATATCTTGTCGATAATTTCTTTTTCGTCTGGATCGACTAGGCTTTTTCCTACTTTTACACCTTTATATAAAAGAAATGTATTAGCCATTGCACCGCCTATGACGATCTGGTCGGCAATTTCAATAAACCTATCTATAAGTTCTATCTTGTCGGCAATTTTAGCTCCGCCCAGCACTGCAACAAGAGGTTTTTTGGGATGCAATATTGCACCTTCAATATTTTCGTACTCACGCTCAAGCAGTAGGCCGCCAACACTAGGCAAAAACTGCGTGATAGCCGAAGTGCTAGCATGCGCTCGATGCACCACGCCAAAACCGTCTTGCACGAAATACGAGGCATGAGAATCTTTAGCAAGCTGCTTGGCAAAATGCTCGTCATTCGCCTCCTCTTGCTCATGAAATCGCAAATTTTCGAGTAAAACAACACTTCCCGGTGACATTTTTTTGGTTGCTACCTTCACTTTATCGCCTATGCAAGCTGGTACAAATTGCACTTTTTTGCCAAGCAACTTTTGCAACCTGCCGGCAACCAGCTTCAGGCTAAGACTTGCATCTACTCCTTTTGGGCGACCGAGGTGTGAAATTATCACTACTTTACAGCCTCTTTCTTCGGTCAAATAACGAACTGTCGGCAGTGAAGAAACTATGCGATAATCATCAGCAATATTACCGCTAGAGTCTAGCGGTACATTGTAGTCAGCTCGCAAAAGAATCGTTTTGCCGTCAATCGGCACATCGCGTACAGTCTTTTTATTGAAATAGTGCCCACTCATTTGCTTTAGATTATATCAGGCTAAGATAAAGTTCGGATACGAATAGTATCGGTACCACCTGAAACTCCTGCTTGTTGCCCACTAACGAGCACGATTTGATGTTCACCTTCACCAAAATACTTACTTTCGTTGAGTCTTTTGGCAAGATGTAGGCCGGCCTGCGCATCATCCTCAATCAAAAAGCTTTTGTTGGCATATAAAAGAGCTAGCTGTTGAGCAACTCTAGGTGAATTTGTCACACTTATAATTGGCAGGCTTGGGCGATGAGCTGCAATACTTGCTGCCGTCGCACCAGATTTGGTCTGGGCAATAATAGCTACTACATCAAGTTGTTGAGCTAGCGTGACTGCAGCGGCAGAAATAGCATCTTGCTTACCTCGAGCATCGTCTCGATAAAAAACAGGTGTTACTGGCATTTGTTCTTGAGTGTACTTGATAACTTTTTTCATAGCTTGTACTGCTTCCATCGGGTATTCACCGTTGGCTGTTTCATCGCTCAGCATTACGGCATCGGCACCTAGTATAGCTGCTAAGGCAACGTCACTTACTTCTGCACGAGTTGGCTCAGGGTTATCCACCATACTGGCCATCATTTGTGTTGCAACGATCGAAAGCTTACCGTGCGTGCGTGCGAGTCCAATAATTTTACGCTGCACAATAGGCACTACTTCAGCTCCCGCTTCAACCGCCAAGTCACCACGTGCTGCCATAACACCGTCACAAGTTTTTATGATTTCTTCGAGTTGAGTATCCTCGATAGCTGCTTTGGTTTCAATCTTAGCGATTATTTTTGCGGTTGACCCTTTTTTTGACAGTATTTCCCTTAGCCCAGTAATGTCATGTGGACTTTGCACAAAACTGAGAGCAACATAGTCAATGTCTTGATGTACGCCGTATTCAATATCACTGAGGTCTTTTTCGGTCAAAATATCGCCTCCAAAATCAGTGTCTGGTAGGTTGAGACCTTTTCGGCTCATCAATGTTCCGCCACTTTCTACACGAACTTTTACTGTTCTGTCAAAGACCTCGAGAACACGAGTGCGTATTTTGCCGTCGAAAATATATATAGCTTGATCAGGATGTACTTTACCCACTAAGTTGTATTGAATTGGTATGACATTATCGTGATGCTGAGCTTGGTATTCAAGCAGTAGTTCGTCTCCTGGTTTTACATCGACGTTGTGATTCAGGTTGCCAAGTCGAATTTTCGGACCTTGTAGGTCTTGCAAAATTGCAACGGGCTTACCAAGTTTTTTACTGGCTTCACGTATCCAGGCAATTTGAGTATTACGCTCTTCATGATTACCATGACTAAAGTTTAGCCTCATGCCGTTTGCACCATTAGCTATAAGCGCTTCGATTTGTTCGTAGCTGTTTGTTGCCGGTCCCACCGTAACTAGTATTTTTGTTCTTTTAAATATCATTGTTCTTACTAGTATAAACCAAAAACCCCGTCACGTGGACGGGGTTTTATGGAAACCTGATGGCTTATTTATGGTGGAGCGGTCAGGCTTTATTTTTGACGACGACTAGCAACGTAACGTTGCACACCGTAACCAAGGGCGCTTGTGCCAAACAGACCGCTGATGATTTCAGCAGGACCCGTTGAAGCAATAGCAGTTGGAGTTACACCAGGTGTTTCTGGAGTCTTTGGAGTTTCAGGAGTACAGTTTACTGTACAAACTGGCTTCTCAGCACAATTTACCTTAGCTTTGAAGTTAACATTTGGTGGGGGATGTATGTGTAGAGTACCTAGAGCGACACCGCCAGCAGGGACACCGGCACCGAGG